>WGSK01000045.1:0-15800 GCA_014871655.1 Collinsella sp. | reverse complement strand
TATGGCCACCCCCCCACCACTTTCACCCCAACCTCGGGCACCTGGGAAACCTTTACTAAGTTGCGGCGATAACACCGCCTTCATTTCCTGTAGTTGTTTTTATCTCCTAAGGAGAGCGACATGGAGAACAAGTACGTCTGCTCTGTCGATATCGGCGGAACTAAGATCGCGACTGCCATCATGGAGTACCCGGCTGACGGTAGTGTGCCCCATCCCGTTTTTGAGGCCGAGGTTCCTACCGAGGCCCAGGAGGGCGGCGAGGCCGTCTTCCAGCGTATCGAGGCGTCCATCAAGGCTGCTCTCGAGGCGAATCCCGATGTCGAGGTCCTTGGCGTCGGTATCGGTGCCGCCGGCGTCGTCGATCCCAAGACGGGCGCCATCGCGTATGCCAATGAGATCATGCCCGGCTGGTCCGGCGTTCAGTTGGGGCCGCGTCTGCGCGAGGACCTCGGTCTTCCCGTTGCCGTCGTAGGCGACGTGCAGGCTCATGCTCTGGGCGAGGCCCACTGGGGCGTCGGCAAGGGCAAGTTCTCCGTCTTGTGTCTTGGCATCGGTACGGGCATCGGCGGCGCATATGTCGAGAACGGCCGCGTGATGCAGGGCTTCCATGGTGCTGCCGGCCATATGGGCCACATCGAGTGCTCGGCTGCCGCCGGCATTCCCTGCGCCTGCGGACGTTCTGGCCATCTTGAGTCGGTTGCTTCGGGCACTTCCATTGGTCGTATGTACGATGAGCGCTTCGGTCGAGTTGACCCCAGCCGTCCTTCGGTCGGTCGCGACGTGAACGACCTGTGCCGTGCTGGCGACGCAAAGGCGACCGAGGTCATCCATGACGCCGGCTTTGCGCTGGGTGCCAGCTTGGGCTCGCTCGCTAACATCCTGGACCCTGAGGTCATCGTGCTTTCGGGTGGCGTGATTCACCAAGGTCCCGATTGGCGTTCACAGACGTGGAAGGATTCGGTGCACGAGGGCTATGCCAGCCAGGCGCTCGATCCGCTTCAGGACACGCCGATCCTCATCGGTTCTCTGGAGGGCGACGCGCCGCTCATCGGTGCCGCCGAACACCTTCTTGCATCGTTGAAGTAAACATAACTACCAAGTGCGCCTTCTGAGGTGCCGCAGATTGACGTGAAAGAGGACCGAAGCGTACTTCGGTACGCGAGCGACGGTTTGAACGTCAAGGTGCGGTGTCTCAGAAGGCTGTTTTGAGAAAGGTTGAGTCGAACATGACCGTTGATCCTTTGATCCAGTCCCTGAAGGGCAAGCTCGTCGTGAGTGTTCAGGCGTATATGGGCGAGCCGCTTCGTACGCCCGAGACCATGGCTCAAATGTCTCGCGCCTGCGAGCTTGGCGGCGCCGCCGCCATTCGCTGCCAGGGTCTTGCCGACATCGCCGCCATTAAGGGCCGCTGTGAGGTCCCCGTCATTGGCTTGTGGAAGGATGGACACGAGGGCGTTTACATCACACCGACGCTGCGCCACGCTCGCGCCTGCGTTGCTGCGGGTGCCGATATCGTGGCGATCGACGCCACCGATCGTCCGCGCCCCGATGGCAAGACGGTCGAGGATACCTTCCGTCCGCTGCACGAGGAGGGTGTGCTCCTGATGGCCGACTGCGCCACCATCGAGGACATTCGCCGTGCGGTTGATATGGGCTTTGACCTGGTATCCACTACGCTTTCTCATGGTGTCGCCGCCATCGACTGCACCATGGCCGATGGCCCCGATCTGCCGCTCCTGCGTCAGGCGACCGAGGAATTCCCCGGTCTTCCCATCATCTGCGAGGGCCGCGTGCACACGCCCGAGGAGGCCCGCGCCGCGATTGATACGGGCGCCTGGGCAGTTGTCGTAGGCACTGCCATTACGCACCCCACGAGTATTACAAGTTGGTTCAAGGCTGCGCTTGAGGCGTAAGACAGGCCTCGTATCCGCTTGGGGCGGTATACTCAATAAAGGCAATTGATCGCGCGGGATCCGCTGGCCGGGTCCCGCGCTTGTTTTAGGAGGCACACATGCAAAAGGGAGATGCCATGGATGCGGCGGAGCGCATCCCCGATATCGTCATCATCACCGGAATGTCCGGATCGGGCCGAACGCAGGCCATGCATGTGTTCGAGGACATGGGCTATTTTTGCATCGACAACTTGCCTCCGCGTCTGATCGCCCAGCTTGCCGAACTCGTCGGCATCAATACGGGCGTGGGCAGGCATCTCGCCGTCACCTGCGACCTGCGCAGCCAGGGCTTGTTCGATGAGCTGCTCGATGCCGTTGCCGCACTCGAGGAGCGGGAGATGAGCTGTGACATCGTGTTTCTCGAGGCCTCTGACGAGGTGCTGATCCGTCGTTATAGCGAAAACCGCCGCCGCCACCCCATTGCCAAGCCGGGGGAGACTACGGCCGATGCGATTCAGCGCGAGCGCCTGCAGCTGCAGGGTGTGCGCGATCGAGCCGATATGATTATCGATACGAGCCGCTTGCGCACTTCTGCTCTGCGCAATAAATTGCGCATGGCGTTCTCCGAGCTGTCCGACCAGCAGCTCATGGACGTTCACGTGTTCTCGTTTGGCTTTAAGCACGGCATGCCCGTCGAGGCGGACATTATGATCGACGTTCGCTTCCTGCCCAATCCGTTCTACGATCCCGAGATGCGCACCATGACCGGTCTCGATAAGAAAGTCTCTGACTTTGTTTTGGACCATCCCAAGACCCAGGAGTTCTGGAAAGCTTGGACGCAGCTGCTCGATACGGTCATGCCCGGCTATATCGCGGAGGGCAAGCCACAGCTTTCTATTGCCATCGGCTGCACGGGCGGTCAACACCGCAGCGTTGCCATCGCCGAGGCCACGGCACGTTATTTGGAAGGCGCCCAATATCACGTGAGCATTTCCCATCGCGACCTGTCGCGCGCCAACACGAAAGCATAGGTCTGCATGTCGTTTACCGCCGAGGTGCGTGACGAGCTCGCGCGCTGCGAACCCGAATGTGAATACTGCGATTTGTCGACGCTTGCCGCCCTGACGCGTGTGAGCGGTACACTTTCGCTGGCCGGCTCCGGGCGGTATCGTTTGACGGTCGCGACCGAGACGGGTGCCGTCGCGCGCACGATGATCACACTGACGCATCGCATCCTTAAGCTCAAAACGGAATTCACCGTTCGTAAATCGGTCTTGCATAAGGTCCGTAACTATCTCATTACCCTGCCCGATCAGCCCGACCTGGACAAGGCTCTGGTGCTGCTGGGCATTCTCGACCGCAGGGGAGGGCTCGTCGCTGGTGTTCCCCGGCACATCGTTGCCCGTCCCTGCTGCAGGCTTGCCTACATCCGCGGCGCGCTCATCGCCGGCGGTTTCGTGGCCGATCCACGCGGCGATTTTCATTTGGAGATTGCGGTGCAGGGCGAGCAGTATGCCCGGGGGCTTTGCGATCTATTGGAGCAGATTGGGGTCCATGCGCGCGTTAACGCGCGGCGCGGATCCTTTGCCGTCTACATTAAGAGCGCCGAGGAGATCGAGCAGCTTCTAAAGCTGGTCGGCGCCAAGCGCAGCGTTGCCGAGATCGAGGAAGCGCGCGCGGTCAAATTGGTTAAGAACGACGTAAACCGTCGCGTGAATGCCGAGCTGGCCAATCAGACCAGAAGTGCGGGTGCCGCCCAGCATCAGCTTGCGTTGATCGATGAGCTCGAACAGCGGGGTTTGCGCGACACGCTTCCGGACGCCTTGGCGGTCTTTTGCGACCTGCGCGAGCGCTACCCCGATCTGTCACTGCGTGATTTGGGGGAGATGGCTGACCCTCCCTTGTCGAAGTCAGCCCTCTACCATCGTGTTTTACGGCTTGAAAAGCTCATTGAAGCAAACAGGTAGTTTGAAGTATCGACTTATATATGGATTTAACTGCTATTTTAGTCTTTAAAACGTTTTAACGTAAATTTGATTTTCAATTTCGAGCATTCTCGTGAAATTCAAGTCAAAAAAAAGGTATATTAGGCGAGTGGTTAGTTTGTGGGCCTCAACGGCGGGCGCTGTAGCTCGCGGGGGCCTTACGAAAGGAGACACAATGGCAGTAAAGGTTGCTATTAACGGCTTCGGTCGCATCGGTCGTCTGGCTTTCCGTCAGATGTTCGGTCATGAGGGCTCCGAGATCGTCGCTATCAACGACCTCACCTCTCCCGATATGCTCGCTTACCTGCTGAAGTACGACTCCACGCAGGGCAACTACGCTCGCGATCACGAGGTCGTTGCTGGCGAGGATTCCATCACCGTTGACGGCAAGGAGATCAAGATCTACAAGGAGGCCGACGCCAACAACCTGCCTTGGGGCGACCTCGACGTTGACGTCGTTCTCGAGTGCACCGGCTTCTACACCAGCAAGGCTAAGGCTCAGGCCCACATCAACGCTGGCGCCAAGAAGGTCGTCATCTCCGCTCCGGCTGGCAGCGATCTGCCCACCATCGTGTACAACGTCAACCATGAGACGCTGACCGCTGAGGACAACATCATCTCCGCTGCTTCCTGCACCACCAACTGCCTCGCCCCGATGGCCAAGGGTCTGAACGACTTCGCTCCCATCGTGTCCGGCATCATGACCACCATTCACGCCTGGACTGGCGACCAGATGCCGCTCGACGGCCCGCAGCGCAAGGGCAACAAGCGTCGTAGCCGCGCCTGCGCCGTCAACATCGTCCCCAACACCACCGGTGCTGCCAAGGCTATCGGCCTGGTTCTCCCCGAGCTCAACGGTAAGCTCATCGGTGCCGCTCAGCGCGTCCCGACGCCGACCGGCTCCATCACCAACCTCTACGCTGTCGTTGACAAGAAGGTCACCGTCGACGAGGTCAACGCTGCTATGAAGGCCTACGCTGCCACCATCTCCGAGACCTTCGGTTACAACGAGGACGACATCGTCTCCACCGACATCATCGGCGAGACCCACGGCTCCATCTTCGACGCCACTCAGACCATGTGCTCTGACCTCGGCAACGGCCAGACCCTCGTTCAGGTCACCTCTTGGTACGACAACGAGAACTCCTACACCTCTCAGATGGTCCGCACCATCAAGTACTTCGAGAAGTTCGTTGCTTAATTTAGCTTTTAGCGAATAGCTCGTTGAGCGTCTAAAGAAGGGCGCGGCCTTATAGGGCTTACACCCTAGGGTCGCGCCCTTTTTATAAGAAATCGTCTGCCGTAATGGGAGGCAGACACGTACGAAAGGTAGAAGCAAACATGGCCTTTACCAAGAAGACCGTCCGCGACATCGATGTCGACGGAAAGCGCGTTCTCGTCCGCGTTGACTTTAACGTGCCTATCAAGGATGGCGTCGTTGGCGACACCACCCGTATCAAGGCTGCCCTGCCCACCATCAACTACCTCGTTGAGCACAACGCTCGCGTCATCCTCATGAGCCACCTCGGCCGTCCCGAGGGCACCGGCTTCCAGCCCGAGCTGTCCCTCGAGCCCGTCGCCAAGAAGCTCGCCGAGCTCTCTGGTCTTGACGTTGCCTTTGTTGCCGACACCTACGGCGAGAAGGCTGCCGAGGCTGTCGCCGCCGTCGAGCCGGGCAAGGTTCTCGTTCTCGAGAACGTCCGCTTCGATAAGCGTGAGAAGAAGAACGATCCCGAGATCGCCAAGAAGCTCGCTTCCTATGGTGACGTCTTCGTTCTCGATGCTTTCGGCACCGCTCACCGCGCCCAGGGTTCCGTCGTGGGCCCCGCCGCTTACCTGCCTGCCGTCGCCGGCTTCCTGCTCGAGAAGGAGGTCGACACGCTGACCGGCATCTTCGCCGAGCCCGAGCGCCCCTTCGTCGCCATCGTCGGCGGTTCCAAGGTTTCCTCCAAGATCGGCGTTCTCGATCACCTCATCGACTCTGCTGACACCCTGATCATCGGTGGCGGCATGGCCTACACCTTCTTCCTGGCTCAGGGCCTGACCGTCGGTCAGTCCCTCAAGGAAGAGGACTGGGTCGAGCGCGCCGGCGAGATGCTCAAGAAGGCCGAGGAGAAGGGCGTCAAGATCCTGCTCCCCATCGACAACCGCGTTGCCGATCACTTTGGCGAGGACGCTGTCCCCGAGGTTGTCGCTTCCGACGCTATCCCCGACGATCGTGAGGGCATGGACATCGGTCCCAAGACCGAGGAGCTCTACGCCGAGGCCGTCAAGGGCGCCAAGACCGTGTTCTGGAACGGCCCCATGGGCGTCTTCGAGTTCGACAACTTCGCTCACGGCACCCAGGCTATCGCCGAGGCCGTCGCCGAGGCCGACTGCACCTCGATCATCGGCGGTGGTGACTCTGTCGCGGCTGTCAACAAGTTCAACCTGGCCGACAAGATGAGCTGGATCTCCACCGGTGGTGGCGCTTCCATGGAGCTCGTCGAGGGTAAGGCCCTGCCCGGAGTGGAGGCGCTTCTCGATGCCTAATCGCACCCTTCTTATCGCTGGTAACTGGAAGATGAACAACGACGTCGCCGAGGCCGCCAAGCTCGCCGACGAGCTGGCTCAGGCTCTGCCCGAGGTTCCGGCTGGCGTCGAGGTGCTCGTCTGCCCTCCGACCATTGACATCACCACGGTTCATGACCGCATTCAGGCTGCCCCCATCGCCCTCGGTGCACAGAACGTGTACTGGGAGGCCAAGGGTGCCTTCACCGGTGAGTCCTCTTGCGACATGCTCAAGTCCGCCGGCTGCACCTACTGCATCATCGGTCACTCCGAGCGTCGCGACTACTTCCACGAGACCGACGAGGATCAGAACAAGAAGGCCAAGGCTCTCGTTGCCGCCGGTCTTGTTCCCGTCTTCTGCTGCGGCGAGTCCCTCGAGGTCCGCGAGGCTGGCACCTATGTCGAGCACGTCGTGAACCAGGTCAAGGCTGGCCTTGCCGGTCTTGAGATCACCTGCCCCAAGCAGGTCGTCGTCGCCTACGAGCCCATCTGGGCCATCGGCACCGGCAAGACCGCTACCGCTGAGGACGCTCAGGAGGTCTGCGGCGCTATCCGTGAGACCCTCAAGGAGATGTTTGGCGAGGAGCTCGCTAACGGCATCCGCGTTCTCTATGGTGGCTCTGCCAAGCCCGGCAACATCGCCGAGCTCGTCGCCAAGCCCGACGTTGACGGCGCCCTCGTGGGCGGCGCTTCGCTCAAGGCTGCCGACTTCGCCTCTATGGTCGTCAAGGCAGGCGAGTAGGACATATGGCACAGCGTCATCTTCCTGCACTCCTGATCATCATGGACGGCTGTGGCCTGGCTCCGGCCGATGGCGAGAACGCCGTCGCTGCTGCCAAGACGCCCTTCCTTGATAGCCTGTACGAGAAGTATCCTCACACCACGCTCGGCGCTTCGGGCGAGGACGTGGGCCTTCCCGACGGTCAGATGGGTAACTCCGAGGTGGGTCACCTCAACATCGGTGCCGGCCGCATCGTGTTCCAGGAGCTTTCGCGCATCAACAATGCCATCAAGGACGGCTCCATCGCCAAGAACGAGGTCTTCGTCAAGGCTATGGACGACGTCAAGGCCGAAGGCAAGACCCTGCACCTCATGGGCCTTATGAGCCCTGGCGGTGTTCATTCTCACATGAACCACGTCGAGGCTCTGGTCAAGATGGCTGCCCAGCATGGCGTCAAGACCGTTCGCGTCCACGCCTTCATGGATGGCCGCGACGTCGACCCGCAGTCCGGTGCCGGCTACATGAGCGAGTTCTGCGCCTTCCTGGCTAAGATCTCCGAGGAGACCGGTTGCGACGCTCGCGTTGCCACCGTTTCGGGCCGCTATTGGGCCATGGACCGCGACAACCGTTGGGAGCGCATCCAGCGCGCCTACGACGTCATGGTCAACGCGTCCGATGCCGATACCGACCCCGTTGCCGGTATCAAGGCCTACTACGAGACGGATCCGCGCGGCGACGAGTTCGTCGAGCCTTTCGCGGCCCACAACGAGGGTATCCACGAGGGCGACGCGGCCATCTTCTTCAACTTCCGTCCCGACCGCGCTCGTCAGATGACCCGCGTGTTCACGGACAAGGAGTTCGATGGCTTTGAGCGCGAGCAGATTAAGCTCTCGCACTTTGTGACGATGACCGAGTACGATCCGACGTTTGACGTCGAGGTCGCCTTCCCCAAGACGTTCCCCGAGAACGTCCTGGCCGACGTTATCGCCGCCAATGGCCTGAAGCAGCTGCACACCGCCGAGACCGAGAAGTACGCCCACGTGACGTTCTTCCTCAACGGCGGCATCGAGGAGCCCAAGGAGGGCGAGGAGCGCGTGCTCGTCGCTTCCCCCAAGGTCGCTACCTACGATCTGCAGCCCGAGATGAGCGCCCCCGAGGTTACCGAGAAGCTTGTCGCCGCTATCAACGAGGATCGCGCTGATTTCTACATCGTGAACTTCGCGAATTGCGACATGGTTGGTCACACCGGTGTCTTCGACGCTGCCGTTAAGGCCGTCGAGGCTGTTGATGATGCCCTGTCCAAGGTTGTCCCGGCGATTCTCGCTAAGGGCGGCTTTGCGCTGATTACCGCCGATCACGGCAACGCCGATCACATGTTTGACGTTGCTTCCGACGGTTCCAAGCATCCGTTTACGGCTCACACCACCAACCGTGTGCCGTTCATCATCGTTGATGAGAAGGCACAGCTCACCGGTATTGAGGACGGCCGTCTTTCCGATATCGCTCCGACCATGCTCACCATGGCTGGCATTGAGCCTTCCGCCGAGATGACGGGTCGCGTACTCGCCACCGAGGCCTAATAGAAAACAAATACCGTTTTCTAGTAAGGGGGTTGTCCACAACCGGACAACCCCCTTTTTGGTATTTCTGCCATTTCTACCCCGTCCCCAAATGGCAGGTGGGGGAGTGCTGGGGGTTGTGGTACAGTACTGGAGTTTGAATTGTTCTATTAAGGAGCTTATCTATGGGTCCGTTTCAGATTCTTCTGTTTGTCGTTTGGGCTGTCTCTGCCGTGGCGTTGACGATTCTCGTCCTTATGCATTCCGGTAAGGGCACCGGCGTTTCGGATATGATCGCTAGCTCGCTGTATAACTCCAGCTCTGCCACGGGCGTCATGGAGCAGAACCTCGATCGCCTGACCGTCATCATGGCTGTCGTATTTGCCGTGTGTGTCGTTCTGTGCATGTTCTTCTTCCCGCAGGGCATCGTCGGCTACTAAGCATCGGCGTATATACGTTTGTAAAGGGTCCTGCATGTGCGGGGCCCTTTTTGTTTACAGACTTGTAACAGAGTCAAAATATCCCCACATACTTCGCCCAACTAAAGAAATTCTCGACCGTTAACCGGAATTAGCCCCAAATCGTGAATAAAATGCGCTACTGTATTGCAAAACGTTGGCCTGTTGTGCATAACCAGCCATAGCAGCGGGCGGCGTTTTGATGGTTCGGATCGGATTGTCTCGACATATGTCCGACTGAACAATTCTTTGTCCTATCTCATAAGGAGGATGGCATGGCTGATTCTATGTTCCACCAGCCCGTTATGGGTCGTCGCGCCTTTGTCGGCGGTACCCTTGCTGCGAGCTCCATGGCTTTTCTTGCCGCATGCGGCAAGAAGGGCGGCGACGCTTCCGGTTCTGAGTCCGGTTCGACGCTGAACTTCTACATCAACAACCCGGTCTGCATCGACCCCTACAACGTCCAGGAGGATCAGGGCACTCAGGTCGAGTACCAGCTGTTCGATGCTCTGACCTCTTACGACGCCGAGAAGGGCAAGATCGTCCCGCTGGCTTGCGAGTCCTTCGAGGCCAACGACGACGCCACCGAGTTCACCTTCAAGATCAAGAAGGCCAAGTTCCACAACGGTGACGACGTTACCTCCAAGTCCTTCAAGCTCGCTTGGGAGCGTCTGGTCAACACCAAGTCGGCCATCGCTACCGAGTACGGTCCTTCCGAGGTCTCCTATCACCTTTCCATGGTCGAGGGCTATGATGACCTGCTTGCCGGTAACGCTACCGAGCTCAGCGGTGTTACTTGCCCCGACGATGAGACCCTCGTCGTTAAGCTGTCTTCCGCTTACGCCGACTTCGCCTTCGTCGCCTCTCACCCGGCTCTGTCCCCGGTTCCCGAGTGCGCCGAGTCCGATGTTAAGAGCTTCTACCTTGCCCCGATCGGTAACGGCCCGTTCATGATGGACGGCAAGTGGGAGGATGGTCAGGAGATCAACCTCAAGAAGTTCGACGATTACTATGGCGACAAGGCCAAGATCGATGGCATCCACTTCCAGGTCATCAAGGACATGGAGACCGCCTACAAGGAGTTCCAGGCCGGTAACCTCGATATCTGCGACGTTCCCGTTGCTCAGATCGACGCTGCCAAGAAGGATCGCGGCGTGTCCAAGGACGGCTACACCATGGGCGACGGCGAGCGCATGCTGCTCGGCGCCGAGCCTTCCACCTACTACCTGACCTGCAACACCACGGCTGAGCCGTTCAACAACGCCGACCTGCGCAGGGGTATCTCCCTGGCCATTAACCGTGAGGCCATCTGCAAGACCATCTTCAAGGGTACCCGTACCCCCGCCGACGGCATTGTTCCTCCGGGCATCGATGGCTACAAGGAGGGCGCATGGGAGTTCTGCGCCTACGATGTCGACAAGGCTAACGAGTACCTCGACAAGGTCGCTCCTGCCGGCGCCAACGGTGACCGTGGCATTAACGTGACGCTGTCCTACAACCAGGACGGTGGCCACAAGGAGATCATGGAGTCCATCATCGGCGACCTCGCCAAGGTCGGCGTTACCGCTGTCTCCGATACCCCTGAGTGGTCTGCGCTGCTCGAGCAGTATCAGAACTTTAACTATCAGTTCGGTCGTCTGGGCTGGATTGCCGACTACCCGATCATGGACAACTTCCTGTATCCGCTGTTCCACTCCGACTCCCTCGGTGGCGACAACCGCTCCGGTTACAACAACCCCGAGTTCGACGCCAAGGTCGACGAGGCCCGTACCACGGTTGACGACGAAGAGCGCGTCGCTAAGATGCAGGAGGCCGACGCAATGGTCGCTGCCGACTGCCCGGTCATCCCGGTGATGTTCTACACGCACACCATCGCCGGCTCCGATCGCATCAAGCACCTCTATGTCGATCCGCAGAAGCATGCCGATCTGGGTACCGCTGAGCTCGCCTAAGAGTTTGCAGCTTCCGTGAGGGTCAAGTATTTACGTAGACCTCATGGGAAACATACAGTTCTCCCTAACCTGGGGTAAACTGGCTGATGGTAATTTTGGGATGCCGGTCTGGCGATCGGCATCCCATTTAGGTTAATCCCTAGATAGGGGAGTGGTATGGGTAAGTACATCGTTAAACGTGTGCTTCAGTTCATCCCGGTGTTTTTGGGCGTTACGCTGATTCTGTTCGCCCTCCAGAATATCGTGCCGGGAGATCCGATCAAGCTGATCGGTGGAGACAAGGCTCTGTCCCCCGAGGTGGAGCTTCAGCTTCGCGTCCGCTATCACCTGGTCCAGTCGGACGAGGACGGCAACGCGATTCTTGACGAGAACGGCGACCCCGTTCAAACGTCGCTCGTGGACCGTTATTTGTATTACATGAACGGCCTGCTTCATGGCGATCTGGGCAATTCGTATCAGCGTAAGCTGCCGGTTACGGAAATCTTTGCCCAGAAGTATCCGTATACGGTCAAACTTGCCGCGTGCGCCATCGTGCTCGAGGCAATCATGGGTATCGGTGCGGGTATCATTTCGGCGGTAAAGCGTTATTCCTTCTGGGATATTTTGGTAACGCTCACCACGTCGATCCTCGTTGCCGTCCCGGCCTTCTGGCTCGGTATGTTGCTGCAACTGTTCTTTGGCGTCATTCTCAAGGACGCCACGGGCGGTGCATTCTCCATGCCGATCTCGGGTGCCGGTGGTTCCAGCTCTCAGTATCAGGATTGGATGCACTATGTGCTCCCGACCATTACGCTGGCTTCGGTTTCGACCGCTTACGCCGCCCGCATTATGCGCTCGCAGCTGCTTGACGTCATGAACCAGGATTACATCCGCACGGCAAAGGCCAAGGGTCTCTCCAATCGCGCGATCATCATCAAGCACGCGCTTAAGAATGCACTCATCCCTGTCGTTACCTATATTGGTGTCGACTTTGGCGGCATGCTTTCTGGTGCCATCCTGACCGAGACGGTCTTTAACTGGCCCGGTATCGGCTATGAGGTCTATCGCGCCATTAGCATGCGTGACTGGCCCATCGTTATGGGCGGAGTTACGCTCATCGTCGTCGTCGTCATGGTGATCAACCTGCTCGTCGACATCAGCTATGCATTCCTCGACCCGCGCATCCGCCTTGGCGGTCCGTCGGATAAGGCCTAAGGGAGGTACGTCTCATGCAGGAAACTGATTCTCAGTCTCAGGAGCAGGCTACCGCCACCAAGGCCGCATCTGCTCCCGCCAAGTCCCGCACGCTGTGGGGCGACGCTTTTAAGCGTCTTCGTAAGAACAAGCTCGCCGTTATCGGTGTCTGCTGGATCATCATCGTCGTTGTGGTTGCCCTGACCGCAGATCTGTGGGCTAAGCCCTGGCTCGGTTCGCCGACGGCTTCGGACTCGACCACCATGGCCCAGACGTCGCTGCTGGCTCCGTGTGCAGAGCACCCGTTTGGCACCGACGCCCTTGGTCGCGACATTCTCGTCCGCGTTATCTACGGTGCACGCGTTTCGCTTTCCGTCGGTATTATGGCCACTGCGATCTCCACGCTGATTGGTCTGGTCATGGGTGCTCTGGCCGGTTTCTACGGCGGCATCTGGGATACGATCATCATGCGCTGCGCGGATATCTTCCTGGCGTTCCCGTACGTGCTGTTCGTCGTCGCCATGATCGCCGTTATCGGCCGTGGTCTTCAGAACGTCTTTATCGCCATCGGCATTCTCGGATGGCCTTCGATTGCGCGCGTCTTCCGCTCTGCAATCTTGACAGTCAAGGAAAACGACTATGTTGACGCTGCGCGCGCGATGGGTGCATCTGATGCTCGTATCGTCGTGCGTCACATCTTCCCGAACTCTGTCGCCTCCATCGTGGTCTATGCGACCATGAACATTGGTGGCGCCATTCTGACCGAGTCCGCTCTGTCCTTCCTCGGCATGGGCGTTATTCCGCCTACGCCTTCGTGGGGCTCCATGATTCAGGACGGTCAGCAGTATCTTCTGACTGCTCCCTGGATGATGATCATGCCCGGTCTGGCAATTCTCTCGACGGTGCTCGCCTTCACCCTGCTGGGTGACGGTCTGCGCGACGCCCTCGACGTCAAGATGAAGGACGCATAAGGATGAAGAAGAACAAGAACTATGTGGACCTGAAGGACCAGCCGGTTCCCGAGGGCCAGCATCTGCTCGAGGTCGATGACCTTAAGATGTATTTCCATACCGAGGATGGCGTCGTTCGCGCTGTCGACGGTGTCTCCTACACGCTCGATCGCGGCGAGACCCTGGGCGTCGTCGGTGAGTCCGGCTCCGGTAAGTCCGTGACCGCCATGACCATTATGGGCCTCATCTCGATGCCTCCGGGAAAGATTGAGGGCGGCGACGTTCGCTATCGCGGTCGTTCTATCCTCGAGATGACCGAAGAAGAGATGCAGCACATTCGCGGTAACGATATCGCGATGATCTTCCAGGATCCTATGACCTCCTTGAACCCGGTCTATAAGATTGGCAAGCAGGTGGGCGAGGGCCTTCGTCTGCACCGTGGCTACTCCAAGCAGGAGGCACTCAAGCGCGCCACCGAGCTTTTGGACCTCGTTGGCATTCCTGAGCCCGAGAAGCGCGTCAATGAGTATCCGCACCAGTTCTCCGGCGGTATGCGTCAGCGTGTCATGATCGCTATGGCACTTGCCTGCGATCCCGATATCCTGATTGCCGACGAGCCCACGACGGCTCTGGACGTTACCATTCAGGCTCAGATTATCGAGCTCATGCAGGAGATGCAGGAGAAGAACGGCAACGCCATCATCATGATTACCCATGACCTGGGCGTCGTCGCCGATATGGCCGATAAGATCATGGTTATGTACGCCGGCCGTCCCGTCGAGTTCGGTACTGCTGAGGAAATCTTCTACGAGAGCCGCCACCCCTACACCTGGGGCCTTATCCGCTCCATCCCGGAGCAGGCCATCGAAGAGAAGAAGCCGCTCACGCCGATTCACGGCAACCCGCCATCGCTCATGAACCTGCCTGAGGGCTGCGTCTTCTCTCCTCGCTGCCCCTATGCGACCGATAAGTGCCGCAAGCAGCGCCCCGAGCGCGTTGTCACCGAGTCTGGTCATTACTCTGCGTGCCACTACTCCGGTGACCCAGAGTTCCTCAAGAACGCTCCTGAGACGTCCCGTACGCGCAAGGATTCCAAGAAGGGAGGCGAGGCGTAATGGCAGATACCAACGAGCGTACTCCGCTGCTGAAGGTCGAGCACCTCTCTAAGGAGTTTCCCGCTGAGTCCGGCATGTTCGCCAAGCGCTTCTCCAAGCGTGTCGTCTCTGCTGTGAATGACATTTCGTTCGAGATTTATCCGGGCGAGACCTTTGGCCTGGTCGGCGAGTCTGGTTGCGGTAAGTCCACCACGGGCCGCACCATCATGCGTCTGACCAAGCCGACTGCCGGTAAGGTGTTCTTCCAGGGCAAAGATGTTGCCGAGATGAGCAAGCATGAGATCAAGGACATGCGTCGTGAGATGCAGTTTATCTTCCAGGATCCTTATGCTTCGCTCAATCCTCGTATGACCATCGGCGAGATCGTCTCCGAGCCCATGACCATTCACGGCGTGGGCACCAAGGAGGAGCGCATTGAGCGTGTCCGCGAGCTTCTCGACGTTGTCGGACTGAACCCCGAGCACATTAACCGCTATCCTCATGAGTTCTCCGGCGGTCAGCGCCAGCGTGTCGGCATTGCCCGCGCATTTGCGTTGAAGCCCAAGCTGATTATCTGCGACGAGCCGGTTTCCGCTCTGGATGTGTCCATTCAGGCCCAGGTTCTGAACCTGCTCAAGGAACTCCAGGACAAGTTCGGTACCGCATATCTGTTTATTGCCCACGACCTGTCCGTCGTGCAGCACATCTCCGATCGCGTCGCAGTTATGTATCTGGGTAAGATGGTCGAGGTTTCGGACTGGAAGACGCTCTACAGTGAGCCGCACCACCCGTACACGCAGTCGCTGCTGTCTGCTGTGCCGGTGCCCGATCCTGATATCCAGAAGACCCGTAAGCGCATCATCCTTGCCGGCGACCCGCCGTCACCGCTGGATCCGCCGACCGGTTGCCGTTTCCACACCCGCTGCCCGATCGCGCAGGGCATCTGCTCTGAGAAGCTTCCCGAGTTTAAGGAAGTTGCACCGGGTCACTGCTGCGCCTGCCACTTCGCGGAGCCGTTCCCGATCAAGGAATCGCACATCGACCTGTAGCCGGTTGTTATCGTCCGGGCCCGTGCTGGACTTAGTTTTCAGAACGTCCTCGACCATGGAAACCCCCTTATCCTGCTCCTTCGGAGCTGCGGATAAGGGGGTTTCCTGGTCTGCGGAATGTTCTGAAAACTAAGTCCAGCACGGGCCCTGTGTTACCACTGCAGAGGGGTGCGATTCCTAAATCGCTCACTTTATCTAATAAGATATTTAGCGAGGCCGGAGCTTTAGCTCCGGCCTCCCCATATAAGGGCTCGGCTTTGCCGAGCCACCAAATTTACATCAGCCCCCAGAACATGTTTGAGAACTGTGCCTGAAGTATGTATTTGCAGGCCCCGAATCGGTGTTGCCTCCCGGCGCGTCCTCGGGCATGAGCGATATTTTGCAGCACGAAGTGCGCAACAAAATATCGCTCATGCC
>WGSK01000044.1:0-17899 GCA_014871655.1 Collinsella sp. | reverse complement strand
ACGTCAATGGTATACGGGTGCATCATCGACGTCTTCAATACAGAAAATATCAGTGCGGAATGTTTTGGGAGGTAGCCCAAACAGCCCCGGCTGGGTCCTGTGTAGTCACCCTTTAGGCGGAACTCTCCAAATTATTTGGATGAGTCGTCTACTTACTTGTGCTGTTACCGTCTTCCCGCTGTTGTTGGGGTATGCTTTGTTCGTATGTAAACGTATGACATGTTGATGGGGGAGGGTGCTATGGCTCGCGAGAGTGCTCGTTCTAAGGATACGGCTAAGCCTGGCATCAAGGAAGTTGCGGCGGTGGCGGGGGTTTCGCCTACTACGGTATCTCGTGTGCTTAATAATCGTGGCTATATTAGCCAAGAGACCCGCGATAAGGTCCATGCCGCGATGAAGCGCATCAACTATACGCCCAACGATATCGCTCGTGCCATGCTCAACGGTCGCCTGAATCTTATCGGTATGATCGTCCCCTATGTCAGCAGCCCGTTTCATGCCCAAGTGGTTCAAGTCATTGAGCGTACCCTGGCCGAAAACGGTTTTAAGATGCTGCTGTGCAATAGCGCCAATCGACCCGAGCTTGAGCGCTCTTATATCGACATGCTTCGACGCAATATGGTTGATGGCGTCATCGTCAACTCGCTTAATATCGGTGCCGAGGCGTATGCCGAGATGGGCTTGAGTCTGGTTGGTATCGACTGCGACCTTGGCGAGGCTTCTGTTCAGATTGCGAGCGACAGCTATAGCATCGGCGAACTTGCCACGCGTCGCCTGATCGATGACGGTTGTTCACGCATCCTGTGCCTGCGCAGCAATAGCCGCATGCGCATGCCTGCCAATAAGCGTACCGATGCCTACCTCGATGTTGTTGAGCAGGCCGGTTTGCCCGCGCTTGTCCGTGAGGTCGAGTTCGTTAAGCCCGACGACAAAAAGAGCGCGGTCGTTGCGAAGATCCTCGATGAGAACCCCGATATTGACGGCATCTTTGCGGGAGACGACACGATGGCGGCTATCTGTCTTAACGTGATGAAGCAGCGCGGCTTGAACGCTCCGGATGATATTAAGGTCGTGGGCGCGGATGGTGCCCGCCGCACTATGACGTTTATGCCTGACTTAACAACCGTACGCCAAGATATCGATCGCATCGGAGAGCTCGCGGCGCAATCCATCATTGCTCTTGTTAACGGCGAAAAGCCCGAATCGAATATCAAGCTCCCCGTTGAACTCATTGAGGGTAAAACCGCGTAGTTCATCCCGTGCCAAAAGAGTTCCTCAAACACCTCTGATGACCGTTCGCCGGCATATGTCAACCGTTTGCCGACGACTGGAACTGCAAAAAGACGTATTGGTATGAAAACGTTTGACATATGAAAACGATTGACATATCTTGCAGTTGTACCGAGTTAGTATCACGTGGGAAAGGAAGTCTCGGATGCACAAGGTGTATTACCAGCCTGAGGGAATTTGGGTAGGCGACATCATGCCGTACGGCGAGGACGGCACGTTCTATCTCTATCATCAGCGTGACACGCGAAACCCCGGACCTTTCGGAGAGCCGTTTGGCTGGGCACTCGCGACAACCAAGGACTTCGTCAATTACAAAGACTTTGGCGAGAGCCTTGAGCGTGGCGGCGACGAGGAAGTCGACCAGTATGTTTATGCCGGCACGGTGTTTAAGGTGGGCGACAAGTACCATGCGCTCTACACTGGTTGCAATCGCGATAAGGTCAAGGCGCGCTTGATGAAGCAGGTTCTTCTTCACGCAACGAGTGACGACGCCGTCAAGTGGGAGAAGAACATCGCCGAGACGCTGCTTCCGCCCCAGGAGGGTTACGATGACCGCAACTGGCGCGATCCCTTTGTGCTTTGGGATGAGGAGAACGAAGAGTACATGCTCATCCTCGGCACGCGTGTGGGCGAGGACAAGCGTTTGATGACCGGTCGTCTGGTCAAGTTCACCTCCAAGGACCTGGATACCTGGGAGTTCCAGGGCGACTGGTGGAATCCGGGCCTGTACACCATGTTCGAGATGCCTGATCTCTTTAAGATGGGCGACTGGTGGTATCTGGTGTTCTCCGAGTACAGTGATGGCAACAAGACCCGTTACCGCATGTCTCGCTCTATCAACGGTCCTTGGATCACTCCTGCGGACGATTCCTTCGATGGCCGCGCGTACTATGCCGCGCGTACCGCATTTGACGGCGAGCGCCGCGTTCTCTTTGGTTGGGTTCCTACGCGTGACGAGGGCGGCGACCCCAGCTCTTACCTGTGGGGTGGCACCTTTATGCCCCTCGAGATCGTTCAGCGTGCCGACGGAACGCTCGGCACCAAGCTTCCTGACAGCATGCTTGGCGCCTTTGGCGAGGCTAAGGCAGTCGAGGCCTTTGAGCTCTCCTGCGAGTCGGGCAAGGTCGAGCAGGTGCTCGCCGCGGATGCCGGTTCCACCTATATGCTCGATGCCGACATCGAGCTCGCCGGTGACGCTGCCGGCTTCTCGGTGAAGCTTGCCGAGGACGCCGAGTCCGGTCTTGCCTATGAGTTCCGCGCCAACCTGCGTGAGGGCAAGCTCGAGTTTACGGCGGCCCCCCAGTATCCGTGGTTCCAGGTCAACAACATGGGCCTCGAGCGTCCGTTGTTCTTTAAGGGCGAGGGCACTCATCATGTGCGCCTGGTCGTTGACGACGATATCGCGACCATCTTTGTCGATGATGTTGCGCTTAACGCTCGATTCTGCAATAAGCAGGGCCAGGGTGTGGCGCTGACGGTCACCGACGGTACGCTTAAGTGCGCAAATGCAACGATCGCGTCTCTGTAATGGCATCAAAACGTCTTATGATTTCGTAAAGGAATGGAGAGGAACATGGACTACAAAGTAGTGTCTCAGCAAGTCGTCGATAACGTCGGCGGTCTGGAGAACATCGAGGGCGCCACGCATTGCGTTACGCGTCTGCGTCTGGTGCTCAAGGATACGAGCAAGTACAACAAGGCCGAGCTCGAGAACATCGATGGCGTCAAGGGCGTGCTGTACAACAGCGGCCAGCTCATGATCATCTTCGGTACCGGTACCGTCAACAAGGTCTACGATGAGTTTATGGCTCTGACGGGCGTTAAGGAGATCAGCGCTTCCGAGGTCAAGGGCGCCGAGGCGGACAAGAAGGGCAAGTTCTTCTCGGTCCTCAAGGTATTCTCGGATATCTTTATCCCCATCATTCCCGCTTTCGTCGGCGCTGCTATCATCATCGGCCTTAAGTCGCTGATCGTTGCCAACGGCCTCTTTGGCATGGAGGGCAGCCTTGCCGACCACAGCGAGTTCCTCAAGAACCTCGCAAGCTTCTTTGCCATTATCGCCACCACGTTTGACTACCTGCCTGTCCTGGTTATGTACAGCGCGGTGAAGCGTTTTGGCGGTAACCCGATTCTGGGCATCCTCGTCGGTATCGTCATGGTTCACCCGAGCCTTATGAACCGCAACACGTTCGTTATGGATCCGACGGGTGCTGAGTACTGGAACTTTGGTCCGCTCTCCATTCCCATGGTTGCTTTCCAAGGCGGCGTGTTCCCTGCAATCCTGACTGCCTGGTTTATGGCCAAGGTCGAAAAGATTGCCCAGAAGTACATCCCCGAGGTCGTCTCGTTCGTCTTTGTCCCGACCGTTACCCTGATTCTTGCTAACGTCGCCCTGTTCACCGTGTTCGGCCCGCTCGGCAACCTGATCGGCGACGTCCTCGCCGGTGTAATCGATATCCTGTACAACAGGATGGGCGTCTTCGGTGCCTTTGTCTTTGCCGCATTCCTGCAGCCGCTCGTCGTTACCGGTACGCATCAGTTCATCCAGGGTATCGAGGCAAACCTCGTCGCCACGACTGGCTTCAACTACATCCAGGCCATCTGGTCGGTTTCCATCATCGCCCAGGGCGGCGGCGCCATCGGCATGTACCTCATTCACAAGAAGCATTCCAAAGAGCGCAACATCTGCATGTCGTCCTTTATCCCGACGCTGGTCGGTATCTCCGAGCCCGCAATCTTTGCTGCAAACATGCGCTACTCGATCATCCCGTTCATCTGCGCTTGCATCGGTGCAGGCTGCGGCGGTGCCTTCGTGAAGCTCTTTGAGGTGCGCGCCATCGGTCAGGGTCTGACCGGCGTGCTTGGCCTGCTCATCGTCACGCCCGAGACGCTCGTGTGGTATGTGGCTGGCAATCTCATCGCCTTTATCGTGCCGATCGTCTTGATCTTTGCCTACAACAAGGCAAAGGGCGTGCCGACCACTGATGAAGAGGGCGCTGGTGCTGGCTTTGATGTCAGCTTCTAGTTGAGCCGTTCAGCGTAATCTGAGGATAAGTCCATTTGGGGAAGGGCGTTCGACTCGTGTGAGTCGAGCGTCCTTCCCCATAGACGAGAAAGTCAACGGCGATGTTTAATCAAAAAAATAAGGTGACACGCGCGGACTATGAGCAGTGGCGTGCCGGACAGGATGAGACGGCGGGTCGCATCGCGTCCGACCCCGATAGGCTCCTGTTCCATGTGGAGCCTGAGCTTGGCTGGCTCAACGACCCCAACGGTTTGGTGCAGATCGGTGATACGTATCACATCTATCACCAATACGATCCATTCGATGCTGCGCATGGCGGTCCAGTGCTTTGGAATCATCTGACAACAAAGGATTTTGTGACGTACGAGAATCGCGGCCCTGTGCTGTTCCCCGATTCCGATTTGGATTCGAGCGGAGCGTATTCTGGTTCTGCCTTTGTACACGACGGCAAGATTCACTACTTCTATACCGGCAACGTCAAGCATTTTGACCGCGATGATTACGACTACGTGTTGACGGGCCGTGAGCAAAACCAGATTCATGTGGTTGCCGAGAACCCCGACGAATTGGGCGAGAAGCGCATAGCTGTTGGGCCGGTCGATTACCCCGACGATATCGGTACGCACGTGCGTGATCCCAAAATCCTTGAACACGATGGTATCTACTACATGGTTCTGGGCGCTCGTACGAAAGACGACCGCGGCTGCGTGCTTGTCTATACCTCGAGCAATCTAGAGGACTGGAGCTATGCGACGCGCATTGAGTTGGGCGAGAAGTTTGGCTTTATGTGGGAGTGCCCCGATCTGTTTGAGCTCGATGGTGAGCTTATTCTCGTTTGCTGTCCGCAGGGTGTGTCCGCCGATGGATGGCGTTACCGCAATCCGCACCAGTGCGTGTGGCTTCCCATCGAGGCCGATTGGGAGGCGCCGAGTTTTAAGATCGCCGGGCAGGGCATGCCCCCGATGGTCGATGCCGGCTTTGATTTCTACGCACCGCAGTCTTTTGAGGATGCTGCGGGTCGGCGTTTGATGATCGGGTGGTCGGGTTGCCCCGATGCGACGGCAAAAAGCCCGACGGTGGCACGCGGGTGGCAGTGCGCGTTGACGGTGCCGAGAAAACTGAGCATGCGCGATGGTAAGCTCTGTCAGCAGCCGGTGCACGAGATTGAGAGGATGCGCGGCGACTGCGTTTGCGCGACAGGCGGTGAAACCGTTGAGGAGCCGGGCCGCCTGTTTGATCTTGTGGTTTCCTGTGAGGGCGCCCAGGTGATCGAGCTCGAAATCCGCAAGGGTGTCTTTGTGCGCTATGCGGACGGGATGCTTACCCTCGACATGGGTGACGAAGGCTATGGGCGCGACCAGAGGTCGATCGAGCTCAGCGAGCTTCGCGACCTGCGCGTGCTTTCGGACACTACGATGGTCGAGATTTTTGCAAATGGCGGCGAGGCGGCACTTACGAGCCGTACCTATTCGCCGGCGGTTCCGGCGATGGAGCTGCACGCCGAGGGTGCGGCATCGATGAATTTCTACCGCCTCGTGCATTAACCGTGCGTGGAGCACGATTGGATTTGCTGGACGGAATGTGTCGCAGTTGTCGCGGCCAACTACCGCTTACCGCATATAGCGACCGTTTGCGGAATAAGTAACCCTCCTTAATAAACCGTGTGGAATCCTAGATAAGCACGGAGTTTTCCAGGGAGACGCTGTCCTTTGTTGTGTGCAAGGGGCGGCGTCTCTTTGGCGCTTGGACGCCGTTGTGCAACAGTGCGGCGGCGCGTGCCATGTATTGAAAAGCCAATGTCGAGATGGGTCGTGATAATAATGGGCAAGTACGTAATCGTGGTTGAGTCTGGGTCGGATGTGACGCCGGAGCTCTGCGAGCGCTACGGCATCGTGCGCGTGCCCATGCATGTCACGATTGGTGACGAGACCGTCGAGGACGGCTCGATCGATCCGCTCGAGATTTATTCGCGCTGCAATGAGTTTGGCGTGATGCCCAAGACCAGTGGCTGCGCGCCTGCGGATTTTGCTCACGTGTACGACCGCATTCACGCTGAGCAGCCCGACGCGACTATTTTGCATCTTGCATATTCCGAGGCCACGACCTGTTCGCATCAGTCCTCAAAGATTGCGGCCCAGGGGCGCGACTACGTGTTCTCCATGGACACGCGCTTTGTCTCGGTAGGCCAGTCGCTTGTTGTCGTCGAGACCGCCAAATACATCGAGGCTCACCCCGATGCCACCGTCGACGAGATCTTCGCCTTCGCGAACTCCGTCATGGACCGCGTGCTGTTGGGCTTTGTCCCAACCGATCTCGCCTTCCTTAAGGCCGGCGGTCGTTTGTCCAACGTGGCATTCCTCGGTGCCCATCTGCTCAAGATTAAGCCCTGCATTGAGGTGGCGGGTGGTAAGTTCGTGGCGACCAAGAAGTTCCGCGGCTCTATGCTTAAGTGCGCCCGTGCCTTTATTGACCACATGGTTGCGAAGGGCGAGATCGACTACTCGCATATTGGCCTGGCGTATTCGGTAGGCCTTTCCGAGGAGCTTCGCGACGATATGGAAGTCTATGCGCACGACATGGGCTTTAAGGATATTACCTGGACTCAGGTCGGCGGCGTCATCTCGAGCCATTGCGGCCCGACCGCCTTCGGCGCGGTGCTCACGCTTAAGGCGTAAGGTCTGGCGTTTATCGAATTCTATTGCCACGGTGGCGGGCGGGTTGCGATAACTCTCCCGCCGCTCTTGCGTGGGGCCAAATAGAACAACCCAATTGACCGCTAAACCGTTTCGTCATCATGCGTATGGGCTAGAATGTCTCTGGCATTTATGTAGCTAAAACCAAAGAGAGGCAAGGTAGCGGGAATGGCTGAGATGACGCTTGAGGGTGTAGACGCTCATCCCGAGGACTCTGCGTTTGCCCTGGGTCGCGTGCATTCGATCGAGACGATGGGAACGGTCGACGGACCCGGCATCCGCTTTGTGGTGTTTGTTCAGGGCTGTCCCATGCGCTGCGCGTATTGCCACAATCCCGATACCTGGTCGGTCAACGGCGGCACGATGGTGACCGTCGAGCACCTCATGGATGAGTTCCAGAGTAACCACGAGTTCTATCGCAGCGGCGGAATTACGGTGTCCGGCGGCGAGCCGCTCCTACAGCCTGAGTTTTTGGCCGACCTGTTCCGTGCAATGCACAACAACCCCGATGGCCGCGTGCATACCTGCTTGGACAGCTGCGGCTATGCGTTCGATCCCAACCACCCCGAGAAGTTCGATGCCGTTCTCAACGAGACCGACATGGTGCTGCTCGACATCAAGCATGCCGATCCGGCTGAGCATAAAAAGCTGACCGGCTGCGATCCTGCACGTATCCTGGCGTTTGGTGATGAGCTGGCGCGACGCAGGATCAAGGTCGTTATCCGTCACGTGGTGGTGCCGGGCATTACCGACACGGTGGAGGAGTGCGAGGCACTCGGTCGCCTCATCGCTCCATGGCACAACGTGGTGGGCCTGGAAATGCTGCCGTATCACACGATGGGTGTCGTCAAGTACGAGCAACTGGGCATTCCCTATAAGCTCGAGGGCGTGCCCCAGATGGATACCGCGCGCACGCCCGAGTTGCGCAATGCCGTTATGACCGGCATGAAAAAGCGCCGTGCGGAGCTCAAAAACGCTATCGGATAGCATGCCATTTTCGTTCCCCAAGGGCACTCATTGGGGACAGACTTAAATGAGTGCCCCTGGGCACCTAGTTGATTGCTAAAGAGCCCCGTCCTAAAAAGACTGCTCTCTGGGTTGCGGTGAGATGCGCAACAGAATCGTGCCATTTGGATAAATACGCTTGTGGTTTCTTTAAAGACACCTTAAACGCCGCTGAATATCTTTGGAAAGAAATGCCTGCTCGGTATCATGCTGCTCGTATATAAACGGTGGCAGTCAGGAGACCACGTGCGAAACATCGCATCGCGGGACGAGTATGTGCCGCAGCATGGCAGCAGATATAAGACGAAGGGCACGTCTTCGCGTGGCCTTGCCAGCGCTCGCATCCGCGTGAGGAAGATTGCCGCCATTGGGATGCTAACGTCGGCGGTTATTATCCTCGGAATTACCGTTAAAACCTACGCCTCGGAGCGAACGGTGCGCCCAGATGCGTCAACGGTACAGCTGCAAAACGAGAAGGTTTCAAAGTCCAAAGCGTCGGCAGATCAAGCTCTGTCGACGGCAGATCTCAAGACGAGACTTTCGAAGGCGGACTTCAACGATATCCCTTCGGGTGATACCGTTCGGACCTTCTCGTTGGTGGATAACAAGACTCCTGCCTTGGAGGATGAGAGCCTTGCCTCGCTCCAGGATGCCCTGTGTCGGGCGCAGGAGCTGGGCGATGTGGGTGTAGTGTTCTACGACCTATCGAGCGGTAGGGGCGTGACGTATAACGCCGATGTCGAGGTGTATGGAGCGAGCAGCTACAAAGCGCTGTATGCGCTCTATATTTGCGAGACGTTGGTCGAATCGGGGCAGGTGTCGCTCGATGGGCCTTTAGCCACGTATGGTGGTTACAGCATGGGCTGGCAGACGGTGCGCAACCTTATCGAGAATGTCGTCGTCAACTCAGACAACGATTCGTTTATCGCGTTACGCGCGGCGTTTGACCATGATGGCTATGAGGATTGGATTGCCAATCTGGGTGTTGATGACGAAACGGCACTGAATCCGATGAGTGATTTTCCGACCTACTGCCCGCGCACCTCGGCAAAGTTGTGGCGAGAGATGAGTGAGTATTTGAGCTGTGACACCGAGGCGTCGCAATGGCTGTCGGGCCTTCTGGCATCAACATCGCGCTCGTTTATTCGCGATGGCATTGCGGACGAGCAGGTTTTGGTGCGCAACAAGGCAGGCTGGATTAGCGAGGATGGTTACTACTCGACATGCGATGCGGGCCTTATCGACATCGATGGCTGTACCTATGTCATGGGTATCATGACATCGATGCCGTGGAGCGACCGCTCGAGCGAGGTTACGGCCGCGATTGCAAAGGCTCTGTTTGATACGCGAGCTGCACTGGCTTAGCGTGTTCGTTTGACGAGGTCAAACAAAATGCTGGTACCATACCGTGGTTGAGAATTTCGAATAGGTTTGGGGAATGGCATGGCTACCATTGCGATTATCGGTGCGCTCGAAAAAGAGATCATGCAGATTAAGGAAGAGCTGAGCGACGTTTGCGAGGCACGGGAGGCAGGCTTGACCGTTGTGAGCGGTGAGCTCGACGGCCTGACAGTTGTCGCCACGACGGCGGGCATGGGCACGGTGAACGCCGCTGCTGCAACACAGCACCTCATTAGCAAGTATGCTCCGCAGGCTGTTGTGTTTTCGGGCATTGCGGGCGGTTTGAACCCCAAGCTCCATATCGACGACGTGGTCATTGGCAAACGCCTACGCTATCTGGATACCGATACCGCGCTTATCGCCGAGTCCGCACCGGGGCTCGAGGAGTTTGGCTCGACGCCCGCGCTGGTCGATATTGCCGCCGAAGTGCTTGCTGAGCGTGGGTTTGTTGACGCTTCGACAAATGCAGTCGCTTCGAATGAGGGCGCAAAGCAGTTCCTGGTCGGCACGATTGCCACGGGTAACCGCTTTGTGACGGGCGCCACCATGCGCAACGACGCTATCGAGGCGACGCATGCCGATTGTGTCGGCATGGAGGGCGCGGCAATTGCCCATGTCGCAACCAAAAATGGTGTCGATTGCCTGGTGTTGCGCGCTATCAGCGATAATTGTGACGAGGCGTACGATGCAATTTGCGAGCGCGAGTTCGATCTGTTCGAGTACGCGCGTGTCGCAAGTGACATCACGCTCGATATCGTCCGCCGCATTGCCGCTGCGCAATAGCGCGTCTATTTGTAAGAACCTACGACCAAGGAGTGTCCATGGCCGATTCCATTAACTATCAGCTTGCCAAGTTCGTCGCCAGCTACGGCAAGGTTTCGCAGATCCCCGAGTCCACCTGCCCCGAGGTGAGCTTTGTCGGCCGCTCCAACGTGGGTAAGTCGTCCATCATGAACAAGCTCTTTGGCCGCAAGAACCTGGTCAAGGTTTCGAGCACGCCGGGCAAGACGAGCAACATCAACTTCTTTGAGGCCGATGACGTGCATTTCGTGGACCTGCCGGGTTACGGTTTCGCCCGTCGCTCCAAGGCCGAGCGCGACCGCTGGGCCGAGCTTATCGGCGACTTTTTCGACTCCGAGCGCAGCTTTAACTTGGTCGTCTCGCTGGTGGACATTCGTCACGATCCCAGCAAGCTCGATCATGACATGATCGACTACCTGCAGGGCAATGAGTTCAACTTTATCGTCTGCCTCACCAAGGCCGACAAGCTCAGTCGCACCCAGCAGGCCCGCCAGGCAGCAGCCATCAAAAAGCAGCTCAACGTTCCGGCCGAGAACGTAATCATTACAAGCTCCCAAACCGGCACCGGCATCGACGAACTAAAAAAGCGCATCGCCGAGGCCTGCCTCTAGTCAGGCTGCAGCCCTTCAAAAGCTCCTATCTATATCACCTCAGTGATAGTTATTGGTAAACTATCGCTGAGGTGATATTTTTTAGGAGGTCGATATGGAGCTTTGGCACGGGTCGGAGGTTGTTGTCGAGCATCCATCGTTGGATAAATGCAGGCAATTTAATGACTATGGGCGCGGGTTTTATTGCACACCGCATGAGGAAATGGCAATGGAGTGGGCATGTCGGACCGAGTCTGATGGCATTGCCAATCGATATGAGCTTGATTTAGATGGCCTTGCGATTTTGGATTTGGAATCAGGTGAGTTCTCGATTCTCAACTGGCTTGCAATTCTGGCGAATAACAGAGAGTTCAATGTTTCAACGCCAGTAGCACGCGAGGGGCTTCGTTATCTGCTGGATAACTGCCTGATTGATATTTCTCCCTATGACGTTATTCGAGGCTATCGTGCAGACGATTCCTATTTCTCGTTTGCAAGACAGTTTGTCAACGGCATGATCTCGCTCAGGCAATTGCAGCGCATTATGTTTTTGGGGGATTTGGGCATTCAATATGCGCTTATGAGTGAGCGTGCGTTCTCGGCGATTAAGTTCCGCGATTGGAAGCAGGCTTCGGGAGCTGAGTTTTATCCCAAACGATTTGAGCGAGAACAGAACGCTCGACGAAAGTACCTGGATACGGTAAACGGATTTGACTCTGATGGTGTCGACATTAGGGATTTGATGGCAGGGAGGGTTGATTTGAATGATCCAAGAGTTAACGGATCGTGGGCCGAGTAGGA
This sequence comes from Collinsella sp., assembly GCA_014871655.1. Classification (GTDB taxonomy): domain Bacteria; phylum Actinomycetota; class Coriobacteriia; order Coriobacteriales; family Coriobacteriaceae; genus Collinsella. The sequence continues at coordinate 6,293 of WGSK01000044.1, read as the reverse complement.
CATACCCCGTCTACTACCTCGAGGACGCAATGAACAATCTCGGCGACTGCTTTGACTATGCCGTTAACGATTATGGAGCAGAAGGATCGGAAGTTGCTGAACTCTTTTGCTTGAGCGGCGTAGCTCGCGAGTTCGAATGCGGCAACGCATGGGTAGTGTCGGGAAAATCGGGCGTTGAGCTGTTCGCGCTTATCGCCGAAAGGTCGGGCTATCAATCAAGGCCGATGCCAAATCGAACCTACCGATTCGAAAAGACACCGGAATATTGGACAGGCTGGATATTGGCATACCTTCAGTGGCGCCTAGGAGAGTCTTTCGAAGATTTGCTGCATGTCGTTCCGTTCGATGTGCTACGCAGTCTGTACTACCCCTGGCACGAAGCCTCGGAGGAACGCGTGGCTCGCCTCGTCTGCGATATGGCGAAAAAAGCGTCCAGGCAAACCAAGCTTGCGTTAGCAAGAAAGAGGCTCAAGAAAACCCAACAAGATCTGGCATACGAATCGGATGTGTCACTCCGCTCAATCCAAATGTACGAGCAGCGCCAGAGAAACATCAATGAAGCTTCGGTAACAAGCGTAAGAGCCATAGCAAAAGCCCTCCACTGCAACATCGAAGACCTCCTAGAACCAGTCTTCGAATACAAAGAAACCAGCGCAGCGTAAACCAAGCGCACAGGCGAAGCCTGTCACTAGTAAGTGTCCCTACCTAGCAAGAGCCCCTACCAATAAAAAGCAACTATCAGCCCGGCGCTTTTACAGAGTGTAGGTCCCTGTAGCCGCCGCCAGCGAAGTGAACGTAGGGGAGGCCAGGGGCTTTGCCCCCAAATCTTTCCGCAGGACGGCAGGACCCCCGCCGCACGAAGTGCGCAGCGGGGGTCCAGCCATGTCCGAGGACGATTTGGGGGCAAAGCCCCTGGCCTCCCCGGCGAGTATACGGGACGGCGACTACAGGTATTCGATCTGGGCGCCTTCCGTGTCGCACGTCAGAATGTGCGTGTCGCACTTGGGGAACTGCTCACGCAGCTTGACCTGCAGGAACTTTGCCACGATGGTATCGTCGGTCACAGCCATGAGGGTCGAGCCCGAACCGCTGATCCAGATGGTCTTGGCACCGCCGTTAAGGCAGGTGTCGCGCACGGCGTTGTAGTCGGGGATGAGGCGGCGGCGATAGGGCTCCTGGATGCGGTCGTCGTTGGCGGCGGCAATCAGGTCAAGGTCGCCGGTCTCCAGACCGCGCGTCATGCCGGCGATGCGGCCCATCTGCCACACGGCGGTGGAGAGTGGAATCTCCTGCGGCACAACCTTGCGCGCCTCGCTCGTATGCACCTCGTAGGGTGGAATCACAGTAATAAAACGAAGCTTGTCGCTTACCTCGTAGCGCAGACACTGGGGGAACGAATCGGTCGGCGTAAAGGAGCAGACGGCGCCGCCCAGGATAGCGGGGGCGACGTTATCGGGATGGCCCTCGACCTCGGTGGCGATGCGGACGAGCTCGGCGCGGTCGACGGTGTGGCCTGTCAGCGCGGCGGCAGCCATAATGCCAGCGACGACGCAGGTGGAGCTGGAACCCAGGCCGCGGGCGACGGGCACATCGGTCTGAATGTCGATGGCGACGGGGAAGGCCGGCTCGCCCCATGCGGCCAGTGCATCGACAAAGCTCACGTAGACCAGGTTGTTCTCGTTTTGGAATTCCTCGGGGCATCCGGTGATGGTGAGCTTATCGGAGCGCTCGAAGGTGAAGTGCGAGTAGAGGCTGACGGCCATGCCGAGGGTGTCGTAGCCGATGCCTAGGTTTGCGCTTGTTGCTGGGACGGTGATCTTGATCATGTGGGTCCTCCTGGCGTGCCTGGCTGTTTAGTTCGCTGCTCGGGCAGTCCTGCGCAAGACGGAAAGCACATTAAGTGCTTTCCTTTGCGTGCGGAACTCGCGACGAACTAAACAGCCAGGCACGCTGTGCACGTTCGTCATCATCCCGGGGGTTATCTGATGGAAGAAGGTGCGCCGGCTTTCGCCGGCGCTTAATAAGGGGTTTAGTTGGTAGCCATCTTTTTTGCAGCCTGCTCTACGTAGTTGGCCATGTCGGCAACGTCGCAGACGTCTTCGAAGCGGACGGGTTTGGACTCGAGCTCGGCGAGTTGGGCCGGGGCGACCGTGTTGGTTGCCTGCTCGAGCACGCGCATGGCCTCAAAGTCGTCTTCGGGAACGTTAAGCCCCAGGGCGTTGCAGCAGGCGCGTGGGAACTTGTATGGGCTGGCGGTCGAAAGCAGCACGCGGGCCTTGGCGCCCTCGGCGGGAGCAACCTTTTCAAAGACGTGATAGCCGCAGGCGGTGTGCGGGTCGATCACGTAGCCGTTCGCATCCCAGCAGCTCTTGATGGCAGCACGGACCTCGTCCTCGCTGGCCCAGCCGCAGCCAAACACGCTCTGGATCTTGGCCAGCAGCTCGGCGGGCACCTCGTAACGACCGGTCTGGGCAAGCTGCTCCATAAGGCCGGCAACGAGCTCGCAGTCGCCGTCGGACAGGAAGTAGAGCATGCGCTCCAGGTTGGAGCTAATAAGGATGTCCATCGACGGCGAGATGGTCGTGAAGAACGGGCGGTTACGGTCGTAGACGCCGGTGGTCAGGAAGTCGGCCAGCACGTTGTTCTTGTCGCTCGCGACGATAAGCTTGGCGACGGGCAGACCCATGCGCTTGGCGTAGTAGCCGGCCAAGATATCGCCAAAGTTGCCGGTGGGCACACAGAACTCCACGGCGTCGCCGGCCTCGATGGCGCCGGCGCGCAGCAACTGCGCATAGGCGGCAAAGTAGTAGACGACCTGCGGTACCAGACGGCCGACATTGATGGAGTTGGCGCTCGAAAGCACCGTGCCAGCAGCCTCCAGGCGCTCGGCAAGCTCCTTATCGGCAAAGATGCGCTTGACGGCACTCTGGGCATCGTCGAAGTTGCCGCGGATGCCGCAGACGGCGACGTTATCGCCCTCCTGTGTGGACATCTGCAGGTTCTGGACGCGGCTGACCTTGCCCTCGGGATAAAAGACGGTGATGCCCGTGCCCGGAGCGTCGGCAAAGCCGGCGAGTGCTGCCTTGCCCGTGTCGCCCGACGTGGCGGTGACGATCATGATGCGCTCGGCGCCGCCGTCCTTGGCGGAAGTGCGGGCCATCAAGCGGGGGAGCATCTGCAGGGCGACGTCCTTAAAGGCACTCGTGGGGCCGCCAAAGAGCTCCATCACATAGGTCTGAGGGGCGTCAGCGCCCGGCGCAGCGTCGAGTTTGACGAGCGGCGTAACCTCTTCACTCGCGAACGTGCCGCGGTATGCCTCGTCGACACACGCCGAAATTTCTTCGGCCGTGTAATCATTCAGTAACATTCCCAACACATCTTGAGCGATTTCAAAGTACGATTTATCTGCAAGCGAGCTGATATCGACCTGCTGGGTGCCGAGCTCGTCCGAGACAAACAAACCCCCGTCGGGAGCGATGCCGGTGCGGATTGCCACCTTACTTGAGCACGATAAAGTGCGTCCTCGTGTACTATGATAAGTTCCCATATAACACTGCTCCTCGGATGCCTTGGTCCCAATCGGTGAAACCATGGTATCAGAGCGCGCAAAATAGGTTCGCAGAGGCTTTTTAGAAAGGTAACCTCCAGCCCATGATTAAGATTGCCAAGTTTGGCGGCTCGTCGGTCGCCGACGCCGAACACTTTAAGAAGATCAAGGCCATCGTCGATGCCGACCCGGCTCGCCGTTTTGTGGTGGTTTCTGCCTGCGGTCGCCGCTTTAAGGGCGACACCAAGGTGACCGACCTGCTCTACCTGGTTAACGCGCACGTTAAGTACCACGTGTCGTGCGAGGAACTGCTCGAGGACATTGGCCAGCGCTATTTTGATATCGCTGACGAGCTGGAGCTCACCTATCCCATCCGTGAGGAGTTCGCGGCCTTTGCCGAGCGCGCCCGCTCGGGCGGCTACTCCACCGAGGAGCTTGTGAGCCGTGGCGAGTACTTTACCGCCCGCCTGATGGCCGAGTACCTGGGCTTACCGTTCCTGGACGCCGCGACGGTTGTGGCGTTCCATCACGACGGTACGCTCAGCATGAATCGTACCTCCGAGTTGGTGCAGGAGTACGGTCAGCAGGGCGGCTTTGTTATGCCCGGTTTCTACGGCGCGACGCGTGAGGGCCAGATCAAGCTGCTCGATCGTGGCGGCGGCGATATCTCGGGCTCGATCTTGGCTAAGTGCCTGGGCGCCGATCTGTATGAGAACTGGACCGACGTCTCGGGCTTCTATTCTGCCGATCCGCGTATTGTTCCCGAGGCTCAGCCCATCGCCCGCGTTACCTACGAGGAGCTACGCGAGCTTTCGTACATGGGTGCGAGTGTCCTGCACGAGGAGGCCGTGTTCCCAGTGCGCGAGGCCGGCATTCCGCTGGTCATCAAGAACACCAATGCGCCACAGGACCCCGGCACCATCATTAGCGAGACGGCTGACGAGGGCGAGGCAGAGCCCATCATTACCGGCGTGACCGGCAAGCGCGGTTTTGTCGCCATCAACGTGGCCCGCGACCGCACCAAGCCCCGCGTTGGCTTTATGCGCCGTGCGCTTTCGGTCTTCGAGCGCTATGACGTTTCCGTCGAGCATATGCCCACCGGCGTCGACCGCTTTGGCGCCGTGGTGCAGGAGCAGGATGTGCACGATTCGCTGTACTCGCTTGTGGGCGACATCCAGCAGGAGGTCGAACCGCTCGAGATCGAGGTTGTCGAGGGCTTGGCGCTTATCGCTACCGTCGGTCGTAACCTGCGCGGCCGCGCAGGTATCTCGGGCCATCTGTTTGGCATGCTCGGCCAGGCCGGCGTGAGCGTGCGCATGATTTCGCAGAGCTGTGACGAGATCAACATCATCATCGGCGTGGAGGAGAAGGACTTTGATCTGGCGATTCAGACCATCTACCGTGCTTTCTCCGACGAGAACGGTATCGTGAAGGTCTCCGACCTGGAGGCTCCCGCGCCGGTCGATCCCGCTCTGGACGCGCTCCGCAAGTAGCTGCCATCCCGGTGCATTTTTGGGACATGTCTCATAAATCTACGGTGGGGCGTTTCATTTCGGTTTCGTTTCGACGGGGCGGGTTTCGTGTCCGCCCCGTTCTTGTATACACTGGCAACAATATTCGGCCTGCTTGGCGTGCGGGCGATAGCCACAACCTTTAAAGGGGGAAGCATGAAACAGTACACGGTTGCTATTTTGGGCGCCACGGGAGCCGTGGGCACCCAGATGCTCGAGTGCCTCAACGAGCAGGAGTTTCCGGTCGGTAAGCTCAAGCTGCTAGCGAGCGCGCGCTCTGCAGGCAAGACCGTTGAGTTCCGCGGCGAGCAGGTTGTGATTGAGGAGGCTTGCCCCGAGGCCTTTGAGGGCTGCGACATCGTACTCGGCGCCGCCGGCGACGATATCGCCAAGGAGCTGCTGCCTGAGGCCGTCAAGCGCGGCGCCGTCGTAGTCGATAACAGCCACGCCTTCCGCATGGATCCCGAGGTGCCGCTGGTCGTGCCCGAGATCAATGCCGATGACATTGAGTGGCACCACGGCCTGATTGCCAACCCCAACTGCGCGACTATCATCGGCCTGGTTCCCACCTGGCCGCTGCACCAGCTTGCCGGCGTGAAGCGTATGATCGTGTCCACGTATCAGGCAGCTTCGGGCGCTGGCGCGCCCGGTATGGCCGAGCTCGAGGCTCAGCTGGCCGCTCTGGGCCGTGACGAGGAGATTCCCGAGCCGCGCGCCTTTGCCGCCCAGCTGGCGAGCAACCTGATTCCGCAGATTGGCGGCGTCAAGGAGGAGGGCTTTACCTCCGAGGAGATGAAGTTGCAAAACGAGGGCCGCAAGATCATGCACCTGCCCGAGCTGCGCGTGAACTGCACCTGTGTGCGCGTGCCGGTGCTGCGTTCGCACTCCGAGAGCATTACGCTCGAGTTTGAGCGCGACATCACGGTGGAAGAGGCCCGCGCTGCGCTGGCTGCCGCTCCGGGCGTGAAGCTCGTTGACGACATGGGCGCCGAGGATGCGCACGACCGCTTCCCCATGCCGATGGACACCTCCGACCAGGACCTGATTTGGGTCGGTCGCGTACGCCGCGACATCTCGAACCCCGAGGCCGCGCGTGGCATCACCTTCTGGTGCTGCGGCGACCAAATCCGTAAGGGCGCGGCAACCAACGCCGTCCAGATCGCTAAGCTGCTCTGCGAGTAGCGGTGGACCTGTCCGACGGGGGCCGGGCTTAGCTTTCAGAACACTCCGCAGAC
>WGSK01000043.1:0-20468 GCA_014871655.1 Collinsella sp. | reverse complement strand
GTCCAAGGCATCTCGCGTATCGACTCGCTGGAGATTCCCGAGGAGGTTCTGCGCGAGGCAATCGCCAACGCCGTAATCCATCGAGAATACGGGGATCGGTTCTGTGGACAATCGATTGCCGTCGACGTCTTTGACGATCGTGTCGAGGTGACGAATCCTGGCGGCCTTTACGGGGGAAAGACTCGCGAGAACTTGTTTGACGGCAGCTCCCGATGCCGTAACGCGACGCTTGTGAAGCTCATGTCGATTGTCCCGCTGCCGGATGGCGCAGGTTCGCCGGCTGAGGGCAATGGCTCGGGCATCCCGATGATGATCGATGCTATGCGCGCGCATGGTCTGGCCGAGCCCCTGTTCTGCCCCGGATTCGATCGGTTCAAGGTCGTACTTTACCGTTCAAAGATCGAGCCGGTCGATCATGGCGGGGGCTTAATTGTGACGGCACTCAAACACTACGGCGAGCTGGGGACGCGCGAGCTGGCAGAGCACACAGGGCTCACAATTTCCCAGGTTAGGTCGCGCGTCAACGCGCTCATTGCTCAAGGCGAGCTTGAGCCCACGGCGCCGGCGACGAGCCGCAATCGCAAGTATCGACTGTCGGAGTGCGTGGGATAGATGCGTTAGTGGACGAGGCGACCCAATAATCGACCCTCGATTGGCGTCCATTAAGGTAAAGCGGTTGTTGCCCAGTCGACGGTGATGCTAAAGACTCGGCTTACGCCGGCATGGCCCCGAACCCGTCTATCAAGAACAACCTAAAAACCAGCTTGATGACATTTCCCGGTTTGACTTCTGCCGCGTCAAAGACGTGGCGCTCGGCGAGCTCGCTGCAGTATGCATAGATGTCGCGGATAAGGTCCGCGCCCGAGAGCGTAAACATGTAGCCTGCGTCCGAAAGCGCATTGGGCGCGGCAGGCAACTTGGCCATGTGACAGAACGTTTGCAGGTCGGGCGCCATAACGTTCTGGTAGTCGAGGTGGCCGTTGGCATCCTGCGCGGCAAGCTCCAATTGGCGCACAAAATCCAGCGCCGCCGCTAACACAAAGCTCGGCGTAGGCGCATTGACGTCCTGAGTGGTCGCCACAAGCCTGCCCGCCGCCTGCGTGACAAGCCAGGCGACCTCGCGCTGGCAGCGCACGGCCTTGCGCGTAACCGGCTTGATGGACGAAGAAGAAACGCTCCCCTTAGGCGGATTCGAAGCAATCATAAGACCCTCCCATGAACAATCCGGCCCAACAAGCCCGGATGAAACACGTGCTACATCAGTATACAGGGGAGTGGGGTAGCGGGGTACAAGCGCGCCAACGGCAAACCGAGAGCATCAACGACGTGCCGATCGCGGAATGAGATCTCGTAATAATTGACTCTCGGCCATATTATTGAGGGGCATGACTCGCGTTCGTATGGTTGTAGGTGCTGGCGATGAACGACATTGACCTTGTTGTTCCGTTGATGGATGGACCAAGCTATGACCGTGCCTGCAGTCTCGTGCCTTCCGAATACGTTGAGGCATGGGAGTGGTTTCTGGGTGAGGAACAGCGCGGCGGCGTTTGGACCAGCCTTCCGCACCACACCAAGGAAGATAGCCCTCAGTATCAGTATCGTTTGAGAATTGGCTCGGACTTCTTTCCCGTAACGCGGGATTCAGGGATCTTCTGGCCGGGCCAGGATCGGGTGAAGCAAGATCCCAATAAGATCTTTGCGCTTTCGGTCCATAACTCTAAAAAGAGCTTCTACACCGATGTGCCTCCGCTCTATTTGGACGATGGTACGTGGGTCATTAAGTACTCGGTTCAAGCGCCGGGTACCGTTGGTTTTCGAGACCAGAATTACAACCGTAAAATGCTCAACTGCATGGAATGTGGCGTTCCAGTCGGAGTCATATTTGCAACCGAGGTGGGCTACAAGGTGCTCGGCCTTGCGTTTGTTGAGCGGTTCGAGCCCGAAAACGGATGGTTTGTTCTGCACGGTCCTGTTCATAAAGGCGGACCGGACCCTCGTTTTGCACCCGACATGAGTTAACTGAAGCACATGCCCGTCGATATTGAGTTTGCCGGACAGGGTACGACCGACGACGAAAAGGTCCGCTATGCGTTAAGGCGCGGGCGATTGGGGCAGCAATGGTTCCGCAAGCAGCTCGTTGCCGCCTATGATGGCCGTTGCGCGGTGTCGGACTGCGGCGTCAGCGAAGCTCTGGAGGCTGCACATATCGAGAATTACTCGGGACCCAAATCGCAGGTTGCCAGCAACGGCATTCTGCTTCGGCGCGATCTTCATTCCCTATTTGATGCTCACCTGATTTCGTTTGAGCCTGTTTGCGGCGAATATCGGCTGTGCGGATCGTACCTGCTGGATAAGACCGACTACGTTTCCTTTGCGGGTGCGACGCTAAGGCAGCCGAATGAGCGTCAGTGGCGACCCAATACGGTGTTTCTTGAGGCCCATCGCATTGAGTTCGATCGCTCGGAAAAGAAGCGTGAAAAGGCGGGGCTTCTGCCGTATTAGCGTATTTGGCTTTGGCATTCTTTGACGATCGTGTTGTTTGATCGGATCGCGTGGCGATGCAATCCCGCGCATGACCGCCGGTGCATGCTCTTCCTGTTTTGTATAGCGAGAGGGGAGCGTGTATGAGCTGGCGAGGCGATATTGCGATGGGGAAGTACGGAAAACTGCCGTGTGCCCTTATAGACAACAATATGTTTCCGAGCGTAGAGGTTGATTGCGGGTCGTTTGTCGTCACCTGCCCTTGCTGCGGCTCGCAAATACCGTGTCTCGACATTCGGTTCATCGATGCGCGCGACAGGTTCAGCGACGAAGTGAGAAAACAGACAGGCGTTCATATGCCGGTGTATCCGGAGAAATGCCCCGTTTGTGGCCTCGATATCGTGTACGACGCCGGCGACGAGGGATAGGTGATGCGGAGGAGCTGACTGTGAAGGCCTCTCCGTCCCTACAAATAAATCCCCTCACCGAGCTGCTTGTGGAACTCGGCGTGATGGTCGCGTGCCCAGGTAAAGAGCGCCTGGTCAAAGTCGGTACGCGTGGCCGGGACGCCAAAGACGCCGGCAACTTCGACGCGCACAAACTCCAGTGCCGGCAGCTTGTTGATGGCAGTGAGGGCAAACGGGGACGAGGGCTCCTCGAACAGATAGCGGCTGCCTTGCAGCGCGTCGCAACTGGTGCACGTGTTGCCGAGCGACGGGGCTTTGGAGGCTCGCGCGCCTACGGGCTTGTAGCCGCAGCGCTTATGAAGATAGTCGCGGATCTCGCCCGGCACGCAGCCAAGAGCGGGCACGATGGCGAGTGCGTTGGCGTTGGCCGTGTCGATGGCAATGTGCCCGGCTTCGTTGGGCGCGTGCGCGATGGCGATGCTCTCGTCGTTATCGGCTCGATAGGGAATGCCGAAGGCCGCGACCGAGGTCTCTTTGTGACACTTCCAGCACTCGCGCTTGCCCAGTACTAGATATATATACGGCGCAGAGGGGTCGGATCGGTCAATACCGGGCAGCCACTCGGCAAAGGGCTCGGGGTTGACGCCGCTGGGTACATACCAGATTTTCTTGGTCCGGTCCCATTTGGCGCCCAGCGCCTTGGCTTCTTCTTTGTGCGAAAAGGGAACATCGAGCTCGGTGCGCATGGTGGCTCCTTGGTGCTGCAGGTGTAAGTGGCTCAAGGATACCGCAGGGCGCAGACATCGTGGCGTTTTGCCGAGAAGCTGTGGTGCGGACTGATTGGTTATACCGATGGATAGATCGGCAAGTAGATGGTCGGCTTTTGGCCAGTTGGGCGGTTGGAGCTGCCAGCGGATTTGGCGACATAAAACAAAACAGCCCAGAGGGCATAGCCTCTGAGCTGCGAACATTTGGTGGGCGTTAGAAGATTTGAACTTCTGACCTCTTCCGTGTCAGGGAAGCGCTCTCCCCCTGAGCTAAACGCCCGATCAAGGGTGCGCAAGCGCGCAAGGGATAATATAACGGAGCCTGAACTCGGTGGCAAGAACATTTTTAAAAATCGCTTACATTGTGGAATTCGGGGGCTTTGTCATATCCATTTCAAAAGAGCTTACTGCCGCGATTTGGCTGTCGCATAATGCAAGGCCATTGCGGTATCGAGCTATGGAAAGACGCCTGCGGAATTGTCCTACCGATAAGCGGACAAGCCTCCAGCTGGTGACTTCGCCGTGGTAAGGTAAGCCGAATTGTTTCCAGGCTGTTTCGGGGGAGTGGAATGAGCAAAGAGTGTGTCGAGCAGGTCGAAGGCGCAGGGGCTTCGGTGCCGATGACCGATATATCGAACATTGATGTGCCCGAGGGCACCGACGAGCTCAGCCGCAACACCCGTCGCGCCTGGCGCGAGCGCCTTAACGATGCGTCGTCGCGCAAGATGATCACGGGCGTCTTGGCTACGCTGGTGGGCGGTTCGTTTTGGGGCTTCTCGGGCACCAGCGCGAGCTTTCTGTTCGATATCTACCACGTCGACACCTTGTGGCTTATGAGCGTGCGTCAGATTCTCGCCGGTCTACTCTTTATGGCCGTGGTTGTTACGCGCGACCGCGAGCGCCTGATTAAGCTCTGGACCACACCCGCCGATCGCAAGCAGCTGCTGCTCTTTACCGCCTTTGGCCTGCTGTTCAACCAGTTTTGCTATCTTTCGGCCGTGCGCCTGACGAACGCCGGAACCGCGACGGTGCTCCAGTGCCTGCAGCTCGTTATCATCATGGGCTACGCCTGCGTGACCGATCGCCGCATGCCGCGTACTCGCGAAGTCGTCGGCATTGGCCTGGCTCTGGGTGGAACCTTTTTAATCGCCACCGGCGGCGACCCCACCAGCCTGAATATCTCGACGCTTGGCCTGGCAGCAGGTCTTATGTGTGCGGTCAGCGCCGCGTGTATGGCGGTGATTCCCGCCAAGATCCTGCCCGAATACGGCAGCCCCATCGTCACGGGCTCGGCAATGCTCACGGCGGGCGTGGTCTCATGTGTCTTCGTGCAGCCCTGGGCGCATATGCCGGCGCTCGACGCTGCCGGCATCGAGGCGCTCGCGGTGTTCGTGGTTATCGGCTCGTTTTTTGCTTACATGCTCTATATGCAGGGCGTTAAGGACATCGGCTCGGTGCGTGCGAGCCTCATCGGAACTGTGGAGCCGGTTTCGGCGACCATCACCAGCGCCGTTATGCTGGGCACGGTGTTTTTGCCGACCGACCTTATCGGCTTTGCCATGATCATCGTGATGATGTTCCTCACGGTGTAGCTGGCGCCGCCGCCAAGACAGAAAAGGTGTTGTGCCGCATTTTCGCCAATTGATGTCCGTGTCTGGAGTTTAGCTGTCGATGCTCAAAATGCCATAAACTAGTAACGTTATGGACTTTTTCATTGCGACTCAATTGCGAGGATTTCTTTATGGCTGGTAATCACTTTAAGGGCAGCGATAGCGGCCGCCCTGCAGTTCCGCCGCGTCCGAACGGGGCTGGTAAGGCCGGCACGCCGGGCGACGCTGGACAGGGCGGCTCCGGTAAGCGCGTGTCCCCGGGCGAGACGGCGATGTTTACCGCTCTGTACGAGCAGTCTCAAAAGGCAAAAAAGACCGGCCGTGCAAGAGGGAATGTCTTTGCGGGCGGTGCAACCTCCGCGTCGCAGCCGAGCGGGGCTCCTTCGGTACCCGCGAACAACGCAGGTGCTGCCAACGCCGCGAATGCCGCCGGCAACGTTAATGCCGGCAAGGCCGACAACAATACTCCCTCTGCCGGTGGCGCGGGGCTTACGGGTAACCTTGGCACGATCTACACCGGCGCCTCCGAGACTGGCACGTTCGCCCGCCTGGATGATAGCGGTGCCGAGTTTGCGGGCTCGGGTTCCAAGGAAGATTATTACGATTTTGGCTTGAACTACGGTAGCGACGCTTCGTCGAGTTCGACCTCTGACGGTCTGGTCCGTCATCGCCATCGCAAGGGCGAGCACAAAAAGCGTCACACCGGCGCCATTATTGCCGCTGTAGTCGCGGTGCTTCTCGTTGCGCTTGGCGCAAGCGGCTTTATGCTGCTTAACTCGGCAAAGACCGTAAAGAGCGAAGCGAAGGAGGCTGTCGAGATCGTCGGTGGCCTTAAGGACAAGGTCACGTCGGGCGATTTTTCGACGCTGCCTGACGACGCGAAGAAGATCGATGAGCTCTGTAACAGCATGAAGGCGAAGACCTCGAGCCCGCTGTGGGCGGCGGCTTCGTTTATCCCGGTGTATGGCAGCGATATCAATGCGGCCCGCACCATGATTGACGCCCTGTCCGATGTCTCGAGCAATGCGCTGGTTCCCATGGCCGACAACCTCTCGCAGGCCACGCCCGGCAAGCTGTTCCAGGACGGCATGATTAACGTGTCCGCGCTACAGGCGGTCGCCGATTCGCTTTCCAATAGCTCGAAGGTGTTCAAGAGCGCCAACGAGAAGGTCCAGGGCATTGGCGATACTCATATTTCCCAGGTGACCGAGCTGGTCGATAAGGCCAAGGACGGCTTTGCCACCCTCAACGGCGCGGTTGACGCGGCGGAGAAGGTCGCCCCCGTCCTTCCCCAGATGCTCGGCGCCAACGGCCAGACGCGCAACTACCTTATGTACGCCATGAACAACGTCGAGATTCGTGCCTGCGGCGGCTTTGGCGGTTCGCAGGGCCTGATTTCGGTCACCGACGGCCAGATGTCGATTGGCGAGTTTGTTCCCCGCATTGGACTCAGCGAGGATGAGGCGGTCGAGAGCGTCGACGAAGAGGATGAGGCGCTGTTCGGCAACCACAGCAACCTGTACAACTCGGGCAATACCTATTCGCCTGATTGGCCCCGCAACTCGCAGCGTGTCGCCGCGCTGTGGAAGTCCCAGTATGGACAGGACGTTGATGGCGTCATCGGCATCGATCCGGTGTTCTTGCAGTACCTGCTGGGCCTTGTCGGTAATGTCTCGCTGCCTGATGGTACGGTCGTCGACGGTACCAACGCGGCGAAGGTTCTCATGCACGATGTGTATTGGAACTATCCGGTCGAGGAATCGGACGGCATCTTTGCGGCTGTTGCCAGCGCCGCTTTCGACAAGATTCTCGGTGGCATCGGTGACGTCGACGTTACAAAGCTTGTCGGTGCATTCGAGCGCGGTGCCGAAGAGGGCCGCCTGATCGCGTGGATGAGAAACGATGATGAGCAGAATGCCATCAAAGAGACGGGCATTGACGCTTCGCTGCCCGATCCGGATGATCCGAGTGCCGATCCCGTTGCCGGCGTTTACTTTAACAACCTGAGCTTCTCCAAGCTCGACTGGTATCTGAACGCCGACACTCAGATTGGTCAGGGCGTGAAGAACGGCGACGGCACGTGCTCCTATCGCATCACCGTTACCCTGACGAACATCATGACGCAGGAGGAGGCTGGCAAGCTGCCCGACTACGTTGCGGCGAGCGCACCCGATGCCGCGCGTGACGACGAGCGTCTGAATGTCTCGTTGTTTGCCCCGACGGGCGGCAACATTACTGATCTGACCGTCGAGGGCACCCAGTTTGGTCTTGGCGCCGCTACGTGGCATGGAATCCCCTTCTATTCGGGCACCGTTGACCTGCATGCTGGCGAGACGACGACGATCACGTATACGCTGACTACGTCGGCCGAGGCGGGGGACAAGCCGCTTACGCTGCGTCAGACTCCTACATGCCAGGCGGCTCGCGACAGCGCGTCGGCGTAGGGTTTTTCTGGTAGCGCAGATAATCGAGTACCATTTTGGGGCGGACAGGCAATCTGTCCGCCCCTATTTTGTAAGGAGAGCGCATGAAGTACTTTGGCACCGACGGCTTTCGCGGTGAGGCCAACGTTGGGCTGACGGTAGAGCACGCTTATAAGATTGGCCGCTTTGTGGGCTGGTATTACGGCGCCAACCGCAGTGCTAAGGCGCGCGTCATCGTGGGCAAGGACACACGTCGCTCGAGTTATATGTTCGAGGCGGCGCTGGTGAGCGGCCTGGTCGCGAGCGGTGCGGACGCCTATATGCTGCACGTGATCCCCACGCCGGGCGTAGCGCATCAGACCGTGGAAGGCTGCTTCGATTGCGGCATCATGATCAGCGCGAGCCACAACCCGTTTTGCGATAACGGCATTAAGCTCGTCAACAGCGACGGTTTTAAGATGGACGAGGACGTACTGGAGCTCATCGAGGACTACATCGATGGCAAGAGCGAAGTTCCGTTGGCCACGGGCAACCACATCGGTGCCACGGTGGACTACATGCAGGGCCGCAACCGCTACATTGCCTCGCTCATCGCAAGTGCGAACTTTTCGCTGCAGGGCGTCAAGATCGGCATCGACTGCGCCAACGGCTCGGCTTCCTCGGTGGCCAAGCCGGTGTTTGACGCGCTCGGCGCCGACGTGCGCGTGATCAACGCCGCGCCCGATGGCTTTAACATCAACGTCGACTGCGGCTCCACGCATATGGAGCGTCTGCAGCGCCATGTGGTGGAGCAGGGCCTGGACGTGGGCTTTGCCTACGACGGCGATGCCGACCGCTGCCTGGCCGTGGATGAGCGCGGTCGCGTGGTAGACGGCGACCAGATCCTGTACGTGTGCGGCGTGTATCTGAACAAGCACGGGCGACTCTCGGGCGGTACCGTGGTGCCGACGATTGCCAGCAACTTTGGCCTGGTCAAGTCGCTGGAGCTTGCCGGTCTGAGCGCCGTGACCAGCGGCGTGGGCGACCGTCACGTGTATGCCAAGATGCGCGAGGGCAGCTACAGCCTGGGCGGCGAGCAGACGGGCCATACGATCTTCGGCGATATCGAGCGCACGGGCGACGGCATTATGACCTCGCTGCGCGTGATGGAAGTGATTCGTGCCGAGCGCGAGACGCTCTCGCAGCTCACGGCTCCGTGCAAGCTGCTGCCGCAGGCGCAGGTGGCCGTGCACGTGGCGGACAAGGACGCCGCGCTCGAGAACATGGGCGTGCAGAACGCCATCGCCGAGGCCGAGGCTGCGCTGGCAGGCGAGGGCCGCGTGCTCGTGCGCAAGAGCGGAACCGAGTCGGTGATTCGCGTGCTGGCTGAGGCTCCGGACCAAGCCGCCGCCGACGCCGCAATGAAGCGCATCGCAAGTGCTCTGGAAGCTTTATAGTTACGCGGTTTTACCAAACCGCGTAACTGCTCGACGCTGCAAACGGCCCCAAGCGGCAATCTGACGTTCAATTTCAAGGGCGCGACCAGAAGGTCAGCGCCCTTTCATTTCACGTCGCCTTGCTCGCTTGGGGTCGTTTTCGCTGACGTTGCCAAGACATCGGCGTCAACATGGTTGGCGTTGGCGATGGCGTGCTGGTCAATCCTTACAGCTCGTAGAGCGTGGTGAACTTGTCCTGCAGGTAGCTGCAGTAGTAGCGGGCATCGAACGCCATGCCGCACGCGCCCTTGATGAGCTCCGGCGCGTCCTTGGCGCGGCCCCACTGCCAAATGTGCTCGCCCAGCCAGGCCCGGACGGGCGCCAGATCGCCGCTCGCGCAGGCACCGGTAAGGTCGATGCCGTCGCGGCACATGGCCGGCACGAACATGGCGTCGTAGGCGCTGCCCAGCGCATAGGTGGGGAAGTAACCAAACGAGCCACCGCTCCAGTGTGTATCCTGCAGGCACCCGTGCGTGTCGTCAGGAACGGGAATGCCCAGGTACTCGTCCATAAAGCGATTCCAAAGCGCGGGGATATCCTTGGCCGTGGCCTCGCCGGCAAACAGCATGCGCTCAATCTCGTAGCGCACCATAACGTGCAGCGGATAGGTGAGCTCGTCGGCCTCGGTGCGGATCAGCGAAGGCTGCGCGATGTTCACGGCGTGGTAGAGCGTGTCCTCGTCGACGTCGCCGTAGACCTCGGGTGCGTGGCGGCGCAGCACCTCGAGCAGCGGTCCCATAAAGGCGCGGCTGCGACCCACGGTGTTCTCGAAAAAGCGGCTCTGGCTCTCGTGGATGCCCATGGAGGTGCCGCCCTCAAGACAGGTGCGCGCATAGGCGGGATTGACGCCCAGCTCGTACATGGCATGTCCCGCCTCGTGGATGATGCTGTAGACGTTGGAGATGCAATCGTTCTCGTAGATGTGTGTCGCGATGCGCGCGTCACCCACGGCAAAGCCCTCGCTAAACGGGTGTTCGGTAAAGGCAAGCGTGGTGTCGTTCAGGTTCAGGCCGACGAGCTTCATAAGGTCGAAGCTCATGGCGCGCTGGGCGGCCTCGGGCACGCGGGCGTGCAAAAAGTCGGCAGCGGGCTGCTGGCCGCGCTCGCCGATGGCGTGCACGAGCGGCACGACCGTCGCCTTGACCTCATCGCAAAACGCATCGAAGCTCTCGGCAGAAAGGCCGCGCTCGTACTGGTCGAGCCAAACGTCGTATGGGTCGCGCTTGGGGTCCATGAGTTCGGCCTGATGCTTAAGTTGGGCGACGATTTTATCCACATAGGGCTCAAAACTCGCCCAGTCGTTGGCCGTCTTGGCCTTGTGCCACACGGCGTCGGCCTCGCAGGTGAGCCTGGTCCAGGCCTCGGCCTCCTCGGTAGGAATAACGCTTGCCTCGCGCTGGTCGCGGCCGAGCACGCGAATCTCGTCGAGCAGCTGCGGGTCGTCGATCTTTTCGCCCGCGACCGTCTCACGCGCGAGAGAGTGCACGAGCTCAACGGACTTTTTGCTGGTCAGGAGCTTGTGATGTTCGCCGGCAAGGGTCCCCATAGCATCGGCGCGGGCCGCGGCGCCGTTGGCGGGGGCAATCGTCGCGCCATCGAACTCGGCAATCTTGAGCAGGTATTCACGAGTCAACAGCTTGCCCTCGAGCTTGCGGAATTTTTTGACGGCCTTATCGACCTTCATGCCTTTGGGCGTCTTGCCCACTGCGGGCTTGGTCTTCTTATCGTGCTTCTTACCCATACCATATCCTTGATCTCGCGAGCCGAGCGCCATGGATGGGCGCACGGCCAGTTTGCACAGCTACCTGCCTTGTACCCAGCACGAACAAAACGGAACGCGGCGATATGCTCGCAGAATGTGTTATCCTATAGCCCAATGCGTTGACGGAGAGGGTTTTGCCCGCCGCGTCGCCGGCAAGAGAGGGAAGGTCATGGGCTGCAAGCCTTCCTGCGGTGACAAGGGCCAAGCGTTCACTCCCGAGCAGCGACCTCAACGGGCGCGCGGCCAGTGGCGGCGATGTCCCCAGTAGGGAAGCCGTGAGCCTCGCGACAAGGGGCACAGAGTGGGCGCGGCGGGCCAGACATCCGCCGGGTCAAACAAGGTGGTACCGCGGAATTCAACCGTCCTTGGGCAATGCACATGCCCGAGGGCGGTTTTTTGTTACCGAACCGGGCCGCACATTCGCAGCGCCGGGTGGCTCCAACCGCCGCGGCAAGTGGATGCGCGAGAGACGAAAGGGAAGACATGAGTCTGATTGATGATCTGGTCAAACTCGAGGAAGAGGCCAAGGAGCTCGTCGCAGGCGCCGACGACGCCGCAAAGCTCGAGGCCGCGCGCGTTGAGCTGCTCGGCCGCAAGGGCCGCATCACCGGCCTGATGCGCATGATGGGCAAGCTCGCCCCCGAGGATCGCCCCGTGATGGGCAAGCGCGCCAACGAGATGCGCCAGCTGATCGAGGGCATGCTCGACGAGCGCACGACCGAGATGAAGGCCGCCGCCCTCAAGCACGCATTGGAGCACGACGCCGTCGACATCACGCTGCCGGGCATCCGTCCGCAGATCGGTCACCAGCACCTGATCAAGCAGATCATCGAGGAGGCCGAGGACATCTTCTGCGGCATCGGCTACACCGTCGAGTCCGGTCCCATGGTCGACACCTCCTACTACAACTTCACCGCGCTCAACGCCCCCATGGATCACCCGAGCCGCTCGGCCCGCGACACCTTCTACGTGGTCGACAACAACCCCGGCAGCGTCGCGCACCCCGAGGCGCATGCCCATGGCGAGTCCGACGTACTGCTGCGCACCCAGACCTCGGGCGTGCAGATCCACACCATGGAGTCGCAAAAGCCGCCCATCTACATGATCTGCCCGGGCACCGTCTACCGTCCCGACACGGCCGACGCCTGCCACCTGCCGCAGTTCAACCAGATCGAGGGCCTGGTCGTCGACGAGGGCATCACCTTTGGCGACCTTAAGGGCACGCTCGACTACTTTGTTAAGTGCATGTTTGGCGAGGACCGCAAGACGCGTTACCGCCCGCACTTCTTCCCCTTCACCGAGCCTTCCTGCGAGGTGGACGTAAGCTGCCACGTCTGCGGCGGCAAGGGCTGCAACTTCTGCAAGCACAGCGGCTGGATCGAGATCCTGGGCTGCGGCATGGTCGACCCCAACGTCCTGATCAACTGCGGCATCGACCCCGAGAAGTACACCGGCTTCGCCTTTGGTATTGGCGCCGAGCGCGTCGCGGCACTGCGCTACGACCTGCCGGACCTGCGCACGTTGATGACAGGTGATATGCGCTTCCTGAACCAATTTTAAGCTTGCCCAGGCACCCCATCTTGGCGTTCAAACCGTCGCTCGCGTACCTTTAGTACGCGTCGCTCCTCTTTCACGCCAACCTGGGGCACCTGGACAACCCTAAGGCGAACGTCTTCATTTGATATTCCTCCCTTTGCGGAGATTAAGAACTAGGAGAGCTACATGCGCGTTTCTTACGACTGGCTCAAGACCATGATCGATATTCCGGAGGATCCCAAGACCCTTTCGGACGAATATATTCGTACCGGCACCGAGGTCGAGGCAATCGACACCGTGGGCGAGTCCTTCGACCACGTGGTGACTGCCAAGGTGCTCACCAAGACCCCGCATCCCGATAGCGACCACATGTATGTGTGCTCGGTCGACGTGGGCGACAAGAACCTCGACGCCGACGGCAACCCCGCTCCGCTGCAGATCGTCTGCGGCGCGCAGAACTTCGAGGCCGGCGACCACATCGTCACGGCAATGATTGGCGCTGTCCTGCCCGGCGACGTCAAGATCAAGAAGAGCAAGCTTCGCGGCGTCGTGTCCATGGGCATGAACTGCTCTGCGCGCGAGCTCGGCCTGGGCGGCGACCACTCCGGCATCATGATCCTGCCCGAGGACACGCCCTGCGGCATGCCGTTTGCCGAGTACGTGGGCTCGAGTGATACCGTGCTCGACTGCGAGATCACGCCCAACCGTCCCGATTGTCTGTCCATGATCGGCATGGCCCGCGAGACCGGCGCCATCTTCGACCGCGATTTCCACGTTGAGCTGCCCGCCATCAAGGCCGAGACCGGCCGCGCGACCGACGACGAGCTTTCGGTCGAGATTGCCGACGAGGGCCTGTGCGACCGCTACGTCGCCCGCATCGTGCGCAACGTGAAGGTCGGCCCCTCGCCCGACTGGATGGTCAAGCGCCTCAACGCCCTGGGCGTGCGCCCGCACAACAACATTGTCGATATCACCAACTACGTGATGATGCTCACCGGTCAGCCGCTGCACGCCTTTGACCTGGACACCTTTGCCGAGCGCGATGGCAGGCGTCGCGTGGCGGTTCGCGCCGCCCAGCAAGACGAGAAGTTCACGACGCTCGACGGCGAGGAGCGCGTTCTCGACGCCGGCATGGGCCTTATCACCGACGGCGAGCGTCCCGTGGCATTGGCCGGCGTTATGGGCGGCATGGATTCCGAGATCGAGGACGACACCGTCGACGTGATGGTCGAGAGCGCCTGCTTCAACGCCGGTCGCACCTCGCACACCAGCCGCGATCTGTCGCTGATCTCCGACGCCTCCATTCGCTTTGAGCGCCAGGTCGACGAGACCGGCTGCGTGGACGTCGCCAACGTTACCTGCGCGCTCATCGAGGAGATCGCCGGCGGCGAGGTCGCTCCCGGCTACGTGGATGTGTTCCCCGCGCCCAAGACCATCGACAGCATTAAGCTGCGCCTGGCCCGCGTGCATGCCATCTGCGGCGCCGACATCGAGCCTGACTTTATCGAGCGCTCGCTCACCCGCCTGGGCTGCACCGTCGAGCGCGACGGCGAGGACTTTATGGTCACCCCGCCGAGCTTCCGTCCCGATCTGCCGCGCGAGATCGACCTGATCGAGGAGGTCCTGCGCCTGTGGGGCATGGGCCGCGTGACGGCGACCATTCCGGCTGCCAAGAACCACATCGGCGGCCTGACCCGCGAGCAGAAGCTCACCCGTAAGGTCGGCGAGATCCTGCGCGCCTGCGGCCTCAACGAGACTACGACTTTTGGCTTTGCCGCTCCGGGCGACCTGGAGAAGATCGGTATGTCCACCGAAGGCCGCGGCTGTCCCGTGGTGCTCATGAACCCGCTGGTAGCCGAGCAGACCGAGATGCGTCGTTCGCTGCTGCCGGGCCTGCTGCAGTCCGTGGCCTACAACGAGGCCCACGGCACGCCCAACGTGCACCTGTACGAGGTCGGCAGCCTGTTCCACGGTCGCGAGAACGCCAGCCTGCCCAAGGAGACCAAGTCCGTGGCGGGTGTGCTCTCGGGCCAGTGGAGCGAGCGGTCCTGGAACATGAAGTACCGCAAGCTGCGCTTCTTCTTTGGCAAGGGCATTGTCGAGGAGCTGCTCGCCCAGCTGCGCATCGAGAAGGTCCGCTTCCGTCCCGTCGAGGGCGAGGGCTACGCTTTCTTGCAGCCGGGTCGTGCGGCCGAGGTTCTGTCCGGCGGCACCGTGCTGGGCTGGGTCGGCGAGATTCACCCCAAGGCGCGCGAGGCTTGTGGTATCGACGAGGTCGTCGTTGCCTTTGAGCTCGACCTGGACAAGCTGGTCAAGGGCGCCCGCAATCAGGAGAACTACCGCGAGTTCTCGCAGTACCCGGCTGTTGAGCACGACCTTGCTATCGTGGTCGACAACACCGTGACCTGCGAGGATCTTGAGCGCCGTATTACCAGCGCCGGCGGCAAGCTGCTCGAGGGCGTGCGCCTGTTCGACGTCTACCGCGATCCCATCCGCATCGGAGCGGGCAAGAAGTCCATGGCCTTTGCGCTCACGTATCGCTCGGACGACCACACGCTTACCAGCGAAGAGGTCGAGAGGGCGCACCAGAAGATCGTCACCAAGGTGTGCAAGGGCGTAAACGGCGAGGTTCGCTCGTAATCTTTGCCGTTCGGAACCCGCCCCCTGCGGGGTTTTCACGGCAACGTCCTCGCCGCTTCGCGGCTGCGGGATGTTGCCTTAGAAAACCCCTCTCGGGGGCGGGTTCCTGCGTTAACCTTGTTGCGAGCGGACCGCACCTTCTTCCGGGTGACCGGAAAGTTGGGAGTGCATGGGCCTTTATTGGACGGTGCGTGGACCTGGGTTAATAACGGACGTATTGCAAGGGCGTGCTGCGTTGTGGGCGGTGCGCCTTTTTGTTAGTATGCAGAGTCGGTGTTACGGATTGTTGGAAACGTAACACGCAACGTTCTGATTGAGAGGGCTCATGCATATTCCCGATAATTATCTGTCCCCGCAGACCGATGCCGTTATGGCGGTGGCGATGGTGCCCGTTTGGGTCCATTGCATCAAGAAAGTGCGCGCCACGCTCGATCGCGAGCATATGGCCTTTCTGGGTATTTGCGCTGCGTTCTCCTTTTTGCTCATGATGTTTAACGTTCCGCTGCCCGGCGGCACCACAGGCCACGCCGTCGGCGGCGCACTCATCGCGCTGCTGTTGGGCCCCGAGGCCGCGGCCATTGCTGTCTCGGTCGCGCTGGCGCTGCAGGCGCTGCTGTTTGGCGACGGCGGCATCCTGTCCTTTGGCGCCAACTGCTTTAACATGGCCTTCGTGCTGCCGTTTGCCGCTGCTATCGTGTTCCGTGCGCTCAACAGCCGTTTGCACGACAAGAGCTGGGGCACCTCGGTTTCGGCCATCGTAAGCGGCTGGGTCGGCCTGTGCCTGGCGGCCCTGTGCGCGGCAATCGAGTTTGGTATTCAGCCGATGCTCTTTACCAACGCTTCGGGCGCGCCGCTGTACTGCCCCTTCCCACTGTCTATTGCCGTTCCTGCCATGATGATCCCGCATATGCTGGTTGCCGGCGTGGTCGAGGGCGTGGCGACGGCTGCGATTTACGGTTTCATTAAGAAGACGGCGCCGGGCGTTATCGTCGGTCCCGAGGCCGTCGATGGCCAGCTTGCTGCCGAAGGCGCTGCTGCCAAGAAGACCTCGCTGGTCCCCACGCTCATCCTGGTTGCCGTACTTGTCGTGGCCACGCCGCTGGGCCTGCTGGCCACGGGTGACGCCTGGGGTGAGTGGGACGCCGAGGGCGCCGCGACCGCCGTTCAGGAGGCTGGTGACGACAGCCTGCAGGCTTCGGTCGGTCTCGATACCCCGACCTTTGCCGATGCCCTGCCCACGGGCGATTATCTGCAGGCCTATTCCGAGGAGCAAGGCCTTGGCTTTGCCGGCCAGGCCGCGATGTATATTCTTTCGGGTGTGATTGGCGTGGCGGTGCTCACCATCGTATTCCGCCTGGTCTCGCTGACGGTCAAGGAAAGCGGTGCTCATGGCAATAGCCGAGCTGCCTAGCTGGCTTGCGGTCGAGCAGCGTTACGAGCCCGCGGGGGCTCGGCATCGTGTGATGCAAAAGAATGTCCTGCACCTGGCGAGCCTGCTTGAGCGGGTTCGCCTGGGTGGAGGCGCGCACGAGGGCGGGTCGATGGTCGACCGCGTCCTTTCTTGCGTTTCGGCTCCGGTGCGCCTGGTGGGGATGTTCGTTTGCGTCCTGTGCGTGTGTCTGACGCAAAGCCCGCTGTATCTGATGCTGATGGCGGCGATCGTGTTGGTGCTGGTCGCGGTGCGCCCGGTGCGCGGGCTACGCGCGACCTTTGTGCCGGCGCTCGGCGCCGCAGGGTTTGCCGTGGTTTTGGCGCTGCCTGCCCTGCTGCTGGGCGCGTCTGCCACGGGCGCCATGCTCAAGATCGCGATCAAGACCTTCATTAATGTGTCGCTGGTGCTGGGCGTTTCGTGGACCCTTACCTGGAGCCGCATGTCGGCGGCGCTCAAGATGCTGCATCTACCCGACGAAGTTATCTTTACGTTTGATATGGCGCTCAAGCACATCGAGGTGCTGGGTCGCACGGCGCACAATCTGTGCGAATCGGTCATGCTGCGCAGCGTGGGTCGTGCGCCTGCGGGTTTTTCGCGCACCGACTCGCTGGCGGGTATCATGGGCATGACGTTTATCAAGGCGATGGAATGCAGCCGCGCGATGGACGAGGCTATGCTTTGCCGCGGCTTTGCCGGTGCGTATCCGGCGCCCGCGCGCGCCGGGTTTGGCTGGCGCGATGCGGTTTACGCGGCCGGCGTGGCGCTGCTGGCAGTGTTATGCGCGGTGCTGTAGGCGCTGCTGGTTCCGGCTGGGGATGCAAATAGGGAAGGGCGACGTTTTGACGATCGATATGAATAATGCGGCGGGCACGAACGGTGCGGGCGGCGCCGAGGTCACGCCGCTCATCGAGCTGCGCGACGTAGTGTTCTCCTATGCGGGACATACGGTTGTCGATGGCGTGTCGCTGCAGGTCGATCGTGGCGAACTCGTTGCCCTGCTCGGTCCCAACGGCTGCGGTAAGACGACGATTATGCGCCTTATTAACGGCCTTGAACTCGCGGACGCAGGGGCATACCTGTTTGACGGGCACGTGGTCGATGCGGCGTATCTGAAGGATTCTGCTGCTGCTCAGAAGTTCCACCAGCGCGTGGGCTTCGTATTCCAAAACGCCGATGCCCAGCTGTTCTGCGCCACGGTGGGCGAGGAAGTTGCTTTTGGTCCCGCGCAGATGGGTCTGCCGGCAGACGAGCTCGAGCGCCGCGTGCGCGATGCCATGGGGCTGTTCCAGGTTGCCGACCTTGCCGACGCCTCTCCCTATCAGCTCTCGGGCGGGCAAAAGAAGCGTGTTGCGCTGGCTGCGGTGGTGTCGATGAACCCGGATATCTTGGTCCTCGACGAGCCTACCAATGGGCTCGACGAGGATTCATGCGACATCGTGGTCAATTTCTTGCTGGCTTATGTCGCGGCGGGTAAGACGGTCTTGATGAGCACGCATCACCAGGATTTGGTGCGACGCCTGGGTGCCCGTGCAATCTATATCGATCGATATCACCATGTGGTCGAGGCATCTTCGTCGTCGTATGGAACCGAAAGCGGTGCTACGGACTAGTTGCTGCGTAGAGCGTGCGTAGCCGTCCGCGCGGCTTTGCCGTGATGGTATAGTTATCCAGGTTTTTTATGGGGGTGGCTATGCCAAGCTGGAACATTCATATCGCTCAGACGGAGCGTTTGCTGGAGCGCACCGGTGCGCTTGCCAATAGCGTGCGCGACCGCAATGCCTTTTTGTTTGGCTGCGTGGTTCCGGATATCTTCGTGGGCTATATGGTCCCTGGCATCGCCGATCCCATCCCGTACCGCATTACGCACTTTGCAAAGCCCGAGCCTATCCCTAAGCCTCGTGAGCATGAGTTCTGGGATACCTATGTGGCACCGTTGCTTAAAAGTTCGCCCACCGGTGCGCCAGCCGCGGCGACCTCGATTATCGAGGAGCGCGAGCGACTGAATCGCGTGCACTATCCCCAGCGCTACAGGGATGCCGAGCCGGTTGTCGGTCCCGGCGCTCGTGAGTTCTCGCTTGCGTCCGAGGACGTGGCGCAGTCGTTGCTCGATTTGACGCTGGGTGTCTGGTCGCATCTGGTGGCCGATACCGTATGGAATACGCGCGTGAATCAGTACCTGGAGGCGCACGGCGGCAAGCCGTGCGAGGAGTTCCGCATTAAAAAGCAAGGCGACTTTGACTGGTTTGGCAAGACGCTCGGCATTGTTTCGATTCCGCGCGCGACCGATCGCCTGTATACTGCGGCGACGCGTTTTGGGCAGTATCCCATCCATAAGGAGTATGTGCTCAAGACCATCGGCGTTATGCACGAGATCGTGCGCGAAAACCCCGGTGAGCCCGACCATCCGCCATACCGCCTGCTAACCGAGGAGTTTTTCGATGCAACGTTCACCGAAGTCATCGAGCTGACCGAGGCGGGATTTGCGGCTCGCGCCGAATCGCCCGATGTGCCTGCACTACCCCTGATCACTAGCTGCTAGCCGGCCGGCCCGGCAGTGAATAGCTCAACCCAATCGACAAGTAGCTCTTGCCGTAAGGTATCTTCGGCAATGCGCTCCTGTTTTGTCTTTGGGATGTGGGGAAGCCCGGCCTTTTTATGGATGAGCTCGGCTATGTGGTCGAAGCTCTTCTTCTCCTTGATCTGGTCATAGGTAATTTGGATGACGTCGTAGCCCATGCTTGTGAGTGCGGTGGCGCGCTCGGCATCGGAGAGGCTCGCGGCTTCGCTGTCGTGGGCAGAGCGGCCTTGGCATTCCAGAATGACGCCCATGCTGTCGGTGGCGCTTTCGATGAGGATATCGGCGTAGCAGCAGGTTTTGTCATACAGCGAACGTGCGGCTTCACTGAGCGGGATGCGCGCGTTGTTGGCGATCTCGATGCCCTGGCCGCCCTCGTCGCGGGGGAGCGAGATAAGCATGGAGGTCTGTACTTCGAAGGGCGAGGCGGCCTGCCCCGTCATGTGCTCGGCCGCCCAGCGCAGTTGTTTGACGCCGCGCAGGCCTGCGGCTTGCTTGGCGAACGCGGCGATATCCGTTGCGGTAAGAAGCGGCGTGCGCTTCCACAAGTTGGTGTCATTGCCCTTGGTGTCGTTAACTCGCTCCCAGCCGCAGTTGGGTGGAATGAACTTAAGCGAAATAGCTTCATCGAGTTGTTGTTGCGTTCGCTCGCAGGGCTTAAACACTGCAAAGGAGCCGCACATCTCGTAGCACGCCATGAGTAACTGGTTGCGTGAGACCTGCGTGGCAAGGCTGAGCAGCGTGAACTCCGGTGACGTGACATCAAACCCATGTTCAGTCTGCCTAAACGACCCCGGAGGTGGTTCTTGGGTCAGGAGGTGCGATTTAAACAGGCTTCGCGACCCGGATTGTGCCCGAGTGAATACAAGCCTGTGAAGTGGTGCGTGAAGCAGGTCTTTTACAACTGCATGACTTCCGAGGCCACAACATCTGCGATCCATATTGCCAAGGCTAATGGCGGGGTAAAGGCCTAATACCTGCGGCGGGATGCGGTAGTAGTTAAAGGCGGATTGCCCACAAAGCGTCAGGTCCATAATGCCCTCCTGGCCGAAATCATCTCTTTGAAGCGAGTGATGCCAGCGTCAATCCGGAAGTATGCGGCAAAATCTGAACCCTATGAGCGGACCTGGCTTTTGAGGCTAGTTTATCAGGCATTTTGTTGCGAAAAAACAGGGTGTGCTCGGAGGTTCCAGAATTTGCCGCATACTTCCGAAAACCAGGTCGATTTGGTTCTTGCTAAAACGATTTATCAGCCCTGTGTGAGGTGTGGGTTTGCCACCGGGCGAACACTTTTAGCGCTTGGGGCGGTCGCGCGCGCAGACGTGGTGTAAGAGTGTCCTGAGGTCCGTCGCTGCAAGTC
>WGSK01000042.1:0-20651 GCA_014871655.1 Collinsella sp. | reverse complement strand
GGTGATCTCCGCCTTGAGAGGGCGGCGTCCTAAACCGCTAGACGAACGGGCCATATGTAGCAAATGCAATGGCTGGGATGGAGGGAGTCGAACCCCCATTGACGGAACCAGAATCCGCTGTCCTGCCATTAGACGACATCCCAATGACTGCATCGCTGCGCTCGGCTGTGCCTTTGCGCAAGAAAGAAATATACGGGAAGTCTCGCCGTGACGCAAGCCCCAATTTTGACTTTTTTGAAATTCAGTCAAATTGGCCTAATTTAGTCCAACCCGTGAAGGACCTGTGAAGCCAACCGCTGTACACGAAGGGCAAAACGCCGCGAGCGGTAGCCGTCAACCGTTGGCAGATTCTACCGTGAAAACGATAGCACCAGGCAACACAATCGAAGTATCAATGATCACGTAGATATCGAGGCACCATGGACGAAGAGCTTGATTACCTATGGGAGACCCTGGGCCTCGAGATCACTGCTGACCTTTGGCCCGAACGGGACAAAATCCATCCCACACTGCGCCCCGCCATCACGGTGATGCAGGCAAAATACCGCCGTGCATCCTTTTTGATCATGCGGATGTCATGGCACGCGGGACTCCCCGACCTTAAGCGAATCCAGGCAAGCCTCGTCGAGTTGTCCGGCATGCCAACCGTCATATCCGAGGCGCACCTGGAGCAGCGCCAGCGCGAGCGACTGCAACAGCAGCGGATTCCCTTTATCTGCCCCGGCATTCAGGCATATCTGCCCTTTATGGACGAAGAGTACTGGAGCGGCAAGCCCAACAAGCACGTAAAGGTCTACGATCCGCACGAATGGGCACAGCTCGAGGATTGAGCCGAGCGAGCCCGCCGATGGAAAACACGTCCCGCCCTGAGCACTCAAAACGGGTCGCACTTTCCGCAGCTGCTACAGCAACGCCTCGGCCCAAGCCGCTTCCCTAAAGCCGGGAATCGCAAAGTCGTCGCCCACCAGCAGCGGACGCTTGACCAGCATGCCGTCGGTCGCCAGCAGCTCGTAGCACTCCCGATCCGTCATGCCCGCATCCAGACGCGCCTTCAGGCCCAGCTCTCGATATTTCATGCCCGACGAATTAAAGAAGCGCCGCACCGGCAGCCCCGAACGGGCAATCCAGGTCGCAAGCTCATCAGCCGTGGGATTGTCCAAAACGATATCGCGGTCGATATACTCTACCCCATGTTCGTCCAGCCATGCCTTGGCCTTCTTACAGGTCGAGCACTTGGGATATTCAACAAACAACACCGCCATGGGATTTCCTTTCTTAGAGAAAACAGGTGTCTGGAAAACTGCACATCGACGACCACTCGCGATTGCAGCCGTTATTGTAGTCAATGTCGAAGCATAGGCAGTCGCGATGTCTCGTCTTAAGGCTAGCGCCTCGCATGGGTGCCGATCGGCCGAGTCGCATGGCGCACCAACGCCGCCGCCAGCAATACCAACAGCATGGCGGTGACATAGCCCGCAGCATCGAATCCTAAATCGATAACGTCGAAATGCCTGCCGGGAACAAAGATCTTATGTACCTGATCGCCAACGGAGCAGGCGGCGCAAAAGAGCAATACGGGCACGCAACGGGAGCATACGCTCCACGGACGCCTGGAAAAGCAAACCACGACCACGGAGGTGAACAATCCGACGAAGAAAAACTCTACGGTATGGGCAACGCGACGGACGTTTGTGCCCACCCACATGCGAATGGAAGCAAGTCGGCCAGACCGGACATTCGAGGCAGCCGAATCGGTGCCCCCGGTCATTCCGTTCTCCGTCTGGGCTTCACCCGTGGCATCGGCAGCCTGAACGCCCGTGGCCTGACCCTCCACCACACGCGCGGTGGACTCGCTCAGCAACGACGTCTCCACCGCATTTTGCTCCGTCAGCGCCCAGATGCCCGCCAGCGTTGCAGCGAACAGAACGATCGCGGTCCATCCGATTATTTGTTTTGCGCGCGCCAAGGGCCAACCTCCTTTTTTTGAATATCAGCGAGTGTAGCCCCAAATGACATCGTCACCGTATCAAAATTTGAATCGCAACAGGAAGCGACAAAGCGACGCAAACCCCCTACCCCGCCTCGCGCATCCAGCGATCGAACGTCCCCACGCACACGCCCAGGCACTTTGCTGCCTGGCTGCGGGTAATATCGCCCGCCTCATAGCTATCGCGCACCAGCTCAAACTGAGGAGGGCACGGCTTGCGAGGTCGACCGAAACGAACCCCTCGCGCCCGCGCCGCTGCAATTCCCTCCGCCTGGCGCCGATGGATATTCTCGCGTTCCACCTGCGCCACGTAGCTCAGCAGTTGCAGCACAATATCGACAATCAGGGTGTTGGTCACATCCGGCGCGCCGCTGGCCCTGACACGTGTGTCAAGCAATGGCATGTCCAACACCACAATGGCAACCCCGAGCTCCTTGGTAATGCGCCGCCATTCCTCAAGAATCTCGGAGTAATTACGACCAAGTCGGTCGATAGAAAGCACCACCAGCACGTCCCCGTCTCCCAGAACGTGCAGCAGCTCGCGATAACGCGGTCGATCGAAGTCCTTGCCGCTCGCATGGTCGGCATAAATATTCGCCGAGCCCACGCCATAGGCGCCCAGCGCATCCAGCTGCCGATTAAGATTCTGATCGCGCGAACTCACCCGCGCATAACCGTACACCGTCGCCATCTCATCCCCGCTTTCTTGTAAACCTGCCAAAAGGGACAGGTTTATTTTGGTAGGTTTTACCTCTCAAATAGCAGGTAAGCGGGCGGCCGAGCAGACGGCAAGGTAGCCACTATTCAAATGCGGAGGGCGGCCCCGAAAGACCGCCCTCCGCTCTCTCGCCACGAGTCGGGATTTAGCTAATGGATAAGCTTGAAGTCCAAGTGCCCACGCGTGGTATTGACGCGCGAGACCTCGATGATCACGCGCTGCCCCAGCTCGTAACGGGCGCCCGTGTCGGCACCTGTGAGCGTTAGCACGTCCTCGTCGAACTCGAACCACTCGTTGCCCAGGCTCTTGATCGAAACCAAGCCTTCGACCTGCGTTAGGTCCAAGCGCACAAAGAGGCCCATGCTGCTAACCCACGAGACGGTTCCGGCATAGCGCTCGCCCAGACGGTCCTCATAGTACTGGGCAATCTTGATCTTTTGCGTCGCATGGCTGGCGGCATCTGCCGCGCGCTCGGCATCGCTGCATGCGCGGCAGATCTGCGGCAGAATGCGCGGCAGCGACTCGCGCCCCTTGCCGATCAGCCGCGGCGTACGGACCAAGGCGTCCTTGCCGCCGAGCTGCTCATAGGCCAACTGCAGTTTGAGCACGCGGTGCACCACCAGATCGGGGTAGCGACGGATGGGACTCGTAAAGTGACAGTAGCACGGCGCGGCGAGCGCAAAGTGGCCCTCGTTGCGCGGCTTGTACAGCGCGCGCTGCATGCTGCGCAGAAGCAGCGCGTTAACGAGCGGTGCGTTGGCCGTACCGGCGGCAGCATCGACTGCAGCCTGCAGCTCATCGGGGCTCCCCAGGGCAATACCGGCAGCACGACGATCGTCGATGATGCCTAGCTGCGCCAGCGCAACGGCGGCACCGTGCAGGCTATCGGGGCTCGGATCCTCATGCACGCGATAGCAGGCCTCAATATCACGGTCTGCCAGCCACTCTGCAACGCACTCGTTGGCGAGCAGCATGGCTTCCTCGATAAGCGACGTGGCACACGAACGCTCACGCGCCACAATCTGCACGGGTACTCCGTCCTCATCCAATAGAGCGCGAATCTCGGCCGTGTCAAAATCAACTGAGCCGCGGGCGCGACGAATACGACGGCGAAGTTCGGCGAGTTCGTTGGCGGCGACAAGGAAATCGCCGAGGTCGACGTTGTAGCCGCGGGCGGCCTCCTCGCACGCAAGACCGCGCTCAAGCGCTTCCTCGCGCGAGGTTTCGGCAGCCGCAACATCCTCGGCCGCACCCTCCAGCACCGAATACTCAACCGCACCGGCACGCACCAGCAGCGCCTCGGCGCCATCATAGTCCATACGCACACGCGAGCGAATCACGCTGGGGTACGGATCGTAATGCCGCACGCGGCCCTGCGCATCGAGCTCGATATCGACGGTAAACGCCAGGCGGTCCTCGTCAGGGCGAAGCGAGCACAGGTCACAGGACAGGCGTTCGGGCAGCATGGGAAGCACGCGATCGGCCAGATACACCGATGTCGTGCGATGACGAGCCTCAAGATCGATATGCCCGTCCCAAGCCACATAGTGTGAAACGTCGGCGATATGCACACCCAGCTTGTAGCCACCCTCGGGCGTGCGCTCCAGCGAAATGGCATCGTCAAAGTCGCGCGCGTCGACTGGGTCGATCGTGATGACAAAGCGGTCGCGCAGATCGCGGCGGAGCGGGTCCTTAAGCGCCGCGGACACATCGAGCGAAAGCCCCTCGGCCTCGTCCAGCGCGGCCTCGGGATAGCTATCGGTATAGCCGTAACGCGCCATCACATATTGAACGCCCAAATCGGGCGCGTCATCTCCGCCAATGCGGCGTTCGATCGTCACGGTACCCGATTCCAGACGCGTCGGGTAGGTCAAAATGCGCGCGACAACGGCATCACCCGGGTGAACGCCCAGACGATCCGCCGAGGTATCCTCGGGCAGAATGAAGAAGTCGGCCTTCAAACGCGAATCGAGCGTCTCAATCACACCGAGCGGACCGGCGGTCTGGTACGTACCCACTACGCTTATGGCTGCGCGCTCAACCACACCCTCGATCACGGCGCGCCGCTCACCGTGCGGGCTGTTCTTAATGCTCACGGCAACGGTATCGCCGTCCATGATCTCACGCTTGCCGCGACCCATGACCTTGTAGTCGCCATTCTCGGTTATGACATAGGCACTGTGCTCATGGAGCTGCACGCGCCCGGTCAGGCTCGGACGGCGTTCGCTGCGCACCGGCCCGCGCTTATTGCGAGCTCCACGCTTATGCTTGTTATTGCGCCCCATGGCGCCTCCTAACTATCGATTGCGAACTCCAAAGAGTCTACCCAAATGATTCGCTTTCCTGCCGTCCCCTAGGGATCAAAAAACGGGCCGCCCCATAAGAGACGACCCGTTGGAAGGGATGAATTCCAGGCATGCCTACACGCGCAGGTAGCGACGCATGGCGATGGCAGAACCAAAGAGGCCGATAATCACGCCGACCAGAATCAGCGCAGCATAGGTCACCAGGTAGTACTGCATCGGCAGGGCAAACGACATCCAGCCGATGCTCTCCTGCAAACGCGGAATCATCAGATTGCGCAGCAGCTCCAGAACGCCGATGGAAAGCAGCGAGCCCAAAATGGCCTGCAGTACGCCCTCGGTGATAAACGGGCCACGAATGAAGCCGTTGCTGGCGCCGACCAGACGCATAATCGCAATCTCACGACGACGCGCCGTAATGGACAGGCGAATCGTGTTGTTGATAAAGATGAACGCGATAAAAGTCAGCAGGCCAACGAGCACCACGGCGGCGATGCGGATGTAGTTGGTCACCTGGAACAGGCGGCTCACTTCCTCCTGGCCGTACAGCACGCTCGCGTTGACGTCGCCGTCATCCGCGATCTTCTGGAAATCGGCATCCTTCTTGAGCTTCTTTGCCGTGCTCTCGACCTTGGACGGATCGTCCATCTCAATAGCGAAGGAAGCCGGCAGCGGGTTCTGGCCATCGAGCGCGCTCATGGTGGCGTCGGCGTTGCCCGACATCTTGCTCGTATACTCGGCCAGCGCGTCGTCCTTGTCCTTATAGGTCACGGACTTGACGTTATTCCACGTCTTAAGCTCGGCCTCAAAAGCCTGAACATCGGCCTGATCGGCGTCATCACTAATGAACGCGTTGATGACAACCTGATCCTCGACGGTGCCGATCACGGAGTTCAGCATCGCGGAGCCCATGATGAACAGGCCGATGATAAACAGCGAAAGGAAGATCGTGATGACGGCGCCGAGCGAGGTAGTCCAGTTACGGAAGAAGTGGCTGATTGCCTCTTTGAAGGAGTAGCCCACGTTAGTTGGTGCCATAGTTGCCGTAACCTCCCCTCTCCTGGTCGCGGATAACGTGGCCGCCCTCAAGGGCGATCACGCGACGGTGCATGCTATCGACCATCTCGCGGTCGTGCGTGGCAACGATCACGGTGGTGCCAGTGCGGTTAATACGCTCGAGCAGCTTCATGATGCCCAGTGAGATCGCCGGGTCGAGGTTGCCCGTCGGCTCGTCGCAGATCAGCAGCGGCGGACGGTTGACCATAGCGCGGGCGACGGCAACGCGCTGCTGCTCGCCACCGGAAAGCTGGTCGGGCAGCGAGTCCATCTGATCGGCCAGACCGACCAGACGCAGCACCTCGGGCACCTGGCTGCGAATGACGCCCTTGGGCTTGCCGATGCACTGAAGGGCAAACGCCACGTTTTCGTAGGCGGTCTTTTGCGGCAGAAGCTTAAAGTCCTGGAACACTGCGCCGATCTGACGGCGCAGGAACGGAACCTTGCGGTTCTTGATCTTCATGAGGTCCTGACCGGCAACCAGGATGCGGCCGCTCGTCGGCTTGACGTCGCGGTTGAGCGTCGACAGCAGCGTGGTCTTACCCGAGCCGGAGTGACCAACTAGGAAGACGAACTCGCCCGGATAGATCTCGATGTTGATGTCGTCGAGTGCGGGCTTGTTGGGCTGTGCCGGATAGATCTTGGTGACATGCTCCATAAGGATGACGGGCT
The DNA here is from genome assembly GCA_014871655.1 of Collinsella sp. Taxonomy (GTDB): domain Bacteria; phylum Actinomycetota; class Coriobacteriia; order Coriobacteriales; family Coriobacteriaceae; genus Collinsella. The sequence continues at coordinate 13,915 of WGSK01000042.1, read as the reverse complement.
CGACACCGGCCTGCTTGGCCATCTTCTTGCGGCTGGCCTGCGGATCGATGGGCGCAAACACCGACGTGAAATCGGGGTTGTTGAGCGCGTTATCGAGGCTTGCGACCTCGGCGGCCTGATCGCTCTCGACCACCGGGGCAGCAGGCTGAGTGGGGTCGGGAATAGCGGCAAAGAGACCGGACTGCGCAGGCTGAGGAGCCGGCGTCGCAGGGGCCAAGGGGTCGGGAATGCCGGCCATGGTAGGCTGCGGCGTGGCGGCGCCAGCCTGAGGCTGCTCCACGCGAGCGGTCACGGCCTGAACGGGCTCAAAACCCGCCGTGCCAGAAAGCGCGACATCGCTGGTTGGATTGTAGGCAAAGGGATCGGATGCCGGCTGTGCCTGATCTGCCGGCTGAACGGGGGCCTGAGCAACAGGCTGGCCCTCTGAATCCGGAGTGGCGAAACGACTGCCCTGGACGCCTGTCTGCGTCTTGGGGGCATCATCGCCCGCACCGGAGGTACGGAAGTGGTTACCCACTGGTGCTCCTTATCGTCGTGCGTTTAAACTACATGAGCGCTTAATATTTTAGCAGCATTAGCTTTGCTGCACATAAGAAGCATGGCCGTGTTTGGGTCCCTCCGGCCGGACACTAGGGGGCCGACGCACCAGCTTGAGATGCCGTGCACACAAAGTTGGGAGGGTCTGAATTGCACTTTGCTGGTCTGGGCCCGTTTCCCGGAGAAAGCCCTTACTTGGTGCGGGCCTAATTTGTTTGTTGCCGACAAAAAACAGGGGCGTCCTCTTTGAGGACGCCCCTGTTATGGATTGCATACGGTTGCTGAAGCGATACTTTGCCTCGTCTTGTCCTAGGCCAAGAACTCCTTGGTGGTCGCCATGATGTTGGCGGCGTCCAGGCCGTACTTGTGCAGGAGCTCGGCACCCGGGCCAGACTCACCGAAGGTGTCGTTGACGCCAATCTTCTTGAGCGGCGTCGGGCACTGCTCGCACAGGACGTCGGCAACGGCGCTGCCCAGGCCACCGATCACAGAGTGCTCCTCGACGGTCACGACGTGGCCGGTCTTGGTGGCGCTCTTGACGATCAGGTCGGCATCGATGGGCTTGATGGTGTGCATGTTGATGACCTCGGCATCGATGCCCTCGGCAGCAAGCTGCTCAGCGGCCTCGAGCGCCTCGCCGACCATCAGGCCGCAGGCGATGATGGTGACGTCGGTGCCCTCGCGCATGACGATGCCCTTGCCCACCTCGAACTTGTAGGTCTCGGGGTCGTTGATAACCGGCGAGGCCAGACGGGCGAAGCGCATGTACACGGGGCCGTCGCACTCGTAGGCGGCGCGCGTCACGGCACGGGCCTCGATGTCGTCGGCGGGAACGATCACGGTCATGCCGGGGATGACGCGCATGAGGGCGATATCCTCGCAGCACTGGTGCGTGGCGCCATCCTCGCCCACCGAGATACCGGCGTGCGTGGCACCGATCTTAACGTTAAGGTGCGGATAGCCGATGGAGTTGCGGACCTGCTCAAAGGCGCGGCCGGCGGCAAACATGGCAAAGCTGCTCGCGAAGGCGACGCGGCCGGTGGTTGCGATACCGGCGGCAACACCCATCAGGTTGCTCTCGGCGATGCCCACATCGAAGAAGCGGTCGGGGCAGGCGGCCTTAAACTTGCCGGTCTGCGTGGCGGCGGCCAAGTCGGCGTCGAGGACCACAAAGTCATCGTGCTCGTTGGCGAGCTCGACGAGGGCCTCGCCGTAGCTTACGCGCGTGGCGATTTTCTTGACGTCTGCCATCCTAGAGCTCCTCTCCGGCGGCCGTGAGCTCTGCCATGGCCTGCTCAAACTGTTCATCGTTGGGGGCCTTACCGTGCCAACCCACCTGGTTCTCCATAAAGGAGACGCCCTTGCCCTTCGTGGTCTCAGCGATAATGGCGGTCGGCTGACCCTTGGTGGCGCGGGCCTCGGCAAAGGCGGCGCGGATCTGGTCGAAGTCGTTGCCGTCGGCGAGCTCCACCACATGGAACTTGAAGGCGCGGAACTTGTCGGCGAGCGGCATGGGGTCGTTGACCTCCTCGACGGGGCCATCGATCTGCAGGCCGTTATGGTCGACGATCACGCAGAGGTTGTCGAGCTGCTGGTTGCCGGCAAACATGGCGGCCTCCCAGACCTGGCCCTCCTCGCTCTCGCCATCGCCCAGCAGGGCGTACGTGCGGTAAGTATCGCCCCAGTGCTTGGCGGCAACCGCCATGCCCACGGCGGCGGAGATGCCCTGGCCCAGCGAGCCGGTGGACATATCGACGCCCGGAGTGTCGTTCATGTTGGGATGGCCCTGCAGGTGACTGCCGATGTGGCGCAGCGTCTCGAGATCCTCCTTGGGGAAGAATCCGCGCTCGGCGAGCACGGCGTACAGACCAGGCGCGCAGTGACCCTTGGAAAGCACGAAGCGATCGCGGTCGGCCTTGCGGGGGTCGGCAGGGTCGACGTTCATTTCCTCAAAGTACAGATAGGTCATGATGTCGGCAGCGCCGAGCGAACCGCCCGGATGGCCGGACTTGGCAGCGTGCACGCCGGTGACGATGCCCTTCCTTACCTCGTTGGCAACCTTTTTGAGCTCTTCGTCGCTCATTGTGCCTTCCTTTCATCCTCATTAGACAAAATGCGCACGGCACCGAAGGTAATCCCAACACAGCCGCAATGCACGTACGTCATTCATTATGCTGGAAACTGATGGCTTTACCAGAGTTTTTATCATTATTTGAACAATTTAGCAGGCAGAACCGCTGATGAAACGGTTTATCAATGTGAACGTCTTTTGGATGGAACGCGATCGACCCTACGCGCTAATGTCCTTGAATCCCTCGCCGAAGGCTTCCGTAACGTCAGCGACCGTCACGATGGCGTGAGGATCGCGCTCGCGCACGATCGTCTTGAGGGTATTGAGCTCTCGACGGCTCACGATGACCATAATCACCGGCTTCTCGGCACCCGAATACATGCCAGTCGCCTTAAACTTGGTACAACCACGACCCAGACCATACATGATATCGGCAGCGATATCAGGGAACTTGTCCGAGATGATGAGTACCATACGGCGTTTGTTGCCACCATCGACCACGGCATCGATCACGTAGCCGCTAATGACCATCGAAAGGCCTGCATACAGTGCGTTTTCGATTGAAAAGACCGGAGCCGACAGCGCACACACGGCAACATCGATCGCCATGACGGTCGAGCCCACCGGCAGCGAGGTGTTACGCGAGATGATTTGGCCAATCGTGTCCGAGCCGCCGGTGTTGGCGCCGGCGCGCAACACCATGCCGTAACCGATGCCCGTAATAATGCCGCCCCACATGGCAGGGAGCATCAGGTCCGCATCCGCCAGAGGTGCTACAAACGGGGCGAACAGATCGGTAAAGAAGCCCAGCAGCACAAAGCCCGTCGCGGTCTGCACCACGTAGAACATGCCGCCCTCGCGCATAACGACCAGCAACAGCAAGGCGTTCATCACGATCGTCTGAATACCAACGGGAAGTGACAGGCCGCGCGTTGCGCCGACCGCCTGGATAATGGTGGCAAGGCCCGTAACGCCACCGGCAGCAAGGCCGTTGGGAATCAAAAACAGGTCGGTCGCAATAGCGGCCAGAGCGCACCCCAACATAATCTGGGGCAGGTCGTGAAAGAAGTTCATCGAAAGAATGCGCTTGATGTCCAGACGATATGCCATGCTGCCTCCCTCAAAAAAGCGCACCCCATCGGATGCGCTTTGAACTTCTTCTTGTATTCGATTCTACCGATTCGCCGGACAAAAACCACCCCTGCGCAGGGTTTGCTCTGGATACAAAACCACACTGCTCGGAGGGTTTTAATCCATTTCCACATAAACCCGGGCGGTTTAAGCAGACGGGGTCTCCGCGTCAGCGTTGCCGGTAGCCCAGCGATGGTAGCCAATAACAAACGGGTCCAGGTCGCCATCGTCAAGAACGGCCTCGACATTGCTGGTCTCCACACCCGAGCGCAGATCCTTGACCATCTGGTACGGGTAGAGCACGTAGCTGCGAATCTGGTTGCCGAAACCAATCGTGGTCTTGGGTCCGCGAATCTCATCGAGCGCCTCGGCACGCTTCTCGAGCTCAATCTCGTACAGGCGAGCCTTGAGGATCTGCATGCACGCGGCCTTGTTCTGGATCTGGCTGCGCTCGTTTTGGCAGGTGACCACAATGCCGCTGGGGAAATGCGTCACGCGCACGGCGGAGTCGGTGGTGTTAACGCCCTGGCCGCCCGGGCCGCTCGCGTGGTACACGTCCACGCGGATGTCATCGGGACTGATCTCGATGTCGATATCATCGGGTAGCACGGGGATGACCTCGACGCCGGCAAACGTGGTCTGGCGGCGCTTCTTGTCGTCGGTGGGGCTGATGCGAACCAAGCGGTGGACGCCGGCCTCGGCGCGCAGCATGCCAAATGCGTCCTTGCCCTCGACAGTAAAGGTCGCGCGGTCGATGCCGATGACCTCGGCTGCGGGACAGTCGTTGATGGTGACCTTCCAGCCGCGACGCTGGCAGTACTTCATGTACATCTTAAAGAGCATGAAGGTCCAGTCCTGGGCCTCCAGACCACCCTGTCCGGGCTTGATGGTCACAATGGCATCGCCGTGATCGAACTCACCGGTAAACCAGCTCGAAAGCTCAAGCTCATCGATGGCACGGGCCAGGCGCTCAGCCGTGGCTGTAGCCTCCTCGCGAAGGGCGACGGCGTCGGGGTCATCCCCCATCTCCTCGGCAAGCTCCAGCGCGGCGCGGGCATCGGAAAGCTCGCCGCGCGCGGTATCCACGGCAGCGATATCTTCCTTGGCGCGAGCGATCTCCTCCATGGTGGCGCGAGCGGCGTCGGCGTCATCCCAAAAGCCGGGGGCCACGCTTTTGGCCTCGAGCTCGGTCACGCGCGTGCGCTTCTCGTCCAAATGAAGATACGACTCGACCTCGCCGAGCCGGTCCGCAAACGCGTCCAGCTCGGCGGGCGTTACCTCTAAAGCCTCAGCCATTAACGATTCCTGCCGTGGCAGTACTTAAACTTCTTGCCGCTACCGCAGGGGCACGGGTCGTTGCGGCCCACGTTGACGTACGGATCGTCGCTCTCGGACTTGCGATAGGTGGTCACCTTGCCACCGTTGTTGACGGCAGCCGGACCACCCTGGACAGCCGTGCGGGCCTGCACCTGCGCCTGCTTGCGCAGCACCGAGTCGCCGTTGTCACCATCGACCTCGGCAGGACCGGAAAAGCGCGCACCCTCGAGCGCGGGGTCCTCCTTATGCTCCACGGCGTGCGGGGCGGCCTTGATCTCGATGCGCAGGACGGTGCGCAGGTAATCCTCGTACATGGTGTCGACGAGCATCTGGAACGCGCCGTAGGCCTCGGTCTTGTACTCGACCAACGGGTCGCGCTGACCAAAGCCACGCAGGCCGATGCCGGTCTTGAGGTAATCCATCTCCTGCAGGTAGTTCATCCAACGGGTATCGATGACGCGCAGCATGACCTGGGTGTTGAGCTCGCGCATGAGGTCCTCGCCCAGGCGCTCGGCCTTCATGTTGTAGCACTTCTCAACGTAGGCCAGGACATCGGCAGCCAGGGCCTCAAAGTCCTCGTCGGGGAACTTAGGCGTATCGATATGTCCGGTGAGCTCCACAACCCATTTGCGCAGACCCTCAAGATCGCGCTCGCCCTCGTGGCTGTCCTTGGTGCAGAACTCCTGCACGCAGCGGTACACGGTGTCGTGCATGACCTCGGTGATGTGGTCGGTCAGGTCCTTGCCGTCCAGAATCTTGTTACGCTCGGCGTAGATGACCTGGCGCTGCTTGTTCATAACGTCATCGTACTCAAGGACGCTCTTGCGCATGGAGAAGTTGATGCTCTCGACCTTGTGCTGGGCGTTCTCGACGGCCTTGGAAATGATCTTGTGCTGGATGGGCATGTCGTCGCCCATGTCGGCCGTGACCATCATCTTGGAGACGCGGTCCATCCTGTCGCCGCCGAACAGGCGCATGAGGTCGTCCTCGAGCGACAGGTAGAACTGAGTCTCGCCCGGGTCGCCCTGACGGCCGGAACGGCCGCGCAGCTGGTTGTCGATACGACGGGACTCATGGCGCTCGGTGCCGATGACGGTCAGGCCGCCCGCGGCAAGCACGCGCTCGCGCTCGGCCTTGCAGGTCTCCTTGGCCTCGGCGTTAAACTGCTCGAGCTGTTCGGGCGTCACGTCCTCCATGGTCAGGCCCTCGTACTCAAGGCGCTCGCGCACCAGCTCGTCGGGGTTGCCGCCCAGCAGGATGTCGGTACCACGACCGGCCATGTTGGTGGCAATGGTCACGGCGCCGTAGCGTCCGGCCTGGGCAACGATATGAGCCTCGCGCTCGTGATGCTTAGCGTTGAGGACCTCGTGCGCGATGCCGCGCTTGGTAAGGGCGGCCGACAGCTTCTCGGAGCTTTCGATGGAGACGGTGCCCACCAGGACCGGTTGGCCCTTGGCGTGACGTCGCTCGACGTCGTCGGCAACGGCGTTGTACTTGGCCTGGACGGTGCGGTACACCAGGTCCTCGTGGTCAACACGCTGCACGGGCTTGTTGGGGGGGATGACCTCGACGGGCAGTTTATAAATCTCACGGAACTCGGCGTCCTCGGTGAGTGCCGTACCGGTCATGCCGGAGAGCTTGTCATAGAGACGGAAGTAGTTCTGAAGGGTGATGGTGGCCAGCGTCTGGTTCTCCTCGCGCACGAGCACGCCCTCTTTGGCCTCGATGGCCTGGTGCAAGCCCTCGGAATAGCGGCGGCCTTCCATGATGCGACCAGTGAACTCGTCGACAATCTTGACCTCGCCATTAGTGACCACGTACTGCTTGTCGCGGTGGAACATGTACTGGGCCTTCAGCGCCTGCTGCAGGTGGTTGACCAGCTGGCCGGAGAGATCGGCATAGATGTCATCGATACCCAGGCGGCGCTCAATCTTCTTAAGGCCGCGCTCGGTGGCGGCGATGGTGTGCTTGGCCTCGTCCATGACGTAGTCGCCCGTGGGCTCGACGTCCTCGGTGGCGGTGAGCATGTCGTGCGACACGTCCTCGCCGCGCTCAAGGCCGCGCACGGCACGCGCGAAGTCCTTGTAGGTGCTGGCGGACTTGGTGCCGGCACCCGAGATGATGAGCGGGGTACGCGCCTCGTCGATCAGGATGGAGTCGACCTCGTCGACGATGGCGTAATGGTGGCCGCGCTGCACGCGCTGCTCAGGGCGAGTGACCATGTTGTCGCGCAGGTAATCGAAGCCGAACTCGGAGTTGGTGCCGTAGGTGACGTCTGCCTGGTAGGCCGGACGCTTGAGCTCGAGCGGCATATTGTTCTGGAGCAGACCGACGGTCATTCCCAGGTACTTGTAGATGCGGCCCATCCACTCGGAGTCGCGCTTTGCCAGGTAATCGTTGACGGTAACGACGTGTACGCCCTTGCCGGCAATAGCGTTGAGGTAGCCGGCCAAGGTGGAGACCAGGGTCTTGCCTTCGCCGGTCTTCATCTCGGCAATATGACCCTCATGAAGCGCCATGGCGCCGATGAGCTGTACGTCAAAGTGACGCATGCCCGTAATGCGCTTGGAAGCCTCGCGCACGGTGGCAAAAGCCTCAGGAAGCATGTCGTCGAGCGACTCGCCGTTGGCGTAGCGCTCGCGGAACTTATCGGTCTGGGCGCGGAGCTCCTCCTCGGTCATCTTCTCAAACTGGGGCTCAAGACCGTTGATCTGATCGACGATCTTGTAGTAGCGCTTAAGGTCCTTATCGGATCCAAAGGACAGCAGCTTTGACATGAATCCCATGTGGTTTTCCTTTTTGGCCATCGCCCACGCCATGCAGCCTTGGGCGAGTTAAACACAGATAAATGTACTTTAGCCAAACAAGGCGCGGCCTATACGGTCGACCTCGACCGCCACGTAATAACTACGACCAACCTGCAAAAAAGGGACAGTTTTATTTTGGCAGGTTTTATCTGGGCAAACGCTGTATCTCTGCCATTTGGTGCAAGCTAACCCGTCCCCTTCGCACCAATCTGGTGCAATGGGGACGGGTTAGCGTGCACCAATAAAAAGAAAAGGGCCGCGCACCCAAACGGATGCGCGGCCCTTATGCCATGAATGCGAGTGATTCCGCGGCGAGCTATTTACTCAGCAGCCTCGGTAGTCTCGGCCTCGGCAGCGGCCTCCTCGACGGGAGCCTCGGCGGCCTGCTTGGCAGCCTCCTCGGCAAACTTAGCAGCACGCTTGGCCTTCTCGGCAGCCTTAGCCTCAGCGGCGGCCTTGCGAGCGGCCTCGGCCTCAGCAGCCTTGGCAGCCTTGGCAGCCTTGGCCTCCTCGGCCTTCTTGAGCTGGGCGGCAGCGGCGCCACCGAACTTGTCGGCGAAGCGCTGGACGCGTCCACCGGTGTCGACGAACTTCTGCTGGCCGGTGTAGAACGGGTGGCACTCGTTGCAAAGCTCAACCTTCATCTCGGACACGGTAGCGTGCGTCTTGAAGGTGTTGCCGCAGGAGCACGTCACCGTGCACTCGACATACTGGGGATGGATACCCTGCTTCATGGTAGGACTCCTTATTAGTCAGGCGCTGGTTACCGATCAGCGCATAAGGCGTCTTGGTTTCCGACCAAGACAACAAACTCGGCTATGGTACCACGGCGCCGCGTGTCCCACAAAAGGTTCACGGTCTTTTCGGAACGACACGAATCTGACCCATCGAAACACATCTCCACCGTTCCTTCAACTGGGAAAATGCCGTCCCCGGGGCCTGAGAAGGGCCCCGGGGACGTTCGACTGACTGCGGGAACGGCCTTTCCGCTCAATGTGTTCGGCTGAGATCGGAAATCAACCAAACTGAACTAGGTTCAGTTGACATGGTTAAAAACGAGGGGCGACGCTTTTGCGTCACCCCTCGTCCCGGCCGGGTTGCTTTAGTTGTACACACGGTAGTTACACTTGAACTGGGTTATGTGTCCATAGCTGGAGCGGTACCAACCCGATGTATAGCTGATTACTTCTGGGCCTAGATATTCGTATCTCTTGTTGTAGCGAAGCTGACGGTAGGTCGTGTCGTACTCTGCTACGTAAAACGTGTCTCCAGAGAAGGCTTTGTACCGGTCTTTAACCGTCGAAGCCATGTACGCGGGTTCGACATCGCCTTTCTCTCCGTTGAGCGCATAGACGGGTGCCGCGATTCCGCATAAAGCCGTTGCCACGAGGATGGCGTAGACAGCCATGCGCGACGCATTGGACTTCAGCTGTTCAAATAGTTTCATGTCATTCACCTCCCTCGTATGTATCGAGGTATTCCTGCTTGAGCGTCTGCGAGGACGACTCGGTCTTTTCCACGAGCGTGCCGGCCTCGATGAAGTAGAACGAGTCGGTGAGGTCTGCCAGGTCGTCGAGCAGATGGCTTGAGATGAGCACGCTGCGTCCCCGCTCCACCTCGCTGCGCATCGCGTCGCAGGAGGTTTTCCGTTTTCCCGGATCGAGGCCGTTCAGCGGTTCATCGAGGATGAGGTACGGGCAATCGGTCGCTATCGCCATGGCAAGCTTTACCTGCTGCTTCATTCCTGTCGAGAGTTTACGGGTCGGCTTGTCGAGATATGGGGAGATTCCGAGGGAGCCGCAGAGCGAGTCGATGTCGGTGGCCGATTTCCACGCCTCCCTAACGAAAGAGAGGTGCTCGCGGGCCGATAGCGTGGGGTAGAGATCCGCGCCGCCCGAAGAGCTCAGGTAGACGAGTTCTGCGAATTCGGCTGATCGACGTTGGTAGATTCCGTCTGCCGCCAGGCTTCCCGAGCGGATGCGGGTGGGAAATTGGCCCGACAGCGCTTCAAGAAGGGTGGTTTTCCCCGAGCCGTTGGGAGCGACGAGCCCCGCCGCCGTTCCCGGGCCCAAGGAAAGCGATCCGATCGAAAGTATCGTCGTGCTCCCGTATCCCACGCTCGCGTCTAGAAGCTCGAGCCCATGGTGCTTTTTAGCGGGTCCAGCCTGTTTGGGGGAACGTGTCGCAACGGCGCCGACCGCGAAAAGGACCGCGACGTATACCAGGGCCACGGCAAGCATCGATGCGCCGCCCGAACCGGAGCCAATGAATTCTGTCGGGAAGCATCCTACGTAACCCGTTGCCTCGATAGGCGAGAACACGGCCAGCGGCAGGAGCTCGAGCGCGGCATTATGCCCCAGTGCCGAATCGGACAATAACGGGAATGCCGGGGCCGCGACAAGCAGCGCGGAGGTAAGGGGGCCCGCGAGGACGCGCCTCGTTGCGGTCGATAGGACGGCGGAGCAAACGGATATCAAGGTTCCACCCGCGAGCAGCGCGAGAAGTATGGTCGTGAAGACGTCTCCCGCGGTCGTGGTAGTGAGCGCGCCGTCATGGAAGAAGGCGATCGGGTACCCGATCTGCCCGAAGCCGTTTAGGGCCAAGGCGTAAATACTCCCGGGCGCAAGGCCGGCGAGGAGCATCGCGGTCCCCGCGCCAATTATCGAAAACACGGTTTGGATAAGGCGCCGGAATTTGGGCACGGGCGCCTTCGCCGCCAGGGTCGCAGGCCTTGTGGCGCCGAGCACGAGTATCGACGAGAGAAGGAAGGGGATGAAGGGAAGGAAGGACGGCGCCTGGGCAATGGCGTAGGGCAGGAAGGAGAGGAACGGCAGGTCGTTTGCGGAGGCCGGGATATCCGCGATGCCGGAGCTGCTCAGGGCGCGGCAATATGCGAGCTCTGCGTCATTGGTCTCCTGGTCCCCCACGATGGACCCGGATTGGAAGCCCTCGTCCATGAGCGCGTAGTAGCTCTCGGCAGAATCGAGAAAGGCGGCGTCGGTTTGAGCGGCGAGGGCGGCGTTCGCGTATCTTGCAAGCTCAGCGTCATCTTGCTGCTCTGGCGATAGGTCTGTGCCGCTGGCCTGGGGCGCGCGCGTATTGAATGCGTCGACAAAGCCCTGCATGCCCTGCTTCATAAAGAAGGGGCCGTAGATGGGTGAATTGAACGCAATGGGGACGGAAAAGGCTGCAGCGAGAACGAGCGTGGAAATCCATACGGCCCTGTCTCTTAGGATTAGTTTGAGAAGAAGTCGACAGTACATTCAGAAGCACCTGCATTCCTCAAAGAATCGTTAGATTAAAAGTAACAGACCGGATGAAGATGCGTAAGATGGGGGCGAGGCGAATGGCTGAACGGTATCGATACGCGGGTTCAACGGTATCACATTGGCCACATAGATTTTTAACTTGCATTTCTACCCGCCCTTTTCGTAGAGTCGCCGATACGTGCTTAGCGCACCCTCGGCGCGTCCGGCAGGCTTTGCGAAATGGGATCCAGGAGACTTCGGCGCAGCATCATCTTGCGGAATGCTTCTAATGAGCCTCCCATCCTTCAAAAACAGAATCTCATCGCACAGCCTATCGACCGAATCCAAGATGTGGGATGACATGATGATGCACGTACCAGAATCGGCCAGCTTCCTGAGAATCTCGGAATGCAAGTCCACCCTGCTGGGGTCGAGCGCGTTCATGGGCTCATCTAATAGAAGGTACCGCGCGCCCGTCGCATACGCAATCGCCAGGGTAAGCTGCTGCTTCATGCCCTGGCTCAGAGTGCGGATCCTCATCTTCGCGAACTCGCCTATCTGCGTTTGTTCCACTATCTCTTCGATATCGCGAGCATGCGGCCACATATCGCAAACCATCTTGAGGTGATCTTCCGCACGCAATCCGGGATACAGCAGCGTCCCCTCACCAGGTGCATAGAAGATCATAGAACGGACCTCTCTCGCACCCGTACCCTGCACCTCATCCAGAACGATGCTCCCGTCCACGCGAGGACCCGGCAAACCTGCCATCGCACGCAGCAACGTCGTCTTTCCATGCCCGTTCGGAGCGACGAGACCGTAGACCGTACCCGGGGCAAACTCAGCGTTCACCGAATCTACGAGCACCTTCTTTCCATAAGAGATCGTCAGCGTTTGAAGGTCAATCATCGAGATCATCCCCTTTCGATCTTTGGAACACTCAGGCGCACCATCAACGGAGATACGGCGCCCAAGACCACCAGCAGAGCGCCCGATGCGCCGACGACCTCTCCAAAAGGCATCGCGTTCGTCCCTCGCCCAAGGAACCCAATCGTCCCCACCTGGGAAGCGGGATCAAACGAGGCGAATGGAGCCAGCAGCGCGACGCCCATGCCCACGCTTTCAACATGAGCGCTCAACGAACCCAACACCAAGAGAACCGCGCAAACCATTCCGGTGACAACGGGGTTGCGGCTAATCGCTGCTGTCAACGCAGCGACGACGGAAATCACGCCGTATGCCATGACCAGCAACGGAATACTGCACAACACCGCCTCCCCCACCATGGACGTTGTCGAAGCTCCCGCCCGAATGAGAGCGACGGGATACTCCGATCCACCCGCACCGTTCTTAATCACGGACACAACGACAGCGGGAACCATCGACACCAAAAGCAGCACCAAGCCAAGCAGGAGAGCCAGCGCAACAGCCGTCAGAAAACGCACATGCGCTGTTGCGGGGATCTGGAGAACCAGAAGGGAACGACACTGCAGGTGGGTACACGCGAGCGATGTGACAACCACGGGCAACAGCAAAAATAAGGAGGGAAGCGCTGCCTGGAGATACGAAAGGAGGATTAATGGCGGCATCTTCGTACTTAACTCGTAAACGTTGGGGTCCGGCAAGCTCGCGATCGACTCAAGCAGAAGGGCGCGCGCCTCCGCACGAGAAGGAGTCTCCGGCTCGATTCCGATCGATTGCAGGAGAGTCGCATCTGCCGCGCCCAGCTCACCTCGAGCGCGCTCGTACGTCGCAAGGCTTCGAAACCCCTCCGCAGGCATAGGCGCGTACACGAAACCCGAAAGAGCATCCCGCATGTCTTCCAGGGCCGCTTTGCCCTCGACGTCCATATTCGCAGCGTTCTGCTCTAGATACCGATCTATTGAACGGAGCTCCCCATCCCTATACCAAACAGCGGAAACGTTATCAGCGTCAGGAAACATCTCGACCAGAGCCGGGGCCAGCATCGTCGTCGACATTGCAATCGCGCATACGGCGAGGGCAGGAGAACGCAGGAGCAGTTTCCCCATCGTTCTTACGTATGCAACGGCGGAGGCACAAGCGCTCGAACGAGTTGCCGTTCTCGATGCAGTGAAGGAACCTCTCTCAAGACAAATCGGGGATATCGGGCACGCGCAGCCGCTCTTTCCAGCAACGCAAAGCAGGCTAATTGCCAGCACCTCGATCCCGATTGCGCATACGAGGGCAATCGCGCCACGCTCGAAGCAAAGTCCAGGCAGATTCACTATCTGCGTTGTCGGGTACGGGCTATAGGCGCCGACGGTCAACTCAGTGTTCGCATACGTAAGGGGATTCAACAGGGCGAACTCACGTAAAGCGATGGATCTTCCGTAATACCCGGGAACCATCGTCACCCCCATCAGGGCACATACGAACACGATTCCAAACGTAGGGTTATTGGCAATCTTCACGGCAAGGTGAACGACAAGCGAGATGAACGCTGCCACCAAGAATTGCAAGATGGCCGTCTGCGCGAACACCAGCCAAGCCGGTTTGATAACCGGAGTCGCATATTGAATGTAGCCTATCGGATAGAACGGCGAGCCCGGGCCATTCTTCACAAGCGCGGCGATTATCCCTGGAAGATTGATGGCGAGGACGGCAAGCATTGCAAAAACACTCGCCCATACGCTCGATGCAACAAGTCTACCCAGCTCGCCCATCGGTGCCTGGATGATGAGCTTTTCACGTTTGTTAAGACGCGCGGCAAGGAACGAGACGGCAATGGCGGTTGATTTCCGATCTCAGCCGAACACATTGAGCGAATAGGCCATTCCCGCAGT
>WGSK01000041.1:0-22188 GCA_014871655.1 Collinsella sp. | reverse complement strand
CGCGTGGAGCTCGTCGGGGGCGACATCTGCGACGCCGAGCGGCGGGACAGGCTGGTGCCGGGCCACGACGCCATCGTGCACTACGCCGCCGAGAGCCACAACGACAACTCCATCGCGGACCCGGAGCCGTTCCTGCGCACCAACGTGGAGGGCACCTTCCGCCTGCTGGAGGCCGTCCGCAAGCACGGCGTCCGCTACCACCACGTCTCCACCGACGAGGTATACGGCGACCTGGCGCTCGACGACCCCGCCAAGTTCACCGAGGAGACGCCCTACCGCCCGTCCTCCCCGTACAGCTCGACCAAGGCCAGCTCCGACATGCTCGTCCGCGCCTGGACCCGCACCTACGGCCTTCGCGCCACGATCTCCAACTGCTCCAACAACTACGGCCCCTACCAGCACGTGGAGAAGTTCATCCCCAGGCAGATCACGAACATCGTCGACGGCGTCCGCCCCAGGCTCTACGGGAAGGGCGAGAACGTCCGCGACTGGATCCACACCGAGGACCACAGCTCCGCGGTGTGGGACATCCTCACCAAGGGCCGCATGGGGGAGACCTACCTCATCGGAGCAAATGGCGAGAAGAACAACATCACCGTGCTGCGCATGATCCTGGAGGCCATGGGCCGCGACCCCGAGGACTTCGACTGGGTCGCCGACCGCCCCGGCCACGACCGCCGCTACGCCATCGACTCGACCAAGCTCCAGCGCGAGCTCGGCTGGAGGCCGGCCCACACCGACTTCGCCGAGGGCCTGAAGCAGACGATCGACTGGTACGTCGAGAACGAGTCCTGGTGGCGCCCGGCCAAGGAGGCCACCGAGGCCCGCTACCGCGCGCAGGGGCAGTAGGGAGAGGAGAGACATGGCAGACATCGCATTCGAGAAGGACCTCTCCGTCGCCGAGACCGGCATCGGGGGCCTGAAGGTCGTCGACCTCGCCGTCCACGGCGACTCGCGCGGCTGGTTCAAGGAGAACTGGCAGCGCGCCAAGATGTGCGCCCTGGGCATCCCGGACCTCCGCGTCGTCCAGAACAACATCTCCTACAACGACAGCCGCGGCGTCACCCGCGGCATCCACGCCGAGCCCTGGGACAAGTTCATCTCCGTCGCGCGCGGCTCGGTCTTCGGCGCCTGGGTGGACCTGCGCGAGGGAAGCGAGACCTTCGGCAAGGTGTTCACCTGCACGCTCGACCCGTCGAAGGCCATCTACGTCCCGCGCGGCGTGGGCAACTCCTTCCAGGCCCTGGAGGACGGCACCGCCTACACGTACCTGGTGGACGCCCACTGGTCGCTGGAGCTGAAGAGGACCTACACCTTCGTGAACCTCGCCGACCCGGAGCTCGCCATCGAGTGGCCGATCCCTCTCGACCAAGCCGTCGTATCCGAGGCCGACCTCAACCACCCGATGCTCAAGGACGTCGTCCCCATGGCGCCCAAGAGGACGCTCGTCACCGGCTGCAACGGCCAGCTGGGCCATGCGGTGCGAAAGCTGGCCGAGGAGCGCGGCGTGGCGAAGGACTTCGACTTCTGCGACATCGACACCTTCGACATGTCCGACCCGGACGCCTACTCCAAGTACGACTGGTCGCTCTACGGCACCGTCATCAACTGCGGCGCCTACACGGCCGTGGATAAAGCCGAGACCCCCGAGGGCCGCGTGACCGCCTGGAAGGCCAACGCGACGGGGCCGGCGCTTCTCGCCCGCACCTGCGCCGGGCACGGCATCACCCTCGTCCACGTGTCCTCCGACTACGTCTTCGACGGCACCTCCGAGGTCCATGACGAGGACGAGCCCCTCAGCCCGCTGTCCGTCTACGGCCAGACCAAGGCCGCCGGCGACATCGCCGTGGCCGGGTGCCCCCGCCACTACATCATGCGCAGCTCCTGGGTCATCGGCGAGGGACACAACTTCGTCAAGACCATGAAGGCGCTGTCCGACCGCGTGGCCGACCCCGAGGACGGGCTCGAGCGGGTCACCGTCGTGGACGACCAGCTGGGACGCCTGACCTTCACGCGCGACATGGCCGAGGCCATCTTCCACGTGCTGGGGACGCACGCCCCCTACGGCACCTATAACTGCACCGGCTCCGGTGCCGTGAAGTCCTGGGCGGACATCGCCCGCGACGTCTTCGAGGCCGCCAACGGCAACGGTGACAAAGTGGTCCCCGTCAGCACCGCCGACTACTACGCGAGCGCCGAGGGCCCTATCGCCCCGCGCCCGGTCCACTCCGCGCTCGACCTGTCCAGGCTCGAGTCGGTCGGCTTCCACACCCCCGACTGGGAGGAAGAGCTGGGGGAGTACCTCAAGACGCTCTAGCCGCTATTAACTTTTCGAGAGTAAAAGCCGCCGTTCTTTAACGGCGGCTTTTCTTGTTGGTGGCTATCTGCGCAGTGGTGCCAATAGTATTTTGCGGAAGATTTACCTCTCGCTTGGCTTGGAAGTAGGGTGGCCGGGCTGGTCGTCGTAGGCGTATTTGCTGTACACGTTGACCTCCCACTGCTTTTTTTCGACCTTTGCCACGGAATCGAGGATGAAGCCGGTCGCAAGGCTCAGACCGCACAGGAACATAAACGACGCGGCGAGCATGGCGGTGGGGAAGCGCGGAACGAGGCCGGTCTGGAAATACTCGACAACGATGGGCATGCCCAAGGCGAGGCCGATCACCGCAAACAGAAGTGCGACGAGGCTGAAGAACTTCAGCGGGCGGTAGTCCTTGAACAGCGTGCCGATCATCGCAACGACTTTAATGCCGTCGCTCACGGTATTGAGCTTGGACTCGGAACCTTCCGGACGGTCGCGGTACTCGATGGGCACATCTTTGATGCGCCAGCGGTGGTCGACGGCGTGGATCGAGAGCTCGGTTTCGATCTGGAAGCCCTCGGAAAGCACAGGGAAGGTTTTAACGAACGGGCGGCTCATGGCGCGGTAGCCGGTCATGACGTCATCGAAGCTGTAGCCATAGATCCACTTGATCATGGAGCGGACCAAATTATTACCAAAGCCGTGGAAGGCACGCTTGTTTTCCTCGGCATAGGTGCCATTTGAGAGACGATCGCCTACGGTCATGTCGGCTGTGCCGTTAAGGATGGGCTCGCAGAGGGCTTTGGACGCCTCGGCGGGGTAGGTGTCGTCTCCGTCGACCATCAGGTAGCAATCGGCGTCGATGTCGCGAAACATCTGGCGGCATACGTTGCCCTTTCCCTGACGGGGCTCAAAGCGGACCGTGGCTCCGTGTTCGGTGGCGATGCGTGAAGTATCGTCTGACGAGTTATTGTCATAGACATAGACCGTAGCCTGCGGAAGCTCGCGGTGAAAGTCGTCGACGACCTTACCGATTGTGAGCGCTTCGTTGTAGCAGGGGATGATGACGGCGATGGATTCAGAATTCACTCAATGCTCCTTACACATTCAATCCTTGAAAGTAGAGCCGTTTGGACTTGTCATCCTTAGATGTGGGTTAGTTCTCCAGTTTTGTTGCGCGAATCGTTTGCAGGGCCGTCGGGTCTATACTGTTCGTTTGTCAACGATTACGAGTAAAGGAGTTGCATCCGTGTCGGATCAGACAAAGCAACAAGAAACTCGCAGTCTGCCTGCGACGTTTGCTAAGAACGAATTTGAGAAGGACGCGTTTATCCTTCGTCAGCTGGTTACCAAGGATTTTAAGATCAAGTATCGCCGTAGCGTTCTGGGCGTCGCGTGGTCGGTGCTCAATCCGTTGCTGATGATGATTGTCATGGCCATCGTGTTCTCGACGATTTTTGCCCAGGGCCGCAATGGCTCGATTACGCCCGAGATGTACCCGCTGTATTTGATCGTGGGTAACGTCACCTTTGCCGTCATGTCCGAGTCTACGAACCAGGCTCTGACGTCGATCGTGGGTGCTGCCCCGCTGCTCAAGAAGGTTAAGGTGCACCGCTGGGTCTTCCCGGTGCAGAAGGTGCTCTTCTCGCTGGTTAACTTTGCCTTCTCTCTGGTCGCCGTAGCTATTGTTATGCTGTGGTTCCGTGTTATGCCTTCTTGGCACCTTATTCTGCTGCCTGTCTGCCTACTGCTGCTTATGTGCTTCTGCATGGGCCTGGGCATGATGCTCTCCGCCCTCACGGTTTTCTTCCGCGATGTCATGCATCTGTGGAGCGTCGTCATTACGGCTTGGACCTACATTACGCCCATCTTCTGGACGACCGACTTCGTTGCGCAAATGCCGCATCTCGTGCGCATTCTGGTCTATGCGAACCCCATGTATAACTACCTGCAGTTTATGCGTGATATCTTCCTGTTCCAGACTACGCCCTCGCTTATGACGTTTGGTATGTGCGTCGCTTGGGCGGTTCTTGCGCTTGTTATTGGCTACACCGTGTTCCATAGGTCCGAGCGCAAGTTCATCCTCTACATCTAAGGAGTGCTGTGATGACTGAATCTGTTGTTGATTACAGCGAGCAGCCTCTGGCTGTCGAGGTCGACGACGTCACCATGATCTTTAACATGGCGTCCGAGTCGCTGACCAACCTCAAGGAGTACTTCATCAAGCTTGCCAAGCACGAGCTGTTCTTTGAGGAGTTTAGGGCGCTCAAGCATATCTCGTTTGATATTCATCGTGGCGAGGTCGTGGGCCTGGTTGGCACCAATGGCTCCGGCAAGTCTACGATGCTCAAGATTATCGCTGGCGTGCTTGAGCCTAGCGTGGGCAGCGTTAAGGTACACGGTAACATCGCGCCGCTGATTGAGCTTGGTGCCGGCTTTGACCCCGAGCTGACCGCCCGCGAGAACATCTATCTGAACGGCGCCCTGCTTGGCTATACCAAGGAGTTCATCGACGCCAACTTTGACGGCATTATTGAGTTCGCTGAGCTTCAGAACTTTGTCGATATGCCGCTCAAGAACTTCTCCTCGGGCATGGTGGCGCGTATCGCCTTTGCAATCGCGACGATTACCGAGCCCGATATTCTGATTGTTGACGAGACGCTGTCCGTCGGTGACGTGTTCTTCCAGCAGAAGTGCGAGGCTCGCATCCAGCACTTTATCCAGAGCGGCGACGTGACGGTTCTGTTTGTTTCGCACTCCATGGAGCAGGTTGAGCGCATCTGCCAGCGTGCCGTTTGGATTGAGAAGGGTGACCTTCGCATGGACGGCCCGGTCGATGAGGTCTGCAAGGCGTACCGCGAGCAGTTCAACTAGGTTATAATTACTTGCGCCTGACAGGCTTGCGCTTGCTTGGGCGTGCGGTTATTTGCTCCATTAGCTCAGTTGGATAGAGCAGGGGACTTCTAATCCCAAGGTCGACGGTTCGAATCCGCCATGGAGCACCATCGTTTATTAAGCCCGGACCGCTAGGTGGTCCGGGCTTTTTTCATCTTGTATGCTGCTGAAGCCGAGCGCGAACAAGCCGCTGCTGTTTGTTGGGGTTGGCATTTTACTTTTCCAGATGCTCTTTCAGCAGCTCCAGCGCGTGGGCGTAGCCCTGGAGGCCTTCGCCGGTGATGGTGGCGAAGCAGGCTAGGCGTGCATAGCTCACCTGGCGGAAGTCCTCGCGCGTCTCTACGGCGCTGATGTGCACCTCGACGGCAGGGATGGCGACGGCCTTGAGGGCGTCAAGGATTGCCACGCTGGTGTGCGTGTAGGCTGCCGGGTTGATGACGATGCCGTCGACCTTGCCGTAAGCCTCCTGGATCTTGTCGACGATGCTGCCCTCGTGGTTGGACTGGAAGACCTCGACCTCGCTGAAGCCCTGTGCGGTTCCCGCTTCCTGGCAGATCTGCACTAAGCGGTCGTAGTTGTCGCTACCATAGATGCCCGGCTCGCGAATGCCGAGCATGTTGAGGTTGGGGCCGTTGATGACGAGTGCTTTCATGGTTGCTTCCTTTGCGGTTGGAAAGCTACCACAAAGGTGTCTGTCCCCTTTGTGGTGGCTTAGGTTAGAGAGCGGGTGGGAGGGTCTCGAGGAGGGCTTGGGCGGTGTTGGCAGCGCAGTCGCGTGAGTCGATGATGTAGTCGGCCCAGGCGCGGTAGCGCGGCATGCGCTGTTCAGCCAGCTTATCGATGCCGTCGCGCGCGGTGATGGGGCGGCCCTTGTGGGCGAGCTCGTCGAGCTTGCGGTTGAGCATCACGATCTGGCTATTCTGGTACAGCAGCGGGTAGTTCTCGTCGCGTGTGACCACGCCGCCGCCGGTGGAGAGCACCAGGCCGCTGCGCTTGGAAATGTCGGCCAGCTCCGCTGTCTCTTGCTCGCGGAAGGCGGCCTCGCCGCGCTCGACGATAAAGTCGGCACAGGGCATGCCCAGGCGCTCCTCGAGGGCGCGGTCCAGATCGATGTGCTCGCGACCCGTCAGCATTGCGATCTGCTCACCCACGCGGGTCTTGCCCGAACCCGGCATGCCGATCAGCGCTATGTTCTGTTCGCGGCGCGACAGGCGCTCCGTTACGTCCAGGATGCGCTCGCGCGGGGTGACCTGGCCGGTATAGCGCTCGACGGCTTGCGCTGCCTGGGCCACGAGCATGAGCAGGCCGCCGATGCAGGGGATGCCGCGGCGCTCGGCCTCGAGCATGAGTCCCGTGCGGGCGGGGTTGTAGACAATGTCGATAACGCCTTCGAGCGCATCGAGCCCTTCGAGTGTGCAGGGCGCGTCGGGGCAGTGGGGGAACATGCCGGCAGGCGTGCAGTTGACGAGCAGGGCGGCGTCGGACTGCTGCGCGATGTTGCCGTAGTTGACCTCGCTCGTGCGACCCACGGGTACGACGATGGCGCCCAGGTCTCCCAGCACCATACTTGCCGTGGTGCCGGCACCACCGGTGGCACCGAGGACGAGGACCTTCTTGCCGGCAACCTCTACGCCCAATTCCTCGACTAGGCACTGAAAACCGAAATAGTCAGTGTTGTCACCGCGCAGGCGGCCGTCGGGCAGGCGTGTGATGGTGTTAACGTTGCCCATGCGCTCGGCCAGCGGGCTCAGCTCGTCCAGGTACTCCATGACGGCGCGCTTGTAGGGGATGGTCACGTTGGTGCCCTCCCACTCGTCGCCCCTCATAAAGGCCGCGAGGTCCTCGGGCTCGCGCTCAAAACGCACGTACTCAAGCCCCGCCAGCTCCTTGTAGATGGTCGGGGTGTAGCTGTGGCCCAGCACGCGGCCCAGCACGCCATAGGGACGGGTTGCGGCGGTATCGGTCATCTAGAGCACCTCCGTGTAGCTGCCAAAGTAGGTAAAGCTCTCGCACACGTCGTCGATGGAATCGAGCAGGTCGTCGAGTGCCTTGCTGCCAAAGGGGCAGTCCAGGTCAAAGTAGAACATAAACTCAAAGTCGTGCCCGGGGATGGGACGGCTCTCGAGTTTGATGAGGTTGATGTTGAGCGCGTAGAAGCGCTCGAGCACGCGGTAGAGGGCGCCCGGCTCGTTGGCCGTGGTGATCATGAGCGAGGTGCGGTTGGCGCCGGGGTAGACGCGCGGCTCGCGGCTGATGACGACAAAGCGCGTGTAGTTGTTGTCCGAGTCCTGGATGTTGGATTCCAACACCTCCATACCATACAGCGCGGCACAGCTGCGCGAGGCGATAGCGGCGACATCGGTACGCTCGGAGCTGGCGACCATCTCGGCCGACATGGCCGTGTTAGGGTACTTGGTGGCGTGCAGGTCGTGGGACTCGATAAAGCTAGCGCACTGCGCGATGGCCTGACCGTGGCTGTAGACCTCGCGTATGTCCGCGAGCTTGGTGCCGGGCTTGACGAGCAAGTTGTGGTCGATCTTGAGGCGAAGCGAGCGCACGATGTGGAAGTCGAACTGGGCGAGCAGGTCGTAGACGGCGTTGACCGAGCCGGCGGTGGAGTTCTCGATGGGCAGCACGCCAAACTCGCAGAACCCGTCGCGTACGGCGCGCATGACGCCCTCGAAGGTCTCGAAGAACGCAATATCCGGCACGTCGAAGAGCTTGCACGCGGCTATCTGACTATAGGCACCTTCCACGCCCTGGCAGGCAACGGTGGCCGTTTGAGGGAAGGGCGTGTCGGAGGCTGCAGCCGTGGCGTGTGCCTTTTGCGAGACGGTGATGCCCTTGAGCTCGTTGATGTAGCGCTGCTGCTCGGCCTTGCTCATGCTCATGAGGAGGCGGAACAGGGTGATGGTCTGCGCCTCGTAGCGCTCGGGCGCGCGGCTGGCGAGATTGTTGAGCTTGGAGCGCTCACGGGCGGGGTCGAAGACGGCCTTGCCCATCTCGATTTTTGACTTGGCGACCTCGGTGGCAATGTCCATACGCTCGACAAAGCTGTTGAGGAGCGTGGTGTCGATGCCATCGATGGCCTGGCGGATGTCAGCAAGGTCCATGGAGGCCCCTTTCACGTAATGGCAGAGTTGACGGGCAACCCAGGTGAGTCGGGTTAGAGCTGGGCGGCGTCCTCGAGGAGAGCGTCCCAGATGGCGAGGGCGGCGGCTGCTTCGGCTACGGGGACGGCGCGCGGGACGATGCAGGGATCGTGGCGGCCGTGGACCGAGAGCTCGGCATTTTCCATAGCGTCCATGTCTACCGTCTGCTGCTCTCGGCCAATGGAGGGCGTGGGCTTTACGGCCATACGCCACATGACGGGTGCGCCGGTCGAAATGCCGCCCAGGATGCCGCCGGCATTATTGGACTCGACTTCGATCTTGCCGGTCTCGGCGTCGATGCGATACGGATCGTTGTTCTCGCTGCCGCGCATGGCGGCGACGGCAAAGCCCATGCCAAACTCCACGCCCTTCACGGCGGGAATCCCAAACGCGATCTGCGCGATGCGGTTCTCGATGCCGTCGAACATGGGGTCGCCGATGCCTGCGGACAGGCCGTAGATACCGCACTCCACGATGCCACCGATGCTGTCGAGCTCGTCGCGCGCGGCAAGGATCTCCTCGCGCATGTGACCGGCAGCCGCGGTGTCGATGCACGGCAGGTCGTTCGAAAGAATCGCCTTGCGGTCGGCCTCACGATAGACCATGTCGTCCATGGGCAGATCGGAGATGCCACCGATCTGCGCCACGTGCGCCATCACGTTAATGCCGCGGGCCTCGAGCGCCTGCAGCGCGATGCCACCCGCGATGCATAAGGGCGCCGTCAGGCGGCCGGAGAAGTGCCCGCCGCCGGCGACGTCGTGCATGTTGTGGTACTTCACGCGTGCCGGGAAATCTGCATGGCCCGGACGGGGCTTGCGGCGCAGCTCGGAGTAGTCCTTGGAGCGCGTGTTGGTGTTCTCGATGATCGCGGCGATAGGCGCGCCCGTGGTGTGTCCATCAACTATGCCGGCGATAATGTGGGCGGCGTCGGCCTCGCGGCGCTTGGTCGCGGTCTCGTCGCGGCCGGGGGCGCGACGGTCCAAAAAGGTCTGCAGCTGCTCCAGGTCAACGGCGATGCCTGCCGGAATGCCGTCGAGCGAGCAGCCGATGGCGGGGGAGTGCGACTGGCCGAAGATGCTTACGTGCAAGACGTTGCCAAAGGTCGAGGACATGCTACTCCTCCTCGAGCGTGACCTTGCCGCCCAACAGGCGGTAGTGGTCGAAGAAATCGGGATAGGACTTGTTGACGGCCTCGGCGCCGTGGATCACGACCTCGCCGGTGGCGCGACTCGCGGCGATGGCGGCCATCATGGCGATGCGGTGGTCGTTGTGCGAATCGACCTCGCCGCCGGTAAGGGCATCGACGCCCTTGATGATGAGGTCGTCACCGGCGATGCGCACCTGCGCGCCCAGTGCAGTGAGCTCGCGGGTGGTGGTGACCAGACGGTCAGATTCCTTGATGCGCAGGCGTGCACAGTCACGGATGAACGTGCGGCCCTGAGCCAGTGATGCCACGGCCGAGATGACGGGCACCAGGTCTGGAATGTCGTGGGCGCTCATCTCAAAGCCGGCGAGCTTGTCGGACTGGACGGTGGCGGCGTTGGTGGAGCGCACGATGCGGGCGCCAACGCGCGAAAGCGCGGCGAGCACGTTGCGGTCGCCCTGTGCGGAGCTCAGCGACACGCCCTCGACGGTGATGGGGTCGGAGCCGATGGCGCCGGCGCACAGCCAAAAGGCGGCGTTGGACCAGTCGCCCTCGACGGCTACGCTGCCGGGCGTGCGGTACGAGCCGCTGTTCACGCGGAAGTTCGTGACCTCGGGCTGACCGTCCTTGGCTGGAATGCGCTCGACGTTGACCTCGACGCCGAAGGCCTTCATGGCCTGGATCGTCAGGTTGATGTAGGGGCGGCTCTCGATGAGGCCGGTCACCTGGACGCAGGAGGGCTGGGCCAGCAGCGGGGCTGCCAGCAGCAGGCCGGAGATATACTGCGAGCTCACGTTGCCCGGAAGCACAAAGGTGCCCGGGCGCATGCGGCCGCTCGTCTTGAGCGGAAAACCGCCCAGACCCTGCAGGTCGCAGCCGGCGGCGATGATCTCGTCCGAGAGCGGGGAGAGTGGGCGGGCGCCCAAGCGTCCCTGACCCACAAAAGTTGCTTCTGCGCCCAGCGCGCAGGCGACAGGCAGCATAAAGCGCAGCGTGGAGCCGCTTTCACCGCAGTCAAGCGTGCTGCCGGCAAGGGCCTTGAGCAGGCCAAACTCAACACTCTTCATGGTGGGGTGGACCTGGAAGCCGTCCTCGACGGTCTCGATGCGAGCACCCAGGGCCGTAAGGCAACGCACCGTGGCCTCGATGTCGGCGCAGGTGGTATTGCAGGTGACGTGTGTCTCGCCGTTGGCAAGCGCAGCGCAGATGATCAGGCGATGCGCCATCGACTTGGACGCGATGGCGGGAACGGTGCCCTTGAGCGGGGACGGGGTGATGCGGGCTAGCATGCGGATGCGTCTCCCTTCTGGCCGAGGCCTTCGGCAATGAGTTCGTGGAAAGTGGAAAGCGGTGTGCGGTCGATGCTGCAGCGGCCAATGCCGTGCGGAATCACCAGGTCGATGGTGTCGCCCGCGCGCTTCTTGTCGTGGAGCGCCTCGGCAAAGACGGTATCGGCATCTAGGTCGCAGCGGGTCTTGAGGCCATGGCGGGCGCAGAGCTCCTCAATACGACCGGGCAGTGCAGCATCGCAAGCGCCGTGCAGGGCCGCGGCGCGCGTGATGATGCCCATGCCGATCGACACGCAGTTGCCGTGTCCGAGTTCAAAGTGCTCGCAGGCCTCGACGGCGTGTCCGGCGCTGTGTCCAAAGTTGAGGAGCTTACGCTGGTTGGTTTCGCGCTCGTCGGCGACGACCACGGCGCGCTTGATGTCGATATTGCGGGCGATGATGAGCGCTACGCGCGCCACATCGCGGTTGAGCAGCTCCAGCGTGAGCGGGGTCTTCTCCAGCTCGGCGAAAAGCTCCGGGTCGGCGATCATGGCGTGCTTGACGACCTCGCCGCAGCCGTCGGCGAACTGCTCGGGCGTGAGGGTGGCCAGGCACCCCACGTCGGCAATAACCACGCTCGGCTGCCAAAAGGCGCCGGCCAGGTTCTTGCCGGCAGCCAGGTCTATGGCGGTCTTGCCGCCCACCGACGAATCCACCATGGCGAGCAGGCTCGTCGGGATCTGCACAAACTTGCAGCCGCGCATGTAGGTGGCGGCCACAAAGCCCGCCACGTCGCCTACGACGCCGCCACCGAGTGCCACGATCACGTCGGAGCGCGAAAGCTCGTGCTCTGCCACAAACTCCATAATGGCAACATAGGTTTCGGCGCGCTTATGGGCCTCTCCGGCCTCGAAGGTGCAGATGCTCACCTCGTAGCCTGACGCCTCCAGGCTCTGCTTAACGGGCATCTGGTAGAGCGGGCCCACGTTGGTGTCCGTCACGATGACGGCCTTGGTGCCGCCGGCAGTGGCGCGCACGAGCGGTCCCGCCTGCTCCAGCAAAAACGTGCCAACATGCACCCGGTAGGGGCGTGCAGTGTCGATATCGATGGTAATCGCCATAAGCTTCGGTCCTTTCGACCTGGCGTGATAGGTGGTCTAGTGGGAGGCCTCGTCGTCGAGTGCGCGCTTAATGCGGTCGCCCTCGGCAAGGAGATTCTCCAGATAGCGCTGGTCGCGGTCCTTAAGGGCGCGGCTGTAGGCGCCAAGCGAGTCGATCAGATGGTCGATCTCGAAGGCGAGCGCGTCGGCGTCGTCGATCATGAGCTCGGACCACATTTGCGGGTTGAGGTGCGCCACGCGGGTGAGATCGCGGTAGCTACCGGCCGAAAAGCCGTGGTGGACCTGGGCGGTGGGGCTTTTGACGTAGGCGTTGGACACCACGTGCGCAAGCTGGCTCGTGAAGGCGATGACGCGGTCGTGCTCGGCGGCGCTGGTCACGCTGAACTTGCCAAAGCCCAAGGGGCGCACCATCTCGCGCACCTGGCCCAAAAGCTCCAGTTTGAGCGCATCGTCCACCGCGGGCGGCACGAGCACGAGTGGCGCGCCCTGGAACAGGTCGGCGCGGGAGTGTGCGTAGCCCGAGTACTGCGTGCCCGCCATGGGGTGCGCGCCCACAAAGTAAAAGCCGTGCTCACGGGCAAGCTCAAAGGCACGTTCGCACACGATGCCCTTGACGCCCACGGTGTCGATCACCACGGGACCCATGATGGCCTCGGTGTCGGTGGCGTCGGCGAGGGCCTGGGCATGCGCCTCGAGCCACTCGATGCAGGCCTCGGGGTAGCAAGCCAGGACGATGATGTCGCATTCGCCGAGTGTCTCGTCGTTGAGCTCTCCGGCGACAGTGCCCATGCTGGCGGCCGTCATGACATCGTCATCGGGGTCCCAGGCCAGCACGCGGACGCCCGCCTGGGCATAGCCGCGGGCAAAGCTACCGCCGATGAGGCCAAGGCCGACGATACCGGCGCACTTGGGGCCGCCCTGGTTAACGCGCGCGTTTCTCACCGTACCCATGGGCTACTCCATGGTCTCTTGGCAGACGACCTCGCGGATGGCGCGAATGCGGCGCATGGTGTCGTCGAACTGGTCGGGGGTGAGGGCCTGGGCGCCGTCGGACCATGCGCGGCTGGGCTCGTCGTGGACCTCGATCTCCAGGCCGTTGGCGCCGCAGGCGGTCGCGGCGAGCGCCATGGGCTCAACGTAGCGGGTGTAGCCGGTGGCGTGGCTGGGGTCGGCGACGACGGGCAGGTGCGACAGGTGGTGCAGAACCGGCACGGCGTTGAGGTCGAAGGTATTGCGGGTGCGGGTCTCGAAGGTGCGGATACCGCGCTCGCACAGGATGACGTTGTCGTTGCCCTCGCTCATGATGTACTCGGCTGCCATAAGCAGCTCGTCGATCGTGCCGGACATGCCGCGCTTGAGCAGAATCGGGGTCTGGGTCTTGCCGACCTCCTTGAGCAGGGGGAAGTTCTGGGCGTTGCGGGCGCCGATCTGCATGACGTCAATCTTCTTGTCCAAGAAGACCTGCACGTCGCGTGGATCCATGATCTCGGTGACGATCGGCATGTCGAGCTCGGCAGACGCCTCGCACAGCAGGTCGAGGCCGGCGGGGCCCATGCCCTGGTAGGCGTAGGGGGAGGTGCGGGGCTTGTAGGCACCGCCGCGCAGCATCGTGGCGCCGGCGGCCTTCACGCGGCGTGCGATGCGGATGAGGTTCTCGCCCTCGACGGAGCAGGGACCGGCGATGACCTGGAACTGGTCGCCGCCGATCTTGACGCCGTGACCGCAGTCGATGACGGAGTCCTCGGGGTGGAACTTGCGGTTGGCGCGCTTGAACGGCTCGGAGACGCGCTGCACGCGCTCGACGACATCCATGGACTCGAGCAGGAACGGGTCGATCTTGGTCGTATCGCCCACCAGGCCGATAATCGTCTCATTCTCGCCGCGCGAGACATCGGTCTTCAGGCCCTTTTTCTCAATCCAGCTGACGATATGGCTGACGGCCTCGTCGCTGGCGCTCTGCTTTAGAATTGCAATCATGGTGTGCCTCTCACCTCGATGGATAACTTTTGCAAAAACGGCCCGCATTGCGAGCCGTGTATATATGGTGCATGAGAGTTTATACTATCCGACTCGCTTTTGCCTTCTAAAGTGGGCCGTTGCGCCGCGTCTTCCTCGGAATTGCAAAGCTTTTTCTTTTATTTTGATAGCCCGTGGTGCACTTGGGTATAATGCCAAACGTTGGCCCTATTAGCTCAGGGGATTAGAGCGTCTGCCTCCGGAGCAGAAGGCCGTTGGTTCGAATCCAACATGGGGCACCATCGAACGTAAGACCGTCCGAACCTCGCATGGTCCGGGCGGTTTTTCTTATACCGACGCGACGTGATGGGACGTGGTATGGCAGCAACGGATATCGAGCGCGGACTCTCGACCGCCGAGGTCGAGGAGCGCATCGCCGCCGGTAAGATCAACCGCAACATGGAGCTCAAGACCAAGTCGGTCAAAGAGCTCATCATCGAGAACCTCTGCACGCTGTTCAATTTGATCAACGTGATCTTGGCGTTCCTGGTCATTTTGACCGGTTCGTTTAAGAATCTGACGTTCCTGTTCGTGGTGTTCTTGAACACCGCTATCGGCGTCATTCAGTCCATGCGTTCCAAGAAGATGGTCGATAAGCTCACGCTTCTGACCTCTAAGAAGGCCATCGCGGTGCGCGACGGTGCCGAGGTGGAGCTCGACTTGGACCAGATCGTGCTCGACGACATCATCCGCCTGGGGCGCGGCGACCAGATTCCCGCCGACGCCGTGGTGGTTTCGGGCGAGGCGCTCGTGAACGAGAGCTTGCTGACGGGCGAGAGCGACCTTATCAAGAAACAGCCAGGTTCCGAGCTCATGAGCGGCAGCTTTATCGACTCGGGCCTGCTGCGCGCCCGCGTGATCCATGTCGGCGCCGACAACTACGTGGCCAAAATTAATAACGAGGCTAAGTACGTCAAAAAGGTCAATTCCGAGATCATGAACGTGCTCAACGCCATCGTGCGCTTTGCGAGCATCATCATGATCCCGCTTGGTTTGGCGCTGTTTGCTTCGAGTGTGAGCGAGCTGTGGGATGCCGCGGGAACCCCGGGCGATAGCGCGCTTTCGTGGTGCTTCTCCGAGCTGTTGGCTGGTCATGTGCCTTCGTCGGCGCTGCTGTCCACGGTGGGCGCCCTGCTGGGCATGATCCCGCAAGGCCTGGTGCTGCTGACCTCGTCGGTGCTCGCCATCGCCACGGTGCGCCTGGCCCGCCGCAAGGTGCTGGCGCAGCAGCTCTACTGCATCGAGACGCTCGCTCGCGTCGATGTACTGTGCCTGGACAAGACGGGCACCATCACGTCGGGCCGCATGGAGGTCGAGGGCACGTATCCGCTGCCGGTTGAGGGCGTGAGCCTAGGCGCCGGCTCGGACGAGGCGGCTGTTCCCGTCGATACCACAGTGCTCGATTTTGCGCTGGCTAACGTGGCACGTGCGACTTCGGCCGATGCCAACGAGACCTGCCAGGCGCTGCTCAACTATTACGCCGATCGTCCGGTCGAGGTGTCCGAGCCGCTTTCGGTCATTCCGTTCTCGTCTTCCAAAAAGTGGAGCGGCGCGTCGTTTGCGCAGGGCTCCTATGTGATGGGCGCCGCGCAGTTTGTGCTTTCGGAGCGTGTGTTTTCGCAGGTCGAAAACCGTGTCGCCGAGCTTGCCGATACCTGCCGGGTGCTCGGGGTGGCGCGCGTGGACGGCTTTACGCCCGATGGCTATATGGTGGGCGAGGCCGAGCCCGTGGGCTTTGTGACCATCCGTGACGAGATTCGTACCTCAGCGGCCGAGACCATCGGCTACTTTAACGAGCAGGGCGTGACCCTCAATGTGATTAGTGGCGACGACCCGCGTACGGTGTCGTCGATCGCGCGCGTGGTGGGCGTGCCGGGGGCGGACGCTTATGTGGACGCCACGACGCTCGATACGCCGGCCAAGCTCGATGCCGCAGTGGACCGCTACCATGTCTTTGGTCGTGTGACCCCGCAGCAGAAGCGCGAGCTCGTGCAGGCGCTCAAGCGCCGCGAGCACACCGTGGCCATGACGGGCGACGGCGTCAACGACGTGCTAGCGCTCAAGGAGGCCGACTGCTCCGTCGCCATGGCGGCCGGCTCCGATGCCGCGCGTAACGTGGCCGAGATCGTACTCGTCGACAACGACTTTGCCTCGATGCCCGCCGTGGTGGCCGAGGGCCGTCGCTCCATCAACAACCTGCAGCGTTCGGCCTCGCTGTTCCTGACCAAGACGCTGTTCTCGATGGGCCTGGCGGCGCTGTGCATCGCGCTGCCGCCGTACCCCTTCGAGCCCATCCAGATGACGCTCATCAACTTCTTCTGCATCGGCGCGCCGGGCTTTGTGTTGGGCCTGGAGCCCAACAATGCTCGCGTGAAGGGATCGTTCCTGACGAACGTACTCAAGCGTGCACTACCGGCGTCGATTGCGGTCATTTTGGCTGCGGCGCTCGATATCTTTGTGGCGCGCGTGTTTGGCTTTACCCAGCTTACGCTGTCTACGATGTGCCTGCTTACGTCGTGCGCGGCGAGCGTCAGCCTAATCTGGCGCATCTCGCAGCCTCTCACGCCCTTACGTGTGGTGCTCTTTGTGTTTGTAGTCGCCGGCATCCTGGTGGGCGTTATCGGATTCCCGGAGCTGCTCTCTATTGCCAACCTGTCGATGGGCCAGATGGTTATCTTGGCTGTCATCGTGGTCTTTACCTGCTCGGTGTTCTTTAAGCTCGCCACGATGATGGATTCGCTCAAGCCGCGTCGTCGTCATGCCGCAACTGGTTTTGGCCGTGGTGTGCGCGTCCACCTGGGTCGCGGTGGCGGCAAGGTGAGCTCGACGGGTTCGACGGCCGAGCGTTTTGCCAAGCGCGTCGCCGCCGACATGGCGCAGCGCCGCGAAGATCGCACCGCTCGCGAGGCCGAGGCCCGCGCACTCGAGGGCGTGGCCCAGGCCCAGCCCAAGAAAAAGAAGAGTACCGGAGCCAAGCGCTCTCGCGTGACCAAGTCCGCCCAAGGCATCAAAGTCTCGATGCCAAGCAAAAAGAAGAAGTAGCTACGCGCCCTGGCGATGTTGAATTGGTGCCTTGTTCCTGTGGGGCCGTGGCGATGTTATGCTCTAACCTCGATTGTTTGAATTGCTTCGAAAAGAGGATGCCGTGATCTGCCCGCATTGCCTTAAGACTATCGAGGACGGCGCCTCGTTCTGCCCCTACTGCAACGCCTATGTGGGTCCGGGCGATGGTCCCGAGCACACCGAGTTCGTGTTCTGTGAGGGCTGCGGTGCCCGTCTTTCTCCGCATGATCGTACGTGCCCCAAATGCGGACGCCCCGCTCCGGGTATCCTCTCCGAGGACGCGGCCGCATCCGACCTGGCAGCGGGCCGCACGGCGGGCTTTCCGCGCCTAACGCAAGAGCAGATCGATACCGAGGTACCGCATGCGCCCGCCTCGGCAGCCGCGGTGCTTTCGGACGCCGCCGATCCTAACGAGACCTGCGTGTTGCCGGCTTTCGATAAGGATTTCGGTATCCCCAAGGTCGATATTCCCACGCCCGTTTCCCTGCATGACGATGCTCAAAAACCCAAGCGCAAGGTGCATCCCGACGAGGACGCCTATCACAAGCACAAGCGTCATATCCCCAAGCCGCTCATCGTCATCGCGGTCCTTGCCGTCGTTTGCGGCGGTGCCTATTGGTTCGTGACGGCCGATCCCATGGGTGTCATGCCTGGCTTCTATGACCAGTTTGGCCAGGCCGCGCAGACGACCTTCCCCACGCGCCAAAAGGGCGAGGCGACTGAGGACGATACCAAGCAAGACGATTCTGCCGAGGTGGTCCAGGAAGAAACCGTGCTCACTGATGATCAGCTCTATACCAGGCTCGACGGTCTGTATCAGACCATCGTGTCCTACGGTGACGAGGACCAGATCGGCGAGGTCATCGATTCCTTTAACAACGGCTATCTCCGAACGCCGCTGTCCACCCGTCAGGAGTTGTCGCAGAGTGCCTACGCCCTGCGCGACCAGATCAAAAAGACGCAAGATGAGCTCAACAACCTTAAGTATCAGGACGATACGGTTTATGCGGACGACATCGCCCACTTAAAGCAGCTTGCCGAGTGGATGTACGAGCGTGTCGACGTGATCTGCCAGAGCTGGGATATCTCGCTGGCCATTCCTGATGGTGAGTCGATGAGTTCCCACCAAAGCGAGATCCTGGCGCCCATCGCGCAGGGCGGCAACAGCGCGCTGAACCAGTACGACGCCAATGTGGGCTCCTGGAAGCCGCAGCAGCGTTCCTAAAATTAGTTCGCCATAGTCGGCATAACCTACGTGCGCAATTGATGTAAGCGCATGCTTATTGCTACAATTCGTACAAATATGCTTTAAACGCACGAGGAAGGAACCACATGTTTGGTTTTAAGAAAGAGCTCTACACGCCCGAGTATCAGCTTGCCGGCGACGAGTGCGCCGTTATCGAGACGTCGAAGGGTACCATCAAGGTCAAGTTTGACGGTGAGGGCGCTCCCATTCATGTCGCGAACTTCTGCGAGCTTTCCACGATGGGTTTCTATGATGGCCTTAAGTTCCATCGCTATGTGCCCGGCTTTGTCATTCAGGGCGGCGACCCCAATACCCGCGATATGTCCGGCGCCGACGTCGCCGCTGGTCTTGAGGGCCCCGACGGCATGCCCGGTACCGGTGGTCCCGGCTACTGCATCAAGGGCGAGTTTGCCACCAATCCGCGCAACAGCCATGTCGATGGTGCCCTTGCCATGGCACGCTCCATGGACCCCGATTCCGCGGGTTCGCAGTTCTACTTCTGCCTGGGTGCCCAGCATAACCTCGATTCCGGTTACACCGTCTTTGGTACCACGGTCGAGGGTCTCGATGTGATTTCGCAGCTGCGTGCCGGCGACGAGATCGTCCATGTCGAGATCGTTCACGAGTAAAGGGGACTTCCTTGAATAGCCAGCTGATCCAACAGGGCCGCGCCGCTTACCGCGCGGGTGATTTTTCCGCTGCAGCCCAGATGCTTGGGGCGGCAAAAACTCCCGATGAGATTATGGGCGAGGCCGATCACCTTCGTGGTAACGCCTTGATGCACCTGGGCATGTATGCCGAGGCCGCCGAGGCCTACGCCGCCGCCCTCAACGACGGCACCTACGGCAAGCGCGGCGCGCTGCTCACCAACCGCGGCAAGGCACTCGCCGCCGTGGGCGACTACACGACGGCCGCCCAGGCGTTCTCTGCTGCTACGCAGGATGCTTCCTATGCCACGCCGTTCAAGGCCTATCTGGGCCTGGGTAACGCGCTGTTCCAGTCGGGCGACTATGCCAACGCGGGTACCGCCTTCCGTCAGGCCGCCATCGACGGCGCCAATCCGGCTCCTGCCGCCGCACTGGGCGAGCTCGGTCGTTGCTTCATTAAGCTCGGCCGTCCGGCGGATGCCGTGGAGACCTACCGCACGGCTATCGACTTTGCCGGCCCCCGCGACGACACGCGTGCGCTCAACGCCGGCATGGGTCAGGCGCTTTCTGCCGCCGGCCGTCCCTCCGACGCACTCGACGCCTTTAACGCCGCTACTGCCGATGGCATCTACCAGCTCACCTCCGAGCAGGCCGACGAGCTTGCCCGCGTGCATGATTCGCTTGCCGCGCTGTCTGCCCAGACGGCTATGGCCACGGCTCCGGCGCCCGCGATGGACGCTCCTGCCGTCGATCCGCTCGATCCTACGGGCGCGACCGGTCAGTTTATGCCCGATCCCTCGGACACCGGCTTCTTTACGCTGTCCGAGTCCGAGATGGTCCAGCAGGACCGTCAGGACCGTAAGCAGGCCAAGGTCCGTCGTCGCCATCGCCACACGGGTCTCAAAGTCTTCATCGTGCTGCTTCTGCTCATTTTGATCGCCGCGGGCGGTCTGGGCTTTGCCTACACGCGCGGCTTTGGCTTCCCCTCGCAGGAGTCGGTTATCACCGATCTGTTCCAGGCTGCCGGCGACGGTGACACCGCAAAGGCCGAGTCTTGCCTGGCCTCGAGCCTGTCCGAGGACGCCAAGTCGATGATCATCTCCTCGATTCCGCAGGGTGCCACCGTGTCCGTCGA
Organism: Collinsella sp.; assembly: GCA_014871655.1. Classification (GTDB taxonomy): domain Bacteria; phylum Actinomycetota; class Coriobacteriia; order Coriobacteriales; family Coriobacteriaceae; genus Collinsella. The sequence continues at coordinate 2,199 of WGSK01000041.1, read as the reverse complement.
GGGCATGGATCAGTCCATGACCGAGACGGCCGCCAAGGTGAAGGCATCGCTGTCCAAGGGCGGCGAGCAGGAGTACACCGTCAAATTCGTGCGCTCCGACAACCATATCGGCTGGGCCGTTTCCTCGCTCGATATGGATTTCTCGGCTGCTGACAACCAGTAGTGACCTTATGGGATTTAGCTTTGCCCGGTGCTTCACCGCAAGTGAGGTGCCGGGCTTGCGCTAGTATCATGAGCTAGTAGTTTTCCAGCAATCATCCAACACATCAGGAGTTGCGTTGTTTTCTTTGATGGATATGTTCTTCGGTAGCTATGCGGGCGATCTTGCCATCGACCTCGGCACCGCAAATACGCTTGTCTCCGTGCGCGGCAAGGGCATCGTCATCCGCGAGCCCTCCGTCGTCGCCATCGACAAGAACGACGAGCGCATCCTGGCGGTCGGTATCGAGGCAAAGCGCATGCTCGGCCGTACGCCCGGCAACATCGTGGCCGTTCGTCCCCTTAAGGACGGCGTCATCGCCGACTTCGACGTTACCGAGGCCATGCTTCGCTACTTTATCGACAAGGCGTCCGAGAAGCGCTATCCGTGGACTCCGCGTCCGCGTGTTGTCGTCTGCGTTCCCTCCGGCGTCACGTCGGTCGAGAAGCGCGCTGTCTTTGAGGCCACGATCCAGGCCGGCGCTCGCCAGGCCTACCTGATCGAAGAGCCCATGGCTGCCGCTATCGGCGCCGATCTGCCCGTCGAGGAACCCACCGGCTCCATGGTCATCGACATCGGCGGCGGTACCACCGAGGTTGCCGTTATCGCTATGGGCGGCATCGTCGTCTCGCAGTCCATCCGTATTGCCGGCGACGAGTTCGATCAGGCCATCCTCACGCACGTTCGAGATGCCTACAACCTGGCCATCGGCGAGCGTACGGCAGAGGACATCAAGATCAAGGTCGGTTCCGCCGTGCCGCTCAAGGACGAGCTCGACGTCGAGGTCAACGGCCGCGACGTGATCACCGGTCTGCCCAAGACCGTACGCATCGAGAGCGAGGAGATTCGTCGCGCACTCAACAAGCCGCTCGACGAGATGGCCAAGGCCGTCAAGGACGCCCTCGATGCCACGCCGCCCGATCTTGCCTCGTACCTTATGGACTACGGCATTTTGCTGACTGGTGGCGTCGCGCTGCTGCGCGGTCTCGACGTGCGCCTGCGCGAGGAGACCTGCGTTTCGGTCAACGTCAGCCCCACGGCGCTCGATAACGTCGTTAACGGCTGTGCCCGCGTGCTCGAGGCCAATGCGTTTGATGGCGGCTTCGTCCAGACCAATGCTTAATTTCCAAAAGGTGGATTCCATTTGGCACGATCTTCGGGTTTCTCCACAAATCTGAATACCAAGCGACAATCAACGGGTATGCGCCCGTTGATTGTTTTCAGCCTGATTTCGGTGTTGCTGCTCACGTTTTACATCCGCGAGGGCGAGGCAGGACCGATTCATGCCGTGCGTTCGGGCGTGACGACGATTACCTCGCCGGTGCGCTTTGTGGGCTCGGCCGTGGCGGCTCCCTTCAATGCGATTGGCAACGTGTTCTCTAACCTTACGGCGTCGCAGGACACGCTCGACGAGCTCAAGAAGCAAAATGAGGAGCTGACCTCTAAGGTCGCCGAGCTTTCTGAGGCTCAAAAGACTGCCGAGCGCCTGGAGGGCCTGGTCGGGCTGCAATCGACCTACAACCTCAAATCGACCGCAGCTCGTATCGTTGGTGCCTCCGGCGATGCCTGGACCTCGACCGTTACCATCGACAAGGGCTCTGCCGACGGCCTTACCATCAACATGCCCGTGACGAGTTCTGCCGGTGTTATCGGCCAGATTATCGAGGTATCGGCCAAGACCTCTACCGTGCGCCTGATTGGCGACGAGAACTCGGGCGTGTCCGCCATGGTGCAGGACACGCGCGCCCAGGGTATGCTGCAGGGTCAGGCTGACGGCACGCTGCGTCTTGAGTACGTGAGCGTCGACTCCGATGTTAAGGTTGGCGATATCATCGTGACCTCTGGCATCGGTGGCGTGTTCCCCAAGGGCCTTCCGCTTGGCACCGTCTCGTCGGTTGAGAAATCGGCAAACGACGTGTACTACACCATTGTGGTGCGCGCTCAGACCACGGCCGAGAACAACGAGGAAGTGCTGGTCATCACCTCGCTGACCGACGAAC
>WGSK01000040.1:0-22247 GCA_014871655.1 Collinsella sp. | reverse complement strand
GATCGAGGCTAACGACGACTGGGAGGGCTCGGAGTTCCGCTACTGCAACGAGTTCCTCTTTAAGGCCGATGCCCCGTTTGACGAGGACGAGTGTCTGAAGTTCCTGGGCTCTATGGGCGACTGTGAGCTGCTCGTTGGTGCCTATCCCGACTACAAGATCCACGTGCACTCCAACACCCCCAACCTGGTGCTCGAGCACATGCTTCAGCTCGGTCAGATCTATGAGGTCTTTATCCACAACATGGAGATGGAGGCCCACGACCGTACCGCTAAGATCCACGAGGACCAGGAGAAGGCCGCCGAGCCCGCGAAGGCCCTGGGCTTTGTCGCCGTTGCGGCTGGTTCCGGCGAGGCCGACATCCTCAAGTCCCTCGGCGTCGATGTGATCGTGTCCGGTGGCCAGACCATGAACCCCTCGACCGCCGACCTGCTTGGCGCCGTCGACCAGGTCAACGCGACCTCGGTCATCATTCTGCCTAACAACGGCAACATTCGCATGGCCGCTGAGGCCGCTGCCTCAGCCTGCACCGACAAGAAGGTCGCCGTCGTTCCCACCAAGACCGTTCCGCAGGCCTTCTCCGCGCTGTTCGCGGTCCTGCCCGATTCCGAGCTCGAGGATGCCGTCGCCGCTATGGTCGACGCCATCAGCGAGGTCCGCGATGGCGAGGTCACCCGCGCCGTGCGCGACTCCAGCGCCTCCGACGGTTCGCCGATTCACTCCGGTGACGTCATGGGCATCATTGCCGGCTCCATCGATGTCGTCGGCTCCGACGTGAAGCAGGTCACGCTCGATTGCATCAACCGCATGCAGGAGGAAGAGGAGGGCGACGCGCTGACGATTCTGGCCGGCGAGGAGCTGTCCGATGAGGCCTTCCAGGAGATCGTCGACGCTATCGAGGAGGCTCAGCCCGATCTGGAGATCGACGCCCATCGTGGCGAGCAGCCGCTCTATCCCGTGATCTTCTCGATCGAGTAGGCAACTGCCCATGTCCGAGCTGTGCTCCGTGCCGCGCGTCTCGGAGCGCTTTGCCCAGAGCAATGCGCTCGACGAGGATATCGCGCGACTCAAATATGTTTCGGGTAAACGTGAGGAGGCCCTTCGCCGTCTGGGAATTCGGACGGTGGGGGACCTCCTTCTCCATATCCCTCATCGATACCTCGACTTTACCCGTTCGTGGTCCATCGAGATGGCGCCCATCGGTACCGTGTGCACCATCATCGCCACGGTTGACCGTATCGTCCAAAAGCAGCCGCGCCCGCGCATGCAGGTGACCGAGGTCTCACTTGTTGACGAGACGGGCGTGCTACAGGTCGCCTTTTTCCGCCAGCCCTGGATTGCCCAGCAGCTTAAGCAGGGCGACCGCTTGGCCGTGATGGGCAAGGTCGAGTTTGCCTACGGTTTTAAGCAGATGGCCTCGCCCCACTTTGAAAAGCTCGAGGACGGGCGCGCCGCAGGCACCATTCTGCCGGTCCATTACGTGAGTGATGGCGTGAGCCAGGCGTGGATGCGCCGCATCGTAAGCGGCGCGCTCGAGGTCGTCGGCAATCCGTTCGATCCGATTCCCGCGCCGCTGCGCGCAAAGCGGAAGCTCATGAGCAATGCCCGCGCGTTGCGTTCGATCCACTTTCCCTCGAGCATGGCTGAGCGCGACATCGCACGCCGGCGTCTTGCCTACGAGGAGTGCCTCTACCTGCAGCTGGCGCTGCGTCTGCGCAACGACGGTGGCCTGGTCGATGTGGTGCCCTATGCCCACACCGCGGGCGAGCATCTGGGCGCGCTTAAACAGGCCCTTCCGTTTTCGCTGAGCGACGAGCAGGAGGCCGCGTTCCAAGATATCCTGCGCGATATGTGCGATGGCGGGCGCGTGATGAACCGTCTGCTGCTGGGCGATGTCGGTACCGGTAAGACCGCCGTTGCCGCCTGCGCTCTGGCTGTGGCTGCCGATGGCGGCACGCAGGCCTGCGTTATGGCGCCCACGGGCGTGCTGGCGCGCCAATATGCCGATAAGACCGGCCCTCTGCTCTCGCAGGCCGGCATGTCCTGGGCGCTTCTGACGGGTGCCACGCCGGCCGCAGAGCGCGAGCGCATCCATGCACAGCTGGAATCAGGCGAGCTCGACGTCCTCTTTGGAACCCACGCGGTCCTTTCGGATAACGTTGCGTTCAAGCATCTGTCGCTCGTGGTCATCGATGAGCAGCACCGGTTTGGCGTCGGCCAACGCAACGCCCTGCGCGCGAAGGGCCCCGGTGCCGATCTGCTCGTTATGACGGCAACGCCCATCCCGCGTACGCTGGCGCTTTCGGTCTACGGCGATCTGGACACGAGTATCATCCGTCATCGGCCTGTCCCCGGCGCTGGCGTGACGACACGCGTGCTCACCGAGTCGAGCCGTGACCTCGCCTATGGCGCCATCCGCGAGGCGCATGAAAAGGGTCAGCAGGCCTACGTGATTTGCCCACTCGTGGAGCCGAGTGACTCGGCCGATGAGCTGGAAGACGTGCCCGGTATTGCCCGCGACGATGAGGGCCGCGTAACCGTACCCGTGCCGCCGCACGATACGGCGACCGAGCTCGATCGCCTGCGTCTGGCGTTGCCGGGGCTTACCGTCGAGCGCCTTCACGGCCGCATGCCGGCGGGGGAGAAGGACCAGGTTATCGATGCCTTCAAGCGTGGCGAGATTGACGTGCTCGTCTCGACTACGGTGGTCGAGGTGGGCGTCGATGTGCCTAACGCCACCGTCATGGTCATCGAGAACGGCGAGCGCTTTGGATTGGCTGCCCTGCACCAGCTGCGCGGCCGCGTGGGCCGTGGCAGTGTGTCGGGCACGTGCCTGGTCATGACGCACTCCAAGGGCAACGGCGGCGCGTCCGCAGCACAAGATCGCCTGCAATCGCTCGAAAAAACCGCGGATGGCTTTACGCTCGCCCAGATGGACCTGCGTCTGCGTCACGAGGGCGAAATCCTGGGTTATCGCCAGCATGGCGGTGTGACTCTGCGCTTTGTCGACCTGGATGCCGACGAGGAACTAATCGAGTGGGCCCATTTGGACGCGGTCGAGCTCTTGCGGTATGCTTGCACCCTTGACTCCGTGGCGACGCGCCCCCTGCGCGATGCGGTCGCCATGCGATATCGACATATTTTTAAGGAGGTCAGCGGAGGATGAGAATCATCGGCGGCGAATGGCGCGGTCGTAAGATCGAGGAGCCCCGTGGTCGCGATGTCACCCGCCCCACGACTGATCGCGTGCGCGAGGCGTGCGCATCTATGGTCATGTCGGCATTCGATTTCGATTTGGACGAGGTTCGTGTGCTGGACGCCTTTGGCGGCTCCGGTGCCTTAGGGTTAGAGATGCTCTCTCGTGGGGCCCGCTCGCTCACGACGTTTGAGATCGATCGCAACGCCGCGCGGCTCATTACCAAGAATATCGAGTCGCTCTGCCGTGACCGTGCGCGTTGGCGTGTGGTCACGGGCGACATGCTGGCAAGTGCCTCGCGCGGTCGTGTACCGGGCGGCCCCTTTGATTTGGTCCTGCTCGACCCGCCCTATGCTTTTGGTGCCGAGCCGGTCGAGGAAATGCTGCAGAACCTGGCTCAGCAGGGTCTGCTTGCGCCTGGCGCTTATGCCCTGTTTGAGCATGCCTCCGCCGATGCGGGCGCGCATCTGGCAGGCTTTGAGACTGTACGTGAGAAGCGCTACGGCATTACCTCGGTCGACCTGCTTCGTTGGGTCGGCGATGACGACGGTGAGGACGATAGTGCCGTCACCGATGCCGATAACAACGATGCCACGACGTTTCAGGAGGACGCCCATGAATGACACCATCAACCGCGTGATCGTCCCGGGCACCTTCGATCCCATCACGTTTGGCCATATCGATGTGATCCGCCGCGCCCGCCGCATCTTTCCCAGTGTGATCGTCGCTGTTGCAGAGTCGCAGGGTAAAAACGGTGTGGGCACCACGTTTATGCTCGATGAGCGCGTGGCGCTGGCCCGCGAGGCGCTCGGTAATATCGACGGCGTCGAAGTCCTGCCCTTTACCGGCCTCTTGGTCGACTTCGCTCGTGAGCAGGGGGCGGGGGCCGTGGTCAAGGGCCTGCGCGCCATGACCGACTTTGAGTATGAGCTGCAGCAGGCCGACCTCAATTATCGCTTGGATAGCGAGCTGGAGTCCATCTTTGTCATGAGTGCTCCGCAGTACGGTTACATCTCGAGCTCGGTCGTTCGCCAGATCGCCTCGCTCGGCAGCGATGTATCGACGTTTGTGCCGCCCAACGTGGTCGAAGCGCTCAGACATCGCTTTTCGTGACGTTTTTTATTGCCTGGTGGCATGTGGTAAACTAGCACGATGATATGTTACCTATGAAAGGAGACCGGATGCCGGGCGAGAATTTTCCTGGCGATAGGATCGTCAGCTTGGTCGATGAGCTCGAAGGGCTGATCGAGGAAGCCAAGCCGCCTTTCGGCAAGAACGCTCAGTTCAAGGTCATCGACGCCGACGTGTTCTTCAATATCCTCGACGAGATCCGCATGAGCTATCCCGAGGAGTGGCAGAAGTCCCGCCGTATCCTTAAGGAGCGCGAGGAGCTTATGGCTTCCGCCGCCGCTCAGGCCGATTCCATCATCGCTGACGCTCAGCAGCAGGCCCTCACCATTGCCGGTGAGCAGGAGATCGTCCGCCTTGCGCAGCAGCAGGCCGACGACATCCGCGATCGTGCCCAGCAGTACGAGCGCGAGACGCGTTATGCTGCCGAGGACTACGCAGAGCAGGTCTTTACGCACCTGGAGGAGAACCTCAAGAGCCTGACCGGCACCGTTACCCGTTGCCGTCAGCAGCTCAACGAGGGTGCCGCCCAACAGAATGGTCAGTGGTAATGGCTGAGTTCCCGAGCGTTACCGTCGATCTTTCCGAGCAGCTCGAGTTTCCTGGAGATTCGTATCCGCTGACCGGTAAGGTCGATGTCGCCACCTACACGGTAGGCGAGAAGGAGTACCAGCTTCAGGACGGCATCGACTACGACGTTGGCTTTACCAATGCCGGTACCGGTGTCTTGCTCACGGGCATGGTCCGCGCGCACGCCACCGGCGAGTGCGACCGTTGCCTGGAACCTGCCTCGTTTGATATCGCCGGCGAGATCGAGGAGTTCTACCTCTTTGAGGAGCCCGAGGATCCCGAGGCCTACGAAGACGGCTACGAGCTCCTGGGCGAGGATCGCATCGTCGATCTGGGAGAGCCCATCAACGACGCGGTCGTCATGGACACGCCGTTCGTTGTCCTGTGCAAGCCCGATTGCCGCGGCCTTTGCCCCACTTGCGGTTGCAATCTCAACGTCGAGCAATGCGATTGCGCCGCCCAGGCAGAGGCAGAATGGGCCGCTGCCACGGAAAATCCATTTGCAGCATTGAAGAATCTCAAGCTTGATGAGTAAAACTGTGGTAGTATCGCTACTTGCGCGTAATCGCCACACTGGATAGTTCATAAGGAAGGTCACTATGCCCGTACCTAAACAAAAGCAGGGTCGTATCCGCACTCACACCCGTCGTTCCGCCAACATGAAGATCTCGGCTGCGGCTCAGTCCACGTGCCCCCGTTGCGGTGCTGTCAAGCTCCCGCATCACGTGTGCCCCAGCTGCGGTTTCTACAAGGACCGCGAGGTTATCGTTACCGAGTAACGGTATACTCTGGATGCGATGCCGTTCCAAATGGAACCACAATGGCCGGCTCAATGAGTCGGCCATTTTTGTATAAGGAGCATGTATATGAGTAACGTTCGCGTTTGTGTAGACGTTGTGGGCGGAGACGAGAAACCTCAGGTTGTTCTTGATGGTATCGAGGCTGCGCTTGCCGCCGATCCCGATATCGAGGTCTTGGCAGCTGGTCCCGCCGAAATCGTCAATCCCTTTGCAGCTTCCCATGCACGTGTTGAGGCCCTTGAGGCGCCTGACGTTATCGCCATGGATGACGATCCCATTCGCGCCGTGATGACTAAACGCAAGTCGTCGATCGCGCTGTCGTATCGCGCCATCAAGAAGGGTAATGCGGACGCGTTTTTCTCCGCCGGCTCGACCGGTGCCATGACCGCTGCTGCGACCGCCTACGTGACGCCGTTTAGGTATCAGGCCGAAGGCAAGAAGCAGCCGGTGCGCCCCTGTCTGACCAATGCACTGCCCAATCGCGCCGGCGGTCTGACGGTGCTGTGCGATATGGGCGCCAACCCCGATGTCGAGGTCGATGACATGGTACGTTTTGCCCAGATGGGTAGCGCCTATGCCCGCGTCGTCCTGGGCATCGAGCATCCCCGCGTGGGCCTGCTTGCCAACGGCACCGAGGACGAGAAAGGCTCCAACTTTACCAAGGCCTGCTTCCCGGCCATGAAAGCCGCCGTTCCCGGCTTTGTTGGTAACTGTGAGGGAACTGACATCACCTCCGGTAACTTCGATGTCGTCGTTGCCGATGGCATGTCGGGCAATATTGCGCTCAAGGCCACCGAGGGCGCTGCCAAGTTTTTGCTGCAGGAACTCAAGGGTGCCTTTATGGTTTCGCTTGGCACCAAGATCGCCGCGCTGCTCATTAAAAAGCAGATGCGCGAGATAAAGGCCAAGCTTTCGGGCGACGCCAAGGGTGGCGCGATTCTTTTAGGCCTGCGCGGCGTGGTCCTGATCGGCCATGGCGCCACATCGGTCGAGGCTGTCAAAAACGGTACGCTCGCGGCGGCCGAAGCCGTGCGCGCCGGGCTGGTCGAGAATGTCGCCAACTCCATGGACGGCATCGTTTTATAAGAGCGAGTTAGAGCGCTGTTATGTGCTTCGCGGCGCACGCCGTGGGGTAGAATCAGAACCGTGTCTTGGTACCGCCCGGGCGGTACCATTCTTTTGGTATTCATGCACTATGAGAGGAAGCGCTATGGACCGCTCCGAAATCTTCGACAAGATCGCCGAGGTCGCTGCTGACGTTCTGGGCGTCGATGTTGCCGAAATTAGCGATGAGACCACCTTTGACGACCTCGATGCCAACTCGCTCGAGCGCCTGCAGCTGGTTACGGCTATCGAGGACGAGTTCAACCTCGAGATCGATGACGAGACCCTGCTCTCGCTCAACTCTGTCGCCGACGCCGTCGACGCTATCGAAGCTGCCAAGGAGGCCTAAGTCTTGGCTTTATCCGACCGACTTACGCGCGCCCAGGAAATCTTGGGCCACGAGTTCAACAATAAGGTGCTGCTGCGCGCGGCGCTTACGCATCCCTCGGCAGTCGAGGGCCAGCCGGTTTCTGCCAGCTATGAGCGCCTTGAGTTCTTGGGCGATTCCATTTTGGGCGCTGTGGTCGCACGCTCCCTGTTTGAGTCCTATCCGGAGTTTGACGAGGGCAAGCTCACACGCCTGAAGGTGTCGCTTGTCTCGGGCGCTACGCTGTCCGAGGTTTCTCACGAGCTGGGCATCGACGACATCATCATCTTTGGTGCCTCCGAGACCGGTACCGGTGCGCGCGGCCTGCATTCGGCCCTCGAGAACGTCTACGAGTCGCTCGTGGGCGCACTGTACCTGGATGCCGGCTGGGATGCGGCGGCGGAGTTCATTCACCGTACGCTTAAGCCGCATTTGGCTTCCGAGCGTGCCGAGCATCCTGCAAACCCCAAGTCGTTTTTGCAGGAGTGCGTGCAAGCCGACGGTCACGAACCCCCGGCGTATAAGCTCGTTGGCTCCGAGGGCCCGGCGCATGCGCCCACCTTTACCGCCGTGGTTTTGATCGATGGTATTCGCCAGGGTCGCGGCTCCGGCTCCTCAAAGAAGGAAGCCGAGGGAGCCGCCGCGCTCGAAGCGCTCGACCGCATGGGTTACACCACCAACGGCGTGATTCTGAACAAGAAGCACGTGTAAGCGAGGAACCGTGTATCTCAAGTCCCTCACGCTCAAAGGGTTCAAGTCGTTTGCCGACCGCGCCCATATGACGTTTGAGCCGGGCCTGACCGTCATCGTCGGTCCCAACGGCTCGGGAAAATCGAACATCTCCGACTCGATTCTGTGGGTCCTGGGCGCGCAGAGCGCCAAGCAGCTGCGCGGCCAGGCCATGGAGGACGTCATCTTCTCGGGCTCGTCAGCGCGCAAGCCGGTGGGTGTCGCCGAGGTCACGCTGGTGCTCGATAACTCGGACCATATGCTGCCCGTCGATTTTGACGAGGTCGCCATCACCCGTCGCATGTATCGCTCGGGCGAAAGCGAGTACCTCATCAACTCGAGTCCGTGCCGCCTGATGGACATTCAGGACATCCTGCACGATTCGGGCCTGGGCAAGGATACGCATTCCATCATCAGCCAGGGCAAGCTCGACGCCATTTTGCAGAGCCGCCCCGAGGAGCGCCGCGCCCTCATCGAGGAGGCCGCCGGCATCTCCAAGCACAAGCGCCGCAAGGAGCGTGCGCTCAAAAAGATTAAGTCGATGGACGAGCACCTGACGCGTGCCCGCGACATCAATAAGGAAATCGCCCGTCAGCTGCGACCGCTGGAGCGTCAGGTCGATCGTGCGCGCAAGTACAAAGAGTTGTCCTCGCGCGCGAACGAGCTTACGCAGATGCTGGCCGTCGATGAGCTGCGTTCGCTGCAGTCGCAGTGGAACGACCTGGAGAGCCGCTCCAAGGAGGGCGCGGCCGAGCTTGAGCTTGCGCAGTACCGCTTGGGCGAAAAGGAGCGCGAGCTCGAGAAGCTCCAGGTCATGCTCGAGGAAAAGGGCCTGTTTGTGGGCGACCTGGGCGAGCAACGCCGCCATATGCAAGATGTGGTCGGCCGCATTAACTCCGACATGCGCCTGCTCGAAGAAAAGGGCCACAACATGGTGTCGCGCCTGTCCGACATGCGCGGGCAGATTTCGAGCTCCGAGCATCAGCGACGTCGCGTGGTCGAGGAGCTCGAGGACGCGCGTGCGCAGCTTGAGGAAGTGACCGGTGCGCACATGCAGGCCCAGGAGGACGTTGACGCCGCTGGTCCTGCTGCCGCTGAGCTCCACGAGCGGCGCGTGGCGCTCGACAATCAGATTTCGCAGCTTACGCGTGAACAGCGCGATGTTCAGCGCGTGGCCGATAACGCCGCGCTCGAGCTCGCCAAGGTGAAGGACTCGCTGAGCAATGCCGAGGTCGAGGACAACATGTATGCCTCGCGCCTGGAGCAGATTGACGAGCAGCTCGAGGAGGTCACGGCCTCGCTAGAGAGCCGTCGCGACCGCGCAGAGGAGCTTGAGGGCGCTCTTGAGGAAGCGCGCCAGGCTCAGGTCGATGCGCGTGAGGCCACCGAGTCCGCACGCGCGGCCCTGAAGGACCTGCGTGCCCGCGAGAGCGAGGCGCGCAACAAGTTATCCGAGGTGCGCTCGGAGCTTGCCAGCCAAAAGAAACTCGATGCCCGCATGGCCGACAGCTCGCCGCTGGTGAGCCGTCTGATGGGTGCGCTGGGTGATGATGTCTCTGGTCGTCTGGGCGACGTACTCGAGGCCCCGCGCGAGCTTGAGGGCTTGGTTGAGCAATTGCTCGCCGGCGATATCGATGCACTGCTGTTCGACGATACGTCCGCGCTTGAGCGTGCCGGTCGTGCCGCTCTGGACCAGAAGAAGGCCTCGGGCGAGGCGCTGCTGGTGGCGCGCGGCGTGAGCGGCTCTACCGCCGCTGAGGGCGCTGCCGGTACCCGTCTGGTTGATCGTCTGTCCGTGCGCGCAGGCTACGGTCCCGTCGTCGAGGCGTTACTCGGCGGCTATTACGTGGTCGATGACTTGGCTGCCGCGCTGGCTGCGCCTGTCGTTGACGGTGTGACCTACGTGACTCCCGATGGCGCCCGCGTCGCCTGCGGCGGCCTGGTGCGCGTGGGCCTCGATGCCGGCGAGGCGTCGGGTGCCTTGGAGCGCAAGCGCCGTATCCGCGAGCTGGAGGGGCTTGAGCCCGATCTGGCTGCCGTGTTTGAGCATGTGTCGGATCAGGTCGTCGAGGCCAATGCGGCCGTTGAGGAAGCGCGTGCCGCCGAGGGCGATGCCGCCGGTGAGATTGCTCGCCTTGAGGGCGAGCGCCGCTCGCTGCTCTCCGAGATCGGCCGCTTGGAGCAAAGCGCCAACAATGCCGAGGTCGAGCGCGTGCGCATCTCCAAGCGCCGCGAGCAGGCCTCCGAGGCCGTTCGCTCTGCGCGCCCGCGCGTGGACGAGCTCACCCGTTCGCGTGACGAGGCCCGTGCGCAGGCAAGCGATCTGGGCTTGCAGATTGCCGAGGCTAACGACGAACTCGACCGCGTTCGCCGTGACGATTCCGAGGCTGCCGGCAAGCTCGCCGACGCCAAGGTTCGCCTAGCCCAGACGAGCGAACGCCTGCGTTCGCTGAAGGGCCGTGTGCCCGACTTGGAGCATCGTCTTGAGGGCATCGACCGTCGTATCCGCGGAACACGCCAGGCTTCGCGCTCGCTCGAGCTGCTGCGCCTGCGCGTCGATCCCATGCACGAACGCTATTCTGCCCTGTTGGAACGCGCGTCGGATTGGGCAGCGCGCCTGCGTGACCAGGCCTCTCTGGAGGAGGCGGACTCCGCTTCGCTCAAGAAGACCATCGAGGATGCCAAGGCAGAGGTTGCCCGCGCTAAGGAGCGGGTCGATACCGCCTCCGCCACGCAAAACGAGTTCAAGGTCGCGCGTGGCAAGCTCGAGGTGCAGGTAGAGGCGGCCATCAAGGCCATTACCGCCGACGGCACCACGGTGCTCGAGGAAGCGCTCATGCTTCCTGCTCCCGCCGATCGCGACGCCGCCGAGCGCGAGCTCAACCGGCTCGTGCGTCAGATTAACAATCTGGGCCCCGTGAACCAGGTTGCCATGGAGGAATACGAGCAGCTCAAGCGTCGCGCCGATTACATCGAGGAGCAGTTGGCCGATCTGGAGAGCGCGCGCAAGGCGCTCACCAAGATCACGGTGGCCATTGATCGCAAGATGCGCAAAGCCTTCCTGGTGACGTTTGAGAAGGTCGACGCGAACTTCCGCGAGATCTTCGCTATGCTCTTCCCGGGCGGCCAGGCTCATCTGGAGATGACCGATCCCGAGCATCCTGCCGAGACGGGTATCGAGGTCGTGGCGCAGCCGCGCGGCAAGCGCATCACCAAGATGATGCTCATGTCGGGCGGCGAGAAGAGTCTGACGGCGCTCGCCCTGCTCTTTGCCGTGTATCGCACGCGCACGGTGCCGTTCTACGTGCTGGACGAGGTCGAGGCGGCGCTCGATGACGCCAACCTGTCCAAGCTTATTGGCGCACTCGATGTGTTGCGTTCCGATACGCAGCTCTTGGTCATTTCGCATCAGCGCCGTACTATGGAGGACGCTGACGTTCTCTATGGCGTCTCGATGCAAGCCGACGGCGTTAGCCGCGTCGTCTCGCAAAAACTCGATCGCGAAACCGGAAAGGTCGTGAATGCATAATGGGATTCTTTGACGCTCTCTCGCGCGGACTTGAGCGCAGTCGCGAGGCCCTCAACGAGGTCTTCTATTTTGGCGGCGAGGTCGACGAGGATTTTTGGGAGGACCTGGAGGACACCCTCGTCATGGGTGACATGGGTGCCGAGGTCGCGATCAAGGTGTCCGATGACCTGCGCGATGCCGCGGCCAAGAAGAACCTCAAGACCGCTCCGCAGCTTCGCCGTGCCCTGGCCGAGCAGCTTGAGCAGCACTTTGTGCCCATCGAGCGCGATCCGTTCTCCGATACGCCGAGCTGCGTGCTGTTTGTGGGCATTAACGGCGCTGGCAAGACCACGACGGTCGGTAAGATCGCGAGCGCCATGGCCGCCCGCGGTAAGAACGTCGTGATCGGCTCTGCCGATACGTTCCGCGCTGCCGCTATCGAGCAGCTCGATGTGTGGGGCCAGCGCGCTGGCGTCCCCGTCATCAAGCGCGACCGCGGCTCCGACCCGGCAAGTGTTTGCTACGACGTGCTCGACGAGGCCGACAAGCGCGGCAGCGACCTGGTGCTTATCGACACTGCCGGTCGTCTGCACACGAGCCCCGAGCTCATGCGCGAGCTTGCCAAGGTGGTTAACGTGACGCGTAAGCGCGCCGCCAATATGGCCGTCGGCCCCATGCCCGTCTCAGTCGTGCTCGTGATCGATGCCGCCACCGGCCAGAACGGTCTGAACCAGGCGCTCGAGTTTAACGAGGCGCTGGGCCTGGACGGTATTATCATGACTAAGCTCGACGGCACGGCTAAGGGCGGTATCGCCATGGCCGTGGCCGAGAAACTCAAGCTCCCGATCCTGCGCGTGGGCGTGGGCGAGCAGGTCGATGATCTGCAGGAGTTCAATGCCAAAGATTTCTGCCGCGCCCTGGTGGGCGAGTCCAATTAAGGAGTGACTAGTGTTTGATTCCCTGAGCGATCGCCTCAACGACACATTTGACCGCCTGCGCGGCAAGGGCAAGCTGACCGAGGCCGATATTACTTCGGCCATGCGCGATATTCGCATGGCGCTGCTCGAGGCCGACGTCAACTTTAAGGTCGTCAAGGAGTTCGTCGCCAAGACCAAGGAGCGCTGCATGACCGCCGAGGTCATGGAGTCGCTGTCGCCGGCGCAAAACGTCGTCAAGATTGTGCTCGACGAGCTCACCGAGATGCTTGGCTCAACCGAGAGCAAGCTCGTCTTTAGCAACCGCATTCCCAATGTCATCATGCTTGTGGGCCTGCAGGGCTCCGGTAAGACCACGGCTGCCGTAAAGCTGGCCTACCTGCTCAAGAAGCAGGGCCGCTCGCCGTTGCTCGCCGCGTGCGACGTCTACCGTCCCGCTGCTGCCGACCAGCTGGCCACGCTCGGTGGCGAGATCGGTGTACCGGTCTTCCGCGGCGACAGTGCGCACCCGGTCGACATCGCCAAGGGCGCCATTCAGGAGGCCGTCGACCACCTGCGTGACGTGGTCATCGTCGATACCGCCGGTCGCTTGCAGATCGACGAACAGATGATGCAGGAGGCCGTGGACATCAAGAAGGCCGTCAAGCCCGATCAGGTGCTGATGGTCGTTGATGCCATGACCGGCCAGGACATCGTCAACGTCGTCTCGACCTTCGCCGAGCGCACCGACTTTGACGGCGTGATCATCTCCAAGCTCGACGGCGACGCCCGTGGCGGCGGCGCACTTTCCGTGCGCCAGGTGACCGGCAAGCCCATCAAGTTCGTGAGCATGGGCGAGAAGCCCGATTCGCTGGAGCCGTTCTACCCCGACCGCATGGCCAAGCGCATTTTGGGCATGGGTGATGTTGTCGGCATTATCGAGAAGGCCCAGGAGGCCGCCGATGCCGAGCAGCTCGAGGCCGCCGAGCGCATGCTGCGCGAGGGCTTTACCATGAACGACATGCTCGACCAGATGAAGGCCGTCAAGAAGATGGGCGGCATGAAGGGCATTCTGGGCATGCTTCCCGGTGGTCAGCGCGCGCTCAACCAGATGGGCGGCAACCTGGACGAGGGCATCTTTGACAAGAACGAGGCCATCATCATGTCGATGACCAAGGAAGAGCGACTGCGTCCCTCCATCATCAACGGTCAGCGCCGTGCCCGCATTGCCAAGGGCGCTGGTGTGACCCCCACCGAGGTTAACAACCTTATGAAGCAGTGGGGCGAGATGAACAAGATGATGGGCCGCATGCGCACGATGGCGAATCAGGCGCAGGCCGGCGGCAAGAAGGGCAAAAAGGGTAAGAAGGGCAAGAAGATGCGCATGCCCAATATTCCCGGTCTGGATGCCATGGGTCTGGGCGGCATGGGCGGCTTGGGAACGGGCGGCCCTAAGTCCGATATGGACCTGCTGCGCCAGATGGAAGCGCAGATGCGCAATAAGAAATAACGACTGGTTGAGTCGTGTATGGCGAAGGCCGCCTGGATGGTACTCCAGGCGGCCTTCGCCGTTCGTTCGCAGGTTGTCGCACGCACGGAAGCGTGCTGGCGCCGGGGTATGTGCCGCTAGTGGCAGCCGCAGCCCTCGTGGCCCTCGTGCTCGTGATGGCCGTGGCAACCACAGGATTCGCCGTGCTCATGGGCGTGCTCGTGGTCATGGCCGTGGCAGCCGCACGTGGCCTCGCCGGTCTGCGCGAGCGTGCCGGCAATGAGGGCCTCGACGCAGGCATCGCAGCTGCCCTGGGCGCCCGCATAGACCGTGATGCCGGCTTGAGCAAGCGCGTTGATAGCGCCACCGCCGATACCGCCGCAAATGAGCGTATCAACGCCACCGTCGGCAAGCAGGCCTGCCAAGGCGCCGTGGCCGGTGCCGCCGGTGCCTACGACCTGCTCGTTGAGCACCTTGCCGTCCTGAATGTCGTAGATTTTGAACTGCTCGCTGCGGCCAAAGTGCATAAAGATGTTGCCGTTGTCGTACGTGGTTGCCACCCTCATGGTGTCGACCTCCTTTGCTGGCCATGCGGCCGTTGTCGTGGCGATGGGGGAGTATGCGATATTGCCGCCCTCGATGACAATCGCCCGTCCATTGACCAGCGCGTTTGCCACCTTGCGATGCGCGCGACTGCTGATTGCCGCCACCGTGGCGCGGGCGATGCCCATGTGCAGGGCGACGGCCTCCTGATTGAGGCCCTCCAGATCGCACAGGCGCAGTACTTCGAGCTCATCGACCGTCATATCGATAGCGTCTCCGCTGGCAAGGCCATCGGGGGTAAAGCCGCGATATTCGGGGATGATCCCGACGCGGCGCAGTTTTTCGCGTCTTCCAGCCATACACTCTCCAAATCTGACATATGTCAACAATAGAATAGCGAACGTGCGGATTTGCGCAAGGAATTTCTGGCATATGTCAGAAAATGAGGGCTTATGTTTGGGCTGTGGGGCCACGTGCGCCTGGGCTACAATGAATCTCGCTTGTAGGCGACTGACAGGAGGGTCAATGAGCAAAGCTGATCAACAGTTTGTAACCATGTGCCGCGATATCTTGGACCATGGCACCACCACCGAGGGCCAAAAGGTCCGCCCGGTGTGGGAGGACGGCACCCCTGCCTATACCATTAAAAACTTTGGTGTCACGGCGCGCTATGATCTGCGTGAGGAGTTCCCCGCGCTCACCCTGCGTCGTACGGCGCTTAAGTCTGCCATG
Organism: Collinsella sp.; assembly: GCA_014871655.1. Classification (GTDB taxonomy): domain Bacteria; phylum Actinomycetota; class Coriobacteriia; order Coriobacteriales; family Coriobacteriaceae; genus Collinsella. The sequence goes on along the minus strand of WGSK01000040.1, from coordinate 7,169 downwards.
GACGAGATTCTGTGGATCTATCAAATGAAGTCCAATAACGTGCATGACCTCAACAGCCATATCTGGGATGAGTGGGCCGATGAGACCGGTTCCATCGGTAAAGCCTACGGCTATCAGATTGGTCAGAAGAGCCATTACGCCGAGGGCGACTTCGACCAGATGGACCGCGTACTGTACGACCTCAAGCACACGCCGTATAGTCGTCGCATTATGACCAATACGTACGTGTTTAGCGATCTGTCCGAGATGCACCTTTATCCGTGCGCCTATAGCGTGACCTATAACGTGACGCAGCGTCCTCAGGACGACAAGCCGACGCTCAACATGATTCTCAACCAGCGCAGCCAGGACATTTTGGCCGCGAACAACTGGAACGTGTGCCAGTACGCCATTTTGCTGATGATGGTCGCGCAGTCGGTCGATATGATTCCCGGTGAGCTGCTGCACGTGATCGCCGACGCCCATATCTATGATCGTCATGTCGATATCGTCCGCGAGCTTATCGAGCGTCCGCAGTTTGCGGCACCCAAGGTAACGCTCAACCCCGATGTGCATGACTTCTATGCGTTTACGACCGATGACCTGATCGTCGAGGGCTATGAGCACGGCCCGCAGGTCAAGAACATTCCCATTGCGGTGTAGGTGGTGCTCATGACGTGTAAGCTATCTGCTATCGTCGCCGTGTGTGACGATTGGGGCATTGGGTGCGAGGGCGACATGGTGGTGTCCAATCGCGCCGATATGCGCCATTTTGTGGCCTGCACCAAGGGCCGCCCGGTTATCATGGGACGCAAGACGCTGCTGAGTTTTCCCGGCGGGCGTCCTCTCAAGAACCGCCGCAATATCGTGCTTACGCGCGATATGGGCTTTACCCACGAGGGCGTCGACGTGGTGCATAGCGTTGACGAAGCGCTCTCTGCGGTTGCCGATGAGCTCGTTGCCTGGGTGATCGGTGGCGGCGATGTCTATCGGCAGTTTTTGCCGTACTGCGTGGAGGCCGAGGTCACTCATAACCACTGCGTCCATCCCGTGGACACGTACTTTCCCGACTTGGACGCCGATCCCGCGTGGGAGATTGCGCAGCGTAGCGGGGTCGCGACGATTGCCGCCGGTGAGGGTGACGAGGGCGTCAATTATGAGTTCGTGACGTATCGTCGCATCGAGGCGTAAATCGTCTGGCGTGAACGGTATCATCGGGTTGATTGAATGCATGGGGCGGCGCTTAGCGTCGCCTCGTTTGGTATAGATGTGCTGTAAAGAAGGGTGCGGGCTGGCTGCTATGACTGATGCCGTTGAGGTTCTGCGAATTGATTCGCTCGAGGACGAGCGGCTCGATGCCTACGTGCGACTGACCGAGCGTGAGCTTCGCTGCGTGCTGGAGCCGCAAAAGGGCATCTTTATTGCGGAGAGCGCCAAGGTCATCGAGCGTGCCGTGCGCGCCGGATATGAGCCGGTGAGCTTTCTTCTGGGCGAGCGCTGGCTCGACCAGATGATGCCGCTGTTTGACCAGCTTGTCGTGCGCGAGGGAGCGGGTCCGGTTCCCGTGTTCGTGGCCTCCATGGAGCTCATGGAGCAGTTGACGGGCTTTAACGTGACGCGCGGCGCGCTGGCGGCGTTCCGTCGCCCGCGTCAGATTCCGGTTGATGAGTTCTTGGGCGGCGTCGTCGAGGCGGCGGGGGATCGTCCGGTGCGCGTGTGCGTGCTTGAGGGTATTGTTGATCACACCAATGTTGGCGCGATTTTCCGCTCGGCTGCCGCATTGAACGTTGACGGTATTTTGGTCAGCCCGACGTGCTGCGACCCGCTGTACCGTCGCTCGGCCCGCGTGAGCATGGGCACCGTGTTTCAGGTGCCGTGGACGCGCATTGGCAGCGAGGCTCGTGTGTGGCCGCATGATGGTCTGAGCGCGTTGCACGATGCCGGTTTTTCGTGTGCCGCTATGGCGTTGACGGACGACTCTGTTTCGCTTGATGATCCTGTACTGCAGAAGATTGATCGCTTGGCGATTTTTATGGGCACCGAGGGTGCCGGCTTGGTCGCCAAGACCATTGCCGGCTGTGACCACGCGGTGCGCATTCCGATGGCGCACGGGGTCGATTCGCTTAACGTGGCCGCGGCGAGCGCCGTCGCCTTTTGGCAGCTGTGCCCGCACGTGAGCAATGAGTATCACTACCAGCCGGGTTTGTATCACTAGGCAGATATTTCGCACCAGGCTCTGATTCGGGGTGTTTCGGTCGCCGCCAGTCGGTGCTAAGCTGGTATTGGCTTTGGTCTTAAATTGCCGTTTTGTTGTTTGACGTACACTGGCGGGGAGGGCGTGTGGCTAAGAAATCTACGGCTATCGATGTAACGCAGGGTGTCATTTGTCAACAGCTGCTGTCGCTGTGCGTTCCCATCTTTTTTAGTTCGTTTTTTCAGCAGGCCTACACGCTTATCGGTACGTATATCGTTGGCCAGTTTGGCGGCAAGCTCGCGCTGGGCGGCATTCAAGCCACGATGGTGCTCACCGAGCTCTGCATTGGCTTTTGCGTTGGCGTCGGCGCCGGCTGCGCGGTCATTACCGGTCAGTATTTTGGCCAGCACGATGATGAGCGACTGAGTCGTTCGGTCCATACAGCCATGACGCTCGCGCTGGTGGGCGGTATCGCTTTCTCGATTCTTGGCATAGTGTTCGTTGAGCCCATGCTGGTGCTTATGAACACGCCGCATGAACTATTGGCCGAGGGCGTGGCCTATTCTCGCTGTTATTTTGCCGCGATGGTTGCGGCACTGCTGCTTAATATGGGAACCGCACTGCTGCGTGCCGTGGGCGACACGCGCGGCCCCGCCGTGATCATTGCCTCTGGCTGCCTGGTTAACGTGGTGCTGGATATCATCTTTGTCGCTGTGTTGCATATGGAGGCGCTGGGCTGCGGCATCGCGGTGGCGCTGACCATTTGCTCCAATGCAACGATGATCGTGTTGCGCATGATGCGCGCTCCGGGTGCATGGCGTCTTTCGCTATCTAAGCTCGGCATCGATCGCGGTATTTGCAAGAGTATGATCTCGTGTGGTCTGCCACTCGGTTTTCAATCGGCTGCCTATTCGATCTCGAACGTGCTGATCCAGGTGTCGGTTAATTCGTTTGGCGCCGATGTCACGACTGCTTGGGGTCTATCTGGGCGCCTGGATGGCATTATCTGGATGGTGACCGAGGCGCTCGGCGTATCGATCACTACGTTCTCGGCGCAGAACTTTGGCGCGCGCAACTACGAGCGCATGCGCAAGGGCTACCATACGTCGCTCGTGCTGTCGTTTATGCTCATTGGTGGCCTGTCTGCCGTGCTGCTGGTGTTCTCGGGCCCGCTGTCGCGTTTGTTTGTCGACGATGCTTCGATTTCGGCGTACACCACGACTATCCTCCATTTCATTGCGCCGTTCTACGCGATCTTCTCGATTATCGAGAACGCCTCGGGTTCCATCCGCGGCGCCGGCGTGAGTCTGCAGCCTATGATGCTCACCATCTTTGGCACCGTCGTACTCAGAGTGATTTGGGTGTTTGCGATCATGCCCTTCGATCCGTCGCTCGAGCATCTACTGCTGGTCTACCCCGTAACCTGGCTCATCACCGCAACCATGTTCACCATCTACCACCACAGCGGCAACTGGCTAGGCCGCGCCACCGCCTAGCTCATCCGTCGGGTTCCCCTGATAAGTTGCGGTGAAATAGTTCCTGAAAAGCCCTTGCGGACCGTCAAACAAGTTCTATTCCACCGCAACTTCCTTATGAGCTGTAGGTGTTGGCGGAAAACGAATCAAATAGTATTCGATGCCCTGACGGGCTAGGAGGCCTTCGTCGAAGTAGTGTTTGACGGGTCGCATTTCGGTGACCAGGTCCGCGAGGTCTGCGAGGGGCAGCAGGCCGCGGCCGGTTAGCACGAGCTCCGTGGTGGCGGGCTTTATCGCAATCAGTTCCTCGACATCCTCTCGCGCCCCAAAGCAGCCTTCGTCTTGCCCTTGCCGTCTCCCGTATAGATTTGAACCTTGCCGACTTACAGTGATGCCATCTCTGTCCTTTCGTGCCCGGCGCGGTTTATCGCCGTCTGGGTTGGGTATTCTAGATAGCATTATCAACCCCAGTAGATGGAGTTCAAGCAGATGGAGATGGATGACAACAAACGTAGACGGAATATGATCCTCTACGTGCTCATCGCCTTCGTCGTCTACCTCGTGCTCTCGACCGTTCTGTTCCCCAACATCGGTCACACGCAGCAGATTACGAAGACCGATTACTCGACGTTTGTCAAAGCGCTCGATAAGAAGAGCGTCGACAAGGTCGAGTACAACACGGACGATTACTCGATTTATTACACCAAGAAGGGCGAGGACGAGAACATCGCCTATAAGACGACCGGTGTGCCGAATGACGCGGGCTTTACCGATCGCGTGCTTGAGTCTGGTGCTTCGCTGGAGTCGGTCGTTCCCGATAAAAACTCGGGTTTGATGACCTACTACCTGCTCACACTCATTCTTCCCATGGCGATTTTCTTCCTCATCGGTTGGTGGCTCAACCGCCGCATGAAGAAGGCCATGGGTGATGACGGTCCTTCGATGAACTTTGGCGGCGGTGGCTTTGGCGGCGGTGGACTGGGCAAGTCCGGCGCGCGCGTGATCGCCTCCAAGGACGTGGGCGTGACCTTTAAGGATGTCGCCGGCCAGGAAGAGGCCAAGGAGTCCCTCAAGGAGGTCGTCGACTTTCTGGAGAAGCCCCAGCGCTACGAGGAGATTGGCGCCAAGCTGCCGCGCGGTGCTCTCCTTGTTGGCCCTCCGGGTACCGGTAAGACCCTGCTAGCCAAGGCTGTTGCCGGCGAGGCTGGTGTTCCGTTCTTTAGCATTTCGGGTTCTGAGTTCGTCGAGATGTTCGTCGGCCGTGGCGCTGCTAAGGTTCGTGACCTTTTTAAGCAGGCAAAGGAAAAGGCCCCGTGTATCGTCTTTATCGATGAGATCGATACCATCGGTAAGAAGCGCGATGGCGGCGGCTTTAGCGGCAACGACGAGCGCGAGCAGACGCTCAATCAGTTGCTGACCGAGATGGATGGTTTCGATAACCACAAGGGTATCGTTGTCCTTGCCGCAACCAACCGCCCCGACAGTCTCGATCCCGCTCTACTGCGCCCCGGTCGTTTTGACCGCCGCATCCCCGTCGAGTTGCCCGATCTGACCGGCCGTAAGAACATCCTCGAGCTCCACGCCAAGAGTGTGAAGACCGAGCCGCCGATCGATCTGACCGCGATTGCCCGTGCCACGCCCGGTGCCTCGGGCGCCGACCTGGCCAATATCATCAACGAGGGCGCCCTGCGCGCCGTTCGCGAGGGTCGCAAGCGTGCAACCCAGGACGACTTCGAGGAGTCGGTGGAGGTCGTCATTGCCGGCCAACAGCGTAAGTCTACGGTGCTTTCCGACCACGAGAAGCAGGTCGTTTCCTACCACGAAATCGGCCATGCCATCGTCGCTGCCCGCCAAAAGGGTTCCGCGCCGGTTACCAAGATCACCATCGTGCCACGCACGAGCGGTGCTCTGGGCTACACCATGCAGGTCGAGGAGGACGAGCGCTTCCTGACGACGCGCCAGGAGGTTCTGGACAAGCTCGCCGTCTACTGCGGTGGTCGCGCGGCCGAGGAGCTCATCTTTGGCGAGATGACGACTGGCGCCGCCAACGATATCGAGCAGGCTACCAAGCTCGCCCGTAACATGGTGACGCGCTTTGGTATGTCCGACGAGTTTGGCATGATGGCACTCGGTACCGTTCAGAACGCGTACCTCAATCAGGATACGTCGCTCACCTGCGCCCCCGGTACGGCCGAGCGTGTGGACGCGATTGTCGCTAAGCTGATCGAGGACGCGCACGATCGCGCCCTGCAGATCCTCAAGGAGAACAAGTTCAAGCTCCATGAGCTGGCTCGTTATCTGTACAAGAAGGAGACCATCACGGGCGAGGAGTTCATGAATCTCCTCACGCGCGAGAATCCGCTGATGCCAAAGCAGCAGTAATACTGGTTGCGCAGTGTCAATCGCCCCATTTGAGTGTTTATCTCAAATGGGGCGTTTTGCGTGGGGAGAGTTGTATATGAAGATCGTGGTAAGTGCCTGCTTGATGGGCGAGAGCTGCAAGTATAACGGGCTCGACAACTACCACCGCGCGTTGGTCGAGGCCTGCGAACGTACGGGGACCGAGGTTCTCTTGGTGTGCCCTGAGGTCTTTGGCGGCCTGCCCACACCGCGCAAGCCGTCCGAGATCGTGGACGGCGAGGTCCGTACCTGCGAGGGCATCTCGGTCGATCGCGAGTTTCGCCTAGGCGCTCAACGTGCGCTCGATATGTGCGAGCAAGCGGGCGGTCCGGAAGAGATCGCCGCGTGCATCCTGCAGGACCGCAGCCCCTCGTGTGGCGTAGGTCGCATCTACGACGGAACGTTCAGCGGTACGCTCACCGTGGGCAACGGTGTTTTCGTCGACCTGCTCCTGCGCCACGGCTACCGTGTGATCCCGGCAAGCGAGTTTGATCCCAGCATGTTGGAACATTGCCCACAGCACTCGAACCCAACACTTTCTCACGGGTGACCGTTTTGGCATCATCCGTGAATTTGATATTGAGTACGACCCGGTCATCAAAGACGTCGACCGAGTTGACAGGCGCCGTACCCAGGTAGCCCCTCCCTGCGGCCCTCGCGCAGGAACGCGTACACGGCCCTCTCGTCTCTTGCGCCCCTCCCGGAACTGTCCACATCAGTGTGGCCAATCCAGTCCGCCAAGGGCTGCGGCCCGGACAACGCGGCGATGGAGGGCTTCTTCGGCCTGCTCAAGAAGGAGTTCTGGCACGGCAGGGACTGGTCGGACTGGACCCCCGCCCGCTTCATCGAGGAGCTCGGGGGCTGGATCGACCGATACAATACGGAGAGGCGCAGCGATGCGCTCTGTGGCCGCACGCCGGCCGAGTTCCGCTCCGCGCTGGGAAGGGCCGCGTAACGGTCCAAGAAATCGTCCGCTGTCCCCATTCTTGCCCCTTTGGGACGGCTTCTTGTTGGGGCGTGCCTGCCCCGGACCCTGCTAGGAACGAGTGCAGCAAACTGGATTTTTAAATTAGTCTTTGCAAATAACCTTTGAACCTTCACCATCAATTACAATTCCCTGA
>WGSK01000004.1:0-76327 GCA_014871655.1 Collinsella sp. | reverse complement strand
CCTTGAAGTTGAACGTCAGATTGTCCAAATGCGGCCCGCGCAGCGTCGAGCCGTTGCGCGGTTTGGTAAAACCGCGTAACCCTACAGCTCCGTTACTTCAACGTTGTTGAAGATCTCATCCCAGCGGTCCATGACCAGGTGGCCGGTCTTGGGATCCATGGCGTTGAGCTTGCCGCAGGTATTGGCGGTCTTGAGCACGGTGACGTCGTCGGCACCAGCAGCAATGGCATGCGCAAAGCCGGCGATGGTCGAGTCGCCGGAACCCGTCGCGTTCACAGCCGCAATCGCGGGCGTCTTGGCGCGGAACGCGCGGCCCTCATGGAAGCCCACCGAACCGGCAGCGCCCATCGAAACGACAACCCAGGGAATACCGGCAAAACGGTCATCGGCGGCAAGCGCCTCGCGCAGGGCATCGACATCATCGGTCGTAAAGGACGTACCCAGCAGGCCGTTAATCTCGGTCAGGTTGGGCTTTACGAGCTCAGGCTTAGCGTCGGACTCCAGCGCGGCCTCCAGCGATGCACCCGAGGTGTCGAGCAGCACCTTGGCGCCCGCCTCCTCGGCGATCTTGACGAGCTCGGCATAGTAGCCGGCATCGACGCCACGCGGCAGCGAGCCCGAAAGCGTCACGACGTCCGCCTTCGCTGCAAGCTCGGCGAACTTGGCCGTAAAGGCCTCGAGCTCGGCCGGGGCGATCTGCGGGCCGCTCTCCAGCAGCTCGGTCTGATTGCCCTCGTGCAGGATATTCAGGCAGATGCGCGTCTCGCCGGCAATGGGCACAAAGTCGTTCTTGACGCCATCAGCATCCATAAGCTCGGCCATATAGGCGCCCATGTGTCCGCCGAGCAGACCGGTCGCGAGCACATCGTCGCCCAGCTGCAGCAGCACGCGGCTCACGTTGAGGCCCTTGCCGCCAGCGGTCTTTTCGGGCGTCACACGGTTCACGTCGTCGATGATCAACTTGTCGAGCTGATAGCGCGTATCGATCGACGGGTTCATGGTAACGGTCAGAATCATGTTGAACTCCTGTTCCGGGGCGGCATAACCCGCCCCAAACATACGATAACTCGTTAAAGGATCTCGATCTCAAAGCCGCGGGTGAGGGTCTCTCCCGGCTTGGCCACCAGGCAGCCACGCTTGTGCTCCAGAATATCGTCCTCGTCGGAGCAGGTGGACAGACCACCCCACGGTTCAACAGCCACGAAGTCGCCCTCGGGCTTGCTCCACACAATCAGGTACGGCATATCGGGGAACGTCAGGCGCACGCCCTTGTCCTCGGTTTTCTTGGTCAGCGTAACCACGTGGCTCTCGAGCACATCAAAGATGGTCTCGGCGAAGTCGAAGAGCTCATGGGTAAGCGGCAGATCGTGGCCGACCATCGGGTTCTTGCTACGGTGCTCGACATCGATCAGGCCTGTGGAGGGAACAGCGGTGCAAAGCTCGGTCGCCTCACGCTGATCGAAACGAAGTTCATAGTCGTCGTAGGACTCGCCCTCGTCGAGCGGGCACTTAAAGCCGGGGTGACCACCCACAAAGAATGGCATATCCTCGATGCCCTCATTGGTCACCTCGTACGACACGGCCACCTTTTCCGAATCGATCGTGTAACGAGCAACGATCTTAAACGGATACGGGTACTGCTCGAGCAACTCGGCATGGTCGGCAGAGCTTAGGCTCAGCGCAACCATGTTGTCACTCTGCTTCTCGAGCTTCCACTCCTGCTTGCGGGCAAAACCATGGCGGGCGAGCTTGACCTCGCGACCACCCATAGTCATCGCGCGACCGTCACGAAGGCCGCCGCAGATCGGGAAGCAAATGGGTGCCTGGCCCGACCAGACCGAAGAATCACCCTGCCACAGGTACTCACGGCCGTTAGCCGCAATAGAAGTGAACGACCCGCCCGCCGTGCTCAGTGCTACGCGGATAGAACCGTTATCAAGAACAAACTCCATAGGAGCCTTCCCTTTCTTACGACAGCCCGCCAAGTCAATAGGGCCGATAGAAAACCGGCCCGCGCCCCCTCACAGAAACGCGAGCCGTCAACGGGCTAGTTAATTACGCCGGATACCCGCTAATCATGGTATTCGCCGCGGTCCCACTTCTCCAGGAACTCGTCAAAGAAGTGCGGGTCAGCCTGAGCCTCGGCGTCGGCCTTGTTGCAGGCATCGATCTTGGCGATCAGGGCATCGTGCTCGGGGGTCTTCTCGTAGGGCTCCTCCAGGAAGGCAAGCATAATGTCGGCCATCAGGAACTCGCCGGTGATCTTGCCGCCAAAGCCCACGATGTTGGCGTTGAGCTCGCGACGGGCATACAGGGCAGAGGTCATGTCGCGAACCAGGGCGCAGCGGGCGCCGGGAACCTTGTTGACGGCGTTAGTGATGCCGATGCCGGTGCCGCACAGGGCCACGCCAAAGTCAGCCTTGCCGCTGGCAACAGCCTCGCCCACGGCCTTACCGTAGATGGGATAGTGCGTACGGGTGTGGCTGTAGGTGCCGCAGTCGAGCACCTTGTAGCCAGCCTGCTCCAGGCGGTCGGCCAGATAGATCTTCTCGTCCGTAACGATATGGTCGCAACCGATTGCGATGGTCTTCTTCATCAGAACGTCCTTTCGTCTGAATTCACAAGTTGAGGTAGAAGTTCGAGTTCTCGGTGGCTCTCGTTAGGCCATCTTGTTGAGCATGTCGACACGGATCTGGTGACGGCCGCCGGCGTACTGGGCACGCAGGAACTCGCGGGCGATCTTCTTGGCGACCTCGGTGCCCACAACGCCCGGGCCCATGGTGACCATGCGCGAGCCGTTGTGCTCGCGGGTCATGTAAGCGGAACGCTCATCGGAAATGTTGGCGACGACCATGCCCTTGATCTTAACGGCGGCCATATAGGAGCCGACGCCGTACTTATCGAATGCGAAGCCCTGGGAATCCTTGTGCTCCAGCAGGTCCTTGGCAACGGCGGTCGCGGAATCGACAAAGTCCGCGGCAGGGGTCTCGGAATAGTCGACGACCTCGTGACCGTCGGCGATGAGCATCTCCTTGATGGACTCCTTCATCGACATACCGTCGGCATCGGAAGCGATTACAACCCTCATGACATCCTCCTTGAGAGATACGCTGGCGCGTAGTTTCTGTTTGGAAGTGTTGAATCGCGATCAGGTCCGGGCATCTGAATGTGCGGTTCTTCACTGTTCATGTTTATTTGAACACATTCGAACATCGACTGCAACAACTATTTGTTTGTCTTTGTTCTTTTTTGAACAAAGACCGTTCACGGATGATTGTTGACCGTTTGGGATCAGGAACGGCCGGGCTTACCACGTATTCAACAAACAAAAAGGCGGCCGAGAACGCATCTCGGCCGCCCTTCGGCGGTATGCCCTGGTATATACAGCTGTTTTAGCTACTCGGACTGCCCTCCCTTTTTGGCGTGCTTGGACGGAGCGCTCAAGAAACGACCCGTCAAATAGTTCGCTGGACCGGAAATATCAATCCCCAGCAACACGTGCCCCAGCCACAAAAACGCCGCGAGCACCAGCAATGGGATAACACACGAGGTCACGATCATCACGATGACGCCTTCGATCAGATCGGTCACCTGTTGCACAATCTCATCGGTCATCTGCTTGGCGCCGCTGGTCACCGACGTGACAAGACCCGAGGCGCCGTCGGCAAGCTGCTCAAGCACGTTCTTGGACTCTGTGGACTCGACCTTTTTCTTGCTTGCCTTGGAGTTATCGCTATCTTCCGCACTCGCAGCGTCAGTCGCCTTTTGCTCAGCCGCTTCGATGCTCACTCGATACGTTTCGTCGACCTTTTGCGACACCCATACACTTGCAGGCACCAACGCCATGCCGATCATGGCGACCACCAGCACGCGCGTCGCCACGCGACGAAGGACGGCGCTGGTGCTCCAGCGTCCGTGAATGCCAAGCGACACCGCGAAGAGTACGAACGAGAACGGGATCAGGATGCCCAGACCAACCGACCACAAAATGGTCAGCAGGTATTTCTCGAGGTAGAGCACGGCAAGCACGATACCCAAGTTACCCGAAAGCTGCGCGAGCTGCTCGGCAACCGGCGTACCCGTATCACCCGGCAGCGCGGTAATACCCGCAGACAGCGCCACGCACGAGGTCGTGAGCGCCAGTACGTTACCTTTCTTTTGATCGATGACCTCGATGGTGGAGTCCCAAGTTTTGGTATCGGCGAAATGCGGACGAGCTACAAAGCCCGACAGCAGCGCCAGTACTACGAGCGCAACGATAAAGCCAATCTGCAGCTTTTTGTTTGCGCACACGACATCGGACAGGCTGGGCTGCAGCTCGGTTACCGTCGTGTGCTCGGTTATCTGGACAGGACGCCCATGAGCCATCTCGTGCGTGCCTCTCTTTTGAATCGATCCATTGTCCGGCATTTGGATACCTCCTCATTCCGGCCTGTATTGCGGATGGAAGTATACCCACCCAGCGAAAAACCGAACGGGAGGGCGTGCAGAAGCTCCATAACGCTGCTAGTCGAATAGTGCCATTTCAAAACTATGCCGGTTTACTACGATAAAACCGATAGGACCGACCACATTTGCTATTAGTAGAAAATGACAAGCGTTCTACCTGCGGTTTTGATAACGCTGTTCTTTCCATAGTTGAAAGAATGCGATTCATCGTAGTAAACCGGCATAGTTTTGTAACCGACAGGCCGATTCGGCAGCGCAGCAAACCCAATAACCCGTTTTCTTCCATCCTCAAAGGATCAAATGCATGGCAGGAGTGTCCCTAACTGCCGGCAGATAAGGAACGTCCCCAAGTGCCGGGTAAAAAGAAAAAGCCCTGCCGCGGGTAGCGGCAGGGCTTTTGGAAGGGGACTTGGTTGTGAGGCTCGTTAGGCGAGCTTGGCCTCGAGCTCGGCGATGCGCTTGTAGGCATCGATGGTAAAGCGGGTCTGCTTCTCCAGGATCATAGTGGTCATGAGAGTGTCCTGAGCGTGAGCCATGATGAAGGTCATCTCCATCTCGCCACCGCCGGCCTCCTGCGAAAGCAGTTTGGTCTGCGTGTCGTGGGCACCGATGAGCGCATCGCTGGCATCCTTGTGCAGCTGTTCGGCCTTCTCAAAGTCACCCTCGCGAGCAGCATCGAGCGCTGCAAGCAGATCGGTCTGGGCGTCACCTGCGTATGCGACGATCTCGAATCCAACCATCGAGATTTCTTCTTTGGTTGCCATATTGCGTTCCTTTCACATATGAACCAATGGAGAGCATCGCGTCCGGGCATACGCGCTGCGTTGTGTATGACAGAAACAATAACATTCAAACAAAAAAGAACAGCTCAAAACGTAATTTCGAGCTATGAACGGTCACTTTTCGCCCGTGAACGGTTTTTAAACCAATCTGAACAATATCAAACACAATTATCGGCAACCCAAACAGGACCGCACCCTAACACAAATCGCGCACCGTATCGCCCTCTACAAGCACACCGGGGATCAGCATGTGCTCCACGCCAGACGCACCCCCATCGGCGCCGGCAATCTTGTCGACCGCCCACATGCCGACGCGCTTGTTGTCAAAGCGCACCGTGGTCAGGCGACGGTCGGGCACGATATCGCCCAGGCTGTCATCAACACCCACCACGCTCACGTCCTCGGGCACACGCTTTCCGCACGACTCGAGCCCGCGAATGCAGCCGTATGCCATGGCATCGTTGGAAGCATAAATGGCCGTACAGGTCGGATCTTCCGCCAGAGCCTGACCGGCAGCATATCCGCTCTGTGCCGTCCAATCCCCACGGACGAGTCGCGGCGGCTCAATTCCATGCGCGCGCAATGTCTCGCGCCAGCCTTCCTCGCGCCGCATGCCCGAAAGCGAGCGCTCGGGACACGAGATAAAGTGCACGGTTTTGTGCCCCCGCCCCAGCAAGTACTCGACCACCTGGCGCGAGCAATCGAACTGGTCGTTATCGACCGTTGAACAGAGCGGGTGCTCCAGCATCGTAACGAGCACCGTCTGCATGCCAGGCAGCGGCTCGAAGGTGCCAAAGTCCGCCGGCATGCGATTCATGATCACGACCATGCCGTCTACCGGCAGCGCGCTCATGCGCGACGATGCGCTCTCGAGGGTATACGGATGCCCATCTACTTTAGTGAGGGTGATGGCATAGCCATGTTTGTCGGCCGCGGCGGCAAAGCCCTCCATACGGTCGAGGTTGCCGGTACCGGTAATGTTGAACATGGCGACGCCGACGGTCTTAAACTTGCCACGGCGCAGCGATCGACCGGCAAAATTGGGGCGATACCCCAGCTCGCGCATGGCGGCACGCACGCGTTCCTTGGTCTCGGGGCGCACACTGGGCGAATCGTGCACGGTGCGCGAGACCGTCTGCTCCGAGACGCCCGCGAGGCGCGCCACGTCTTTGACGGATACCGATTTTTTAACAGCGGCCATAGGTCGATCTTTCTATGTCAACGATGCCATTGGTGGCACCCTACGCAGTCAAATGAAACGTCTTCAAGTATATCCAACGCCTCCCCCACCATACGCTCACCACCCAAAACCTACCGTTCACCGACATTTTTGCTTCCCCGAACGGCTTTTGTCGCCCAAATGTTAACGTTGCCATTATGCAAACACAGAGCCACCGGGCGGCTCAAACGTTTACGCGTAAGGAATCGACGGTTCGCAGGCACAGGAACCACCGGTTCGCGTCTTTTTTTGTGTCACAAAATGGCAACGTCAACATTTTGGCAACCGAACGTCAAAAGCTACCATCGTTGCTAACCCACCGACTCTTAGGAGCATTGCATGGAGCAACTCATCGCCATCATCGAAAAGGGCCAGCCCTTTTTCAACGCGATCGCCCGCAACAAGTACCTCAAGGCGATCCGCGACGGCTTTATCTCCGTCATCCCCATCATCATCTTCTCGTCCATCTTCTGCCTGGTAGCCTCGGTCCCCAACATCTGGGGTTTCTACTGGCCCGATGACATCAACAACGCTCTGTGGAAGTGCTACAACTACTCCATGGGCATCCTGGCCATCGCCTGCGCCGCCACCACGGCCAAGCACTTCGCCGACGCTCAGAACCGCGACCTGCCCAAGAATAACCAGATTAACTTTATCTCATGCATGTGCGCGGCCATCATCGGCTTCTTGCTCCTTTCGAGCGACACCATCGCCACGGACGCCGCCAGCGGCTTCAACACCACCTACCTTGGTTCCAAGGGCCTGCTGACCGCCTTTATCGCTGCGTTTGTGACCGGCATCATCTACAAGTTCTTCATTAAGCGCAACATCACCGTCAAGATGCCCGAGCAGGTTCCGCCCAACATCTCGCAGACCTTTAAGGACATCATCCCCTTCTCCGTCTGCATCACCGTCTTTTGGGTCTTTGACATCGCCTTCCGCGCTGCCTTTGGCTTCTGCTTTGCCCAGGGCGTAATCCAGGTGTTCCAGCCCCTGTTCACCGCTGCCGACGGCTACATCGGCCTCGCTGTGATCTACGGCGCCATGAGCCTGTTCTGGTTCGTGGGCGTCCACGGCCCCTCGATCGTCGAGCCTGCCATCGCCGCCGCCCTCGTTGCCAACATGACCGACAACCTGGCTGCGTTCCAGGCCGGTCAGCACGCTTCCGCTGTTCTGACCCAGGGTGCCCAGTACTTCGTCGTCTGCATGGGCGGCACCGGCGCCACGCTCGTCCTGGTCTTTATGTTCTGCTTCCTGGCCAAGTCTCAGGAGATGCGCGCTGTCGGTAAGGCCGCCATCGTCCCGGTCTGCTTCGCTGTCAACGAACCGCTGTTGTTCGCCGCACCCATCGTGCTCAACCCCGTCTTCTTTGTCCCGTTTGTCTTTGCCCCGATCGCCAATATCTGGATCCTCAAGATCTTTATCGACTTCTTGGGCATGAACGGCTTTATGTACACCCTGCCCTGGACCGTCCCCGGCCCCATCGGCACCATCATGGGCCTGGGCTTCCAGCCGCTCGCCTTTGTGATGCTCGCCCTTATCCTGGTCGTCGACTTCGTTCTGTACTATCCGTTCTTCCGTGCCTATGACGCCCAGAAGTGCGCCGAGGAGGCCGAGATTTCCGAGGAGGAGCTCGCCGCCAAGAACGCCGAGAAGGCTGCCAAGCTCAACGATGCCTTCCAGGGCAAGGCTGACGCCAAGAGCGTTGCCGCCGGCGCTGCTGCCGAGGCCGTGAAGGCCGATGCCCCCGCCGCTTCTGCAGCACCCGCTGCCGAGGCAACGACCGCCAGCGACCTCAACGGCAAGCGCGTGCTCGTGCTCTGCCAGGGCGGCGGAACCTCGGGCCTGCTCGCCAACGCACTGGCCAAGGCCGCCAAAGAGCGCGGCATCAATCTTGAGACCGCTGCCGAGGCCTATGGCAACCACGTTGACATGCTCCCCGACTTTGACCTGGTCGTCCTGGCCCCGCAGGCCGCCAGCTACCTGGCCGACCTGCAGAAGGACTGCGAGCGCGTGGGCAACAAGTGCGTCGCCTGCCGCGGTAAGCAGTACATCGAGCTCTCCCAGAACGGCGATAAGTCTCTCGCCTTCGTAAGCGAGCAACTCTCGAAGTAAGTAACGCTCAGGGCCAGCCGACCATCCAAGACCGGCTGGCCCTTCGATTTATACGATTGGATCATCATGTCCGTTAACCCTGTTAGCGTCACTAACCCGCCTGCGCAGTTTCCCGAGGACTTTGTCTTTGGCGGCGCCACTGCTGCCTACCAAGTAGAGGGCGAGACCCGCACTCACGGTAAGGGCAAGGTTGCCTGGGACGACTTCTTGGAGGCCCAGGGGCGCTTCTCCCCCGATCCCGCTTCGGACTTCTACAACCAGTACCCCGTCGATCTGGAGCTGTGCGAGGAGTTTGGCATCAACGGCATTCGCCTCTCCATCGCCTGGAGCCGCATCTTCCCCAACGGTACCGGCGAAATCAACCCCGAGGGTGTCCAGTTCTACCACGATCTTTTCGCCGAGTGCCACAAGCACCACGTTGAGCCGTTTGTCACGCTGCATCACTTTGACACGCCGCTGCCCCTCTTTGAGAAGGGCGACTTCCTCAACCGCGAGACCATCGATGCCTTTGTGGACTTTGCCACCTTCTGCTTTAAGGAGTACGCCGACCAGGTGACCTACTGGTTCACCTTTAACGAGATCTGGGCCGACGCCTCCAACACCTACATCGAGGGTACCTTCCCCGGTGGCGTCAAGGCGCATCTGGCCGAGGCCTTCCAGTGCGAGCACAACATGATGCTCGCCCACGCCAAGGCAGTACTGGCCTTCCACAACGGCGGTTTTAAGGGCAAGATCGGCGTCATCCAGTCGCTGGAGTTTAAGTACCCGCTCAACGAGAACGACCCCGCCGATATCAAGGCCGCCAACAACGAGCACGTGCTGCAAAACCAGTTTTTGCTCGACGCCACCTTCCGCGGCGACTACGCGCCCGACACCCTCGAGTGCGCCAACCGTCTGGCCGCCGTCTCGGGCGGCACCATCGAGATCTTGGACGAGGACCTCGAGATTATGCGCGAGGCAGCGCTCTACAACGACTACCTGGGCGTTAACAACTATCAGTGCCGTTTTTTGAAGGCTTACGATGGCGAGAACGACCTGCACCACAACGGTACGGGCGAGAAGGGCACCGGTCGCTGGCGCGTCAAGGGCATTGGCGAGCATGTGAACAAGCCCGGCATCCCCACCACCGACTGGGACTGGATCATCTATCCCGAGGGTCTGTTCGATCTGCTCGTCTACATTAAGCAGCGCTACCCCAACTACAAGCAGATCTTCATCACCGAGAACGGCATGGGCTACAAGGACCCCTACAAGAACGGTTTTGTGGACGACCAGCCGCGCATCGACTACATCGAGCAGCACCTGCGTTGGCTGCTCAAGGCCATGGAGGTGGGCGTCAACGTGGGCGGCTACTTCCTGTGGAGCCTGCAGGATCAGTTCTCCTGGACCAATGGCTACAACAAGCGTTACGGCTTCTTTTACGTTGACTTTGAAACCCAGAAGCGCACGCCCAAGGCAAGCGCCTACTGGTACAAGCACGTGGCGCAGACCCGTCGTCTGGACTAGTGGCTGGCGGGGTTGCCCGCTCACACAACCTGTCCCCATTTCTCAGCCGGGGGCGGCACGTCACACGGCGCGCCGCCCCCGGTCTTTTTGTTTTTGGGCTGGTCGGGAGCCGTTTGTCTCGATCTGTAACATCTAGCCGAGTTTTTTGGTCCTAGCTGTTACAGATTGAGACGAACAGGATTGCTCTTTCCGAAGAATCTAAATCTGTAACACGTAGCCCGCTTTTGACCGTCTACCTGTTACAAATCGAGACAAACGGAGTAGGACCTAACCCCGTATGTCCCTAACAGTCGAGCGTTCGACCAGCGTACTCGGCACATGAATCGCCTCGATAGACGAGCTCTCTCCAATCGCCGCCTCAAACGCAAGCTTACCAACACCGCGCAAATCAAATCGCAGCGTCGTCAGTCGATTGTGAGGAACAAGTCCCTCGAGTGCGTCGTCGATACCAACCACGCTCACGTCGTCGGGCACGGACAGGCCCGCGTTCTCGAGCGCGGCGATAACGCCCAGCGCCATCTGGTCATTTGCCGCAAGCACGGCAGTCGGCGCCTGCGACCCGCCGGCAAGCACCTCGGCCGCAATCCGCTCGCCCATGGCGTACCCACTGTCCGCACTCCAATCGCCACGCAGCATCGGAGCGGCATCGACATGAGCACGACCCAGCGTATCGCGCCAACCGGCCTCACGAAAACGCGAGGAAATCGAGTTTTCCGGACCCGCCACAAACCGCATATTCGAGTGACCATGTTCCAGCAGATAATTGGTCAACAGCTCGCACGAACCATACTGGTCGGAGTCGATCGTCGTGCAGCGCGGATGCGCATACATGGACAGGATGACCGTTCGCACTCCCGGCTGGGGAACAAACTCCTCAAAATCGGGAGCCATGCGGTTCATGTTGAGAATCATGCCGTCGACGGGTCGCTCGACCATGCGGCGCGAGGCATCGGCAAGTGTATAGGGCTTGTCGCCGCCCATCTCGATCATAGTGACGGCAAAATCGTGCTCGCGCGCCGCTTGCATGATACCCTCGAGCGTCGCCAGGTTACCGACACGTGTGATGTTGTACATGCACAGGCCAATAGAACGATACGACCCGCCGCGCAACGCCGCTCCAGCAAAATTGGGACGAAAGCCCAGCTCTTCCATGGCGGCCAGCACACGCTTGCGCGTCTTTTCCGTCACGTTGGGCATACCGTTGACCACGCGAGACACAGTCTGGCGGCTCACGCCAGCGAGCGCCGCAACCTCTGCCGCGCTCGCCGAATGACCATTCCTTGTCTGCTGAGCCATGCCTTCCACGCTAACCTGCTTCCCAACTATTCCCCGCGCCCATGGCGCATCGTGCATACATCGATAACGTGCTCATGATACCCGAGCCATATACCACAACATGAAAACTTCTGTCAATCAAAACCGCTTACCGAACAAATACAACCGTTCGCGGCTGTTTGAAGTTGTTTTGTTTCTATACATCCCAGCCGGATGTTAACGTGCTCATTGTCAAATGTTCACATGCTCATTTTGGTTCTAATCATTTTAAGATAGTGTTTATCGGGCTTTTTCACCGCTGAACGCTAACCAGGGAGCCTCCTGAGCGCAAACGCACAATATCGAACAGCGAGACGAGAGGGTGTATGCATATGTCTTTGCTAAACCGCGTACAGCAGCTGCCGAAGGGCTTTGTTTGGGGCGCCGCAACCGCCGCGTACCAAACGGAAGGTTCCACGAAGGTGGCAGGCAAGGGTAAGACCATGTGGGACGATTACCTTGTCGCCCAGGGTCGCTTTTTGCCCGACCCGGCCAGTGATTTCTACAACCGCTACGAGGAGGATATCCGCCTTTCTGCCGAGCATGGACTCAACGCCATCCGTGTGTCCATCGCCTGGACCCGCATCTTCCCCAACGGCGACGATGCCGAGCCCCTCGCCGAGGGCGTTAAGCACTACCACGAGCTGTTCGCCTGCTGCAAAAAGTATGGCGTCGAGCCCTATGTGTCCCTGCATCACTTTGACTCCCCCGCCGCCCTGTTCAACCAGGGCGACTGGCTCAACCGCAAGACCGTCGACGCCTATGTGCGCTATGCCGAGTTCTGCTTCCGCGAGTTCCGCGAGGTCAAGAATTGGTTCACCATCAACGAGCTCATCAGCCTCTCGCACTCCCAATACATCCAAGGCAACTTCCCGCCCAACCATCACTTTGATGTGACGAGCGGCATCCAGAGCCAGCACAACGAGCTCGTTGCCCACGCCCGCGCCGTCAACCTGTATAAGGATCTTGACGAGACCGAGCACCTGGGCGGACGCATTGGCATGGTCAACGTCCTGACGCCGGCATATCCTGCCACAGACTCGCCCGCCGACCAGCACGCCGCCGACCTGTACAACGCCTTCTACACCGACTTCATCATGGACGGCGCCTTCCTGGGTCACTACTCCGCGCGCACCCTCTCACTCATCAACGAGATTCTGCGTGCCAACAACGCCACGCTTACGGTTGAGGACAGCGACATGGAGGAGCTCGCCAAGGCGGCGCCCCGCAACGATATGTTCGGCCTCAACTACTATCAGTCGGCGTTTATCGCCGCCTACGATGGCGAGTCCACCAACAGCTTTAACGGCACCGGAGACAAGGGCACCTCGTGCTTTAAGTTTAAGGGCGTCGGGCAGCAGGTCGATATGCCGGGTATCCCCACCACCGACTGGGATTGGCTCATCTACCCGCAGGGCCTCTACGACACGCTCAAGCACATCAGCGCCACCTATCCCAACCTCCCCGTCATCTATATCACCGAAAACGGCCTGGGCCACAAGGACCCCGAGCCCGACGCAAACGGCATCGTCGCCGATCCCGAGCGCATCGACTTTGTCGACCAGCACATGGAGAAGGTGCTCCGGGCGCGCGCCGAGGGCGTCGACGTCCAGGGCTACTTTATCTGGAGCCTGCAGGACCAGTTCTCGTGGGCCAACGGCTATAACAAGCGCTACGGCCTGTTCTACATCGACTTCGACACGCAAAAACGCTACATCAAGCAGTCGGCACTCTGGTACAAGGAGCTCGCCGACACTATGGCGGACGCGCAGTAGCGCATCGCCTCGCTTTCCCCCGAGAGGGGAGCGGCCCTATGCGATACAAACCCAGCCGCTCCCCTCTCTCCCCCTGGGACCGACCCCGCCTGCACCCGGGCTTTTAGCAAGCGGGAGACCATATAGGTTTTCAACGTCCATGCCATTAAGATTTCATGCAAAGAGGAGCGTGAACTATGGAATCGATCGTTAAGTTCTTGGAGAAAGGTCAGCCGTACTTCGACAAGGTCTCTAAGAACATCTACCTTCAGGCCATTAAAGACGGCTTTTTGGCAGCAATGCCCATCATCCTGTCTTCTTCTGTCTTCCTGCTTATTTCGACCCTGCCGGGCGTTGTCGCCACGGTCGGCGGCTTTACGCTGCCCGACTGGTGGAACGTCGACGTCGTGAACTTCTGCAACAAGGTTTACAACTTCACGATGGGCGTCGTGGGCATCATGGTCGCCGGCACCACCGCAAGCGCGCTGACCGGCTCCAAGAACCGCCGCATGCCTGCCGGCAAGGCCATCAACGCCACGAGCACCATGGTCGCCGCCATGTGCGCTATGCTCATCTTGGCCGTTACCCAGACGAGTGCCAAGATCGACGGCGCCGATGTCTCGGTGTTCTTTACCGACAACATGGGCACCAAGGGCCTGCTGAGCTCCTTTGTCGCCGCATTTGCCACGGTCAACATCTATGCCTTCTGCATTAAGCGAGACATCACCATCAAGCTGCCCAAAGAAGTCCCCGGCGCCATCGCCCAGAACTTCCGCGACATCTTCGCCTTCAGCTTCTCCATCCTGTTTGTCGCCGTCATCGACGTTATCTGCCGCACCTGCTTGGCCGTCCCGTTTGCCAACGTCATCTCCACGCTGGTGAGCCCGCTGTTCGCCGCTGCCGATTCCTACGCCGGCCTCGCCCTCATCTGGTTCATGATCCCGCTGTTCTGGTTCATGGGCATCCACGGCCCCTCGGTCGTTAAGCCTGCCCTCAACGCCGCGCTGTTTGGCAACATCACCACCAACCTCGCCACGCTGCAGGCCGGCGGTCACCCCGCCCTCGCCCTGACCGAAAACTTCGGTAACTACATCGGCGAACTCGGCGGCACCGGCGCCACGTTCATTGTCCCGATCATCTTCCTGCTCTTTATGCGCTCCAAGCAGCTCAAGGCCGTCGGCAAAGCCTCTGTCGTGCCCGTGATGTTCGCCGTCAACGAGCCGCTGCTGTTCGCCGCGCCCATCATCCTCAACCCGTACTTCCTGATCCCGTTCCTGTTTGCCCCCGTGGCCAACGTCCTCATTGGTAAGTTCTTCATCGACTTTTTGGGCATGAACGGCTTTATCTATGCCATGCCGTGGGCACTCCCCGGACCGATCGGCACCTTCATCGACACCAACTTCCAGCCGATCTCTCTGGTCCTGGTTGTCGTCCTGCTGGTCGTTGACTTCTTGATCTACTACCCGTTCTGCAAGGCCTACGACAACGTCCTGTGCAAGCAGGAGGCCGAGACCCTGGCCGAAGAAGAGGCCGAGGAGACCAAGGCCGTCAAGACCGCTGCCGCCCCCGCCGTTGAGGCTCCTGTTGTCGAGACCGCTTCTGCCACTGAGGCCTCCGCAGCTCCGTCCGCCCTTAAGGGCAAGGATCTGAGGGTTCTGGTTCTGTGCGCTGGCGCCGGCACCTCTGCACTGCTCGCCAACGCGCTTAAGGAAGGCGCCGACGAGCTGGGCATCGACATTACCGCCAACGCCGGTGCCTACGGCAGCCACTACGCCATCATGGACCAGTACAACGTCATCGTCCTGGCTCCGCAGGTTCGCACCTATTACAACGAGATGAAGGCCGACACCGACCGCCTGGGCATCACGCTGCTGTCGCCCAAGGGCAAACAGTACATCGACCTCACTAAGGATCCCAAGGGTGCCGTCGCCTGGATCGAGGAAAACCTCGAGGCATAAGACGCTGACACCACCTGCCGCTTGCAGACAAAAAATGGCCCATGCATCGATGCGTGATGCGCGGGCCATTTTGTTTAGACCGCACCCGCCCTCCTGTTCATCTCAATCTGTAACATCTAGCCGAGTTTTTGGATCCTAGCTGTTACAGATCGAGACAAACAGAACGCCCGAGCAGAAATATCTCAATCTGTAATATTTAGCTGAGTTTTTCGGTCCTAACTGTTACAGATTTAGACGAGCAGGCCGAGCACGTCTACGCCCGCAGGTCCCTTACGCTGGAACGCTCGACCAACACGCCCGAGACGAGCGTACGGCTTCTGGAGCTCGGGGCTTCCAGACCTGCGACGACCTCGTTAAGCGCACGGATGCCCAGTTCGCGGTGGCGAAACTTCACCGACGTCAGAATCGAGTTGGGAATCGTCTTGTAGAGCTCATCGTCGAAGCCGATCACGGACACGTCGTCGGGCACATTGAGCCCTTTGTCACGTAGAGCCATCATCACGCCGTTTGCCATGCAGTCGTTAGCAGCGAGGACCGCCGTGCAATCGGGTTTATCGGCAAGCACAAGGCCCGCGGCATAGCCACTATCCGCATTCCAATCGCCTTGCAGAGGCCCGGGCGGCTCAATGCCACGCGCCTCGAGTGCCGCACGCCAACCTTTCATACGACACTGGCTCGACAGCGACTCTTTCTTACCAGAGACGAAGTACACATTCTTGTGCCCGCGATTCAAGAAGTACTCGCATGCCATGCGCGCGCCGCCCTCTTGGTCGTCACTGACGGTGGAGCAGGTAGGATGTTCCATCGGTGTGATAATCACCGTCTTGAGGTCCTTCGGTGCCTCAAAGGTATCAAAGTCATCGACCATCTGACGCAGGTTGAAGATCATGCCATCAACAGGCAGCTGCGACATCCTACGCGCCGCTTCGGCAAGGGTCATCTTCTCCCCCGCCCGCTTTTTGATCATCGTGAGCGCAAAGCCGCGTTCTTCGGCGGCATCTGCGATACCGTCAATCATGTCCACGGCACCGCCCGACAAGTGGAACAGCACCACGCCGATGCACCCGTAACGGCCCAACTTGAGCGAACGCGCGGCAAAGTTGGTTCGAAACCCGAGCGCCTCCATTGCGGAATGAACCTTATCGCGTGTCGACTCTCGCACGCTATCGGGCTCGTTGATCACACGCGAAACCGTCTTGAGAGAAACACCCGCAGCAATCGCCACATCGTTCATTGAGACATTTTTCTTGTCCATCGTTGCCACTACTTCTCCAGTCGGTTTTGCATCGCTTGTTTTTTGCGTTCTAGCATACACTACCTGCTCGACTGACAAATCAACCGTTTACCGGACAATATCGACCGCTCACCCGTATATCCTTGTTGCTCTTCCAAAAATGTCTTACGTTGTCATTAACGAAATGACAACGTTGTCATTTGCAATGCCTTCCTTAAGCAGGAAGTTTTCCGGGCAGTCCTGACCATCCATCGACGACCAGTTCCATCCACATGCATCGCGCATCAAGTAGCAAAGGAGCTCTATGGACGCCATCGTAAAGATGCTCGAAAAGCATCAACCGTTCTTTGAGAAGATCTCGAGGAACGTCTACCTCCAGGCCATCAAGGACGGATTCCTTGGGTGCATGCCCATCGTCCTCACCTCTTCGATCTTTCTGCTGATCGCCACCCTTCCCGGCGTCGTTGGCATCACGCTGCCCCAGCCGCTCATCGACTGGTGCAACAAGCTGTACAACTTCACCATGGGCGTCATGGGCATCATGGTTGCCGGCACCACCGCCAAGAACTTCACGGCTTCCATGAACCGTCGCATGCCCGCCGGCAAGGTGCTCAACGACGGCTCCACCATGGTTGCCGCCCAGTGCAGCATGCTGCTGCTCGCTGTTACGCAGTTCACCACCAAGTTCAACGGCTTCGAGCTTTCGGTCTTCGATTGCACCAGCATGGGTACACGCGGTCTGTTCTCGGCCTATATCGCAGCGTTCATTACCGTTTGGGTTTATAAGTTCTGCGTTTCGCGCGATCTGACCATTAAGCTGCCCAAGGAGGTTCCGGGCGCCATCGCTCAGAACTTCCGCGACATCATCCCCTTCGGTGGCGCTGTCATCATCTGCGGCATCATCGATGTCGTCGTGCGCAACCTCATGGGCGTTCCGTTCTCCGAGCTGCTTATCAAACTGCTCTCCCCGCTCTTCACTGCGGCAGAGACCTACCCCGGACTCATCCTTATTCAGGCGGCCACCGCGTTCTTCTGGTTCATCGGCGTCCACGGCCCTTCGATTGTCCAGCCGGGCATCGACCCCATCCGTCTTGCCAACCAGGCCGAGAACCTGCAGGTTCTGCTGGCCGGTGGCCACCCCGCCCACTCCCTCACCTTTAACATGTCGCTCGTGGGTGAGTTCGGCGGCACCGGCGCCACGTTCATCGTTCCGCTTCTGCTGATTCTCTTTATGAAGTCCAAGCAGCTCAAAGCCGTCGGTAAGGCCTCGATTGTTCCTGTTGCCTTCGCCGTCAACGAACCGCTGCTCTTTGGCGCGCCGATGATCCTTAACCCCTACATGCTCATCCCCTTTGTTGCCGCCGGCTGCGTCAACGTAAGTGTTGCCAAGTTCTTTATCGACAACGTGGGCATGAACGGCTTCTCCTTCGTGGTGCCTTGGGCTACCCCTGCCCCCATCGGCATCTTCATCACCACGAACTTCCAGCTTATCGCCCTGGTATTTGTCGCGATCATCATCTTGCTGGACGCCATCATCTACCTGCCGTTCTTGAAGGCATACGATAAGCTGCTCTGCGACCAGGAAGCCGAGCGCGCCGCCGAGCTGGGTCTCGAGTCCGATGGTGCTGCCACCATCGCCGCCAGCACCTCTGCGCCCGCTGTCGAGCAGGCCACCGCTGCCGTCGAGCCGACCGCCGCTGCCGCTGACAGCAAGCCTGTCGCCGATCAGCCCGAGCCCGCTACCGATGCATCCGCTAAGAAGGATGTCGACGGTCTGAAGGTCCTCGTCCTGTGCGCCGGCGCCGGCACCTCTGCCATGCTTGCCAACGCCATCAAGGAAGGTGCCGCGCAGACCGGAGAGAACATCGCTTCCTCCGCAGGCGCCTATGGCCAGCACACTGCCATCATGGATCAGTACGATGTCATCGTGCTCGCCCCGCAGGTTCGTAGCTACTACAACGACATGAAGGCCGACACCGATCGTCTGGGCATTAAGCTGCTCGCTCCCCGCGGCAAGGAATATATCGACCTTACTCGCGACCCCGCTGGCGCCATCAAGTGGCTCCGCGAGAACCTCGACTAGTTCCTCCCTCTGTTGGTGCCCGGATCCCCAGTTCGGGCACCTCTCCCTATTCGTATCCCACAGAAAGGATGACTCATGACCAACCCCATGCAGTTCCCCGACGGCTTTGTGTTTGGCGGCGCCACCGCCGCTTACCAGGTTGAGGGCGAGACCCGCACGCACGGCAAGGGCAAAGTGCCCTGGGACGATTTCCTGGCTGCTCAGGGTCGCTTCTCCCCCGACCCCGCAAGCGATTTCTACAACAAGTATCCGGTCGATATCGACTTGTGCCAGCGCTTTGGCATCAACGGTATTCGCGTCTCCATCGCTTGGAGCCGTATCTTCCCCAGTGGCACCGGCGAGATTAACCCCGAGGGCGTCGCTTTCTATCACGAGCTTTTCGCCACCTGCAACAAAGCTGGCGTTATCCCCTATGTCACGCTCGATCACTTTGACACGCCCGAGGCCTTCTACCAGGACGGCGGCGAGGGCTTCCTGACGCGTACGACCATCGATGCCTTTGTCGAGTACGCCAAGTTCTGCTTTGCCGAGTTCACCGAGGTCAAGCACTGGTTCACCTTTAACGAGATTCCCGCGACCGCCGAGGGCAGCTTTATCGTCGGCAACTGGCCGCACGGCGAGAAGTATCGCCTGGACAAGGCCTTCCAGCTCATGCACAACATGATGGTGGCCCACGCCAAGGCCGTCGTCGCCTTCCATGAGGGTGGCTTTGAGGGCGAGATCGGCATTGTCCAGAACCTGGAGCCCAAGTATCCCCTCGACCCCAACAACGCCGCCGACTGCGAGGCAGCTCGCATGGCCGACGTCATCAACAACCGCTGGGTACTCGACGCCACCTTCCGCGGCCACTATGCCGCCGACACGATGGAGGCTGCGACCAAGCTGTCCCATATCGCCGGCGGCGAGCTCGACGTCCGCGACGAGGACATCGCCGCGCTGACCGCCGCGCTCCCCTACAACGATTGCCTGGGCGTCAACACCTACAAGTGCCAGTTCCTGCGTGCCGCCGAGGGCGAAAATGACATCAACCACAATGGCACCGGTGACAAGGGCTCCTCGCGCTGGTTCCTCAAGGGCGTGGGCGAGTCATGCGTGCGCGAAGGCATACCCACCACCGATTGGGACTGGATCATCTATCCCGAGGGCCTCTACGACCTGCTGCTCCGCATTAAGAACGATTACCCCAACTACAAGAAGATCTACATCACCGAGAACGGCATGGGCTATAAGGACGACTTCGAGGATGGCTTTATCGACGACGCCCCTCGTATCGACTACATGCGCCAGCATCTCGCGTGGATCCTCAAGGCAATCGACGGCGGCGTAAACGTCGACGGTTACTTTGTGTGGTCGCTGCAGGACCAGTTCTCCTGGACCAACGGCTACAACAAGCGTTATGGCCTGTTCTACATCGACTTTGAGACCCAGAAGCGCTATCCCAAGGCGAGCGCGTACTGGTACAAGAACGTCGCGGAGACCGGCCTGCTTATGGCCTAGTTTCCGCCGCATACCCCCTGTCGGCCGCATGCGAATCCCTCCACGGGTTCGCATGCGGCCTTTTTGTTTTTGGTGGGCCCGTGCAGGCCGTTTGTCTCGATCTGTAACATCTAGCAGGGATTTTCGGTCTTAAATGTTACAGATCGAGACAAACGGAACGCCCGAGCAGAAATATCTCAATCTGTAACATGTAGACCACTTTTGACCGTCTACCTGTTACAGATCAGGACAATAAGATAGTCAAACCCAAACTTTCCAAGCAGTTATGAAACATGGTTTCTAGTTTTCGGTATAACGAACATACTTTCGGTATCATTTAATGGTATTATGATATCGAAAGTATGTTCGTGATACCGAAAGGAGCCGCATGCGCCAGTTCGATTACGCCACAGTCCCAGCGGAACTCGAAGCAACTCCAATCACCAACCTCCTCCTCTCGATACGCGAGCATAAAGGCCGTCAGCTTGCTCTGAGTCAAGTCAAACCCGAACTTCTATCGTCCCTTATGGAGGAAGCTAAGATCCAAAGCACCCAATCCTCCAACGGACTTGAAGGAATTATTACCACCCAAAAAAGACTCAAAGCGATCATGGCGTATTCCGCCAAGCCAAGCTCCCGCGCAGAGGAAGAAATCGCTGGATACCGAGATGTGCTGTCGCTTATTCACGAGCAACACGATTCCATTCCCGTAACGCCATCGGTCATTTTGCAGTTGCATCGTGACCTCATGGCGCACACGGCAATCTCGTATGGAGGCCATTGGAAAGATAGCGATAACGAAATCGTCTCCATTGACGATCAAGGTAATCGATTTGTGCGCTTTAGGCCCCCTTCGGCTCTAGCAACCCCGGGACTTATTAAAGAAGCCTGCCAATCCCTCAACGATGCTTTATCTCGCCAAGTTTGCGACCCCCTCCTTATATCGCTCCGCTTTATCTTCGATTTTGTTAGCATTCATCCCTTCAACGATGGCAATGGCAGGATGAGCCGGCTCCTTACAACGCTGCTGCTCGAAAAGACTGGATACGACGTTGCGCGTTACATCAGCATCGAACGACTTATTGAAGACAACAAAGCGCTTTACTACAACGCCCTCGCTGCAAGCTCCACTGGATGGAATGAAAATCAAAACACCGAAGTACCCTTTATCCGTTTCATGCTCGGAACAACCCTGGCCGCCTACCGAAAGCTCGAGCAGCGTACCTTAATTGAATCAAGCACTCGTCCCATGTCGAAGCAAGCGCGCATCGCTGTTCTATTTCAACAGAGACCCGGCGTCATTAAGAAATCCGACATCCGATCAAACTGCCCCGATATCAGCGAGGTTACCGTTAAACGAACCCTCGGTCAGCTTGTTTGCTGCAGCGCAATCGAAAAAACAGGAGCGGGTCGTTCGACGGGCTACATACTCAAAGACGTCCATGCTCTAGAACTATTCTTGCAATCCACAATACCCGACAGCGAGGCCGCAATAACAAAAGAGGCTCCAAAGGATAAGCTTCTTGAACGTGTAAACCGCGCCGAGGATGAAAGCAGAGAGGGGCTCTATGAAGACTACGATTCATTCTCAAGGGACGTAAAGACGAAATACGGAGTCTAGTCATATCTCAGAATAGCCTCATCCTTGTTGCCCAAAGTTATTTACTCGTCATTTTAAAGCGGTACCCCTGCGCCGGCAGAAGGTGTAGAAGTCGCGCTTGCCGATCTTGCTGGAGTCGGCGATGAGGTAGCGCGAGTCGGCCTTGCTAAAGGCGAGCTGCTGGATGCGGCCCTCGTCCATGTTGGACGTGGACACGTCGCCGTCCAGAATGCCGTTGGCACCGATAAACGCCGTGTCAATCCCTAGTGCGCGCAGGGCATCCTCGGCCGTTGGTCCCACAAAAGCGGCGGTGCGGCGGCGGTACATGCCGCCCACCAGGCACAGCTCGCAGCCCTCGCGCGCCTCGAGCAGGCTAAAGGCCGAAAGCGAATTGGTCACATAGATGGAAGGCAGTTTGTCGGTGACTCGGAGAGCGCCAATGCGATCTCACGACGGTTGCGCTCATTGTCTCAATTAGATACTCAACGAAATACGGCCCCGCAGCTCAATAAGCTGCGGGGCCGTACTATACACCGACGAATCAACGACGGAGTGCATCCACTATTTGGCCAGCTCCTGAACGATCCAGTCAATTGCACCTTCGGGATCGTTGGTAAGGTCGATATACTCCTTGCCCCTTGTGGTGAGCAGTTTAATTCCAAGGCGATCGGTATCGGCCTTCATAGCGTCATAGTACATGCGTGCCTGGGGCGCCAGAACAATCACGTTGTACTGATCCATCGTCTCATAGTGGCTTCCGTACGCACCGGACTGAGAAACCAGATCGATACCCTTAGCAGCGGCACCTTCGCGAAGAGCATTTGCCAAGAGAGTCGAAGTGCCGGCACCCTGGCAAAGCACAAGCACGCGGATCTGCTCCGCCTTGTCCTTTACCGCCTCGAGAGCTTTTGCGACATTTTCCTGTGCGGCAATAGCATCTGCATCCGAGTTTCCTGCAGTCTCCTTTGCAGACTCTTCCAAACAAAGCTGATGGTCATACGCCTTGCAGAACGGATAGTAAATCACAAAGTCAACGACCAACAGCACTGCCATCAATACGAGAGAACGTAGATCGAGACCCGTGGTGAGGAATGCACCGATTGGGCCGGGAAGCGCCCACGGCATGGTATACATGGGGGCGTTCATTCCAATGACGTCAATGAAGAACTTACCGATAATGGCGTTGACCATAGGAGCCACTAGGAAGGGCACGAACATATAGGGATTGAGAACAATCGGCATACCGAAGATAACGGGCTCGTTAACTCCAAAAATCACTGGGATAATCGATGCCTTGCCCATGGCTTTAAGCTGCTTGGAGCGCATAAACACGATCAGGATAATAGGAACGATGAACGTGCAGCCAGAACCACCCAGACCGCCGATGAAGCTTGTAAAGTCCTGCGTGAGAGCAATTGACGGGTGTCCACCTGCTTGGAAAACCTCAAGATTGGTAACGGTATTGCCGTAGAGCGCAGCATTGATCGGACTCATGACAACCGAAGCACCGTGGATACCCATAAATTGGAAAAGTGCGACCGCGCCTTCGATAAGCGCCATGCCAGGATAGGTGTCGACCGCGGAGAACAGCGGCGAGATGAGAGCGGATACCAAATTGGCGAACGGCACAGCAAGCAGCTTGCGGCTCGCAAGATCGATAAAAGCGCACGCAAGGATCGAAAACCCAAATGCAAAAATATCGCGAAAACTCTGCGCAATAGAGCCAGGGACCTCTTTGGGGAGCTTGATCGTCACATTATGGCTAATGCACACCTTATAGATATTAACGGTCAAGAATGCGGCTACGAACGCAGCGAGAAAACCCTTGGTTCCCATATAGCCGGTTTCAAAAACAGATGTATCTGCTCCGCCAATCGAGACAACATCGTTCGTCACCGATAGTAAGAGCATGCCGCACATGGCACAAACCATGCACGAGGTGGGGTTGAGAGATTTACCCGAAGGCATGCGACGGTTCATCGACATGGCAAGTGAGCTCGCCGTGGTGCCGGCCACCATAATGCCAAGAAGTCCCATGGTATATGCATAGATTTTATTGAAGAAATCCAGCACCTCAGGCGGAAGCGTGATGCCTACATAGGCAGGGAGCGTCGAAAGAAGAAGGAACAGGCTCGAGAACAGCACAATTGGCATATTCGAGAGAAAGCCATCCTTGATCGCCACCAGATAAATGTTCCTCGAGATTTTGTCGAAGAGGGGCTGGTGTTTTTCAAGGAATTTGACGATAGCGTCCATAACACATCCTTTCATGATTCCCGGGCACACAACGATTTATCCGGACTCAACCGTCGTCGTCCCCGTTTGTATCCACTTATGTAAGTGAATACGTTCTTGTACGAAATGTAATATCATTTGCGCGATTTGTCATAACCAATTCTTTTTCCGCTTTGTCGATATGTCAAGAATTCAAATACTTATTCGGTGAACGGTAGCTGATTACTATAAGGTTTTCCCAGCTAAAGACTATTTTCCCTGAGCAGTACTATAAGTTTGCAACCGTTCACCGATTGGATATAACATATTGAATATATTGTTGTAACAATATTAGAGACAATGTCACAAGCCTGTCGTTCTAGTCAAAGGAAGTAACAATGCCCAAACGATTACTGAACATGTCCGCATCCGATTTTGCCGCCACGTCACCCATGGATCTAAAGCAGGCAATTCTGGCTTCCGAGGGACGTACCATCATGGCGGAAAACGTACCCTCTTCCCAATTTCTCGGCGGCGTTACTAATGCAGAAATCGAACGTGCCGCAGGTGCCGACCTACTTCTGTTTAACGCGCTCGATGTGTTCGATCCAGTTATTGCCGGTATTCCAGATGATCTCAATGAAAACCCGGTCACTTGGGTGAAGCGAGCATGCGGAAGGCCCATTGGCGTCAATCTGGAGCCAGTTGATAACGAGGCAGAGATGTCTGAATCCCGAACGGAAATCCCCATGGGTCGTCGCGTCTCTCCCAAGACCTTAGAAAAGGCTAACGAACTCGGATTTGATTTTATCTGCCTGACGGGCAACCCTGGAACCGGCGTCTCCAACGATGCAATCGCCCATTCGATTAAACTCTCCAAAGAGCATTTCAATGGCCTGGTCATAGCCGGAAAAATGCATGGAGCGGGCGTTGCGGAACCTGTCATGACGCTCGAAATTGCGCGCAAGTTTGTTGACCTCGGCGTCGATATCCTTCTCGTGCCAGCCCCCTACACCGTCCCTTGCTTCCAAGAAGCAGACCTGCGCGCCATCGTAGACTTTGTACGATCCCACAACGTAGGCAAGTCAATTGAAGAGAAGGTTCTCGTCATGGCGGCGAACGGGACGAGTCAAGACTCCTGCGACAGCGAGACCATTAAGAAAATAGGCCTTGCAGCAAAAGCAGCCGGTGCTGACCTCCAACATATCGGGGACTCCATGAACGGTATTTGCCTGCCCCAGAATATCTTCACGCTCGGACAAGCCCTTCGTGGATACAGGCATCAGATCGTCATGCTGAGCCGCTCTGTGATACGTTAAGGTTACCTTGCCCACGTTACATCCCGACTGAGGCAACCATCAGGTATAACCAACATGCAAACTGAGGCTCTAATGCTCGATACACACGAAAAACGGCCACTCTATTTACAGCTCACCGACGCGCTGCTCAAGCAGATCGTCGATGAATATCAAGCAGACGATAAACTTCCAACAGAAATGGAACTCTGCGACGAATACGCCGTAAGCAGAACAACCGTCCGACTTGCCATGAGTGAGCTGGAGCGTCGTGGAAGTATCTATCGAATCCAAGGTAAGGGGTCGTTTGTTGCACCGAAACGCGTTAGCGAGCTCAATTCACTTTTAGACTTTGACTTTGCAAGCCATTGCGATGGCGTTGATCCGGATGCCATCACCAAACATTTCGGCGGCCTCACATCAGGTCGTCCAATTTCCGTAATGATGCTCCAACAATTTGGATGTCAAAGTCGCGATGAAATTCAGCGTCTTGAATTGACCTACGAACTTGAAGGCAGCTTCATAGGCGCTGATACGTTCTTCATTTCAAAGTCGCGCGTTCCGAATAACCAGTTAGATTTTCAAGCATTTAGCAGAATCATGGACGACTTGTCCAAGTCTATCCAATCTGTTAGGGAAAGCTATAGAGCACGTCAGCTTAGCGATTCCGAAGCCAGTAATTATGGTGTTGCAAAACTTCCGGTCATCGAACTGACTCATTATGCTTACGACTCCGGAGGCAAACTAATCTCAATTGTCTGCCGCACCGTCTTAACTGGGCGAATCCCTTATCAAAACTTTATTTTCAAGTCCTAATGTTCTTTTTCTTTTGTCTCGATCTGTAACACGTAGCCGAGTTTTTAAGTCCTAACCGTTACAGATCGAGACAAACGGAATAGGCCGGGTCAAAAATCTCAATCTGCAACATCTGGTTGGTGGTTTCACCCCTACCTGTTACAGGCTGAGACGATTTGATAGTGGAATCCTCATTTGCGCGTCATATCGCGTAGCGCTGACGCGCTGGTTTCCACAATGACAGGAGGTAAAAGTCCTCCCGCATCGCCTGTTGGCAATCCCGTAGCGCTAGCTAGCAAATGACCTGCGTGTGCTCCTCGATGGCGACACGATCCTCGGCGGCGATACCCGGCTCGCACACCACGGCGTCCAAACTGTCCAGGCGGCAGAAGGTGTAGAAGTCGCGCTTGCCGATCTTGCTGGAGTCGGCGATGAGGTAGCGTGAATCGGCCTTGCTAAAGGCGAGCTGCTGGATGCGGCCCTCTTCCATGTTAGACGTAGACACGTCGCCGTCCAGAATGCCGTTTGCGCCGATAAAGGCTGCGTCGATCCCCAGTGCGCGCAAGGTGTCCTCGGCCGTGGGGCCCACAAAGGCGGCAGTGCGGCGACGGTACATACCGCCCACGAGACACAGGTCGCAGTCTTCGCGCGCCTCGAGCAGATTAAACACCGAAAGCGAATTAGTCACGATGCGTAGGCGGCACGCCGGCAGCATCGAGGCCATCTGCTCAACTGTAGTGCCCGTCCCCAAAAAGATGGTCGAGCCCTCCTCGATGAGCCCAACGGCGCGGCGCGCGATCTGCAGCTTTTCCTCGGCATGCTTAGTGCGCTTTTCGCTGTGCGAATACTCATGGCGCAACATAGCGTGGGGACGTCCCTGTGCACTGCGAGCTCCGCCGTGCACGCGCTCAATCTCGCCCAGACTCGCAAGTTCCTCAAGGTCGCGACGAATCGTCATGTCCGAAACGCCCAGTGCGTCCGAAATCTCCTTGACCGAGACCGTGCCTTGCTCTTCGAGCAGCTGCCGAACCTTATCCTGTCGCTCTGCCTTAATCACGATGAATCCTCGCCGTTCTTTGCGCGCATATCATTCAAACAGTAACGAACAAATTGTATCAGACTCGTGCGCGTCAAAAATGAATGCCCGCACAGCTCCAATCATCACTTTTTTGAGAAAAATACCCCCTGCTTTAGTGGGGTGTAGTGATAATCTCGCCTGTTCACGCTAAAGTTTGTCTGAAATACCTCGATGTTAGGAACCAAATGATCACTTCCGAGCTTTTCGGCACCGCGCCGTGCGGCACCCCCGTTCATCGTTACACCCTCAACGGGCCCGAGATCTGCGTTCGCATTATGGACTATGGCGCCACCGTGCTGGGTATCGATGTGCCCGACATTCCCGGCAACGTGCGCGATGTGGTGTTGGGCTTCGATAAGCTCGAGGATTACTTTGACAACCCCGCCTGCTTTGGCGCGACCATCGGCCCCGTGGCAAACCGCACCGCGGGCGCCACAATCACTATCGACGGCACGGACTGGCATATGTCCGCTAACGAGGGCACCAACAACCTGCACAGCGATCTTGAGCACGGCCTGCACAAGCGCGTATGGGATGCTGAACTCGACGAGGTCCATAACGCCGTGCGCATGATCACCTCGCTTGAAGATGGCGAGCTTGGCCTTCCCGGCAACCGAACCTTTACGGCCGTGTTTACCGTTACGCGCGCTGGCGTCTTCCGCATCGAGTATGGCTGCGAGAGCGACCGCGCCACCTACGTGTCCATGACCAACCACACGTACTTTAACCTCGCCGGTCATAACGCCGGCATGGACTGCGAGCACTTCTTTGTTGCTAACGCTGCCCACTACCTGCCCATTAACGAGCAGAATATCCCCACCGGCGAAATCGCTCCGGTCGAGGGCACGCCGTTTGACTTCCGCGAGCTGCGCCCCGTCGCTCCCGGCATGGAAGCCGACGACCCGCAGATTAAGCAGGCCCGCGGCTACGATCACTGCCTGTGCATCGATGGCTATCAGTACGGCCGCAATCTGCGCCGCGCCCTGCATGTCGAGGAGATGTGGACCGGCCGCGAGCTGGACTACTACACCACCGCCCCGGGCGTGCAGCTCTACACCGGCAACTGGCTGGGCGACGAGCACGCCAAGGACGATGCTAACTATGGCTGGGGCGCCGGCTTTGCCCTCGAGGCAGAGATGTACCCCGACACGCCGCACCAGCCGCTGTTCCCGCAGGGCATTGTGGGCCCGGGTCACCCCTACAGCAATGTGATCGAATATCACTTTATGAGGCACTAAGCCCACAACGCGACATATCGCACAGCAGCGCCCGCCGGCACACCGCCGACGGGCGCTTTGCTACCTAGTCATTGGGGACGTTCTTACATGACTAGTTGGATGGATTCGGGGTTGGAGCTGGGGAGGTAGCGAATTTCTAGTTCTATGCCGAGCGCCTGCAGTTCTTTGAGGGCAGCGACGTCTGCGTCACTCACGGCAACCGCGGGCGTTACGGGGCGCTTACCCTCCCCCGCCTGCATATGCCCAATGCTGATCTTGGTGATCGGCACACCACCCTTAACCAGCGCGAGCGCATCGGCGGGTGAGGCCACCATGATCAGAATCAACTGGCGCGGCGTTGCGGTATGAATGATGTCGACGGTCCTTTGCACCGAGAAAAACCGTGTCCAGACACCCTCGGGTGTCGCCACCCTCATAGGGGCCCACTTGTGAGCGTCCGCGGCAATCTCGTCGTTGACGACCAGGACAAGGTTAGTACCTACGGCCTCGTTCCACAGCGCAACATCTTGCCCGTAAATAAACCGATCATCGATGCGTGTGAGAAGAATCTTGGGTTGAGCCATCACTGCCCCATTCTGCTTGAGACCCGTAAGAGCAAGACGTCATGTCTCCAATATTAGTGCATTTAAAGTGAGAAAAGCCGTCAGAACACTTGCGCGGACGTGCGATGTCCCGTATCATAGACAGCCGTTGACGCCTCAGTTGCGTCATCACATGGCCGCCAGCGTAGCTCAGTTGGTAGAGCACCGCTCTCGTAAAGCGGGGGTCACCGGTTCGAGCCCGGTCGCTGGCTCCATTGCACAAGATAGCCGCCTTCGGGCGGCTTTTTTGTTGCCGATTTCGGGCGCGCATCCGCCAATCCAAGCACAACGCCGCCGGAAACTCCCCTACTCAACAAAAGCCCCGCCAACCGCAATCCCCAAGGGGACCGCGATCAGCGGGGCTCAAACGCGTTCCCCAAGGGAAATCACGCTAGCTCACGAGCAGTTCGTTACTCTTCCCAGTAAGCATCTGCAAGCAGCTTAAAGCAGATCTTCTTGACCGGCTGCGCGCCATCGTCCGGGAACTCGAGCGTGGGCATATGAGGCTCGCCGGCAACGAACAATGCAAACTTATCGTCAGCAAGATCGCCGGCGATCGAGGCGTCGGAATCGACCAGATCGTAGTCGTCCTTCTCGTCAAACTCCTGGACCAGCGTCAGGCTGCCCGTGGCAACCTTAAAGGCCTCGCGACCCTCGACATCGATCTGCAGGTCGTGATAGCGCTGATGCGTCTCATAGTGAGCCTCGGCCTCGGGACGCGTCGTGGGAGCCATGACGTTCGCATAGACCTTGTCGCCCAGAATCGGATGGCTGCCGACCTCGAGCTCCGCCGGATCGTTCTCCTCGAGCCAGTCGATCAGCACGTCGAGGCCCTTGAGCATTCCGCGGTACTCCTCGATATCGCCCAGTGCACCGTAAATCATCTAAATCCCCTCTCGGATCGTTTCTTTGGCGGCTACTCGATAAACGCGTTACCGCCGCTGTTGCCGCCCACATACGCCTCGACCAGGGTAAGGTCGGGATTGAACACGACAACGTCGGCGTCGCGCCCCAGCATAATGCTATCGCACTTGTCGTCGACATGAGCTAGCAATCGATGCCGGGGCCGACGCCCAAGCCCTTACAGCTCGGTCACGACAACGCCGTTGTAGACCTCGTCCCAACGGTCCATGACTAGATGGCCGGTCATGGGATCCATGGCATTGAGCTTGCCGCAGGTGTTGGCAGTACGCAGCACCGTCTCGTCGTCTACGCCAGCAGCAATGGCATGCGCAAAGCCGGCGATAGTGGAGTCACCAGAGCCCGTGGCGTTAACGGCAGGGATATCGGGCGTCTTTGCGCGGAACGCACGGCCATTGTGGAAGCCAACGGAGCCGGCAGCGCCCATGGACACGACGACCCAGGGGATATCGGAGAAGCGGGCATCAGAGGCGAGCGCGGCGCGGAGCTCGTCCACATCGTCGGTGGTAAAACTCGTGCCCAGAAGGCCGTTGATCTCGGTCAGGTTAGGCTTGACCAGCTCGGGCTTAATTTCGGACTTAAGGGCGGCCTCGAGCGAAGCACCCGAGGTATCGAGCAGCACCTTGGCGCCGGCGTTCTCGGCAATGCCCGTGATCTTGGCATAGTAGTCCGCCTCGACGCCGCGGGGCAGCGAACCCGAGATGGTGACGACATCGGCCTTGCTCGCAAGCTCGGTAAACTTGGCGGTAAAGGCATCGAGCTCCTCGGGGGCAATTGTCGGGCCGCTCTCGAGCAGCTCGGTCTGGTTGCCGGCGTGGAGGATGTTGAGGCAAATACGGGTCTCGCCCTTGATGGGCACAAAGTCGTTGTTAATACCGTTGGCGTCCATGAGCTCGGCCATGTAGGCGCCCATGTGGCCGCCGAGCAGACCGGTTGCCACAACGTCGTCGCCCAGCTGACCCAGTACACGGGCCACGTTGAGGCCCTTGCCGCCGGCGGTCTTTTCGGGCGTCACACGGTTGACGTCGTCGATAATGAGCTCATCGAGCTGATAGCGCGTATCGACAGACGGGTTCATCGTAACGGTGAGGATCATTTTTAGCTCCTTATCTCGCAGGCTCCTTATGCCTCGCGATACGAGTCGACAAAACGGAATTACAGAATCTCAATCGTGAACGAGCGAACGACGGTCTCCTTGGGCTTGGCGACAAGGCAGCCGCGCTTATGCTCAAGCACGTCGTCCTCATCGGAGCAGGTCGAAAGGCCGCCCCAGGGCTCAACCGCCACAAAATCGCCCTCGGGCTTGCTCCACACAATGAGATATGGGAAGTCCTCAAAGCTCAGGCGGACGCCCTTGTCCTCGCCCTTTTTGGAAAGCGTGACCTGACGGCTCTCGAGCACGTCAAAGATGGTCTCCGCAAAATCGAAGAGCTCATGTGACAGAGGCAGCGTCTTTCCCACCATGGGGTTCTTGGAGCGATTGGTCACGTCAATCAAACCAGTCGAGGGGACGGCGGTGCAGAGCTCCGCAGCCTCGTCCTTCTCAAAGCGCAACTCGTAGTC
This sequence comes from Collinsella sp., assembly GCA_014871655.1. Lineage (GTDB taxonomy): Bacteria > Actinomycetota > Coriobacteriia > Coriobacteriales > Coriobacteriaceae > Collinsella. The sequence goes on along the minus strand of WGSK01000004.1, from coordinate 45,152 downwards.
CGTATAGGCCTCGCCCTCATCGAGCGGACACCTAAAGCCGGGATGACCGCCAATAAAGAACGGCATGTCCTCGGTGCCCTCGTTGGTGACCTCATAGGAAACGCGCACGGCAGCGTCCTCGAGCGTATAGCGGGCGACAAGCTTAAACGGATACGGATAATCGCTCAGCAGCGCGGCGTTATCCTCCGAAGCCAGGCACATCGCCAGCTCGTTCTCGCTCTGGCTTAGCAGCTTCCACTCCTGTTTGCGCGCAAACCCATGGCGAGCGAGCTTTACATGATGCCCGGCAAACGTCATGGCGTTGTTATCGCGCAAGCCTCCGCAAATCGGGAAGCAAATCGGTGCCTGGCCGGACCACACGGCGGGATCGCCCTGCCACAGATACTCGCGACCTCCGGCCTCGATCGAGGTAAACGAACCACCAGCCGTGGACACCTTAATAGAAATCGAATCGTTGGAGAGAGCGTATTCCATTGCCCATCCTTTCGAACAACTGCTTTTTGCTCGCAAGTACCCGTCTCGGCCCTAACCAAAGGACAAACCCGCACGTTCATCGATGCGTCCGGTATCCCAGCCATGTAACGGGGTACCATACAGACATTGATGCAATTACAGCTGAAAGGCCTTCTTATGCGAACCATCATCCTCTACGCCTCGCGCCACCACGGCAATACGAAAAAGCTCGTGGACGCCATCGTCGAGGCGCACCCCGAAATCGATACCCTCGACGTCAAGGCGCTTGGCAAAAACGAGTACCCCGACCTGCACGAATACCATCTGATTGGCGTCGCCACGGGCATCTATTACTCCGAGATCGACAAGGACATGGCACGCGTGCTCACGAACGTGCTGCAGCCGCAGAACAAGGTGTTTGGCCTTATGACCTGCGGTGGCAAAAACAAGTGGTACGGCAAGGATATCGATGATATCTGCCGCATGAGGCGGGCCATCTTTATGGGTGCCTACGGCTGCCCCGGCTTTGATACGTGGGGGCCGTTCAAGCTCGCCGGCGGTGTCCAAAAGGGACACCCGACCGCTGAGGAAATTAAGGGCGCCGTCGACTTCTTCGACAAGATCGAAGACGAGTATGGCGACATCATCGTCGAAGAGTACGCCAAGCGCGAGAAGCGCCTAGCATACGAGAAGGAGCATCCTGCAGGAGGCCTGGTGGCCGGCGTTAAGCGCACGGCAAAGAAGATCGCTAACAAGCTGTAACTGTGAAGGTACTTTTGAGCGTTTAACCCATACGGCGGGTCCGAGCAGATTCGGGCCCGCCGTTTTTTCTATCGTTACTCGGTAAAGGCGTTGCCGACGCTCTGACCGCCAACATACGTCTCGACGAGGGTGAGCTCATGGTCGAACACGACAAAGTCGGCGTCGCGACCCGGCATGATGCTGCCGCACTTATCCTCGATGTGCGCAGAGCGAGCCGGCACCTCGGTTGCCATGCGAATGGCGATATCGGCGCTGGCGATGCCCCAGTCGACGATGTTCTTGACGCCCTGGGCAAGCGTGAGCACCGAGCCGGCAATGCTCTTGCCGTCGGCGAGCCAGCACAGGTTGTCCTTCATGATGACGTCCATGCCACCACTGGTGTAGCTGCCCTCGGGCATGCCGCCGCAACCCAGGCAGTCGGTAATGAGCACCGTGTGCTGCCAGCCCTTGGCCTGCAGCAGCGCCTTGATGGCAGCAGGGTTAACGTGCTTGCCGTCACAGATGATCTCGGCGTAGGTCTCGGGCGTGGACATGGCAGCGCCCACGACACCGGGCTCACGGTGATGCAGCCCGCGCTGGCCGTTATAGGTATGCGTAAAGCAGCTGGCACCGGCGTTGATGGCGGCGATGCACTCATCGTAGGTGGCGTCGGAGTGACCGATGCTGGTCACCACACCCTTGGCGTTCAGAGCAGCCGCATAAGCAGCGGCACCGTCGCGCTCGGCCGCCATGGCGCTCTTGACGATGCGACCACCCGCAGCCTCCTGCCACTGATCAAAGATCTCCTCGGAGGGATCGATAAGATAAGCGGGGTTCTGCGCGCCCACGTGCTTCATGGTAAAGAAGGGGCCCTCCAGGTAGATGCCCTGAATGCGAGCACCGCAGAAGTCGGGGCCGCGACCCTCGTCCGCCTGAGCGATGGCGGCGCAGGCGTCCTTGATCTGCTCGACGCCATCGGTAAACGTCGTGGGCAGCCAGCTGGTGGTACCGCGACGGGCGAGCTCGGTCGAGCTGATATCGATGCCCACGGGATCATTATCGGTAGTTGAGTGGTTGTAGAAGCCATGGATGTGAGTATCGACCATACCCGGTGCGATCCACGACCCCGTGTAGTCCTTAATCTCGCAAGAGGGCTCGTCGGCCTGCCAGGCGCCAAAGACGCCATCCTCGACCATAAGATAGCCGCCCAGTTGCGGGCCTGCCGGCAAGAAGAACTTGTCAGCCTTAATTGCGTACGTGCTCATATGCACTCCTTGCTTCTAAAGCAGTTGACTGTGGTGATGCTATACCCAGCTCAGGTAAAACAAAAAGCGCCCGCCCGCCGTTATGAGCGGACGGGCGCCCTTACAGAGGGACGCGATTAAGCGGTGAAGGGGTGAATCGTCACGCCCTTGACCACGCGGTTGACCGTGCCGGTGGGGCTCGGCGTATCGGGCGTGTTGCCCACGCGCACGGAGTTGAGCAGGCTGATGGCCTGGGCAAACATCACGAACGGCAGAGCGAGGTAGCCCTCGGGAAGCGCTTCGTAGCCCTTAAAGGTGAAGGACTCACCCTCATAGACGGTAGCACCTTCCTGCTGAACGGCGATGGTGTGCTGAGCGATTTCGTCGCCACCGATCTCGTTGAGGATGTCGATGTCGTACTGACGGGTGTAGGCGTCGTTGTTGACGAACACGAAGACGAGCGTCTTATCGTCGACGAAGGACTTGGGTCCGTGACGATAGCCCATGGAGGTATCGTAGGAAGTAGCAACCAGACCGTGAGCGAGCTCGAGGATCTTGAGCTGGCTCTCCTGGGCAAGGCCACCAAAGGAGCCAGAACCCAAGTAGGTCACGCGGTTGAAGTCGCCAGCCAGGTAATCGGCGATCTCAGACTCACGAGAGATGACCTCCTCGCCCATCTTGGCAATCGTCTCGACCCACTCGGCCTTCTGCTCGTCAGAGGCAGTGTCGAAAATAAGGGTGGAGAGCAGGGTCATGCAGGAATAAGAGCCAGTCATGGCGAAGCCCTTGTCGTTGGCGCGCGGAATGAGCAGCGTCAGCGCATTGGGATCATCGGCAGACTCGACGGCGAGCTTGCCCTCAGGAGCGCAGGAGATGTTGAGGAACTTGACGTTGTGGACGAGCTCCTTGGCAACGGCGACGGCGGCAAGGCTCTCGGGGCTGTTGCCAGAACGGGCAAAGGAAACCACGAGCGTGGGATCCTCGGCGCGCAGGAAGTCGCGCGGGGCGCTCACGATGTCGGTCGTGGCGATGGGCTTAAAGTCGTAGAGATCAGTGTTGCCAGCGTGACGCAGGTACGGGGCGCAGGTATCGCCAACGTAGTCGGACGTACCGGCACCGGTGAAGACAACGGACAGACGACCCTCGCCCATAGCGCGAGCCTCGGCCAGGAAGGCCTCGATGGCCTCCTTGTTCTCGCGATAGATGTTGAGCGTATCACGCCAAAGCTCGGGCTGCTGAGCAATCTCGGCCGTGGTGATCTGGGCGCCGAGCTCGGTGAGCTCCTCGACACTCTTCTCGAACATTTCTAATACCTCTTTCTTTACTAAATTGTCTGATATACAAAGACTCAACCTGAAAAGTCAAATCGAGTAGTAGTCATAGGCTGTTTTTCTTTCGTTAGCACTCGTATCCGATCACACAGTATCTCGATAGTGAGAGATTCTGTACTTGAACTTGTCCGCGCGAGCCACCGAAAGCGTGAACTCGACAACATCATTTTGGGTGTTGTGAGTAGTTCGGACTATGTCCAGAACTGGCGCACCCTCACCAATACCTAGAAGCCGAGCGTCACATGGACGTGCTATACCCGCAGAGAACTCCTCATCCGCCACTCGAATTTTCTGCTGATAATCCTGCTCAATAACATCGTAAAGGGGCTTTTGTTCGAGTAGAGGACGCTTGAGTGAAATAAAGAGCCTTGCTGGAAGATAGCTACGCTCAACCATCATAGGCATACCATCTGCCATTCGTAAACGTTTGAGTTTTAATACCTTTTCACCCAAATGAATCCCCATTTGCATCGAGAGCGTTTTATCTGCTTCCATTTCACAGAACTCTAAGATGGTTGTTTCTGGCAGCCGGCCCATCGCTTTCATCTGTTCAGTAAAACTGTACGATTGGGTAAGATTTGTTGCTTGAGCTAGTCGATCGGCAACAAACGTACCGCGACCTTGTTTTCGCACAATCCGACCAAGATACTCAAGTTCCTGAATTGCAAGCCGGACAGTCGACCGCGAAAGCCCGAAACGTTCGGCAAGCTCACGTTCGGACGGAATCAAATCACCTGGCTGATATTCATGATCAATTTTTTCGATCAGAATATCTACGAGCTGGTCATATAGCGGTTGTCTGTGCCTCGTGCACGTCATGATATTCTCCACGTAATGAGCAATTGACCAATACTTCAGCCTTCAGGTAACGCACCAACATGTCCCATAAATGGGCTAATAGCGACACTACATCTCATCGTCTTCATCAATGTCAGCACTCTCGAGTTTCTTGAGATCGACTCCCTCACGACCAACGACCCGTGCGCGTTCGGCAAGTTCATCAAGCGTTGGGTCTCCAAACGCACGCGTCATAACGAGCTCCACCAGCATAGGTAGATTTGTTCCGGTGACAACGGTCACGTTATCGAGCTCAGTCGTCATTGGGATAGCTTGATTGAACGGAGTACCGCCAAGCAAATCAACAAACACCAATACGCCATCACAAGCTTGACGCATCTTGGCAATGCAGGTTCGCAAATCATCACCAAAAGTAACCGCCTCCGAGCCCGCAAAAGGAACTACCTCAAAATTAGGTTGTTCGCCGGCGACCATATCCACAGCGCTTTTCAAACCAGGTGCAAACTGACCGTGACCAGTTAGTACAAATCCAATCATTCTATCTACCTTTCTACCGTTCGCTTTCTCTAGCCATAGAACCCCTCAAAAGGGCTCTTACGACCACTGCATCATTAAAGTTTAGTGAGTATTTTGTTTTATCGTGGGAGGTCTGTGAGCGTCTCTAAGCTGCTTTTCAAGGTTGCGATATCTAAGTGCTTCGCCCTTGTTCCCGCTGCTCTCATATTGATATGAAAGCAGCAGATAGAGCTTTCCGCGTAACCCAAGGTCGCTCGTATCCAGCATAGCTTCCATCTCATCGATCTTATCATGCCGACGGCAAAAGACTATGTCGTAGGTTAATTGACTGTCCGCCAAAATGCCCTTCGACACGATGGGGCGCATCTCTTCCAACATGGACGCCGCCCGCTTCCGGTCACCCGTCTTGATATAGAAATTAAAGGCGCGAACCGCAAGCTGTCGACGTTGTTTGTCACTGCACGGCATCTCCAGCAAGTGGTCAAGCATTCGATCTGCATATGCGTCCATATCAGCAGCTTCATAGATCGTGAAACGCAGGTAATACTGCTTATACGTAGACATTACTATGCGCGCAAGTTTGCGATCGAGCAGGTCTATGCAATCTTGGTATAAGCCCAAGTTAAACAATACCTGCAATTTCATATCGAAGTATTTTTTCGCTCCTTCGGTCACAGCGAAATAAGCCACGACAACACAAATAAACAGGACGATCCAAAATGGCATTGCACTATATTCCCTTCAAGGCAGCCTTAAGGAATTAATCGAACACGATGACTGCATAACCGCCTATGAACAGCGGTGTCCGACAAAACAAAAGAGGCGCACACTCCAGGGGATATGGCGATAAAGTCGCCTTGGAGGTGTGCGCCACGTCTCAATTGAGGCTCAAATGCCGTGACAATATGGGGTATTTAGCCCTTGCAAATGATACCGAATGCACCCAAGGCAATGGACAGAACCAAGACGATAAAGATGGCCTTCGTCGAGGTCATGCCCTTCTTACCGAGGAGCCAGTATACGAAGCCGACGAGTGCGGCAGGAACCAGCTTGGGGCAAATCATATTGCAGATGTTCTGCAAGTCAACGGTAACGCCACCGATAACAGGCTTCGCTGCAATGACGATACCGACATTGGTTGCGACCAGGGCACCGACCATAAAGACACCCATTACGGAGGCCGCGTCAGTCAGCGCGTTCAGACGGTCGCTCATGGTGGTGACGAGCTTCATGCCCTGCTCGTAGGCCATGTGGGTCTGCTTGCAGCGGAACCAGTCAACAAGGATGTTGACGGCGACCCAGATGAAGATACCCAAGGGGTTGCCGTTCATGGCCATATTGGCAGCCAGGGCGCCGAAAATGGTCGGAAGCAGCGAACCGAAGATGGAATCGCCGATGGAAGCCAACGGTCCCATGAGACCAGTCTTGAGACCGGCGACAGCCTCGAGGCCCTCGAGGCCCTCCTCTTCCTCGATCGCCAAATCGATACCGGTGATGATCGTGTTGAGGAAGTTTGAGGTGTTGAAGAACGGCGCGCACTGGGCACGGCAGGCTTCCTTTAGCTCCGGTGTGCCGTCACCGTACAGCTTGCGCAGCGTGGGCAGGATAATCCAGAGATAACCGGAGTGCTGCATGCGCTCGTAGTTCCAACCATCCTGGAAACCAAGCAGGTTACGACGGTTAATCTGCGCAAGGTCGTCCTTGGTAATCTTGTAGCCAGTGGTGCCATTGGCGAGTTTCTCATTAGAGCTCATCGTCGTCGTCTCCCTCCGCAGCGCCAGCAGCAGCGACGGGACGCTGGTTGTTCTTGTAGTACAGCAAAGACAGAGCAAAGCCAATAATAGCGATCGCCAGCATCGACATGTTATTGAACATACCGACCATATCCACAGCGCCCTTACCAAGTGCGCCGTTCACAGCGACGATGTTGGTGTTGAGGTTCATGATGCTCGTGAAGGCCGTACCAAACAGGGCGGCGACTACAAAGCCGAGCAGCAGGTAGGCAACATGCTTTTTGACCGGCAGGTAGCGGAGCAGGATGGCAAAGCCAACGGCGGGCAAGGCACCGCCGGCAACGGACAGACCGTCGCCCAGCCACTTCCAATCGCCGTTAAGGGCGGTGGTGATGCCCTCGACCAAGCCCTGGCCAAATGCGAGAGCCAGGAAGACCGGAATCATGCGGGACAACATCCAGGAAACGGCACCGAGCAAGTAGTGTACGTTGTAGGCGCCCCAGTTCATCTTCTCGATATCGGCATCGCACGCATGACCGAAGAACGTGTTGGCAAAACGGCCGGCGATATCGGTGTAGACGAGAATGGCAGCGACAGGCACGCCGATGGCGGCAAGAGCCGTCTCGGGATTCATGCCCGCGCCCACGGCAAAGGCGGTGGCGACCAAAGTGCCGGAGTTGGCATCGATACGAGAGGCGCCGCCAAAGGTACCAACGCCCAGGACGGTGAGCTGCATGCTGCCGCCGATAAACAGGCCAGTCTGCAGGTCACCCATAATCAAACCGGTAATCATACCGGAGAAGACGGCTGAGCCGGCACAGGTGTACCAGTTCAGCTCATCCATAATCTGATAACCCGCATACAGGGTTAACAGAAGAATCTGCCACCAAGCAATCATGGTAAACTCCTTATTTAAGGTGTAACAGTTTCTACAATACCAATACGCTTATATAAACCGTGCATCCCCCTTCACGGCCTAGCGTTAATTCGACTAGAGCGTGAGAGCCTCTGGGTTATCCTGCGGCGTCAGCTGAATGACAATAGGAAGATTATCGGCCTTGAGTTTGGCAAATGCGTCAAGGTCCCCCTGGTCGCAACTAATGTTGCGATTCAGCTTCTTGACCGGCTCCATTGTCGTCATATTACCGACGATGAGCTGCTCAAGCTTAACACCTTGTTCCAAAAGTCGAACGTAGACCTCAGGCTTTTTCGCAACAATGAAGAGACGTTGCGCATCATATTTGCCAGCAGTGATGTTGGCAGCGGCCTTGTCGACAGGAAGCACGGACAACTTCACAGTTGCCGGGCAAGCCATGCGAAGAACCTGCTTTTGGGTAGCATCTTGCGATACCTCGTCGTCAACTACCATGAAGCGGCTTACCTGACGGGCGTTAGACCAGAGGTTTGCCACCTGTCCGTGAATCAAGCGAAAGTCGATTCGTGCGCCTACAATCATTTCTACTCAACTCCTTCTTGTTCAAGTGTACGGATAACGGGCTCAGAGCGAAGGGAGATTTTCGCATCATACACGCCCTCTGTTTCGAACATAACGAGTTCATTGGTACCAGGGTGCAATAAACCGTGCGGAACATAGAGCGTCATGATGGGACCCTTATCCCAAAAACGTCCGACATTCGTTCCGTTTACGAATGCCACACCCTTTCCAAAACCCGTAGTGTCGATAAAGGTATCAGCCGGCTCAGATATATCAAACTTTGCGCGATAAAAGGAAGGTTGCCCCTCTACCCAGCCGGCGGAATAATCAAGATTATCGATGTTATCGAGTGGCAGACAACGCATCTCCCAACCGGTAACAAAGTGAAGATCAACGCAAACTCCTGTCCTAATGCCCTTATGTTGCGTATCAGCGAGCAATTTGTGACCATAATTGACGCGACCCATATCCTCGGTCAGAACATCCAGGCGGTTGTGTTCACAGGGAAGAACGCAGTGAATATCTTCCCCGATGTGCTCCTGATACTGCGTCGCCACTTTGTCACCGTTCACAAACACCTGAGCGCGGTCGCGGGCGTCAATAACCCGAATACGCTCTTCATCTGCACGGTCACGCTCGACAGTCGTGGTATATAACGTATATCCATACGACTGACCCATCTCTTCCATGGGCATAGGATATTGGGCTTCAATCGGCTCCGAAAGAATATCGAGCACATTAAAGAGACTTACGCGCTCACTCACCGAAATATCGGGCATGGAAAACGCCTTTTTTGTTAACGGCTTGCTTTGCGCGATATCGGGATACAGCTCGTGAACTGTCCTTTGAATTGCGAAGTATTTCTCGGTCGGGTTGCCCTGTTCGTCCAATGGAGCATCGTAGTCATATGATGTCACCTGGTGCAGGTCATGCGTATGGCGTGCAGAACATCCGTTCATAAATCCAAAGTTGGTGCCTCCATGAAACATGTAGAGGTTTAAAGATCCTCCAAGCTCGAGCACCTCGCGAACGCAAGAGGCAAGATCTTCGGGATCGCGTCTGATGACGTTCTCCCCATAGCGATTGAACCAGCCGTCCCACAACTCCATGCACATAAGAGGCCATTGTTTTCCATGCTCCTTGTGAAAAGCAGAAAGAGCCTCAAAGTTCTCCTTTGCATGAGAACCAAAGTTGCCGGTGCACAACACATCATCGTCAATGAGCGTACCGGCACGAAGGCACCCACGCCACGGGCCATCGGAAGTACAAAGGGGCACGGAAACCCCACGCTCGACCATAAGGCGACGAATCGCGCGAAGATAGTCCTTATCCTCGCAATATGATCCATACTCGTTTTCAACCTGCATCATGATGATGTTTCCGCCCTTGTCAATCTGACGCGAGACGAGTATCGGCATGAGATGGTCGTAGTACTGCGCAACGTGAGCAAGAAATTTGGGGTCGCTGCTACGCGGCCTCATATCATGTTCGCGCAGCAGCCATGCTGGCATGCCGCCAAATTCCCATTCTGCACAAATAAACGGAGAGGGCCGAACAATTGCATACAGACCGAGCGATGCTGCCTCATCAAGAAATGCCGCCAAATCGATTGAGCCAGAAAAATCGAAGACGCCAGGCTTTGGCTCATGAAGATTCCACGGTACATACGTTTCGACCGTATTAAACCCAAGAGCCTTAAGGTTATAGAGCGAGTGGTGCCAGTCGCTCGGATGAACACGCATATAGTGAATCGCCCCCGACAAGATGGTGAACGGCTCATCATCAAGTAGGAATTGATTGGTGATCTTAAACGAATGCATGCTACTCCCGATCTTCGTGCTCTACGACGCCGATGCCGGTTCCTCGGCCCTCGGCTAAACGCCTTGCCTATTATGGACGCATTAACGCAATTATGTAGACAGAATCTGAAGTGGTCCGTAAACGGTAGCGAAATGACGATGAACGGCTTTAATAAAGAAAATTAAACTACCTGTTAGACCACTGTTTAATTATAGATTCCTAACGATTCTATATTTGAAAGGTGGTATGTACCATCTATCCACTATTTCATACTAGTTACGTTATGTTTAATCGCATTTCTTCAAATGCTTATCTACTTTGGATTCACCTACATGAGCAATAGAGATCTGTTGTCTTCCTATTTCCAAGACTGGAAATATCCAGAATCGAACCTGACTTTCTTACGGCCGACTCGCCGCGTTCGACGACTCGTTAATACAGCAGAGCATTCATGGAGTCGGGTTCGTCACTGGGTAGATTGCGAACTTCCATTTTCACACCAAGCGCTTGCAGCTCTCTGAGAGCGGCGATGTCCGCATCGCCCATGGCGACCGTGGGCGTTGCGGGACGTCTGCCCTCCCCCGCCCGCATATGGCCGATGCTGACCTTGGCGATCGACACGCCGCCCCCAACCAGCGCGAGCGCATCGGCGGCTGAGGCCACCATGATCAGAATCCATTGACGCGGCGTTGCGGTATGAATGATGTCGATAGTCCTTTTGCACCGAGAAAAACCGTGTCCACACGCCTTCTGGCGCCGCGGCCCTCGTCGGCCTGGGCGATGGCGGCGCAGGCGTCCTTGATCTGCTCGACGCCATCGGTAGTCGAGTGGTTGTAGAAGCCGTGGATGTGGGTGTCGACCATGCCCGGTGCGATCCACGACCCCGTGTAGTCCCTGATCTCGCAGGAGGGCTCGTCGGCCTGCCAGGCGCCAAAGACGCCGTCCTCGACCATGAGATAGCCGCCCAGCTGCGGGCCCGCCGGCAAGAAGAACTTGTCAGCCTAAATTGCGTACGTGCTCATCTATGCTCCCGCACCCGCAGTGTGTTTTAGGGCGAATCAAAAACCACCTCATTGTTAATTCGAGCGATTGTTCGTTGCCTTCTACCGCTTGGCTCATTTTGCACCCGCCGCAAAACACGCCAAGCCGTTTATACCCAATACCGTTAAACAGCGCGGTTGTGGTAGACCTTGTACTTAAACTGGTCGGCGCGCGCAACCGAACGCGTATACTCGATAACCTCGTTGTTCATGTCATATGTGGTACGAATCAAATCCAGGACCGGTGCGCCTTCGGCAATCTCGAGTAGACGAGCGTCGGAATGGCGTGCGATACTCGCGTAGAATTCTTCCTCGGCCAGGCGAACTTTCTCGTGATAGTCCTGCTCGATCATGTCATATAGAGATTTGTTCTCGATCATGGGGCGCTTAAGCGCAAAGAATTTGCGGCTCGGCAAATACGTGCACTCAATCATCAGCGGCACACCATCGGCAATACGCAGGCGCTTGATCTTGTACAGACGCTCGCCCAGACGCGCGTTCATCTCTGCGGCAATATTCTTGTCAGCCTCGACCTCGGTAAACTCAAGAATCGTCGTCTTGGGCACACGACCGATCGCCTTCATCTGCTCGGTAAAGCTATAGGTTTGCGTGAGGTTTGCCGTCTGCAGAGAGCGGTCGCTTATCATGGTTCCACGGCCACGCTGACGAACCACCAAGCCCAGGCGCTCAAGCTCCTGCAGGGCAAGGCGAACCGTCGTACGCGAGAGCCCGTAGCGCTCCGACAAGTCACGCTCGGACGGCAAATAGTCGCCGGGTCGAAGTTCGTGATCGATTTTATCGGTCAGCAAATCGACGAGCTGATCGTACAGAGGTTGTTTGCGCGCTCCCATTGCCATTATGATACCTGCCGGATAAATAACTCGAAATTGGTTGTAACCAGACACCACGTACTATATCAGTTTTAATGGAATAACAGCAGGTCAAACAGCACATTTCAATATTGTTTGCCAGTTGATAGCCTGTGCGCTGTAATACCAATCACACCGCTGCATCAAGTATCGATGTAGCAAAAAGGGCCGCCCCCGCAGAGCGGGACGACCCTTTGTAAGACAGATACGTCTTTGAGGCTTAGAGAAGCTTCTTGAGCTCCTCGGCAACAGCCTGGACCTGCGTGCCGATGATGACCTGGGTAGCACCCTTGTCCATCTTCATGACACCCAGAGCGCCAGCTTTCTTGCAGGCAGCCTCGTCGACCAGAGCGGAATCGCCGAGCTCGAAGCGCAGGCGAGTAGCGCAGCAGTCAACGGTCTTGACGTTCTCCTTGCCACCGACGGCAGCGAGAACAGCAGCGGCCAGAGCGGCGAACTTGTCGTCGCCAGCAGCGGCGGAAGTGGAGGTCTCCTCGACATCCTCATCCTCGCGACCAGGGGTCATGAGGTTGAACTTGGTGATGGCGAAGCGGAACATATGAATAAAACGTCCGAAAAGCTGAATATAATCCCTCTTTTTTCACCAATCTCTTCTTCAACGCAAAAAGCCCGCTAAAACGGTATCCGTTCTAGCGGGCTTATTCAGATATTTCGGCTACGCACTCGGAAGCTCAGGCGAACCTTACGCAAACAGGCCGTAGATGCTGATGTTGGCTTTGGCGTACAGGCCGTTGGCGTACTCGGTCCACTTGGAGCTGGCGCTCGAAGCCTGCGAAGAGTACTGCTGGTAGGCAGTGTAATAGGCGGTCATGGCCTGCTTATAGGTCGCGCTATCGGCCGTAAAGGCATCATCGGCAAAGGCCTTGGCATAGGTGCTGTCGGCATCCTTCCAAGTGCCCTTTGAGCTATCCCACTCATCGCCAGCAAGGTTGATGATGTAATCGGCGTAGTCCTTGCTCGCGGTCTCCTCGTTGCCGTCAGCAGGCTCGGTCGGGGCGGTCGGCATGCTTGCGGAGCTATCGCCCACCTTCTTCTTGTAGAGCTTCTGCAGCGTCGCGGACTGGCGGACGATCTGCTTGGCCTGGTCCTTGGACACGCCGTACTGCGTGGCCATGGTCTTGTAGTCGGAGGTGCCGATGGAATCCTCGGCATACTGCTTCATTTCCTTGGAAGAGACGGTAATGCCCTCGTCCTCGGCAGCGTCCAGCAGAATCTGGTTGCGCACGTAGGACAGGATAACGTCGGCAGACGGAGCGGTGTAGTTGCCGTCGTCGTCCTTGACGGTGTCAAGGCTGTACTGGCTCTCGATGGCCTCACGCGCGGTGATGTCGCTCTTCTTGCCGTTGTAGCTATAGCTCGCCACGGTCGAATCGAGCTGGTCCTCGGACAGGGTCGCCGAGCCGACGCCCTTGCCGCCAAAACCACCGTTGCCGATAAAGAAGCCGACCACGGCAGCAATCACGACGGCGACCACAAAGGCGGCAATCATCGTCTTCTTGTGCTTGCAAGCGTGGTCGTCCACGTCGGAGTCGTCGTCATCGTCCTGCTCCTGGGGCATGAGGTTCTCGTCGGCGGCGTCCGCGGCGATCTTTGCCTCCAGGCGAGCGTCTTCCTCCTCGGCGGTCGTGCCGGCGGCAATATGTTCGGCAGACGTGCCGGCGACCAGGTCGATCTTCTCGTCCTCATCACCGTCGGGGCCTTCGCCGCGCTCGATGATCTGGATGCCGTCGATCTCGTCCTTCTCGTCCTTCTTTTGAATCAGACCCATATCAGTTACTCCTTGTTAGGAAACATAGTCCCCAATAGAATACGCCCGGCAGAGCGCCGGGCGTATTGATTCTTAGGTTATACGCAAACACTTAAGTACTATTTAGGCGTTTGAAGTGTGTATGCCTTAGGCCAGGTGAGCGATAACGGCATCGGCGAAGGCTTGCGTACCCACCGCACCCTCAATGGAGCCGGTCTGGGCACGACGTACGTCGCCGGTAACCTGCTTACCCTCGTTGAGCGTGGCGGACACGGCGGCGCGGATGCGATTGGCTGCATCGTTCTCGCCCAGATGATCGAGCATCATAGCAGCAGAGAGGATCTCGGCCGTGGGGTTGGCGATATCCTGACCGGCGATATCGGGCGCGGAGCCGTGCGTAGCCTCAAAGATTGCGCAGTCGGCACCGATGTTGGAGCCGGGGGCCATCCCTAAGCCGCCCACCAGGCCGGCGCACAGGTCGCTCACGATGTCGCCGTACAGGTTGGGCAGCACCAGGACATCGAAGTCGTTGGGGTTCTGGACCAGGCCCATGCAGGTGGCGTCGACGATCTTGTCGTTGAACTCGATATCGGGATAGTTGGCGGCCACCTCACGCGCCACGCGCAGGAACAGGCCATCGGTCGCCTTCATGATGTTGGCCTTATGCACGGCCGTCACCTTTTTGCGGCCGCAGCGGCGGGCATACTCAAAGGCATACTCCACAATACGGCGGCTCTTGGCGATGGAGATGGGCTTGATCGAGATCGCGGAATCGGCGGCGAAGGTCTTTTGGCCCGAACGCTCAACGAGCTGCGAAAGCTCCTCGACCTCGGCAGCGCCTTCATCGAACTCGATGCCGGCGTAGAGGTCCTCGGTGTTCTCGCGCACGATAACCAGATCAACGTCGCGGAAGCGCGAGCCGTCGCCCGGCTGCGACAGGCAGGGTCGCACGCAGGCGTACAGGTCGAAGTGCTTGCGCAGGGCCACGTTGACGCTGCGGAAACCCGTGCCGACCGGCGTAGTGATGGGGCCCTTGATGGCAACCTTGGTCTCGGCGACCGCATCGAGCACGTGCTGGGGCAGCGGCGTGCCAAACTCGTCCATGACGCCGGCACCGGCCTCCTGGACGTTCCAGTTAATCTGGACACCGGCGGCCTCGACCACGCGGCGCATGGCCTGCGTAATCTCGGGACCGATACCGTCACCGGGAATCAGGACTACATCGTGCGCCATAATCTGTTACTCCTCGTCTTCGGCGTCGTCAGATTTTTTAACGCTAGCACGCTTCTTCTTTTTGGAGAGATCCAGGCCAAAACGTTTAACAAGCATTTCGCAAATCTCGCTCGAACGGGCCTTGAGATAGCTACCCTTGCCGTTCTCGGCATCGAACTTAAGGCGCAGCGCGAGCTTCTCGGCGACCTCGGCGTCAATCTCGCCCCGGCCAAACTCGTACAGGCAACCGAGCATGTCGCGATACTCGAGGTCGCCGTGGTAGCACTGGATGGCCTCGTCCAGGATGGGCCAAGCCTCGCGCGAACGCTCGACGCTCGTGGCGCCCCACACGCACAGCAGGCGGAAGGCGGCATAGCGCAGCGTGGACGAAATCTCATCGAACAGCGCGGTCTCGGCGCCCTCAAAGGCATCGCCCAGCTGCTCGGGGCAGGTGGTGGCGAGCGCCGCCAGGGCATCGAGAGCCTCCCAGCGGGTCTGAGCCTCGGGGCGGTCGAGCGCCTCGATCAGCGCGGGCACGCAGGGCGCGACGCGCTGCGGATCGCGCTCGGCAAGCAGGTGAAGCACGCGGGCGGCAAACTGGCGGATGCGGCGCGTGGGGCAGCCGAGCT
Organism: Collinsella sp.; assembly: GCA_014871655.1. GTDB lineage: Bacteria > Actinomycetota > Coriobacteriia > Coriobacteriales > Coriobacteriaceae > Collinsella. The sequence goes on along the minus strand of WGSK01000004.1, from coordinate 29,583 downwards.
CCTTGACCAGACGGTCGACGGCGTTCTCGTTCTCCTCTGCCAGCTGAAGCTGTGCCAGCTCCTCGTCGGTGAGCTGTTCGTCTTTGTTTTCTGCCATAGTTACCTCTTCTTACTATTTCTTAGCGTGCTTGCCAGCACCCTTGCTGTCATCGGTGACCGAGATGAGTTGTCGGTCGGCCGCGCCATTGCGACGCGCACGGCGGCGTTCCTCAGCGTCGCCCGCGTCGGCGGCGGCGCGATGAGCCTTGTTGACGTTAAAGACCTCGTCATGCTTGCGCCACGGACCGACGGACTCGCCAAAGCTCATCTTAAGACCGGCGATAAAACCGCCGAGCCAGCCGATCGGCGCAAACTGCACCAGCGGGAACAGCGAGAACACCCAGGTCAGCAGGACGACTGCCGCCGCGCCTGCAAAATTGGCGATCCAGTAGTCGCGCTTGGTGATCACGCGCTTTTCGCAGGCCCACTGGCCGCACAAAAAGCCAATGTAGATCGCAAAGAGAAAGAGTACCAGCGCTAGTACCACGAACGTCCAGCTCATGGGCGCTACTCCCCGTGATGGTGGCCGCAGCAGCACTCATGGCCGTCGTCATGGCCGTGGCCGCCGCAGCACTCGTGGTCCTCGCCGTGATGGTGACCGCAACCGCACTCATGGTCGTCGCCGTGCTCGCCGCAACCGCAGCCTTCCTCGTGAGCGCCATGCTCCTCGGGACGATACTGCGACCAGTCCAGACCGGCGGCGATGGCGTCGGCCTCCTCCTTATAGAGGACCGTGATGGCCTGGGTGCCCAGCTTGGCACCACCGATGGCGTCGAGCATATCGTAGAGCGTAAAGGCCACGTCGGCGCCGGGCAGCGCAAGCTCGCGGTCGTCGGCATAGGCGAGCGCCAAGCGCAGGTCCTTAATGAAGTGCTCGACCATAAAGCCGGGCTTGTAGTCGCCGTCGAGCGCCTTGGGAGCCAGGCTCTCCATGGCGCCGGACTTGCCGGTACCGCCCAGGATCATCTGACGGGTCTTCTCCAGGTCAAGGCCGCTCAGCTCGGCAAATGCCATGGCGTCTGCCATGCCGACCATGCAGGCGCCCAGCGACACCTGGTTGGCGAGCTTGGCAGCCTGGCCCTTGCCGGCGCCGTCGAAGCAGCAGATGTTGGCCGCAAAGGCGGCAAGGATGCCGCGGACCGGCGCGATGTCGTTCTCGGTGGCGCCCACGATAGCCGTGAGCGTGCCGGCGATAGCTCCCGACTCACCGCCGGTGACGGGGCAGTCAAACGCCATGCGGCCGGAAACCTGGGCGGCCTCGGCAATGTCGCGCGCCAGCTCGGGCGAGCTCGTGGTAAGGTCGATCAGGACCGCGCCGGGCTTAGTGCACGCGAGCAGACCGTCGCCCGCCAGGTAGAGCTCCTCGACCTCGGAGGGATAGCCCACCATGGTAAAGACGACATCGGCGTTCGCCACGGCATCTGCCGGCGTATCGGCCCAGACGGCACCGCGCTCAACGAGCGCTGCAGCCTTGGACTTGGTGCGGTTGTTGACCGTGACGGGATAGCCAGCGTCCAGAATGTGGCCGGCGATGGGGGCACCCATAATTCCGGTGCCGATAAATGCGACGGAGAGCTTGTTTGCCATGAAACCTTTCCTTTTGGGTTGGGTGTTGTTACCAGGTTGAATACTCGATGCCAGCGTTTGGGCAGTGAGCTGGGATCGATTACGACCGCGTTACTTGCCTACTGACCGCGCACACGGCGGGCGATGCGGTCGGAAAGCGAGGCTTTCTCGGCACGGTTCTTGCCCCAAAACGCGCAAGCCACCATGCCGGGGCCCACGTGCGAGCCGATGGTGGGGCCCACGGAGCTGCGAATGATCGTGACGTCGGCGCAGCCCTCCTCCTTGCGGATGGCGGCCTCGAGCCAGTCGCCGTCCTTCTCGGCATCGGCCGTCATGATGGCGATGGGCATGGTGCGATCGGGCACGTAGTTCTCGCGGAACGACTTGAGAATGGACTTGAGCGCCTTCTTGCGGCCGCGGTTGACGCCAATCAGCGACAGCGAGCCGGCCAGGTCGTAGGAGAGCTCGGGCTTGACATCGAGCTTTGCCGTGAGCTGCGCCGCCGCGGGCGGAATGCGGCCGCCGGCAGCCAGCGCGTCAAAGCTCTCGAGCGTAAAGTAGCCGTGGACATAAGTCTTGGCCTCGTTTGCCCAGTCGACCAGCTGCTTGGCGGTCAGTCCCGCCGAACGCTGGCGCACGGCCTCGAGCGCCAAGAGCGCGCCGGTCGCGCAGGGCAGAGCGTTGTCGACCACGTAGAGTTCAAAGTTGGGATACTCGGCGCGCACGGCATCCGCCGCCTGGCACGCGGAGTTGTAGCTCGACGACAGCGCCGAGGTAAAGCACAGGTAGACCGTGGGCGTACCCTCTTTGGCGCACTCGGTAAAGAACTCAATATAGCGACCGAGCGACACAGCCGAGGTGGACACGCGGGCACCGGCGCGCATGCGGTCGTAGAACTCCTTAGGGCTCATGCTCGACCAGATGTCGTCCGTACGCTCCTCGCCATCGATGATAAAGGGGAAGCCCAAGATATCGACATCGAGGTTCGCGGCGACCTCGGGGCTAAAGTCGCAGCAGGTATCGACGACGATGCGGCAACGGTCCGAATGACCGGTAGATGCGGCCTTGTCCATCAAAGCGACTCCTTACGTAAAAAGGCGGCCACCCGCATGGGATGGCCGCCAACCGTTAACTCATGCAAGTTAACGTATTTTACTCGTCAAGTGTTTCGATACGGGGCTTGATGATGCCATATCCACCATTCTTACGGTGATACACCACATTGATAAGGCCGGTCGTCGCGTTCTCGAACACGTAGAAGTCGTGGCCAAGCAGATCGGTCTGCACCAGCGCCTGCTCCTCAGTCATCGGGGTGACGTCGATAACCTTCTCGCGGACGAGCAGGTCGTCCTCTTCCTCGGGCAGCAGCAGGTCGGCCAGATCTTCGACGCGCTCGACCGGCGCAACATCCGCGGCGCTGGCACCGCCCTGGCGGTTGTCCACGACCTTGGTCTTGAACTTACGCAGCTGGCGGGTGACCTTATCGGCGGAGAGGTCGATGGCGGCGTACATATCTGCACCGTGCTCGGCAACGCGAATCACCGAACCGCGGGCACGAACCGTAACCTCAACGATTGCCGGGTTGGGGTTCGAGGGGTTCTTCTCATAGCGAAGTACAACGTCGACCGTCATGGGCTCGATATCGAAAACCTTGAGCGCCTCGCCGATCTTCTCATCCACATGCGCACGCAGAGCATCGGTTACCGTCGTCTTGCGTCCAGAAACCTTGATATCCATACGTGGCTCCAATCTGCCTCGGGGACTTACTGTACTGGCTATGTACCCATTGCCGTGCATTTAATCACGCGGATTCCTAAAGACCCGAATAACGATTGCTTGATACCGCATACCGAAGTCTCGTACTTTTCCATGGCAAAGTGCGCTATAGGAGGGAGCCAACAGCTTTGTATTTGGTCCCGAAAATTGGCTTTGACCTGCTTGTTTTATTGGGATGAAAAAGCCGGGCTCCCCCATCGGGGAAGCCCGGCAGTGCGTGTTGAAACCGTGAAGAGGTGTCCTTTCCAACGTATAGGAGACACCACCCCTAGCAATAACTAGCTATTGAGTTTGTTAATGTCGTCGTCGGTTATGGCGCCTTCCTGGCTGGACGATTTGTCCTCGGAGGATGCGGTCTCATTGTTGGAATCGGAGGACTCGCTGCCGGAGGACGTGGTCTCACTGGACTCAGAGTCGCCCGGCTGCACGTTAGCGCCCGAAACCGTCTTAGTGGTGAGGTCGTAGGGCATCCTGCCATACCAGACGCAGTGGACTGCCTCGAGCGTACCGTCGACCGTGATGTCATCGAGGGCATCGCTCACGGCACGGCACAGTTCGTCATTGGACGAGAGGCCCGCAACACCAAGCGTCGAGGGCGCCTCGAGCGCACCGACATAGGAGATCTCGCTCATCAAGCGTGCAAGGTAGCCGCCGGCCGTGGAGTCGCAGATCACATAGTCGACCTCGCCGGACTCGAGCGCCTCAAAGCACTCGTTGATGTTGGAGTAGGTCTTTTGGTTGGCGGTGATGCTCTGCTTGGCAAGCGCCTCCTGCGAGGCCGAGGACATCTGGACACCCAGGGTAGACGTGTTAAGGGTATCGGTGGAAACGCTTAGCGACCCACCATCGCTGGTTTTACCGAACACAGAAGCGGCATCGTACAGGCAGGTGCCGAGCGAGCTAACGTCCCCGTCTGTGGAGTTGATCTCGCCGATAAAGATATCGGCCTTTTTGTCGGCGAGCGCGGAACCTGCCGAGGACGCATCGACAAAGGCGACCTTAAGGCCCATGCGGCTTGCGAGGGCGCGGGCGGCGTCGACCGCATACCCCGCGAGCTCGCCGTCGGCGCCCTGCATGGCCTGCGGCGCATCGGAAGTATCGAGGGCAACCGTCAGGGTTCCGGGAGTAACCAGGGCATCGTCCGACACCGCCGGCGTGACGGTCTTGTACTCGATCTGGTCGATCGTGGGAGTCGTGAACGTAGACAGCGGGTTGAACGCGCATCCGCTCAGGCCCAAAACGGCGATGACCGCTGCGGCCCCAGCACCTAACCGAGCCGCGTGCATCAAGCTGCCCCTCACCATGTCCACTACCCTGCCTTCTGTGTCGTATACAATCCGTGCGTTGCGCGGAATATCAGGTTGTTCCCACCAGCTGACCTGGTATTTGACCCCACACTTGCGCACCGGGGTGTTTGCTCGGGAGGCCGCAGCCACCTTCACGACTGACCCGCTCGCCCGCGAGGCGGTATTGCCCCAAAGAAAGTAGAACGGACGGTGCGGCTTACATCTAGGACGCGCCATGATCGCGCCGCGCGCACGCGGTCGCTTACGTGGATCCCTTTGACCGCGTCTGTCTTGGACTAGGACGGGCATTTCGTCCGTCCGCAACCACAGCCTGGCAGGAACGTAGCGCATTATAGCTAAGTTCAAGCTAAAGTTTAAGGTTAGGGGCGTTATTCGCATCGCGAGTACAGATTTCGCAGGTCGGAGCGGACCATTCGTGCCCCCATGAAGCCCGGAGCTCCCCTACGGGGAGCTCCGGGGCACCTGCCTCAGGGTGCCGTGGCCAAAAAATAGCAAATATGAGTACTGTTACCAATTTAGTAGCAGACAATTTTGGCCTCTCGGACAGATTTTGCGCTCAGTGTCGCCAACCTGATGCTTAGTTATTCTACATTTGTTTATTATCTTCTTACTTTACGACGCCTCCGAGTCCTAAATTCCTTGATTTTGCTGTTACTGATTTAGTGACAGTACTCATATTTGCCATATTTTGGCCAGGGCATATGATTAACCCCCTATTTTCGACGCGAATTAGACCGGCTTAAGCCCAAAACACGCCCGCAGCGTGTTAAGCAGCGCCTCTTGCTTCTTCCTGCGGGCATCGACACGATTCCGGTACCGCTTTCGCATACGCTGGTGGATGCGCCATGCGAGTGCCTCCATTGCCTCCATGTCGCAAAGTATCTCGTTATTGACCGTCGCGACCTCGATTCCCATAGTAATCAAGCCCGTGTTGCGTTTTTCATCATGGATACGTCCCCTCCGGGAGGAATGACCCAGCTCACCGTTGTATTCCAGGTCAAACCGGGCTGCCTCCTGATACGCATCGCAAACTGCATGCGGCATCCCCGAGATTGCCTGCGCGCGGTCATCGAACTCAATCTTGTAGTCGGTCTTAAAGGGACCGCAGGCAAATCCGCCATAGGAAAACGGAAGCGAAAACAGAGCGAGCATGATGCACTCCATGGGCGAGCGCAGGTTTTCTGACAAGTAGGGACACAGACGCTGCAGTTGTTTGGCCGCATTCCCCTTGCATACCGCGAGGTAATCTGCCAGACGATCGGGCGTCAGCACCGGCTCAACCTCAAAGTAGCCCACGTCTGCTGGCTGGTCCTTGTCCTTTGCAAGTTTATTCGTAACGGGCGAGGTGTAGGGAGGCAGATACTTCCCGCGGTCACTCAGTGAAATCTTAGAGCACAGCTCCTGGGCCAGGGCAAATGCCTGGATACAGCCGACCTCGCGGGCGACGACAACACAAAGGGCCTCGGGAGATAGACTGTACACCCCCGGTTCCACCTCTAGAATCGAGCCGGCGGGCAACCCGGAGCATACGGACCAGCCCACGCCAGGCATGCGGCGGCGCTGCGCCGCAGATCCCACCAGCAAGCAAAGATCTTCTTGCACCTCGCCGCTTGCGGCCCCAATCCGCACCAAGTCGGAAAGATAGATGTCCTCGGTCGAGGGCGACGACGTGCGCAGCACACGGCGCTCTTCATCGGGATTGAGGTCCCTCCAGCTGATGTAACCCATTTTTCGGCGCTCGGCGCGCATCATGCGCAGCGCCGAAGCGCCTGTTAGGATTACGGAAGCCGCCAGCTGTTCGCCTGTCGGCTCGTTGCGCCGCTCAATCTTCACTGCCACAAAACCACCCCTACCAAACACGTGCGATAGCAAGGCCATCGACTGCTGCGGCGCCGGCGCGCTTGAGTTCCGCCGAAGCCGCTGCCATCGTCGCGCCCGTGGTGATAACGTCATCGATAAGCAGCAAGCGGCGGCCGTGCACGTCCTCAACCGTCTCGTACATGCCTTGGGCACGCTCGCGGCGCTCCTCACGACCGAGTTCACGCTGGTCGCCATGCCCGTACTTGACGAGAGCATCGAGCAGGAGAACACCCGACAGCTCGCAAAATGGGCCCGCAATAGCCTCCATATGATCAAAACCACGCCGCCGAAACGCTGCCGCCGTCGCAGGCACAAACACCACCGCATCCGCACCGGACAGCACACCTCCGTAGCGATCGGGCGCTACGACCTGGGCATGCAGGGCGGTGTCGTAGAGCAGCTCCGCCAGATACGGAGCCAGACGTCGCTCGCCCGCATCCTTGTACGCTTTAATGATGCGCGGCAGCGGATGCGCATAGACGGCGCACGCCAGGCAGCGGTCGAGCGCCTCCGCCATTGCCGAGGACGTGCCCTCGACCGAACACTCAGTGCACAGCAAATCCCCAAACGGGGCGCCGCATCGGGTACAGCTATGACGTGGGTCGATGAGCGTGAACGCAGCCAGGCAGTCTTGGCAAATAAGCGCACCGGCGCGCTCGCAGCCGGCACATCGTGTTGGCGACAATGCCTCGAGCGCCTCGCGTGCCACCCGCTCGGCAAACGGTAGCAATTCGTCCGCAAACGGTAGGGCACCGGCACCCTGCAGACGGCTCAATATGTTCAGATGGCTCTTCAAGACACAACCCTCCCTACGTTCGGTCGCAGGGAGGGTTGTTGATTCGGCGCTATGATACCCCGATGCGCTCGGGGCAAGGCGGGCTAAATCCGCTCGCGGGCGTTATTCGCCGGCGGGCGGTTGTGGTGCGGACGAAGACGGGGTCGAGCCCTCGCCACCATCCTGGCGCGGCTTGCGGGAACGGCGACGACGACGGCGCTTTTGACCCTGGTCGGCCGAGCCCTCGCCACCGCGATCCTCGCGCGGCTCGCGCTCGTCGCGAGCGGCGCCACGCGAAGCCTTGGCAGCCGCTCCCCCGCCATCTCCGGGACGACGGCGCGTGACCTTGACCTCGCCATCCGAGATCTGATCGGCCACGGAGGGCACTGAGGGCTTCTGTTGCGCGCCCGAGGAATGGCGACGGCGCGGACGCGGCGCGCGCTCCTCCTCGCCACGTGACTTGCCGCCCTTGTCGGCAGGCGCATCGGAGACCGAGGGGCCCTTGGAAGCGGCACCAGCCTCGCGAGCAGCTGCGGCGCGGAAGGCGTCCTCGCGCTCCTCGCTCGACAGATGACGGCGACGACGGCGTGTGGGGTTCATGCCACCGCCGCGATTCTGCTGCTGGGGCTGCTGAGCCTCGCGCTCGCGGGGGGAATTCTTGCCTGCGGGAGCGGCCTCGCCGGCATCGCCCGAACCCGAGCGCTTGCGGCGACGACGTCCACCGGCAGCCTCCTCAGCCTCGGGCGCCTCGGCCTTGCCGCGACCCTTACCGCGGCCGCGACCCTCGCCCTGGCTCTGACCGGCACGGGTATCGGCGTCCGCATCGCGACGGCGGCGCTTGGGCATCGACGTGCCCGCCAGACGGTCGGCGCTCGACAGGCCATCGCCCACGTCGACGCCGTTCTCGCGGTCGAGCTCCATAAGCGCCAGGCGCATCTCGGGCGACTCGATACGCTCGAGCACATCGCGCGTCACGCAGTCGGGGCGGCAGTTGCAGCCCTGCTCGGCGGCCTTCTTTTTGCAGCCCTCAGAGCAGGTCATGTCGGCCAGGTTGACCTTAAAGACTTTGCCGTTCTCTAGACGCAACACCAGCTGCTCGCGCGGCGTGTCATATTCCTGGATACGCGCCTTGCCAAGCGGCGTATCGATAAGCGTCTTCTTTTTGGGCGCGCGGCTCTTAAAGTCCTTGTACGCCTCGAACTCGTAGCGCAGGCAGCACATCAGGCGGCCACAGACGCCGCTAATCTTGGACGAGTTGAGCGGCAGGTCCTGCTCTTTTGCCATGCGGATCGAAACCGGCTCAAACTGTCCGCCAAAGCGTGTGCAGCAGAGCTCCTGGCCGCACTGGGCATAGCCGCCCACCAGGCGGGTCTCGTCGCGCACGCCGATCTGACGCATGTCGACGCGAATGTGCAACGTCGAGGACAGGTCCTTGACGAGCTGACGGAAATCGACGCGCTCCTCGGCAGCAAAGTAGAACACAGCCTTCTCGCCGCCAAACAGGTACTCGACGCCGACCGGCTTCATCTCGAGGTCGAGCTCCTTGACCAGGCGGCGGAAGTCGACCATGGCCTCGTCGCCCTGGATGGCCAGGTCGTCGGCAAGCTGCAGGTCGATGTCGCTCGCCACGCGCAGCACGGGCTTGAGCGGCTGACCGATCTCGTCTTGCGGCACCTCAAAGGGATCGGCCGTGACCAGGCCGATCTCGGTTCCGCGCTCGGTGGAGCAAATGGCATAATCGGCCTCGAGGATATCCAGATCCTGCGGATCGAACCACAGGTCGCGCGAGGCGTAGGTAAACTTAACGGGTACGACTAACGGCATTTCAGTGCCTTCCTGATATCGAACAGCATGACCTCGATGGCCAGCTGGGGAGTAACGTTTCTGGCGATGTTGCGCTCAGCGGTGGCAACCGCCTCGAGCGCCTGAGTGGCACCCGCAACATTCGTCGCGGCGGCAAGCCGACCGATCGTGTCACGCACGTCCTCGTTCACCACGTCTGCCGCCTCGTCCTGAAGCGTCAGCAGCACGTCGCGCATGAGCGTCCGCGCGCTCGCCAGCGCTTCCATGATACCCGAACGCTCGCGCGCGTTGAGTTCGCGCTTGTTGCGGTCCTCAAGCTGCTTCAATGCTCCACGCGACAGGTAGTCGGCATTTTGCTCGAGCACCTTTTCCTGCGTGGACTTGACCTCGGCGAGCGGCGCCTTAACGGCGACGATGAGCGACTTGGCGCGACTGAGCACGTCGGCCTCGTCGGCGGCAATGAGTGAGTCGATGGCACGGACCATCTGACGGCGGGCGTCCTGGCGCTCGGCGCTCTTAAGAAACTCGATGCCACGTGTGGGGCTTCCCGCCACGGCTACGGCCATGCGGCAACGCGCGGGGTCCTGACCGGTGGCGCGGCTCACGGCTTGCGCGGCGACGGCGGGCGATACCAGCCGAAACGGCACGCACTGGCAACGACTCACGATAGTGGGCAGCATCACGTCGGCCGAGGTGCCCAGTAAGATGAACATAACGCCCTCGGGCGGCTCCTCGAGTGTTTTGAGCAGTGCGTTGGCGGTGTTGGCGCGCAGCTGCTCGGCACGGTCGATGATGTAGACCTTGGCCTTGGCACGGATGGGCGCCAGCGGCACGTCATCGAGCAGCTCGCGGGTCTGGGCAATGAGGTAACCCGTGGCGCTCTCGGGCGTGTAATAGTGCACGTCGGGATGCGTATGCCGAGCAACGCGCACGCAGCTGTCGCATGCGCCGCAGCCGTCCTGCTCGCACAGGAAGGCCTGGGCGAGCGCCCACGCGGCGTCGAGCTTGCCCGCGCCGGGCGCGCCCAAAAACAGGTAGGCGTGCGATGCGCGACCGCTAGCGACGGCATTGGTCAAAAAGTCGCGCACGCGCTCTTGGGTGTCGAGCTTGGCCAGCAGGCTTGCCTGAGCGGGAGCCATGTTACTCGGCCTCCTTGGCAAGCGCGGCGGCGACGGCTTCCCGCGGAATGTCGAGACCGTACGCGCGAACCTGCTCGACCGTCTTCTCGAAGACTTCCTCGACGGTCGTAGTGGCGTCGATGAGCTTTACGCGGTTTGGCTCCTCGGCAGCAATTGCGCAAAAGCCCTGGTAGACACGCTCTTGGAATGCCATGCCCTTGGCCTCCATGCGATCCGCCGCGCCACGGGCTGCCATGCGTAGCGCCGCCTGCTCGGGCGTGATGTGGTAGACGAGTGTGAGCGCCGGGTGCGTTCCCGCGACGGCCAGGTTGTTGGCGTCACGCACCATCTGGCGATCGAGGCCGTCGGCAAATGCCTGGTAGCAGGTCGTGGAATCGTAGAAGCGATCGCACAGGACCACCTTGCCGGCAGCGAGGGCGGGCGCGATGACCTCGTGCACCAGCTGGGCACGCGCCGCCTCGTAGAGCAGCAGCTCGCAGGTGTCGCCCATCGCTGTATTGGCGGGGTCGAGCAGCAGAGCACGGATCTTTTCGCTGATGGCGGTACCGCCCGGCTCGCGCAGGCTCACAACCTGGTAGCCGGCAAGATCGAGCGCACGGGCAAGCAGGCGCGCCTGCGTGGACTTGCCGGCGCCATCGACGCCCTCGAGCGTGATAAAGCTATGTTGAGCGGGCTCAAAAGCCATGGTCGCAGCCCCTTCCTACAAGGCGCGTAAATGCAGATATACCAACCAAGCCATGATACCCCAGTGCTCGGCGCGCCCCAAATCCAACCTAGCCATCGAGGCATCCCCGAAGTTGCGGTGAAATAGGGACTGATTGAAGCTCTGAGACCGCCAAACAGTCCCTATTTCACCGCAACTTATGATGGGGAATTTTGGACGCTGGGTATAATCGTCGTATTGCATTGAAATGTGGCGAAAGGAGTGGCAATGTCTCGGTATTGCGCCTCGTGCGGCAAGCTTCTTGCAGATGATGCCAAGTTCTGCACCTCGTGCGGTGCACCCGTTGAGCAAACAGTCGCGAGCGATAGCCAGCCCGCTTTTGAGCAGACCGGTTCCCTCGATACGCCGCAAGCCAAGGCGGACGACCCCCTCGCCTATCGACCCGACCCCGCCGCAAGCCCCGCGGCCGTCGAGACCACGCAGCGCATACCCGTCGCGAGCGGCTCGCCCCAACAGCAGCCGGCTCCCGCATACGCGCCCGCTTCGCCACAGACCCCCGCTCCCAAAAAGAGCGGCACCGGGCCGCTTATCGCCGTTATCGTTGTGCTGGTGGCGATCATCATCGCCCTGGTCATCTTCTTTGCAATCAGACCTTTCGACAACGCCGCCACGCAGACGGCTGCCGAGGTAGCTAAGCTGCACCATGACGTCGACGAAGATGACCTAAAGCCTCTCGGCGATCCCAACAGCCTGTACGACGATGATGACGATGACGACGAGGATGGCGGCGAAGCAACGCTCTCCGAGCAGAACCTCTACCGCCGACTGAGCGAATACTACGACTTGCTCGAAGACCTCGACAACTACGTCCGTGGCTGCGCGCAGAACTTCAACGGCAGCTATCTGGAAGAAGATCGCACCACCCGTCAAAATCTCGCCGACGTCGCCGAGCGCACAGAGGACACCATCGAGCAGTATTACGACATCGTCGAGGACCTGGACGTCCCGACGAGCTCCAAGAACTACAGCTCCTGGAAGGACATCATCGCCCTGTACGACGACCTGGATCACCGCATTGACGCAATCTGTGATGCCTGGGAGATCAGCCTGAAATACGCCAAGCCTGCGGACCACAAGAATGAGATCGTGGCGCCGCTGTCACGCGACAACGTGGCGGGCACCAATGACAATAAGTACCGCCTAGACTTTGAGGAGCGCTATCCCGGCGCCAAGCCTGTCGAGGTGAAGTAATCCCAACAACCGATCAAAACTTGCGGTGAAATAGGGATTGATTAGGCCTTTTGCCAGCAAAAACAGTCCCTATTTCACCGCAACTTAGAAGTGGGGCCGGGTGCGCATTTGCATTTGCGCGCCCGGCCCCGCCTTGTCTATATGTGCTCGGTTACTTGTCGGCGGCTGCTTTCTTGGCAGTCGACTTCTTCGCGGTCGTCTTCTTGGCGGCAGTGGCTTTCTTAGCCGTCGTCTTCTTCGCAGTCGAGGTCTTCTTCGCCGCGCTCGCCTTGGTCGTGGTCTTGCGGCCGCGGGCGGGCTTCTTCTCCTTGGTCGGGCAGTCCATGTTCACGCAGATGCGCCACGGGCCGCGCGCGGTGTTGACCACCACGATGGGGGCGCCGCACTCGGGGCAGGTCTCGCCCGTCGCCTCGAGCTTGCCACGCGCCGGCAGCGGATAGCTCACGCCGCAGTCGTCATAGTTGGTGCAGCGGATAAAGCGCTTGCCGCTCTTCTCGCTCTTGTGTGCGATCAGGTCGCCATGGCGTCCTGCCTCGGCGCACACCTTGCACTCGCCCACCTTAAGGTCGGGCTCGTAGTTGGTGGGGCATGTGGGGTTCACGCAAATCTCGAAAGCCTTTTGGCGGAACGGCTGGCACTTAATGCGCGGCGCACCGCATTCGGGGCACACAGCAGCCTCGCCCTCGAGCGGGCTCACCTTGACGCCGCTCGGCACCGGATAGGTCACGTCGCAGTCGGGCCAGCCCATGCAGCCGATAAAGCTGCCGCGGGTCTTGGCGCTCGTCTTCATAACCAAGTCCTTGCCGCACTTGGGGCAGGCGCCCACGCGCGCATCGGCCGTGACGGCGTCGCTGATAGCATCGCCCAGTTCCTGCGTATGCTTGAGCAGCTCGTCGAGCACACCGGCCAGCAGCGCGCGCGAGTGCGTCACGACATGCTCTTCGGTGTCCTCGCCGCGCTCCACGCGGGTCATGTCGCCGTCGAGCTCGCTGGTCATATCGGGGCTCGTAATGCGCGGGGCAAACTGCGACAGTGCATCGATGATGGCGATGCCCAGCTTGCTCGGCTCCACGGGATCGTTTTTGAGATAGCGCACGGCGTACAGGCGCTCGATGATGCTCGCGCGCGTGGACTTGGTGCCCAGGCCGCGCTTTTCCATCTCCTGCACGAGCTTGCCCTGGCTGTAGCGTGCGGGCGGCTCGGTCTGCTTGGCCTCGAGCTTAATGTCGAACACGTCGACCGTATCGCCCTGCTCCAGCGGCGGCATCTGCTCGTCGCGCTTGAGTCCATACGGATACGCCTCGCGGAAACCCGGGGTCACGAGCACATCGCCCGAAGCCACGAACGGCTCACCATTGACGTCGAGCTCGAGCTTGGTGTTCTCGATGGTCGCGGGACCCATGAGCGTTGCCAGGAAGCGACGGGCGATGAGGTCGTAGAGCTTGCGCTGGCCACCGTCGAGCGCGGACGGATCGCCCTCGCCCGTGGGATAGATAGGCGGGTGGTCGGTGGTTTCGACTTTGCCGCGCGTGGGCTTCATGGGGCCGGCGAGCACCTTTTTGCACACGGGCGCCAGCGCCGGGTTGATCTTTGCAAGGTCGCTCACCACGGCGCCCAGATCGAGCGTCGCAGGGTACACGGTATTGTCGACACGCGGGTAGCTGATGAGACCGGCCATGTAGAGGGACTCGGCGATGCGCATGGTACGCGCAGGTGAGATGCCCTCGGCTGCGGCGGCAGCCTGCAGCGAGGTGGTCGCAAACGGCGTGGGCGGCTGCTGCTTGCGCGAACGCTTGGTCACCGCGGCGACGGTTGCCGTCGCAACGCCGTCAACGTGGCCGTACGCCGCCTCAGCAGCATCCTTGTCGGTAAAGCGCGCCGTCTTGTGCGCAATCTTAAAGCGGTCGTCCTCGGCAGCACCCTGTGCGGCGCCCATGCCGCGGATCTGCCAATAGTCCTCGGGCACAAACGCCATGCGCTCGCGCTCGCGCTCGACCACCAGGGCAAGCGTCGGCGTCTGCACACGGCCGGCAGAGCGCACGTTACCAAAGCCGCCAAACTTGGCGAGCGTCAGGTAGCGCGTGAGCACCGCACCCCAAATGAGGTCGATGTGCTGGCGGCTCTCGCCGGCGTCGGCCAGATTCTGGTCGAGCGAGACGAGATTATCGAAGGCCTGCGTGATCTCGGCCTTGGTAAACGAAGAATACTGGGCGCGGGCGACCGGCAGGTCGGGCGCAACCTCGCGCACCTTGTTGAGGGCGTCCGAACCGATCAGCTCGCCCTCGCGATCGAAGTCCGTGGCGATGATGACACTGTCGGACTTCTTGGCGAGGTTCTTGAGCGAACGAATGAGTTCCTTCTCGGCCGGTAGCTTAATGACGGGCGCCCAGGTGAGGTAAGGCAGGCTCTCGAGTTTCCAGCCCTTGATTGAGATGCCATCGGCAAGAAACGGCTTGCGCTTGGTGTCGTAGGGCGGACGCGCCAGGCCATCGGGTATGTCGGCCGGCAGCATCTCGCCGTCCTCGGTGACCGAATACCAGCCCAGCTTTTTATCGAACAGCACGCTGTCGCAAAAATCGGGCGCTAGGATGTGACCGGCAAGGCCGATGGTCACGCACTCCTCGCCCTTCCACTCAAAACGGTAGATGGCGGTGTTGTACACCTTGTCCTTTTTGGGCTTGCCCGTGGACAGACGCTCGGCAATCTGACGCGCGGCGTCGTTTTTCTCGGCGATGATGAGCTTCAAAAGAGGCTCCTATCTCGTATCTCTGCGGCTACGCCCGCCCGTATGGCGGCCGACTTACGCCCTTGCTTGCTCAATCTGCCCGATGAGCCAATCGCACCAGGCATCCATGCCCTCGCCCTTGCGCGCGCTCACGGCAAACCGCGGCGCCTGCGGATTGAGGTCATCGAGTGTCTTAGTATACCTATCCATGTCAAAATCGAAAGCCGGGGCCACATCGACCTTGTTGAGCAGCTGCGCGCCGGCGTGCTGAAAGATGCCCGGGTACTTGATGGGCTTGTCGTCGCCCTCGGGCACCGAGAGAATCATGATGGACAGGTTTTCGCCCAGGTCAAAGTCGACTGGGCAGACCAGGTTACCCACGTTTTCGATAAAGATGACGTCGATGTTTTCCAGACCCACGGCCTGGTCGAACGCGTCAACGGCCTCCATGATCATGTTGCCCTCGAGGTGGCACAGGCCGCCCGTGTTGATCTGGATGGCAGGCATGCCGGCTTCCTTCATGGTGATGGCGTCGACGTCCGAGGCGATATCGCCTTCGATGACGGCGCAGCGCAAGCCGGCCTTGTCGCGCAGGCGCTCGTTGGTGCCCAGAATCGTTGTTGTCTTACCCGAGCCGGGGCTCGACAAGACGTTGATCACGTAGGTGTTTGTCTCATTAAATCGCTGACGCAGCTGATCTGCCAGGCGCTCGTTGCGCGACAGGATCGGCGACGCGATATCAATCGTTTTCTCGGCCATACTCGGCGCTCCTTACTTCTACCATTTATACCCCGTCCCCAGGTTGCTGGCGGGCTAATCGTCGGGGGTCTCGATCTCGATACTTGCGATGTCGAGTTCGCGGCCGTGCAGCAGACGCACGTTGGAGCCGCCACACTGGGGACAGCGACAATGGAAACGGTCGTGATCAAAGACCTCGCCGCAGTCCAGGCACTCGCTTTGTGGATGGACCTCCTCCACGGCAAGCTCGCAGCCGCGCGTGAGCGGGTCCTCGTCGCGAAACGTCTCCCACGCAAAGTCGAGCGCCTCGCGCACAACTTCGGTCATATCCCCGATACGCAGCGTTACCAAAACGGCGCGCGAGGCCCCCGCCCCACGCGCCGCGCGAATCACTGTATCGAGTATGCCGTTGACAATGCCAACCTCGTGCATACCGATTTACTCCTCGTCGTCCTCATCGTCCGAGAACAGGTCCAGACGGCTCACAAACAAGCCCTCCTTGCCCTCGCGCGCGGTAATGACCACGCGGGCAATGGCGAGTGAGATCTCGTAGAGCGAAAGCAGGGCACCGTACATAAGGCCCAGCGTGACGGGCGAGCCGTCGGGCGTGATCACAGCCGAGCCCACGAGCAGGCCCACGTACACGTAACGCCAGGCGCTGCGGAAGGCCGCGTAGGACACGATGTGGAAGACGGACAGGTAGAAGATGATGAGCGGCAGCTCAAACGCCACGCCAAAGCCGATCATAAAGAGCAGCTCCATGTTGACGTAGTTCTCCAGGTCGGGCAGCGCCGTGGCGACGGCCGAGGTCTCGCCGATAAGCCACTCAAAGCCCGCCGGGATGATGATGAAATAGCAGAAGATGGCGCCCAGGAAGAACAGCACCGTCGAGGCGAGCACCGTGGGCACGACCCATTTGCGCTCGTTGGGACGCAGTGCCGGCAGGAAAAACGCCAAGATCTGCCAGATGATCATGGGCGTGCACATGACAACGGCCATCTTGATGGCCAGCGAAAAGCGCAGACCAAAGCCGCCGAGCGTGGTGGTGATGTAAAACTTACCGTCCGGCACAAAGGAGCGGATGGGGTCTTCCAGGATATCGAGTACCACGGGCGTGGCGAAATACAGCACGATGGCGGCGGCAAAGACTGACACAACCACGATGGTCAGGCGGCGACGGAGCTCTCCCAGGTGATCGAAGAGCGGCATACGCGCAGGTCCGATAGGCATTACTCATCGCCTCCCTTCGGGGCATCAGCGGCAGCGGCGTCGTCCTCGGCCTCGAGCTCGCGAGCGAGCTGGTCGACGACGGCCTTGCGCTTGCGGGGACGACGGGCGTAGAGGTCAGCCGTCGTGGGCTCTGCCGGCTCGGGCTCGGACTCGGGCTCTGCAGCAGGCTCGGGCTCGACGGTGGCAGTGGCAGGCTCGGCCTCGGTGGACTCGGCGCCCTCGGCCTCCTCAGCAGCACCTTCGCCCTCAGCAGCACCCTCGCTTGCGGCCTTCTCGGCAGCAAGGCGGGCACGGCGCTCGGCAAAGGTCTCCTTCTTTGCGGGCGCAGCTGTCTCGACGGCATCCTCGTCTGCATCGGAATCGTCATCGACGGCAGTCTTCTTGGGCTTGACCGGGGCCGACGCGGCCTCGCTCACCGGATCGATAATCTCGGACTGAACAACGGCCGTCATCTTTTCCTGCGTCTCGCGGAACTGACGGATGGCACGGCCGATCGTACGGCCCATCTGTGGGAGCTTATCCGGGCCAAACAGCAAAAAGCCGAAGACCACGATGATCGCGAGCTCACCCTCTCCAATACCAAACACACATACCTCCAAGGCTCGATGTGAGTCGAGCCCGCACCGCGCCATTCGGCCGGAACTCGTCTATTCATTCGGTCAAGTATAGCGCCCGGACGCCAAAACGTCCGAGCGCATCACAAACATATGCCAAACGGCACGCCCTTTTGGGGCAAAGATTATGCAGCGGTGATCGAAATCTCCTGGTCGACACCCAACAGCTGGACCACGCGCATCACCGGGGGCTGCACATTGGTGCAGCTAAAGCGCTTGCCGTGATCGACCGCGTGGTGCGCGGCGCCCACGAGCACGCCAATGCCCGTCGAATCGATGTAGCTCACCTGGGCAAAATCGAGCTCAACGGCCTCGGTGTGCTGCTCGAGCGCCAGGTCGATGGCATTGCGCAGGCTATCGGCGTTAGAGATATCGATCTCGCCGGTTACCTTAATGGTGTAGAGCTCTGGCGTGGGGTTGGTGGAAATACCCAAATCCATGTATATGCTCCTTTACGTATCGAAGGTGCGGATAGTACGGGAAGCCGCGCGTTAGGCGCGCTCGGCACGCGCGAGCTCGGCAGCGACAAGCTTAACGGCCAGCACCAGCACATCGAGCGCGGCCTCCAGGTCCTCGACCGTGGGATAGCTCGGCGCGATGCGGATGTTGGTATCGCGCGGGTCCTTGCCATAGGGCCAGGTAGCACCGGCCGGCGTGAGCTTGACGCCCAGGTCGGCGCAAAGCGCGGCGACCTTTTGAGCCGAGCCCTCGGGACCATCGAAGCTTACAAAGTAGCCGCCGCGGGGGTGCGTCCAGGTGGCGCAGCCCGTGTCGCCCAAGCCCTCGGTGAGCTTGCGCTCGACGGCCTCAAAGCGCGGGCGCAAGAACTCGGCATGCTTTTTCATGTGCTCCTTGACCGCCTCGATGGTGGGAAGGAAGCGCACGTGACGCAGCTGGTTGAGCTTGTCGGCGCTGATGAGGCCGGCCTTCAGGCGCTTGGAGAACTCGGCGATGACCGCGGGGCTCGCACCGATAAAGCCGATACCGGCGCCCGGGAAGGTGATCTTGGACGTCGAGGCAAATGCCACCACGCGGTCCTCGGTGCCCGCCGCGCGAGCGAGGTCAAAGATGTTTGCGAGCTCGTCGGTCTCGTCGTACAGGTCGTGCACGCAGTAGGCGTTGTCCCAGAAGATGCGGAAATCGGGCGCGGCCGTGTGCATCTCGACCAGGCGGCGCACGGTGTCCTCGCTAAAGGTGATACCCGTGGGGTTGGAATACTTGGGCACGCACCAGATGCCCTTGATGGAATCGTCGGCGGCGACGAGGCGCTCGACCTCGTCCATGTCGGGGCCGTTGTCGGTCATCGCGACGGGGACGTTCTCGATACCCAGATCGGCGGTGATGCCAAAGTGGCGGTCGTAGCCGGGAACCGGGCACAGGAACTTGACCTTCTTGCCGTCGTGCGCGGCCTCGTAAGCCTCCCAAGGGTCGCTACCACATGAGCCGCAACGCCAGAACATACCGGCGATATCGTGCTCGATCAGCAAGCTCGACGAACCCAGCACGAGCGTCTGCTCGGCGGGACAGCCCAGGAACTCCCCTGCCAACTTGCGTGCCGAGGGAATGCCCTCAAAACAGCCGTAATTGGAGCAGTCGACGTTGCCGTCGTGCAAATCGGCGTCGGCATTGAGGATATCGAGCATGGGTCGAGAGATGTCCACCTGGGAGGGCGACGGCTTGCCGCGGGCCATGTCGAGCGCCAGGCCCTTGGCCTTGACCTCGGCGACCTCGGCTTTGAGTGCCTCGATGGCGGCATCGAGTTCGGTGGTTTCCATCTTCTGGTAGATCGTCTGCATGTGTGCGACCTTTCGCGAAGCGGGACGTTGCAGTTCGTCTAAGTATAGACCGCCACCGCCGCAAGGGTATGAAGCCGTGATAGATTAAGTCCATCGCAATGAATTACGAATCGCCGCGCATGCCGGCGTGGGGCGCCCAAGGAGGCACTATGGAGTACGGATCGTTCCAGGCCGAGGAATTCGGCGACCTGCAGCGCCTGGTCGACGGGCTGTTTTACGACCGCCACGCCATCGACCGCCTGGATCTGATCGTACAGGCCGAAATCTTGGACCTGGCGCCCGATCTCATGGAAATCGTGAACCTGCTACCGCCCGGCTATTACGACCGCCAGTCACTTTGCGACCAGCTCAACTCCGCCTTGGCCGCCCACGGCTGGGGCGCCATCTACGGCACCGTGGAATAAGCCTCGAGGCCGACGATTTGGCCCGTTTCCCGACCCTGGCGTAGCTTGTTTTAGGGCTTGTGGCCAAAAAAGGGCAAATATGAGTACTGTTACTTTTTTAGTAGCAGCGATTTTTGGTCGAAATCGGCACAACTGGACTTGAAACTCCCTAGTCACCGTCAACCAGCGCCGAATTGGAAGTCGATGCTCACTCATTAACGTACAGTTCTTATAACTTTGTTCATTATTTTCCACACCTAAAATGAAACGCCGTTTGTGACAGTACTCACAAACGGCGTTTTTTGACCACGGGGGTGTCTGGCAGAGGGCCAGTAGCACCCGGATCCGAGTTTCGAACGCATCCAAACCGGTTCTGGTGTCTGTTTTCGAACTTTTACTCGTTCTTGGGCGCGGGGTGCTTGCAGATCACACTCATGTAGATCATGCCAAGTACGGCCGCGGTGACAGAGCCGGCGAGAATAGCGGCCTTGGCAGCCAGAACCTCAAACTGGGCCGTCGGGAAGGCAAGACCGCTGATGAGAATCGACATGGTAAAGCCGATGCCGCCCAAAATGCCCACACCGGCAATCATGTGCCAGTTGACATTGTGCGGCAGCTCGCAGACTTTGAGCTTGACCAAGGCGAACGTCATGCCAAAGATGCCGATCGGCTTGCCCAGCAGCATGCCAAAGTACACGCCGAGCGTCACCGGGTCGGTGAGCAGCGTGCTCATGTCCACGCCCACCAGGCGAACCTGTGCGTTGACGAACGCAAAGATCGGCAGAATCACAAAGTTGACCGGCGTGGAGATCAGACGCTCCATGCGGATGAGCGGCGGGGTCACGCGGTGCATGACGCGCTCGACCTTGGTGGTCGAGACGGTAAAGTCATGCTGGCCCAGGATGTGTGCCTCGTCGTCGTAGCGGTCATCGAGCAGCGGCAGGCACTCGCCCAACCAATCGGTGAGGCTATCGAGCTTGACGCCGCACTTGGCCGGGATGGTAAAGGCCAAGATGACGCCGGCAAGCGTGGCATGGACGCCGCTCTTGAACATGCAGAACCACAACAGCAGACCCAGTACCGAATACGGGGCAAGGCGGTAATGCTGCGTCTTGTTGAGCCACACGAGCGCGCAGGTCACAAGCGCGGCGGCGCCCAACCAAAACGGATTGGGGCTCTGACCGTAGAAGATGGCGATGGCGGCGATGGAGATGAGGTCGTCGGCGATGGCGAGCGTCGAGAAGAACACGCGCACGCCGTTGGGCACGCGATTGCCCAAAAGCGACAGCACGCCCAGTGCGAAGGCAATATCGGTTGCCATGGGGATGGCCCAGCCGTTGTGCGCGCCAGCATGGTTAAAGATCAGGTAGATGCAGGCGGGAACGACGACGCCGCCCACGGCCGCCAGCATGGGAAGCATGGCCTGACGCGGATTCTTGAGCTCGCCGACCGTCATCTCGTACTTAAGCTCAATGCCCACCAACAAAAAGAAAATCGCCATGAGGAAGTCGTTGACGAAAAGCTCAACGGTGAGACCGGCCGTAAGGTTGCCAAGACCCACATACAGCGGGGTCTCCAAAAAGTGATGGATGGCCTCGTAGGCATCGGTATTGGCGCAAATGACGGCGGCGATGGCGGCGAAGACCATGACGGCGGCGGAAACCGTGCCGTTCTCGGCGATGCGCTCCCAGATGTCGTGACGTTCAAAGCGTTTGCGCTCACGAACGTTGAACAGCTGCTCAGTTGCTGCCATGGGCGGCTCCTTTCACGGGAAGGCTCCCGTCTTAAAAAAGCACGGCCCGCCCAAGTGGCGGCGCCGCGCTCTAACGTATTACGCTTGCATCTAGCCTACCCTGCACGACAAGCACGCAGGCGTGGCCGAAAAGCGGAACCACAGGTTGAACATTATTTCTCAGCGGCACGGGCACGCCTATCCAAGAGACGACGCGGCGCCGTGCACAAAAAACGACCGGATCACGGGGCGTCCGCGATCCGGTCGTGGCGTTTGGTCAACTAAACCTAGCAGGCGGCCATGATGGGGGCAGCGACCTGCTTCTTACGGGAGAGGACGCCCGGCATCCAGACGCCGTCGTGCTCGTCGGCAATGCCCAGGCCCTTCTGAGCGGCCTCGGTCTCGCCCTCGAGCAGGACCTGCGAGCCCTCCTCCATGATGTCGGTGATGCACAGGACGATGCCGTCGGCACCCTTCTCGGCGGCGTAGGCGCGCATGGCCTCGCGAATCTCGTCGATCATGCCAAGCGCACGGCTCTTGTCGACAGTCTCGTACTGGCCGATGAGCAGCTTCTTGCCGGCAGGCTCGAACATCTTGATGTCGTTGCCGACCATCTCGGCTGCGGTGAAGGAGCCAGACGGACGGGTGAGGAAGACCTCCATGCCAAACTTGACCGGGTCGACGCCCACCTGCTCGCCGAGCTTGGCGGCGACGGCGCGGTCGACATCGGTGGTGGTGGGGCTCTTGAGCATGAGCGTGTCGGTCATCATGGCCGAGAGCAGCAGCTTGGCCTGGACGTCGGAAAGCTCAACGCCGAGCACGCCGGCGAGCTTGGTGACGATGGTGCAGCTGGAGCCCCAGGGCAGGCAGATGTAGTGCAGCGGGCCGGCGGTCTCGAAGTCGCCGATGCGGTGATGATCGACAACGCCAAAGACCGTGGCGTCCTTAAGGCCGGCGACGGACTGGGCAGACTCGTTGTGGTCGGTGAGGACGACGAGCTGGCCGGCCTCGACGGACTCGATCACACGGGGCTCGGCAATGCCGGCGTCGGCGAGCAGCTTGGCAGACTCTGCCGGAAGCTGACCAAGGGCGCAGGCCTCGTAGGTATTGCCGGCATACTCAACCTGGTTGAGCAGCTGGGACAGGACGACGGCGCTCATGATGGCGTCGTTATCGGGGTTCTGGTGACCAAAGACAAGAACGTTTGCCATGGATATCCTCCACTTGATATGTGTACTTGGACGTAGCTATGGTAGCACGCCGATGCCGAGCCTTCGCAGACGGAAGGGCCACGGTATATTTTGGGGCGCAGGCACGGGGGCCAAGGCTGTCCCTTTTGCACCATGTTGGTGCAAAGTAACCTGTCCCCCTTGCACCAGCTATTTACCGGCGGCGCGCAGGGCTACGTAGGCGGCACCGATGATGCCGGCGTCGTTTCCGAGCGAAGCGACCTTAATGGGCGTCTCGCGCGAGGCAGAGAGCGCGTAGCGCTTAAAGTACTCGCGAGCCTTGTCGAGGTAGACATCGGCCGAGGCGGAGGCGCCGCCGCCGATGAGGAACATCTCGGGATCCACCACGTTGGCAATAAGCGCCAGGGCGCGACCGAGATAGTCGGCCATGGTATCGGCCGCGGCCAGCGCGAGCTTGTCGCCCTCGCGGCAGGCCTGGAACACGTCCTTGGAATCTGAGGGGCCGGTGAGCTCGATGGGCTCGACGCCCGCCTTCTCGCACTCGGCCAGATAGTTGCTCACCACGCCGGTGGCGCTGGAATACTGCTCCAAGTGGCCATGACCGCCGCAGCCGCAAGTGCGCTCCTCGGCCGGGTTCAGGCACATGTGGCCGATCTCGCCGCCAGCACCCACAACGCCCGATACCACGTCGCCGTTAACGATAACGCCGCCGCCCACGCCGGTACCAATGGTGACCATCACCACGTTCTGTACGCCCTTGGCAGAGCCGAGCCAGGCCTCGCCCATAGCAGCAGCGTTGGCGTCGTTCTCGTACTTAACGACCGCGTCGGGGCAGTGCTCCTGGATGGCGATCTTGAGCTCGGGCAGGTTGATGGCGATGTTCGCCTTGACCTTGGCATCGCCCGATGCCGGGATGGGGCACGGAACGGCCAGGCCAATGCCCGACACAAAGGCACGCGGAATCTGGGCCTTGGCGACCACCTGGTCGATAGCCTCGGTCACCGCGGCAAAGCCCGCAGCGTCAACGATGGGAGGCGTGGGCACGCTGGCCTTGGCAAGCAGGTTTCCGTCCTCATCGAACAGACCCTCCTTGACCGAGGTGCCGCCGACGTCGATGCCGATGTAATACTGCTTAGGTTCCATGGGAGCCCGCCTTTCTCGTTTAAACATTGCCTGTATGGTACCGCTCCCAAGGCAAAAACCTACCAAAAAGGGACAGGTTTGTTTTGGCAGGTTTTATCTGGGGTAACGCAATTGGCCGCTCAACAGGCCGCGCAAGACCATCCCCAAAAATAAAGGTGCCGGGAGGCGGAGACTCCCGGCACCCGTCAAAGGGACTATGTTGTCTGTTGGAGCGCGCGGTCCATCGCGGCGATAACGCCGACTAGGCCTTAAGTGCCCGCAGCTGCTTGTGGATCTCGATGAGCTCCGTCGCCATGACGCGCATGGTCTCGGTACCGGCCATCTGGTCCTCGGCATGCAGCAGAATCAACGGGGCCTCGCCGTTACGCTCGCCGTTGGCCTCTTTCTTCAGAAGCCCCATGTGAACATCGTGGCCACCGTTATAGGCCTCGTCGCCCTGCTTGATAAGCTCCTCGGCGGCGTCAAAATCGCCCTCCTTGGCCTTTTGCACGGCATTGATGTACATGCTCTTGGCGGTACCGACGTAGCTGATGATCTCGAAACAGGTCATCTGCAACTCGTTCATATCCTCCATATGCTGCACCTAGCCCATCACGCTGACGCAGTGATCGATGATGCCGGCAGCGTTCATGCGGCCGTAGTCGACCATGTTGATGACCTCGACCGGAAAACGACCGGCGGCCTCCTTCTCAAAGTCACCCTTGGTGTAGCCGATCTGCGGGCCAAGCAGCAACATGTCGCACTCGTCCAGGTGATCGTGGGCCTCGTTCATGGGACGAGCCTCGACCTCGATATCCAGACCACGGTTTGCAACCTCGGCCTGCATCTTCTGGACCAGCAGGCTCGTGGACATACCGGCATTGCAGCAGAGCATGATCTTCTTCATGGTTTCCTCCTTATAACTGCGCGGCGCGCAGACGACGACTGGTTATATTCCTTGCGGTTATTGTGCCCTCTTTCTGCGCCCTTACGCAGAAGAGAGGTGCAGGCACCGGCACCGCGTACCGGCGCCCGCAAGGTGAAAGGGACGAACGTTAGGCGTTCTACTCGGCAAGAGTCTCCTGCTTGGCGATTGCCTTCTCGGAAATCTTCATAAAGGGCAGGTAGACGGCCATGCCAATGACAATCTCGAGAGCCTGCCACACGCCGGCGCGCCAGTCAAAGCCCGTAGCGAGCAGGGCGTTGATGACGGGAGGCATAGTCCAGGGCACCTGGGCGATGCAGGGGCTGATGATGCCTGCGCAGGTAAGGCCATAGGTGATGCCGATGAACAGGTCGGGAAGAAGGACGAACGGGATCATGAGCGGCAGGTTGTACACGATGGGGTAACCGTAGATAACCGGCTCGTTGATGTTGAACAGACCAGGCAGGATAGCCATCTTGGAAACGGTCTCGGAAGCCTTGTTCTTGGAGAACAGGAGCGTGTCGAGCAGAAGCATGAGGGTGCAGCCCGAGCCGCCGATGAGGGCAAAGCTGTTAACGATCTGCATGTTCATGTAGTGATCGGGCTGGATGGTGCCACCGGCGGCAAAGGTAGCCATGTTGTCGACGATGAGCATGGTCAGGATCGGCTCGACGGTAGCGCCAGAGATGGTGGACTGGTGAATACCGACGCAGAACAGCAGGTTGGCAAGGGTGTAGATGAGGATAACAGCCCACGGACCGGCGTTCATGATGTTCTTGAGCGGGTTGGAGATGCACGTGGAGATGATGGCGCACAGATCGGTGCCGGCGCACACGGCGAGCAGGGCTGCGGCAAGAGCGAAGATTGCGAGGTTGAGCAGCATCGGGATCATGACGTTGAAGGAGTTGGAGACCGCGGGGGGCACACCCTCGCCCAGCTTAACCTTGAGCTTCTCGACGCCAGAAATCTTGATGAAGAGTGAGACGGAAAGCAGGGCGATGATAATAGCCGAGAACAGACCGTTGGTGCCGGTGTTAGCAGTCGAAAGGGCGCCCGTGACCTCGGCGGAGGTAATCTTGTCGGTGAGCAGCGGGCTCGTGGCGGCAAGCGAGGCGGTGATCTGCTGCGGCATCATGATGACGAAAGCAGAGATAGCGACGACCACGCAAGCGAGCGGGTTATCGAAACGCTTGTTCTTGGCGAGGCTGTAGCCAATCAATCCGGCCAAGATAATGGCAGAGACGTTGAGGGTGCCCAGCGTAATTGCCGAGCCCCACGTCTGAAGGTTGGCAAGGCCCGCCGCATCGAGCGGGAACAGAGGGAACACGACGTTGTTAATAAGAACCGCGATACCCGCAAGGATATAGAGCGGCGTGATGGTCGCGAAGGCGTCACGCAGGGAACGCAGGTGAACCTGGTTTCCCACCTTCGCAGAGACCTCGGCAAACTTGTCGAGGAAGCTCTTTCCGTTGTCACTGGCCATGATTGCTCCTAACTTTCAAATCCGGTCTTTTCCTATTCGCACGGTGGTCTGTCGCCCTCTGCCACCAGATGTGCCATGTGTTGCGCGCGGCGGCGCGCGGTCCGGGCGTTCGCCCGGTCGCTAATCAACCACGTGAGTCGTGGCGACCTGCTTGAGCCAAGCTGCCGACTTCTTAAGGCGGCGCTTGTAGCCGTCCATAAGGTCGACCTCGACAAAACCGTAACGGTTCTTAAAGGCATTCGCCCAAGACCAATTATCGATGACGGCCCAATAATGGTATCCGCGGCACTTGGCGCCCTCGGCGATTGCCTTGGCAACCCACTCCAGGTGCTGGCGTACAAAGTCGACGCGGTAGTCATCCTGGATGGTTCCTTCGGCGTCACGGTTCTTGTATTCGTCCATGATGCCGATGCCGTTCTCGGAAACGAACCACTCAAGATCGGGATAGTTCTTGGCGCAGTCCATGCCAAAGTCGTAGAGGCCCTGCGGGTAGATCTCCCAGCCGCGGCTCTCGTTCATAACGGCGTCGGGCCATACGTACTCGTCGGCAAAGTGCGGCAGACCGTACTGGTCGACCTTGCTCGCCGGTGCCTGAGCACGCGTGGGGTGGTAGTAGTTGCAGCCGAGCCAGTCGACAACACCCTGCTTGAGAATCTCTTGGTCGCCGGCACGGAACGGGAGCTTAACGCCGCCCTCGGCCAGGCTGTCGAGCACGTCGGCGGGAAGTTCGCCCTTGGTAATAAGGTCGAGCCACCAGCGATTGTTGATGCCGCTGGTCATACGCACGGCCTCGAGGTCTGCCTCGCTGGGGTTCTCCTTGGTGTAGACCGGGGTAAAGCAGTTGATCATGCCGATCTTGGCATCGGAGCGAATAGCGCCCTCGTCATAGGCGCGACGATAGTTGGCCACGGCCAGCGCATGTGCCAGCGAGATGTGATACTGCACGGTGCGAGCGCGGCTAAAGTCGTGAAGTTGCGGGAACCACACGCCCTCCTGATAGCGCTGCTCGGGCTCGACGATGGGCTCGTTAAAGGTGAACCAGTACTTAATCTCCTGGCCAAACTCGTGGAAGGCGACGTCGGCGTAATGCGCGTAAGCCTCGACGACCTCACGGCTCTCCCAGCCGCCACGGTTAAAGAGGTAGGTGGGCATGTCAAAGTGGTACAGGTTGACGAACGGCTCCAGACCAGCCTCGCGAGAGGCGCGGAACAGCTCGTGATACCACGCAGCGCCCTCCTCATTAAGGTTGCCGTCGGCATCGAGCAGACGGCTCCACTGAATGGAAGTGCGATAGGTATCCAGGCCCAAGTCCTTCAAAATGCGAAAGTCTTCCTGGTACTTGGCCATAAAGTCATTGCCGGCATAAGAGCCAACGCAGTTGTAGAACGAACCCAGATCCTGGATGGACCAGGTGTCCCACAGGTTCTCGAGCTTGCCGCCTTGGTTCCACTGACCCTCAGTCTGCGGGCCGGACATAGCAGCGCCAAAGAAGAAGTCGTTGGGCAGCTGATACTGTGCCATCAAAGTCCTCGCTTTCGTGTTCTAGAGCTTCCGGTTGGAGACGGGTTTGCTTTGACAGGTTATCCGGCGCGGGCGCGCACCGGTCATACCGATATCCAACCTGCCAAAACAAAACCGTCCCCAAACAGTCAATCCTGTTCTGCGGTAGGATTCCGTTTGTTGCTTAAACTATAGCGCTCTAATTTCAAAAGTAAAGAGTCTTTTTCTTTTTTCTTTCTCGAACTTCTTAGATAAAAGTAATATGGGTGCCCTGTTGAGGGTTATACTTACTTTTGTATTCAAATATGTCGGAAAGGAGGTTCCATGATTCCCAAATACGAGGCGATAGCTGCAGATATTCGTCGGAGTATTGAGGATGGCGCTCTTAAACCGGGCGATAAGCTTCCCACCGTCGTTGAGTTCTGCGAGCTCTATAGCGTTTCCAAAATCACCGTCAAACGAGCTATCGAGCAAATCACCGAGGAAGGTCTTATTACCAGCCGTCGTGGATCGGGTACCTACGTTAAGGACACGGCGGGACTTCCCGGCCAGGCGTTTTTCCAGGGCAAAAACGACCGTGCCCAGGGTTTTTCGTATGAGCACCGCGGGGAGAAGGTGACCTCGGTGGTCTACGATTTCTCGATTGTTAATCCACCAGCGGACATCGCAGCCCAGCTGGGAATTGCCGAGGATGACTTTGCCTATCACGTCGTGCGCGTGCGTCAGGCCGATGAGGAGCCCATCGTTATCGAGTACACCTACATGCCCCTCGAGCTGATTCCGGGGCTGAAAAAGAAGGACCTGTACGGATCGCTCTACCGCTTCATCCGAGAGCAATGCGGGCTGAAGATTTCGAGCTTTCACCGTACCATTCGCGCCGTGGCAGCAACCGAGGAAGAAGCCGAGCGTCTGGACACCAAACCTGGCTCTCCCCTGCTCGAGCTCACCCAGATTGGCTTTTTGGACAGCGGTGCCGCCTTTGAGTATTCGACCTCGCGCAACGTTGGCGACCGCTTTGAGTTGCACAATGTAACGTTGGCATAGGTTTTTGTAGTCATGCGGGCGCTCGTTTTGAGCAGTTTTACGCGGCGCCCACGCAGCACAATGGGAGTATGAACATGTCCGATTTGATTAAACTGACGCCGATCTTCCACGAGAAGATCTGGGGCGGCCGCCAGCTGGAGGCCGTGTTTGGCTACGACATTCCCGAGGGTCCCATCGGTGAGTGCTGGGCCATCTCGGCCCATCCCAACGGCGACTGCCAGATCGCTGAGGGCCCGTACGCCGGTCACACGCTGTCATGGCTGTGGGCCGAGCACCGCGAGCTCTTTGGCAATTGCGAAGGCAAGGAGTTCCCGCTGCTCATTAAGATTCTGGACGCCAAGGACGACCTTTCAATCCAGATTCATCCCAACGACGAGTACGCCGCCAAGCACGAGAACGGCAGCCTGGGAAAAACCGAGTGCTGGTATGTGCTGGACTGCGAGCCCGGTGCCACGATCATCGTCGGCCAGCGCGCGCATGACCGCGCCGAGGCCGCGCAGATGATCGAGGACGGCCGCTGGGACGACATGCTCAACGTACTGCCGATCCACCAGGGCGACTTTTTCCAGATTGATTCCGGTACCGTGCACGCCATCAAGACCGGCACGCTCATTTTGGAGACGCAGCAGTCGAGCGACGTGACGTATCGCCTGTACGACTACGACCGTCCCGGCACCGACGGCAAGCTGCGTCCCCTGCACATTGAGCAGAGCCTCGACTGCATAAACTTTGACGCTCAGGCTCCGACCGACGGCACGGTGACCGCGCCCGAGGTGGATGGCGTGACCGAGCTCGAGTCTTGCCCCTGCTACACCGTCGATCGCGTGCGCGTCGACGGCAGCAAGACTCTCGACCAGCGCTGGCCCTTCATGTGCCTGTCGATCATCGACGGCGAAGGCACCGTCTGCGGCGACCCCGTCC
>WGSK01000039.1:0-23383 GCA_014871655.1 Collinsella sp. | reverse complement strand
TGCACCGCAACTTATGGGGGGGGGTTAGCGGGTTGGGTGCCAGACTTCGAGAGCGGCGGGAAGGACGTCGACCTCGATGCGCGAGGCGACAACGGGCTCGCCGTCGGCTTGGATGGGGTAGTCTGGCTCCTCAAAAGTGAGCTCGGCATGGCGGCAGTGGCGCATGCGAACCGGTGGCAGCTTGGTGTGGTGGCCGTCCTTGGCCGAAAGAAACATAGGCAGGGCAATCGCGCGAGGGACGGGGCCGCATGCGTAGCAGACGTCGAGCATGCCGTCGCAGGGGTCGGCATCGGGACAGATGCGATAGCCCGAGCCATACGTGGGGCCCAGCTGAATCGCCATGATGATCGCCCTCACGCGCTCGGCGGGCGCCCCGTCAAAGCTGACTGTCATGGGGTAGTTGCGATAGCGCAGGCCAAACTGCTCAAGTCCCGAAAGGGTGTAGAGCGGCGCGCCCGTCAAGCCGGTCTTTTTGCGCAGCTCGGTGGTGCCCAGGCCGATGGCGGCATCGATGCCGACCGAAAGCGTCTGGTCGTAGTACTCAACGGAAGCCTCGCCGATACCGTTTGCGGGGTTCCATGAGCGAATGCGCCCGATGTCCTGACGCTGCAGCTCGCAGGTGAGCAGCGCGCCAAAATCCTTACCGGAGAAATCATCGATACCGAGCGTTTGGGCAAAATCGTTGCCGGAGCCTACGGGCAGGACGGCAAGAGCGGGCCGGACCGCCTCATCCTGTGTCATAAGCCCGTTGACGACCTCGTGAATCACGCCGTCGCCGCCAAGGGCGATAACGGTGCGATAGCCCTGGGCCTGCGCGGCCAGCTCCTTGGCGTGTCCCATGCGCTCGGTCAGCACCAGGTCAAACTGGGATGCGCTCGCGGTCATGTCCAAAAAGCGCTGCAGGCGCTCGGCAACTTCGCGCGCCGCACCCGACTGGGCGGCTGGGTTGGCGATGATGAGCGTGCGACCAAAATCAGTTGCGTGCATGGAACGACTCCCGGCGTATGACGTGACGGTGCGGTCGCGCTCAGGTCGAATTGCCCCCGATTGTGGCTGCACGGCGAATACTAACGTCTACTCTATCAGGTCGTTGTGGCGCTCGATAGCATCCGCTACCGTACCGCCCTCATCCACAATAAGTGAACGGCGCTTGGGCGAGATGATGCGCTGGGCGGGGTACACGCCGCGGTGTCCGGCGGTTAGGTAGCTGATAAAGGCCACGATGACAAAGAACCCGGCTGCCGTGCCGTGGAACAGGTCGATGGCCATCATACAGGTGGTGATGGGCACGTTAAGGCCGGCGCAGAACACGCCGAGCATGCCGAGAGCTGCCAGAAAGCTGGGATCGATTCCGACGAGGCAACCTATCCAGCCGCCGAGCGCCGCACCGATACCAAACAGGGGCGTGACCTCGCCGCCTTGGAAGCCGGCGCCCAGGGTGAGCGCTGTGACGACCAACTTGATGGCTGCGTCCGCCAGGGTGGTGT
The DNA here is from genome assembly GCA_014871655.1 of Collinsella sp. Lineage (GTDB taxonomy): Bacteria > Actinomycetota > Coriobacteriia > Coriobacteriales > Coriobacteriaceae > Collinsella. Next base: position 21,896 of record WGSK01000039.1, on the reverse strand, counting down.
TGCCGGCAAATCCAGCGCCGGAAAGCCACGTGGAAAGGCCGGCGTAGTCCCAGGCGTCGAGGAGGGCATAGGCGGCCAAAACCACGAGTGCGCCTATAAGTGCGCGAACGAGGTAATTGGTGATAAAGCGACCGTACAGGCTCTTGACGGTTCGAACCGACCAGGCAAAGAGGCGTGCCGTCAGACCGAAGATGATGGCGCTGATAACAACGATGACGACTGTCTTGGGCGTCATGGCGGGAACGCTGGCGATAACATTCGCCTCGTACTCGGTTCCCAAGGCAAGCGACGTAAAGTAGCCAGTAAACGAGGCAACCAGGCAGTAGATGCCTGCGGTGTAGTCGATCTTGCCGATAAAGCACATCTCCATGCCAAAGAACGCGCCGGCGAGGGGCGAGCCGAATACGGCGCCAAAAGCGGACGAGATGCCGGCGAGCATGAGGTCGTGGTGATCATGCTTTTTGAGGTGGGCGAGGCTCGAGATGTTGCTGGCGATGGTGCCGCCAATCTGAACCGCGGCTCCCTCGCGACCGGCCGATCCGCCCGTTAGGTGCGTGAGCGTGGAGCAGACGAAGGTGAGGACGGCCATGCGCATATGGATGAGGCGTGTGCCCAGAGCGGAGTCGATGACCAGGTTGTTACCGCGTTTGGCGGCAAGACCGTGGTTTTTGTACACCCATGCGGTGGCAACGCCCACAACGGGAAGCAGTGCGTAAATCCACGCATGGTGTTCGCGATAGTCGGTGGCGATATTCAACGAGGCCAAAAACGCCCAAGCGGCGACGCCCATGGCGAGCGAGACGATGACGACGAGTACGAGCAACTTGGCGCTCGCGAGTAGGTTGCGGGCGTTGCGGCGCGTGTCGGCAGCCAAGAGCTGCTCGGAGCGGGTGAGCTGATGCCTGCCTGCCATGATGACGTCGTTCAGGGAGAAAAAGCCGCCGTCGTCGAGCGGCTGGGAATGATCCTGAGCCTCGTTTGCGCTTTCGGGTTTGTCGTTATGAGCCATACGTTCCTCTTTTAGGTTGCAACGCAAGCATTATAGAACGCGGTAAACGCGACGAGCCGGTGGGTTGGTTTCCATTCTGTTTCGCGGCCTGCAACCGACAGGTGTATTTGCGGGTACAGGCTGAGTCGCGGTCGTGCGTCGGGGGATTATACTGAGACAAGCATAAAGAATCGGCGCCCCTGTTGTGCGCCGTGGCATTAAGAGGTGCATATGGCAGAGAAACTCATTCCGCTGGATGACGCACAGTCGATTGTCCTGTCGCACGTTGCTCCGACCGATCTCGTCGAGATTCCCGTGTGGCAGGCCGCCGGTCTTCCCTTGGCCAAGGATGCGGTGGCCGATATCGACATCTCGCCGTTTGCCAACAGCGCTATGGACGGATATGCCGTGCGCGCAGCCGATCTTGCTGCGGCCGCCGGTGACATTCCGGTGACGCTCTCCGTCGTAGGACACGAGGCCGCGGGCCATGTCTTTGAGGGCGCAATCGGCGCGGGCGAGACGGTTCGCATCATGACGGGCGCGCCGGTGCCCGAGGGTGCCGATGCCGTAGTGAAATACGAGATTGTCGAGGTACTTGACGGTGACGGCAACGAGGGCTCGCACGTGAGCTTCTCGGCACCTGCCAAGGTAGGGGAGAATGTTCGCTCTGCCGCCGAGGAGGCCCATGCCGGTGACGTCGTGATGCGTGCTGGAGAGGTTGTGGCCCCGGCGGGCGCGGGTCTGCTGGCAAGCGCCGGGTATGCAAGCGTGAAGGTGCACGCTGCCCCGCGCGTGGGCATTATCTCGCTGGGCACGGAACTGGTCGCACCGAGTAAGGTACCAGCGCGCGGTCAGATTCGCGATTCCAACTCCTCGGCGCTGATGGCCGAAGCGCTCGATGCAGGAGCCGAGCCCGTGTTCTACGGCATTGCGCCCGATGATGAGCAGGCGATTGCCGAGCTGGTGCATCGTGCCGTGCAGGAGTGCGATTTTGTCATTACGAGCGGTGGCGCCTCGGCGGGCGATTACGATTTCGTGACGGCGCTCGTCCGCCGCGAGGGCGAGGTGCTGTTTGACCGCATCTCGATGCGCCCGGGCAAGGCCATTACGTTTGGCTTGCTCGCAGGTAAGCCCTACCTGGGACTTTCAGGCAATCCGGCCGCGGCGTATGTAGGCTTTGAGATGCTTGCCCGTCCGGCGATCCGTAAGATGCGCGGCTTTGCCGAGGGCGTGCGCCCCGTGCAGCGGGCGACGCTCACGCACAGCGTGAAAAAGCGACAGCATCGCCGCTTCTTCGATCGCGCCACGGTTTTGCGCGATCCCGAGACCGGTGAGTTGTTGGTGACCGAGGCCAAGACGCAGAATTCGGCGTTGCTCGGCACGATGCAGCGGGCCAACTGCCTGCTGCGTATTGACGAAGGACCGTGCGAGCTCAAGGCGGGCGGCGTCGTGGATGTCGTGCGTGTCGACCTGCCTGAGGGCACGGTGCTATAGGAGGAATGCTATGGAGCTGAAGATTTCGATTGTGACGTGCTCGGATACGCGCGATCTTGCCCAGGACGAGGCGGGTGCCGCGCTCGAGGAACTTATCGAGGCGCAGGGCTGGACGGTTGCCTCACATGTGGTCGTGCGCGACGACGCCAGCGAGATCGGTGATGCCATTGTGGAAGCCGCCGATGAGTGCCACGCCAATGTCGTGCTCACCTGCGGCGGCACGGGGCTTTCGATGCGCGATGTGACGCCCGAGGCGACGCGTGCCGTTTGCGACCGCGATGTGCCGGGTATTGCAGAGGCAATCCGTGCGTACTCCATGTCCAAGACGCGCCGCGCCATGCTCTCGCGCGCCGTGTGCATGCAGCGTGGGTATACACTTGTCATCAACTTTCCGGGATCCACGAAAGCGGCCCGCGAAAGCTGGGAGGCCGTGAGCGACCAGTTGGAGCATGCGGCCCAAATGACGGCGGGCGGTGGGCACGCCAAATAAGCGCACTACCTGCGGCGGAGCGACCTTACGGGCTGCTCCGCCCTTTTTATGCAGCGACAGTGCGGCCGGCTCGGGGTTATCGGTAAAAGAAATTTATTAGGCGAGAAATCATTATCACAAACATTATTCGCGCGGAAGTATAATCTAGTTACAGAATAAAGCTCGCGGTGGGGTACCCGGGCAAAACGTCCGAAAGGGTTGAATATGTTCGATATGGTTTCTCGCCGCGGTTTTGTCTCGCTTTCTGCTGTCGCCGCTGCCGGCCTTGGTCTTGCCGGCTGCTCGGGCAGCAAGACGTCCGAGCCGGCCGGATCCGATGCCGGTTCTGCTAAGACATCTTCCAAGAAAGCTGTCGAGCTGCAAGTCTTTGCCGCCAACTCGCTCGAGAAGGCTCTGCCCGAGGTTCAGGAGCTCTACACCGACCAGACCGGCACCACGTTTGCCGACACGCAGTTTAAGGCGTCTGGCGACCTCGTCGAGCAGATGCGCGCCGGTGCCACGGTCGACGTGCTCATCACCGCTTCCAAGGGCACCATGGATGACGCTGAGACCGCCGAGCTCGTCGACGCCGGCACCCGTGAGGACATGTTCGTCAACGACCTCGTGATTATTCGCGCCGAGGGCTCCGACACCAAGGTTGAGGCCATCGCCGACGTCGCGAATCTGGACGGCAAGATTGCCATCGGCGACGCCAAGACCGTCCCCGCCGGCAAGTACGCCAACCAGACCCTGGCCTCTGTGGGCCTCTACACCGGTACCGAGGGCGACGACGGCGAGTATGTGCCCGAGATCGCCGACAAGGTGGCCCTGGCCGACAAGGTCGGCACCGCTGCGTCTTACGTCTCTACAGGCGACTGCGTGGCCGGTTTTGTCTACAGCTCCGATATCTTCCGCTACGACGGCATCGAGGAAGCCTTCGTGTGCCCCGAGGATTCGCACAAACCCATCGTGTACCCGGGTGCCGTTGCCGAGAGCTCCGAGCACGCCGACGAGGCCAAGGCGTTCATCGACTTCTGTTTGACCAACAAGAAGGCTCAGAAGATTTGGGCTAAGTACGGCTTTGAGCTTTCCGAGTAGTGCGGCTTGGCGCGATAATTCCATCGTTTTGTGTTTCACTCCGTCCTTGTATTCGCTTGGAGCTTTTCGTGCTTAATAGATTCCGCATGCTTGTCGCCTGTGCTTTGACCTTCGCGCTTTGCTGGGTGCCGGGATTTGCGTTTGCTGGGGACGCCGAGGACGGGGCCCAGGTTGCTGCGACCGCTCATGGGCTTTCCTATGGAATCGAGGGGTTTGCGCGGTGGGCGAAGGGGACCGCTCGGGCCATGGAGGGCCAGCCTGAGGGCGACCGGTGTCCCGGTGACGAGGATGTGGACCTTGTAGTAGCGCCTGCTGCCGATCGCGTTGTGGTGTGGATATCGCCCAAGGCGGTCGAGAAGTATGGATTGGATCCGCAGGATAACGAGTGCGTATCGGGTCTCAAGGCCCTCGTCTGTGACCTCGACAGCGCAAACTGCATGGGAGGTGCGCGGCTGGGGGACGTGGATCTTCCTTGGTATGTCACGGCGGAAACAACGTTTGATGCTGGCGGGTATACCTATGGCTTTGATGAGCGCGGTGCGGATGGGGACCGCTATGTGGTGATTTCATCGGCCTCGGGTGATGCCAAGGGCGGAGCGCGTTGGCTTGATAGCGCTCAAATGGTAGAAGCATCGTCTGTCGTGATGCGGGATGAGCAGGGGCCCTTGACCTCTCTGGCTTCCTTTTTGGGCGACATCGACTATCGCCCGTTTTGGGTGTCCATAAAAACGAGTGGCCTTGCCCTGCTGATCTCCTTTGCGCTGGGCCTGTTCGCCGCGTGGAAGACTATGGGTACCTCGAGTCGCACCAAGGGCCTGCTCGATTCGGTCTTTACGATTCCTATGGTGCTGCCACCCACGGTCTGCGGCTTTTTGCTGCTTATGCTATTTGGTCGATCGACCGGGGTCGGTCGGTGGCTCATTGCGCACGGCATCTCGATCGTTTTTACGTGGCCCGCGGCGGTCATTTCGGCCGTCGTCGTGTCGTTTCCGCTGGTTTACCGCACGGCGCTCGGAGCCTTCGAGAGTCTTGACGCGCAGATGCTCGACGCCGCGCGCACGCTGGGCTGGTCCGAGCGCCGCATCTTTACCAAGCTTATGATGCCGCTTGGCTGGCCCTCGATTGCCGCTGGCACGGTGCTTGCCTTTGCCCGCGCGATGGGCGAGTTTGGCTGCACCCTGTTCTTTGCGGGCAACTACGCCGGCATTACCCAGACCATCCCCATCGCCATCTACTTTGAGTGGATGGGCGGCAACACGTCGGTGGCGCTCTTTTGGGTCATCGTCGTAATCGTGTTCAGTTTCCTGGTCATCCTGTTCATCAACATGTACACCGCGCATTCGCAAAAGTACCGCGAGCGCGGCCTTCCCCGTGCGGAGCGCAAACAGGCCAAAGATCTCGCCGGACAGAGCGATTCGCTCGACCCGGAGGGCGGCGATGCCTTGCGTATCGATCGCGAGGCGCTGGCCGAGCTCATGCACGATGATGCGGCGCCGCAGGGAGGTCGATAAGCTATGTCGCTCGTTCTGGATATTAAGAAACGTTATCCCGGGTTTGTGCTCGACATGCGGCTTGAGGCCGACGAGGAGCGCGTGGCGCTGCTGGGCGCCTCGGGTTGCGGCAAGAGCTGTACGCTGCGCTGCATTGCCGGTGTGGAGATGCCTGACGAGGGCAAGATCATCGTCAACGGCGTGACCTTTTTTGACTCGTCGGCGGGCATCAACCTGTCGCCCCAGGAGCGCAAATGCGCCCTACTGTTCCAAAACTATCAGCTGTTTCCTAACATGACGGTGGCCGATAACGTATGTGCCGGCGTAAAGGACGCGGGCGACGCCGCGGCGCGCAAAAAACTTGCCGAGCGCTACCTGGGCATCTTTGGCTTGGCCGATTTCGCCGACCGCTATCCCGCGCGCCTCTCGGGCGGCCAGCAGCAGCGCGTGGCGCTCGCGCGCATGGTGGCGGCACACCCGGACATCTTTATGTTCGACGAGCCCATGAGCGCGCTCGATTCCTATCTTAAGAGCGCCCTCGAACAGAACATGCTCGACCTGTTCGATGTATGCAACCGCACCGTGCTCTACGTGAGTCACGACATCGACGAAGCGTGCCGCCTGTGCCAGCGCATCTGCGTGATGCACGACGGGCATGTTGAGGAGATCGGCTCCGTCGAGGACGTGGTCCGCCGTCCGCAGACGCTGGCGGCGCTGCGCCTGACGGGCTGCAAGAATACGAGCCGCGCGCGCAAGATCGGCGACGAAGAAGTTGAGGCCCTCGACTGGGGCATGACCTTTAACGTGGGTCGCGCGGTTCCCGATAATGTGGCGTACCTGGGCATTCGCGCAAGCTACTTCCATGTTGACAATCGCGCGGAGCGGGGTCGCAATAGCTATGATTTGCACGTGGCCCGCGTGAGCGATTCGCGCTTTGAGCGCCTGGTGCTGCTGGACGTGCCGCGTGCTGATGCGCCCACGCGTCTGCAGTGGAAGGTCAACAAGGTGGGCATGCCTGTCGATGAGCTGCCGCAAGAAGGCGAGACGCTGCGCATGCACTTCGATGCGAGTAAGATCCGTTTGGTTTGTCGATAGCGCCGGGTAATGCTGTCGGGGATATAAGCCTCGGCGGCTTTATCTTGCCGCGCGCCGAACGATGGATAACAAACTCTTATCAATTAAGATAATTATTTATTAAACGACGGTACACGACGCTGTCGTACGAATGTCAACGGTGTTCGCTTAGTCGATGACCGTTGATATAGTTGACATCAACTTGTAAAGGAGGGTGCGCACATGCCGCAGACGACATACATTCGCCGCGTTGCGGCGCGCGCCCTGTATATGGCTCGGAGCCGCATATGAGCAGGTATGTTCACGGCTCCGGGAGAGACGACGCACAACTAAATAATCAGCTGCAAAGCAGGTTCCCCAAAATTCCGGGTTTTCGCGCGGCTGGGTTTTCGCCACCCACCGTGCAGCAATACCGTAGCTATCCGTTTTTGGTTCGAGAGGGGAACCGTCATGACTGAAGAATTCGATTTCCATCCGATGTGGGAGAGCCTCGGCATGAATCTTGCCGACCACGACATGCTGCTGGGCGCCGTGGGCCAGATGTACGGCGATATGTTCCTGACGCAGAACAATCGCCCCAAGTCCACGTCCTACCTGGATTTTGTCGCCACCAACATCCACAGCGGCCGTATTAAGGAGATGCTCGACAAGAAGGAGGCCGGCGAGGCCACCAAGATCGTGGGCTCGTTCTGCGTGTACGTGCCCGAGGAGATCGTGCTTGCCTGTGACGGCATTCCCGTGGGCCTGTGCTCGGGTGCCGATTGGGCAACCGATAAGGTCGAGGAGCACCTGCCGCGCAACACCTGTCCGCTTATCAAGAGCTTTGCCGGCTTTAAGCTGGGCGAGGTCTGCCCCTACATTGAGTCGAGTGACTTGGTGGTAGGCGAGAACACCTGCGACGGCAAGAAGAAAGCCTACGAGTTCTTTGCCACGCAAAAGAACACGTACGTCATGGATATTCCCAACGTACACGACGAGTCGACGCTCGTGACCTGGAAGGCCGAGGTCAAGAAGCTCGCCGCCAAGATCGAGGAAGAGTGTGGCGTCAAGATTACGCCCGAGCGTCTGAAGGCCGCCATCCACGCCGTCAATGAGAAGCGTCGCGCCCTGCAGCGCCTCGCTGCCACGCGCGCTGCCGACCCAGCGCCCATCAGCGGTCTAGACAGCCTGCTGACCGTTCAGGCCGCCTTTATGGATGACACGCCGCGTCTGACCGGAGCCATTAACGATATGGCGGCTGAGTGCGAGCAGCGTGTCGAGGCCGGCGAGGGCGTGGCGCCCAAGGGGACCAAGCGCATCCTGTACACCGGTACGCCCATGGCCGTGCCCAACTGGAAGCTGTTCAACCTCATCGAGAAGGCCGGCGGCGTTGTGGTAGGTGAGGAGTCCTGCACGGGCTCGCGCTACTACAAGGACCTGGTCGACGAGTCCGGCGAGGCGGTCGACGAGATGCTCGATGCCGTCGCCGAGCGCTACTTTAAGATCAACTGCGCTGTCTTTACGCCCAACGACCAGCGTATGAAGGACATTGTCCAGATGGCCAAGGACCTGCATGCCGACGGCATCGTCGACGTGGCCTTGCAGTTCTGCACGCTCTACGAGATGGAGTCGTTTGCCGTGGAGAAGGCCGCCGAAGAGGCTGGCATCCCGTTTATGCACATCACGACCGACTACGCCGGCGAGGATGCAGGCCAACTGCAAACCAGGATTGAGGCTTTCTTGGAAACCATTTAGGGCTATCCGGTCCAGCGGCTTCCCCAAGCACCCGATCTTGCCGTTCAAACCATCTCTTGCATACCAAAGTACGCGGCGCTCCTCTTTCACGGCAACCTCGGGCACCTGGGAAAGCCGTTTCCTTGGTTGGTTAAAAGGTTTGTTAAGGAGTTATATGTCGGAAAATATTGAGCAGCCGTTGCCGTCCACGTTTGAGGAGTTCAACGAGCAACGCAAGGCGGCGTTTATTCGCGTCAAGGATTATAAGCAGGCGGGTAATCGCCTGGTCGGTTTTCTGTGCAGCTACACGCCGCTCGAGATTATCGATGCCGCGGGGGCTGCGAGCGTGGCGCTGTGCGGTACGTCCGACGAGGTGATTCCCGAGGCCGAGAAGGTGCTGCCGGCAAACCTGTGCCCGCTCATCAAGTCTACGTATGGTTTTGCCTATTCGCAAAAGTGCCCGTTTACGTACTTTAGCGACATGATCATCGGTGAGACCACCTGCGACGGCAAGAAGAAGATGTACGAGCTGCTCAACGAGCTCAAGCGCACGCACATTCTGCATCTTCCGCAGGGCCGCGATCGAGCCTACGAGCGCGAGGGCTGGTACGAGGAGTGCCGTCTGCTCAAGGAGGAGCTCGAGAACTTCTACGGCATCACGATTACCGACGATGATCTGCGCGCTGCCGTCCGTCGTCGCAACCGCTTGCGTGCGGCCCAGCTCGAGATGTTTGCGCTGCAGGCCAACCAGCCGGCGGCCATGAGCGGCGTCGACCTGATGAGCACCATGTTTGCCGGTACGTTTAGCTTTGATATCGAGGCCTATACGCAGCAGCTGGAGCAAAAGGTTGTCAAGCTGCGCGAGGCCTACGACGCGAGCGAGCGCCCGGTTGCGGCGGATGCCAAGCGCATTCTGATCACCGGCTGCCCGGTGGGCGGCGTGATCAACAAGATCGGTCGCACCATCGAGTCCAACGGTGGTGTGGTCGTGTGCATGGACGACTGCTCGGGCGAGCGCACGGCGGCCATGATGATCGACCCGGAGGCTCCCGACATCTTGCGCGCCATCGCCGACCGCTACCTGGACATTAACTGCTCGGTCATGACGCCCAACGACGGTCGTATGGAAAACACGCTGGCCATGTGCGAGAAGTATCACGTCGATGGCGTAGTGGAGAGCGTGCTCCAGGCGTGCCACACCTTTAACGTGGAGAGTGCGCGCATGCAGGAGACTGTCGAGGGTGCGGGCATTCCGTACATGAAGATCGAGACCGACTACAGCAACGGCGACATGGGACAGATCGAGACCCGCATCGCCGCCTTCATCGAAACCCTCTAGCTTCCTCAGGCACCGGATCTTGCTCCTCAAACCGTCGCTTGCGTATCCAATGTACGCTGCGCTCCTCTTTCGGGTCAATCTCCGGCACCTGAGAAACCTAGAGCTAAGGCGCCTGAACGCGCCGCTACCTTTGATGTTTAGATTGGGAGAGAGCCATGATAGGGATCGGGATCGATATCGGGTCTACGGCGGCTAAGGCTGCTGTGGTCGATGGAGGGGGTTCGGTGGCGTGGACGTGCGTGCAGCCAACCGGGTTCTCCTCGGTCGATGCGGCGGAGCGTCTGCGCGGCGAGCTTGCCGCGGCCGGCTATGACGTGGCTGCCGACGACGTGCGCGTGATCGCGACCGGCTACGGTCGTGTCGCCGTGCCCTATGCGCATAAGGTCGTGACTGAGATTACCTGCCACGGTACCGGTGCTGTGCGCCTGTTTGGCGACCACGGCACCGTGATCGACGTGGGCGGTCAGGACACCAAGGTCATTCAGATCAAGGGCGGTCGCGTGGCCAAATTTGCCATGAACGACAAGTGCGCTGCTGGCACGGGGCGCTTTTTGGAGATCATGGCCGACCGTCTGGGTATTTCCCAACAGCAGATGGCCGACCTTGCGCGTTCCGGCGAACCCACCAAGATCAGCAGCATGTGCACGGTGTTTGCCGAAAGCGAGGTCATCAGCCTGATCGGTCGCGGTGAGCCGCGCGAGAACATTGCGCGTGGCGTGATTGACAGCGTGGTCTCGCGCGTGGCGACCATGGCTGGGCAGGCGGCGGGCGCCCCGTACTACCTGACGGGAGGCCTGTGCGAGAACGCATTCGTGGTGGAGCGGTTGGGCGAGCTACTGGGGTCGCCGGTGACCACCTCGCCCCAGGCTCGCTTTGCCGGAGCCATCGGCGCGGCGATTCGCGCACAGGCGCTCAATTAATGCATCCGCCGTAGGCTCGCATTCATGCGTATACTGGGAGGAAATGATTGACCGATGAGAGGAGGTATCGATGGCTGACGATCAGATTAAGCTCACGTCCATGACGGCCGCGAGCGGTTGAGCCGCTAAGTTGGCCCCCGGAGCCCTCGCCCAGGTCCTGGGCGATTTACCCAATGTGCATAACGACAACTTGCTCGTGGGGTTCGATACCTCCGACGATGCGAGCGTCTTCCGCGTAGGGGAGAACCTGGGACTCGTGCAGTCCATCGACTTCTTCCCACCGATGGTCGACGACCCGTTTTTGTTTGGCCAGATCGCCGCGGCAAACTCGCTGTCGGACATCTACGCCATGGGCGGGCGGCCGAGCCATGCCATGAACTTGCTGTGTATCCCGAGCTGTCTGGGCGTTGAGGTTGCCGGTCAGATTCTGGCGGGCGGCGCCGACAAGTGCGTCGAGGCGGGTTGCTCCATCGCGGGCGGTCACACCATCAACGACGACGAGCCCAAGTACGGCCTGTCCGTGAGCGGGTTTGTCGCGCTCGACCGCATGCTCGCCAACAGCGGCGCGCGCGTGGACGATGCGTTACTGCTGACCAAGGCGGTTGGCTCGGGCATCATCACCACGGCCATTAAGGGCGAGCTCATCGAGCGGGACGAGGCCGCAGCCATGTTTGACTCGATGCGCACCCTCAACGAGGCTCCGATTCGTCTGGCCGAGGGACTTGAGCTTCACGGCTGCACCGACATCACGGGCTTTGGCCTGATCGGGCATGCGTGCGAGATGGCCGAGGGCTCGGGCGTGCAGATTGAGCTTGCGTCGGGGGCGGTGCCGCTCTTTGACCAGGTGCTCGACATGGCGCGTTTGGGCATTATCCCCGCGGGCTCCTACCGCAACCAGGACTTCTTTGGCCCGCGCGTGACGGCCGACGAGGACCTTGAGCCGGGCATGCTCGACGCGCTGTACGACCCGCAGACGTCTGGTGGCCTGCTTATCGCGGCACCTGCTGCCGATGTGGATGAGCTTGCGAGCCGTCTACATGCCGAAGGACGTATCGCCGCCGTCGTCGGTCGCGTGTACGAGCCGGTACCAGGCGGTCCTGCCGTTCGCGTTGTGCATTAAGGAAAACCGTTTATGCGACCGCCTACTGTTCTGGGCGGTCCCTTTTGAAAGGAAAAACTATGTCTACCAAAATTGAAGTCAATGCCATGGGCGATGCCTGCCCGCTGCCCGTCGTCAAGACGCTCAAAGCCCTGAAGCAACTCGATGGCGAGGGCACAGTCGTGACCTCGGTCGACAACGAGACCGCCGTCAAGAACATCTCGAAGATGGCGCAGGAGAAGGGCTGCACGGCCTCAGTCGAGAAGGTTTCTGACGCTGAGTGGCACGTGACCGTCGCGACCGCCGGTGCCGTGGCCGTTGCGGACCCCGAGCAGGACGGCGCCGCTTTCTGCGACGCCAGCGCCGGCAAGGGCAAACTTGTCATTTCCGTCTATACCGATTGCATGGGCCGTGGCGACGACGAGCTGGGCCACAAGCTCATGAAGGCGTTTGTCTTTGCCGTGACGCAGCAGGAGGAGCTGCCCGTGACCATGCTGTTCTACAACGGCGGTGCCAAGCTCACCGTCGAGGGCTCGCCGGTGCTCGATGACCTGAAGGGCTTGGCGGAGCAGGGTGTCGAGATTCTCACCTGCGGTACCTGCCTCGACCACTATGGCATTAAAGACCAGCTTGCGGTGGGCGAGGTCACCAACATGTACGTGATCGTGGAGAAGATGGAGCAGGCCGTGCGCGTCGTGCGCCCGTAGCGTATTGGTTGGAGTTGCCATGAGGGAGAAGCGCCCGGCGCTTGTCATCACGTTTCCTACCACGGCGGCCGCCATGGGTTGCGAATCCCTGTGCATCGAGCGCGGTCTTCCCGGGCGGACGATTCCCGTGCCCGGGGAGGTCGCTGCCGGCTGCGGTTTGGCGTGGAAGGCGTTGCCTGCCGATGAGGAACTGCTGCGCGGCGAACTTGCCGAGGCGGGTGTTCCCACCGAGGGCTATACCGTGATTGATATGTGGGAGGTCGTGCGATGATCTATCTGGATAACGCGGCAACGACCATGCACAAGCCGCAGGTGGTCATCGATGGCGTGACGCAGGCGATGTGCTCGCTCGGCAATGCCGGGCGCGGCGCCACGTCGGGTGCCCTCGATGCCGCTCGTACGATTCACGCTTGCCGTGCCAAGCTCGCGCGCCTTTTGGGTTGCCCGAGGGCGGACCATGTGTGCTTTACGCCCAACTCCACGGCGGCGCTCAACACCGCCATCAACGGGGTGGTGCGCCCCGGCGACCATGTGGTCACAACGGTGCTCGAGCACAACTCCGTACTGCGTCCGCTCAACCGCCTGGCGGCAGAGCAGGGTGTGACGGTTGAGCATGCGGGCTGTGATACCAACGGCGTGCTCGACTACGACGAGCTCGAGCGGCTTGTCACGCCCGGTACGCGTGCTGTGGTGGTGACGCACGCCTCCAATGTGACCGGCAACGCGGTCGACATTGCGCGCGTGGCTGCCATCGCGCATGCGGCCGGTGCGCTGGTGATCGTCGATGCCTCGCAGTCTGCCGGCACGGCGCATATCGATATGCAGGCCATGGGCCTCGACATTGTGTGCTTTACCGGCCATAAGGGGCTCATGGGTCCGCAGGGGACCGGCGGCCTGGCCGTGGCGGAGGGCATTGACGTGGCTCCGTGGGCCATGGGCGGCACGGGCGTGCACAGCTTCGACCCACTGCAGCCGCTTGAGTGGCCCACGCGCCTTGAGGCGGGCACGCTCAACGGCCACGGCATCGCGGGCTTTTCCGCAGGCCTCGACTTTATCGAGGCCCAGGGTGGGGTCGAGGCGATTGCTGCCCACGAGCGTGCACTCGCTGATCGCTTCCTTTCCGGTGTGCGCGAGATTTCGGGGATTAAGCTCTACGGTGCCTTTGACCAGCCGACGCGCTCTGCGATTGTGTCGCTCAACGTGGGCGATATCGACTCTGCCGAGATCTCGGATGCACTCATGCAAGGGTGGGGGATTGCGACGCGCCCCGGCGCCCATTGCGCCCCGCTCATGCACCGTGCGCTGGGGACCGAGCGCCAGGGCGTCGTCCGCTTCTCGTTTGGGTATTTCAACACTACCGAAGAAGTCGACACGGCTATCGATGCTCTGTGCGATTTAGCCTGCTAAAGCTGCTAGACCGTTTATACTTGCGGGACGGGTGTTTTTGCCCGTCCCGTTTTTGTTTCGACCCGAAAGGTGTGCATATGGCCTCATCCGCTCCGCGCGGTTTGCGCTCCGACCATGTCGTCACCGTCGGCATTGCGCTGTTTTCGATGCTCTTTGGCGCCGGTAACCTCATCATTCCGCCGCTGCTGGCGCTGCAGGCAGGTTCTGCCACGCCGGTCGCCATGCTCGGCTTTCTGATTGCCGCCATCGGCCTGCCCGTCATGGGTTTTATCGCCGTGGCGCTTGCTGGAACGGCGCGCGAGCTTGCCGGCCGCGTGCACCCCAAGTTTGGTGAGTTCTTTGTCGCGGCGGTGTATCTGGCCATCGGCCCGTGCCTGGCCATTCCGCGCACGAGCTCCACGGCCTTCGAGATGCTGGTGCCGCTGCTGCCCGAGGGCGTCTCGCTCGGCACGGCTCGCCTGGTCTTTGCCATCGGGTTCTTCGTGGTCGCGTTTGCGCTCACGCTGCGCCCGGGTGTCATCACACGCGTACTCGGTCGCATTACGGGCCCCGCGCTCATTGCGCTCATCGTGCTGGTCGTGGGTGCTGCCGCGATCTCGCCTCTGGGACCGGCTGCCGCGCCTCAGGCTCCCTACGATGCGGGCGCCGCCGTGCAGGGCTTCCTGACCGGCTATCAGACCATGGACCTGCTCGCGTCGCTCGCCTTCGGCATCATCATTGCCGAGACCATCCACGAGTTGGGTGTTACCGATGACAAGCGCGTGGCCTTCGAGATTTCGCGCTCCGGTGTGATCGCCGGTGTGCTCATGGCCGTTATCTACTGCGGCCTGGCGCTTGCCGGCATGCAGCTCGGCACGGTCATGCCCGATGCCACTAACGGCGCCGCCATCCTCGCCCGCTCTGCCTCCATGCACTTTGGCCTTGTCGGCACGGTCGTGGTCTTTGCAATCTTTTTCCTCGCCTGCATGAACGTGTGCATCGGCCTCATCAGCTGCTGCTCGCGTTACTTCTGCGAGACGTATGTGGTCGAAGGGGGAGCGGAGGCTTCCGAGGAGGCCATGCGCCGTCCCTTTGCGGTTCTCGCCTTTGTGTTCGCGGCGTTTTCGTGCGTGCTCTCCAACGTGGGCCTCGACATGATCCTCATGTTCTCGGTGCCCATGCTCAACGCTCTGTATCCCGTCGCCATCGTGCTGGTGCTTATGGGCCTGGTGCACGGCTTTTGCGACGCTCATCCGCAGGTGTGGGTGTGGGTCGGCGGCGTGGTCGCGGTGCAGAGCGTGATCACCTCGGTCCGCGATGCGTTCTTTGCGGGCGCGTGGCTGCCGTTCGATGCGCTGCCGCTTGCGGACATTGGAGCCGCGTGGGCGCCGGTCGCCGTGGTGGCGTTTGTGATTGGTCTGCTCCACAGCCGGTTTGTCACACATTCGAGGAGCTAGAACATCGCCGCTTGCACAGGCGGGGAGTCTCCCCTATAATTTCCTTCGCTTTGGGACACGCAAGGTTTAGACCTTAGCTGCTCAACACCTTCGGGACGTGGCGCAGTTTGGTAGCGCGCCTGCTTTGGGAGCAGGATGTCGCAGGTTCAAATCCTGTCGTCCCGACCATATCTTGCGGGCGTAGTTCAATGGTAGAACCCCAGCCTTCCAAGCTGATGACGCGGGTTCGATTCCCGTCGCCCGCTCCAAGCAATATAATCGCAGGTCAAAGTACTTATTTGGCTTGCGATTTTTTATGCCGAAAATGGCTCATGACACAGGCGCATGACACAGATATGACACACATTCAGCTCGTTAGTCGGTCGAAATGGAGCCGTGAGCGGTCTGGGCTGGACGAAAAATAGCTAGATGTTGTGGCGCGACGTGTCGGGCGGTTCCGCTCGTCCAATGCACTTGCGGATGCAATGGATTTGATTGATTGTGAGCATGCGTTTGAGCCGTTCCTTATCTCTATAAGAAACCTTGGATGTAGGGATAAGACTTTAACCTCATATTGCGGCCATGTTTAGGAGTTTGTTGATTGGTGCCAAGAATTCGCCTGTTCGTTTCTGAAGTGACAAAGTCTCACTTGGGGCGATGGGAAGGCGTCTTGCGCTTTGAGCGGAACAATAAGGACGTATCTGTTCAAACAAAGGTGAAGTCCATTCAAACATTTCTTTACTGGTGCATGGCAGAAGACCGATCATGGCTCCCGCCTCAACATCACACTCCCAAGAGCAGACGAAACACTTATGACACCCTACACCGGCGAGCAGCTCAAGGCCCTACTCGCACGCCCCTCATCCGAGGATTTAAGTGAATGGAGGACGTGGGCGGCGGTCGATCTTATCGCGCGAGCGGGCATCAGGCTGTTCTCCACCATCCATCTACGATGGCCTGACATCGACTTAGACAAAAAGGTTTGTATATTCTGCCACACCAAGACAAATGAGCAGTACGTCCCCTTGCCGATGATGCTGTTATTTGCCTCATGACGTGGTATAGCGTTTCTCCCAGAGCCGCCCAAGAATACGTGTTTTTCAGTACATACAACGAAGGAATGCTGTCGACTCAGGGGCCCTATCAGGCGATACGCAAATACAACCTATCGCGTGGCGTGGAGAAAACGTCCGTCCATCTGCTGCATCACACATATGCCACCATTTATCTGCAAAAAGGAGGATGTGCGGAGCGATTGCAGAAGGTCCTCGGTCACAAGACCCCAGAGATGACCCAGCGCTACGTCCACTTCGTGACAGACGACCTGCTTGAGGACATCAACACGTTCACGGTATAGGCGCTCCCCCCACCAACGCAAAAGCCCGACAGCGCTCTCGAATCAGATGTAAGAAGGGAGACGCTGTCGGTCGTTATTGCCGAATTAGTTGTCCAGCTTTTTGGTTCAATCCTAGAGCTCACCACTGCCATCAAGGTGTCTGAAGGCAGGAAGAATGGCCTCTAGATTGTCGCTTACCATAGGTTTTCCGAATATGTACGCCGTGCCGTTCACTATCCCCTCGAAGAACGGATACGCCTTGGATGGCGCGTCACCTAGCTGTTCATTCACGGTACTGAAATAGGCTTCGAGCGATGCTGCGCTGCCCAAAATGCAGTCATCATCAGTTACGCCAACCAAACTGCGTATTGCCTCTATCGTCGATATGTCCATTCCCTGACATCCAAGGAGTTCGTTGAGGAAGGTCTCCTCCTTCTCGGGTGCTTGTCCTTCTCCCCGAACGACATAATCGATTATGGCAATCAACTCGATATCCAGTTGCGTTACTAGGTCCACATCATCGAGCCCTCTGTACCGCTCAATTATCAATTCCGAACCGCGACCGTCTTCATCCATAATGCGCATAATATGCTCAACGCTGGAATACAAGTCCCTAAGGCTATCGAAAATCTTGTCATATGCATCTTGGGAAAAACTGGCGTGACAGCCCGCGTTTTCATTCAACCTTGCGCCTGCCGACAGCCCCGTTGTCTCCAGCAGCTCTCCAACTTTCAGGCCGTCGATCAACTCCAAAGGCTTCCCGTCGGCAAAGGCGAGGGCTTGGCGGGTGAAGGTGCCAGTGGTCATCAAGATGCCCTTATTCGCCCTTTCCGACATAACGACTCCGTAGAGATCACGGATAACCGGCTCTCCCACGCTCCCGGAGTAGCGCTTGCACTGAATAATGTACTTTCCCGAAAGTAAGGGCTGGTGATTCATGGCAACAATGTCAATCCCGCCGTCGCCTGTTGCTTTCGTCATCTCGGCAGAAAACCCCATTGTCTCAACTAGTTTACGGCAGAGATCTTCGAATTCCACTCCACTTAACGAGTCGATATCCAGTGCAAACTGTTCGTCCGAATAGCCTCGCGATTCCAGATCTATGGAGAGATAGAACTTCATATCCTCCTCGTCTAGCTGAAATGCAACGTCATCCTGATAGGCCGTACACCCGATCGAACCAAGATATTGGAGCTTCGAGAGATACTGTTCCAGCTCCCAGGGGTATTTCAAATTCTCCGGCCTTCCGCCCAGAGATTTGAATTCCTTGAGCTTGTCGAGGTAGTCGTCCAATTTTGCCTTATAGGCCTTGATGCCGCTTGCGCCATCTTGAATAATATCGTCTTCATCATCAAAGGAGTTTATATGGAGCCCGATGTGGTTCCCATCAAAACCGAGAGCGTTACAAGCCTCAATAAACTCAAGATTAACCTCTGCCAGCGTTCCCGATAATTCGATCCGTCGGTCTAGCTCGCGTGCCGCTTTTTCCTCCGCCTTCTGTCGCTCTCTAACCGCATCGCTTGCTGCTCTTCCGGCTGCGTGGGCGACCCCCGCGGCAAATATGTCGAATATGCCCATGTTTAATCACTCCGTAACCAGCCCAGCCCAGCTGCCAATGAAATTCTCCTGAGTCATGATCTTGCCCATTGTCCGCTCCTTCCAGCAGCGCTAACACAACAACTGTGGAAAACCCGATATCAGACAGCGGCATACAGAGGGTATTCACCACAGTCGCCACAACTGCCTCGATATCCGCGATAAGCGTGACTGTTCAAGAAGAGATCAATACCCTCTCGGATGCTGGTTACGCTTATGCAGCTGTGGATGCCGCCCCTATTGGGCCGCAGTTGTGACAGGTTCGATTCTATCAGCCGCAGGATGTAAAGCACGGGCTATTCAGCGAGCGGCACCGCCCGTAGCCCCGAAACCCCCTCCACCCACACGCGGACGTACATGTCACAGAGCGAACCCCGAACAGCGATGGAAGAAGACCTGCTGGAGCTTATGGAGGCGTTCGAGAATCTGGGCGTCAAAGTCCACGGCAGGTCGGAGAACATCGATACGTCCACCGCGTCCGGGGAGCTTATATTCCACATCTTCGCCGCTGTCGCGGAGTTCCAGCGCCAGATAATCCTTGAGGCGGCTGCGGAGGGGCGCGAGGCGGCGAGGCGTCAGGGCAAACCCATCGGGCGACCAAAAGCCGACAGGCGCAAACTGGACTACGATCTTCACCTGTTCTCGACCGACAAGACGCGCTCGGTAGCCAAAATCTGCGCCGAGACGGGCATCGGACGTAGCACGCTGTACCGCGAGGCTGACAAGCGAGTGGTCAAAAGGGTATAGGATTCGGCCCTCGACCCCGTAGAGCGAGGATACAAAACGCCATGAACAAAATTGAGAAGATGAAGAAGACCGCAGGGGCGCTGAGAAGCAAATACGGTTCCGACGCGGCGCATGATTTCGAGGTTTCCGTAATGCAGTACCAGCACAGCGGAAGGGTTTCAGACAAGTGTTCGCAGGAGTCCCTATGTCGGATTTAGGACAGAGTTCGACAGATGCTCGACACCGACGAAAACGCTTCGAGGTTATACGTCTCCGAAGTCATCGATATGCACGGTCTCCGCACCTGGAAGCTAAACCCCGTGCTTGCGCCGGACTTCCGGCCGCCCTCTCCAAAAGATAGATTAATGGCTCTGTTTCCTTTTGGGGTCAGAGCCGTTTTCATGTCAATGCGCTGCCCGTCGGCGCCATCCGCTTGCTCGACAAACGTGATGTGGCCCGCAAGTCGATGTTCACCACGCATTCGCTTCCCTTGTCGATTTTGATCGAAGAGATTGAGCAATCGTGCGAAGATATCGTCTTCGTAGGGATTCAGCCGGGCGATACGGAGTTCTACAACCCCATGTCCCCGGAGGTCTTTGAGGCCGTCGACGCCGTGTACGACGCCGTGGCCGCCAACGACTTTTCCCACTTTGTCCGCTTGGGGCAAGAGCAGTAGGCGCGCTTGCCCCATTTTGCAAGGAAAGAAGTGATTGACATGGCAGATAATAAGGTAGAGTATCCCGCTCCCGATTGCCTTGCGCCCGCCGCGATCGAAGCCAAGACCGAGGCCGCCGGCGTGACCAAGGCTAACCTGCCGGTCGCGAAGGCCTTTGTTTTGGCGATGTTCGCCGGTGCGTTCATCGCCTTTGGTGGCCTGTTCTTTACGGTGTTCTTGAGCGACGGCACCCTGGGCTGGGGTGCTCAGCGCATTGTGGGCGGCCTGTGCTTTTGCCTGGGCCTGGTGCTCGTGCTTATTTGCGGTGCCGAGCTGTTTACCGGCAACTCGCTTATGGTCTGCGCGCTCAAGAGCAAAAAGATCACCCTGGCGCAGATGCTCAAGGCATGGGTCGTCGTGTGGGTCGGCAATTTTGTCGGTGCTCTGTTTATCGTCTTTTTGGTCTACATGGCCGGCATCTATAAGCTTAACGGCGAGGCGGTTGCCAACTCCATGGTGAGTGTCGCCGCCGGTAAGGTGAGCATCGATGCGATGACGATCTTCTTCCGCGGCATCCTGTGCAACATCTTTGTGTGCCTGGCCGTGTGGATTGGCACCGCCGGCAAGACCGTGGTCGACAAGGTCGTGGGCATTCTGCTGCCCATCGCTGCCTTTGTGGCCTGCGGGTTTGAGCACTGCGTTGCCAACATGTACTTTTTGCCCATGGGCGCCGTGATGCACGCATGCGGCTACGGTGCCGACGTCGCCGGCACCGATGCTCTCAACGCCGCCGGGCTGGCGATGAACCTTTCAGTCGCCACGCTGGGCAACATCGTGGGCGGCGCTTTGATCGTGGGGCTTGGCTACTGGTTTATCTACGCCAGCAAAGAGGCTTAAAGGACCCAAGCCATAACCGACCAAAAAGGGACAGGTTTGTTTTGGCAGGTTTTGGACGAGGCGCTTCGCCATCTTGTCACGAGCTGCCATAATGAACCTGTCCCTTTTGCATGCGCATCGCCACGTTTTGCCGATGACGATTAAAGGGGACGTGCTTTTTATTGAACATGTCGAAAGGCTTTCCATGGGCGACTGCGAATCCATGCCTGTCGAGGTGCGCGACCGCCTGCGCTCCATTCCCGCCGTTCACGAGCTGCTGGCCGAGTGGCCGGTCATGAAGGCTGCCGGCGATGCAGGCGATACGATCGTGCGCGAGGCGATTGATGCCGAGCTCGATGCCGAGCGCGTGGCGATTCGCTCCGGCGCCCCCGCAAGGAACAAACGCGAGCTCGCCTTGGCCATCGAGCGGCGGTGCCACCGACTGTCGCTGCCAACCCTGCGTCCTGCCGTCAACGCGACGGGCGTTGTGATTCACACCAATCTGGGCCGTGCTCCGCTTGCTCCTGCAGCGGTGCAGGCGGTGACCGACGTCGCCCGCGGCTACAGCACGCTTGAGTATGACGTCGCGACCTGTGCCCGCGGGGGCCGCAAGGAGCATGCCGCGCGTCTGCTGCGCACGCTCACGGGGGCGCAGGACGCCCTGGTTGTCAACAATAACGCCGCGGCGGTGCTGCTGGTGCTCGCCACGCATGCCGCGGGTAAAGAGGTCATCGTGAGTCGCGGCGAGCTTGTCGAGGTGGGCGGCAGCTTTCGCGTTCCCGACATCATGGCGGCTTCGGGTGCCAAGCTTGTCGAGGTGGGCTCTACCAATCGCACGCACCTGGATGATTATCGATGCGCCATTACGCCCAACACGGCGATGATCCTAAAGGTTCATCCTTCCAACTACCGTATCGAGGGCTTTCACGAGGAGGTCTCCGCGGCGGATCTTTCCACGCTAGCCCATGAGCACGGGCTGTTGCTTTACGAGGACCAAGGATCGGGCGCTTTGCTTGCAGATGGCGTGCTCGCCGATGCGGGGGAGAAGCCCACGTCCGCTTCGCTTTGCGCCGGCGTTGACGTTGTCTCGTGTTCGGGCGACAAGTTGCTCGGCGCCTCGCAGGCGGGCATTATTCTCGGCGGCGCCCAAGCGATCGCCGCCTGTGCCTCGCATCCGCTTATGCGCGCGCTTCGCCCTGATAAACTCACGCTCGCGGCGCTCGAGGCCACTTTGCGTCTGTATGTGACTGGTCCCGATGCGGCGCATCGGGAGATTCCGGTACTCAACATGCTTTCGAGCGCGTCGGCTCCGCTTGAGCGTCAGGCCAAGCGCCTGAACGACCGCATGCTGAGCAAGCTTCGCGAAGCCCAGTGTGAGGAGGCCGTTGAACTGCAGGTTGTCGAGGGTGCCTCTGCCCCCGGCGGCGGATCGCTGCCGACCGTCGAGCTCCCAACATTTTGCGTTGCCGTTTGCCCCGTCGACGGGCGCCTGTC
>WGSK01000038.1:0-24155 GCA_014871655.1 Collinsella sp. | reverse complement strand
ACTTGCAGCGACGGACCTCAGGACACTCTTACACCACGTCTGCGCGCGCGACCCTTAAACCAGTCAGGTTGGCTGCTTTAGGGGGTTGTAGGGGTCGCTCGGACGTCATTTTGGGTGGTTTTGCCTGCTACTAAAATGGTAACAGTACTCATATTTGCCCTTTTTTGCCCACAGACCTTTGAGGGTGCGGCGAAAAGGGCTTGTTTTGATTGTTTGGGGCAGGCACGAGGCGCGGAAACGATGTCTGGAGCGACGGAGCGGCCTGGAATTCATCCGTAGAGGTCTTCATTGGCTGCGCCAGGAGTGTCCCTAACTGCCGGAGGGGGTGTCTGCCGTGGCAGACACCCCCTCCGGATGTGGGAAGTTTGCGCTGCAGGTTACTTGTCGGTGCCCAACTTGTGCGGCTTGAAGGCAAGCGCATTGATGAGTGCGTCGGTGGCAGACTTGACGGCTGCCGGCTGCGGATCGTTGACGTGATCCTCGGGATGCACGGGCAGGTCCTTCTTGACTGCGTCGTGGATCAAGTTGAGGTACTCAGTCACGCCAGTGGTCGATAGGTGCGTGCCATCGCCATCGAACAGGTCGTTGCGGTTGGCACTGTATCCGTACCAATCGATAACGCGCACGTTCTTGTAGCGCGTAGCGGCGTTGGCGATGGCCTGGTTGGTAGAGCCAACCCACGGCTGCGGGCTGCGCGTGTTCACAAACACCACAATACGCTTATCTCCTGCATCGGCCATGATGGCGTCGATCTGGTCGTCGGTTACCAAGCCGTTGGTGCCCAGGGCAAAGACCACGATCTTGCCGGCAAGGTTCTGCTGGATATAGCCCTCAAATGTCGCGCGCCCCGCATCAAACTGGCGGCCCTTTTCGGCATCGATATGGCTGTGCGGGAACACGCCGTCAAAGGTGTCTACGGCACGCAGCGACACGGAGTCGCCGATCATAAGCAGATCGTAGGAGCCATCGGGGAAGCCGTCGTTGTCCTTGTCGGTGTCGTCGGCCGCCTGCTGGTCGGTGGGCGCGGTGTTCTTGGCTTCCTTGTTCAGAACTTCGGCGCCCTCGCCGCTCAGCGCAGACGTCTCGGGCACAAAGATCAGGCCGCCCAGTGCAACGACCAACACGACAGCGCAGGCTGCGCAGGCAGGGACGTGCGCGCGCACCCAGTTGGCGGGCGTGGTGGTGCCATCGCGGAATTCGGCGACGGTGCGCCCAAAGGCGCCCTTCCTAAACGGAGTCTCGATAAAGCGATAGCAGCACTCTGCCACGGCGACCACCACAAGTACCTGCAAGATATACTGCCACCAGGGCGTGTCGTTGATGTTGGCGACCGGGTTCATGAGCAGCAGCAGCGGATAGTGCCACAGGTAGATGCTGTACGAGCGCTTGCCAACCCACACGAGCGGCTCGGCGGACAGCGCGCGGGCAACCATTCCCTGGGGCTGCACGCATGCCGCAATAACCATGAGCGTGAGGATGGAACATAACAGCGTGCCGCCGCGATACTGGAACGCGGCGTAGCCGTTGGTGAGCGCGACCATGGCGGCAAGGCCAACCAGACCCACGACGCCCAACACATCGATGGATGCGGGCGAGGACCAAAAGCGCACGAGGGCGCTCGGCTGTGCCGGAGCGGTCTCGGCTGCTTCGCCGGCCTTCTCGCCAGACTTGCCCTCGGCGTTCTTGCCGTGCTTGGCGGCGCCAGCCAGGCGATTGAGCCCCAAACGATGTGCGAGACGCACTGGCGCCAGGTCGCGATCGGGGATAAAGGCCATCCAGGCACCCAGCAGTAGCGAGAACACGCGGGTGTCGGTGCCGTAGTACACGCGGCTGGGGTCGGCGGCAGGGTTGTAAAGCACCATCATTGCGAGGGCAGATGCCGCGGCAAGGCCCAGAACCACGCGGCGCGTGTTGGGCTTGCTCACATGCATGGATACCATGGCAAACAGCAGTGGCGGCCAAATCAGGTAGAACTGTTCCTCGATGGCAAGCGACCAAAAGTGCGTGAGCGGTGAGGGGTCGCCCAGAGCATTGAAGTACGAGACGTTTTGAGCAATCTGCCACCAGTTGTTAAAGAACAGCAGCGACGGCAAGATGTCGGGGCGCATCTTGGTGAGCATCACGTGGTTGAAGACGGTGCACAGCGCGCAGGTCACCACCACGACGGTTACCACGGCGGGGACCAGGCGACGGATGCGGCGAATCCAGAAGCTCTTGAGGTCGATGCGGCCGGTCTTAGCGACTTCGTTGAGCAGCAAGCGCGTGATCAGATAGCCCGAAAGCACAAAGAAGATCGTGACGCCGAGCAGACCGCCCTGCGCCCACGTGAGGTTGAGGTGATAGAGCACCACCGCGACGACGGCAAGCGTGCGCAGGCCGTCAAGGGCAGGGATGTAGCGGGACTTGGGGCGAGCAGGCGTCTGCTCTGCGGCGGGAGTGTTGGCGCGGCCCGCGTTGTTGGCAGAAGCACGATGGGGGCTCACGGTGCGTCGCGGTTCGTTGGCACGGCGTTCGCCCTTCACGCGTTCGTGCGGCGCCGGCTCGTTGCCCGTGCGGCGTCGACCGCGCGAGCCCGATTGCGAGAGTTGTTCCATAAAACATCATCCAATGACGAGAATAATCAGCACGCCTTCATTGTAGCTGCCTGCTCCTGTGAATGCTTGCTGCTGGCGCAAGCTTAAGCGCGCGTCCACATCAAAGTGAACTAAAGTTATAGGGGGTGCGAGAGTGCACGATCGACGGCCGGCGGTGGGCATAAGGCCCGCAGATGAGGAGGTTTCCATGGCAGATCGCGGCATCGTTGCGGTGTTCGGCAGCATGAACATGGACCTTTCGGTGGCGTGCGAGCGCATACCGCGTGCGGGCGAGACCGTCGGCGGCAGCGGGTTTATCACCAACGCCGGCGGCAAGGGCGCCAATCAGGCCGTAGCTGCCGCGCGTATGGGCGCGTGCACGCACATGATCGGCGCGGTCGGTCGCGACGCGTTCGGCGCGTCGCTCGTGGTGGGGCTCCAAGACGCCGGCGTGGACTGTGACTTTGTAGTGCATCGCGATGACGTGGAGACGGGAACGGCGACCATCATTCGCTGCGAGGGCGACAACCGCATCATACTGTCACCGGGCGCCAACCATGCGCTTGCGGGCGCGGACGTTGCCTGCGCGTTGAGGCGTCTGGTGGCCCATGAGCTCGACGGCGACGCCAGCGAGATTGCCCCGGCTGCCGGAAGCGTCTTTATCGCCCAGGGCGAATGTGACCTTGCGGCGACGGCCGAGGCGCTTGTTTGCGCTCACGAGCTGGGGTTCTATACGGTCTTTAATCCAGCGCCCGCCTGCGAGCTGCCTGCGGAGGTCTGGCCTGCGGTCGACCAGCTCTGTCCCAACGAGACCGAGTGCCAGGTGCTGACGGGCATTCTGCCCACGGATGATGTGAGTTGCGTCGCCGCGCTCAATGCGCTGCTCGACAAGGGCGCCGGCGCCGCGGTCATCACGCTGGGCGGTGCCGGCTCGGTTACGCTCGGCGATGGCGGTGAGCTGCTGCGCATGCCGGCACTTTCGAGTACGGTAGTCGATACCACGGCCGCCGGCGATACGTTTATCGGCGCGTTGGCGGCGGCTCGCCTAGAGGGCTTGCCGCTCTTTGAGTGCATGGCCGCGGGTGCTCGCGCCTCGGCAGTGACGGTGTCGCGCCTGGGCGCTCAGCAATCGATTCCCACGCGCGCCGAAGTTGAACATTGGTTTAGTTAAACGATAAAGACGGAGAAGCGGAGTAGAACAATGGCAATCAAGAAGCTGATCCTTGATCTGGATATGGGTGTGGACGATGCGATGGCGCTGGCCTATGCCATCGCGAGCCCCGAGGTGGAGCTCGTGGGCATCACCACGTGCTTTGGCAACGTGCGCGTCGAGCAATCGGCGCACAACTGCCTGGCGGTGCTCGATCTGCTGGGTCGCCCCGAGGTTCCGGTGTACCTGGGTGCCGACCGTCCTCTGCAGGCGACTGAGCCCTATACGCCGCCGGCGTCCACCGCGCTCATTCACGGCAAGAACGGCATCGGCGGCGCGAGCGTGCCCGCGTCGCCCTACGAGCCGGTGGGGGCGACCTCGGCCGACGGCAACGCTGCGGTCGATTATCTGATCGATGCCGCGCGCACCTATGGTCCCGATCTGGTCTACGTAGCGACTGGCCCGCTCTCCAACCTAGCGCTCGCCCTGGAGCGCGATGCGGCGGCGATGATGTCCATCGGCCGCGTGGTCGTGATGGGCGGCGCCCTTACCGTGCCCGGTAACGTGAGCGCGGGCGCCGAGGCCAACATGGCGAGCGACCCCGAGGCAGCCGACGCGGTGCTGCGCTCGGGCCGTAAGCTCACCATGGTGGGTCTGGACGTGACGCATCGCGTGGTGCTCACACGCCGCGACATTGCCGGCTGGACGGGCTCGGGCACCATGGCGGGCTGCGCATTTGCGAGCATGGTCGAGCACTACATTGGCTCGTACGAGATGAACGCACCCTACCTGGGTGGTTGTGCGTTGCACGATCCGCTGGCCGTTGCCGTGGCGATCGACCCCACGCTCGTAGGTGCGCTCGGCTGCAACCTGCGTGTTGATCTGCTGGGCGAGTACCGCGGTCGCACCATCTGCGATGAGCGCCGCCTGTCCGATCCGGACAAGAGCACGCTTGTGGCACTGACCGTGGATGCTCCGCGCTTCCTGTCCGAGTTCAAGACGCGTATGGCCCGCGTCCTGGGCTAAGTTGTCTTTTTGGGACGGGGCTTTTTTGACTGGTATGATTGGTGCGACCGTTCGAACCAGCTAAAAGAGCCCCGTCCCAATTTGACTACCGAGAGGATCTGCCATGGAGCGCATCGCCAGCTTTTCCGTTGACCATCTGTTGCTTGAGCCCGGCGTGTATGTGAGCCGCATCGACCGCGATCCGGCGACCGGGGCCGCCGTCACCACCTTTGACCTGCGCCTGACCACGCCCAACAAGGAGCCGGTCATGAACACGGCCGAGTGCCATACCATCGAGCACCTGGGCGCGACGTTTCTGCGTAATCACGCCGAGTGGTCGAGCCGAATCGTCTACTTTGGCCCCATGGGCTGCCGCACGGGCTTTTACCTGGTTGTCTTTGGTGAGCTGACGAGCGAGGAGATCTTGCCGCTCGTGCGCGAGCTGTTCGAGTTTGTCGCGGGCTTTGAGGGCGATGTCCCCGGTGCCGCTCCCGAGGAGTGCGGCAACTATCTGGACCAGAACCTCCCCATGGCAAACTGGCTCGCACGCCGCTATCTCGACCGTGACCTGGCCGATATCGATGAGAAGCACCTGCATTATCAGCAGGCGTAAGGGCTTTATCACCTAAAACGCGCGCATTGGGCGCCTTCGCTTATGCGGGGGCGCCTTTTTGTTGAGTGGTCGGGATGAGCGTTCAAAATCGCTCATGTTTGTTTTAGAATGTTCGTATAGTCGCATTTACGAACAGGAGTGAACATGCATATCTACTCTGTCAACGATCCCGAGTTCAAATCCTATGGCAACGTTTGGGATGACGTTCCGTCCGAGCTTACGTCGCCCGTGCTCGAGGCGCTCTCTGCCACGCCCATCCCCGAGGGCAGTAAATACGTAGCAAGCGCGCCGGAGCTCGAGGGCGTCAAGGATGCCGATAAACTGGGCTTTCTCATGTTTGGCGGTCGTCCCTTCCAGCTGGGCTGGTGCAACGGCCACAACACGCGCCTCAACTGCCTGGAGTATCACCGCGCCAGCGAATTCAACCTGGGCGCCCGCGACTTTATCCTGCTTGTGGCGCATCGCTGGGAGATCGAGGACGGCAAGCTCGACACCGCGTGCGTCAAGGCGTTCCGCGTACCGGCGGGCAAGGTCGTCGAGGTTTTCAACACCACGCTCCACTACACGCCGTGCATGGTCGACGACGGTGGCTTCCAGGTGATGGTGGCGCTGCCCGCCGGCACCAATGGTCCGCGCCCCGAGGCTGCAGCCGGCATGCCTGCCGCCGGCGACAGCTACTGCTACTGGAAGGCCGACAAGTGGGTTCTCTGCCATGCCGACAGCCCCAAGGCAGCCGAAGGCGGCTACGTAGGCCTCGTCGGCAAAAACCTCGACATCACCTGCGACTAGGGGCTTCCTGTTTGTCTCGATCTGTAACATCTAGCGGGCTAAATCGTCTCTACCTGTTACAGATCGAGATAAACCGCAGAGGGTGCCCGAAAGATCTCGATCTGTAACGCTAGGCCCGGTTTTGGCGGTCTACCTGTTACAGATTAAGACAAACGGGCCCCAGCCACCACAAAGGTGCCTGTCCCCATTGTGGTGGCTGCCTAGAGCTGGCTGCGCAGGTAGTTAGCCATATATGGTACGGCGAAGCGCACGTAACCGCGGCGCGCCTGTTCGATAACGCCGGCGTCGATGAGGCGCCGGCGATACTTTTGCGCATAGTCGGGCGTGACCGACATGCGCTTCGCAACATCAGAAATGCGGGACACGGCGTCTTCGTCATCAGTCATTGCGGAGAGAAACGCGATGTCTTGGTCCGATAGCGCGGCGAGCGTCGTTTCACAAACATCATTTTCGAAATCGACTTTGGAGGCTTCGATGGCTCCGTCGACTTGCTCTGGCGTTACGTGTTCTCCTGTCTGGCAGCGATTGGCAATGTTGTAGCCGATGAGTTGCAGCATATAGGGCGAGCCTTGGGTTGCGCGAGCGGCATGGAGGCGAAGATCTCTTGGGATATCAAGGCCGAGCTCTTCGAAAGCCCGCTGATAATATGCATCGACATCTCCGACTGAAAGCGGTTCGAGCGTGACTTTGCGTGCGCGGTTGAGAAATGTCAGTACGCGGTCGTTGAGCGTCGCGGAGACTGCTCCCGGGAGCCCTGCCATAACAAGCGCGACGTTGAGTCCCTCACCGACCAGCTCTTGATAGGCGGTGACGAGCTGTCTGATCTCGGGTGAATTGGCCTGGAGCTCATCGATGAGGATGAGGATGCCATGTCCTTGCTCGGTCAGTTTGCGCGCGAGCTGTGTGAGTTTGAACTGAAAGCTCTTGGTCTCCTGCACGTCTCGTGTGAACTCGAGGCCTGCCGAGAACCCAAAAACACTTAGGCTGCCGCTCGTGAGTTTAGGAAGGCGGCGTTTATTAACGTAAGGCTCGCCTGCTTCTTGGATTTTCTCAACAATGCGCTCGAGCATATCCTCGGAGGCTACGGTGGGCGTAGCGACAACAAAGCCGAGCTTGCGTGCGCGGTCGGCAAGTTCCCACAGAAGAACCGTCTTGCCGCTGCCTCGCTGTCCAAGCATGAGCATGGCTCGGTCGCGATTGCCCGGCTCCTGCTCAAGACCGGAGATGAATGTCGAAATCACGTTCCCGCGCCCCACCAGATAGGACGGGCGATTTCCAAATGAGGGGGAGAAGATGGTTTCAGTCATAAGTCTCCTTTCTTTTTTTTCCTATTTTTTCCTTTTTTTCCTATTCAGTCAAATGCGTTGCTGAGCGAAGGCGGTTATGTAGGCTTCACCGGCAAAACCTCGACATCACCTGCGACTAGAATCTTCTGTCTCGATCTGTAACATCTAGCGGGCTAAATCGTCTCTACCTGTTACAGATCGAGACAAACCGTAGAGGGCCGTCCGAAAATCTCGATCCGTAACACCAGGCCCGGTTTTGGCTGCCTAACTGTTACAGATCGAGACAAACCTGCCCAAACCACCACAAAGGTGCCCGTCCCCTTTGTGGTGGTTGGTGGTTTGGGCAGGCGGTATCAAAAAGTGTCAGACGGGGCGGCTGCCGAGCACCCGCGCGTGAAAAGAAGTATCGGCCTGCGTCGTTGCCGTTGAGCGACGCGTTGTTTGTAGGGATACTGAGCCTATGACAACAGCGTATGAAAGGATCGATGCATGGCTTTCCGTAATGACTTCCTGTGGGGCGGCGCGACGGCTGCCAACCAGTGCGAGGGCGCCTACAACGTGGACGGCCGCGGCCTGGCCAACGTGGATGTGGCTCCGCACGGCTCCGAGCGCTACGCGGTGGTCTCCGGCCAGCGCAAGATGCTCGACTTCGAGGACGGCTATTACTACCCCGCGCAGACCGGCATCGATTTCTACCATCACTACAAGGAGGACATCGCCCTCTTTGCCGAGATGGGCTTTAAGACCTTCCGCATGAGCCTGGCCTGGACCCGCATCTTCCCCAACGGTGACGAGACCGAGCCCAACGAGGCCGGCCTGGCCTTCTACGAGGACGTGTTCCGCGAGTGCCAGGCGCACGGCATCGAGCCGCTCGTGACCATCACGCACTTCGACTGCCCGATTCACCTCATCAAGGAGTATGGCGGCCGGCGCAACCGCAAGCTCATCGACTTCTACAAGAACCTCGCGACCACGATCTTCACCCGCTACAAGGGCCTGGTGAAGTACTGGCTCACCTTCAACGAGATCAACATGATCCTGCACCTGCCGTTTATGGGCGCCGGCTTGGTCTTTGAAGAGGGCGAGAACAAGGAGGCCGTCGAGTACCTGGCCGCTCACAACGAGCTCGTCGCCAGCGCTTGGGCTACCAAGTTCGCCCACGAGATCGACCCCGAGGTCAAGATCGGCTGCATGCTCGCCGCCGGTACCTACTATCCCTACAGCTGCCGTCCGGGCGACGTACGCCAGGCACAGCTCGACAACCAGGACAACTACTTCTTCGTTGACGTTCAGAGCCGCGGCTATTACCCGGCCTATGCCGTCAAGAAGCTCGAGCGTCTGGGCATCGATGTAGGCATGACCGACGAGGACCGCGAGATCCTTGCCGCCAACACCGTCGACTTCATTAGCTTTAGCTACTACAGCACCCGTTGCTCTGCCGGTGCCGACAACCCCGAGGTCGAGAAGACCCAGGGCAACGCCTTCGCCGGCGCCAAGAACCCCTATCTGCAGCAGAGCCAGTGGGGCTGGGCCATCGATCCGCTGGGCTTCCGCATCACCCTCAACGACCTGTACGACCGTTACCAGAAGCCGCTGTTTGTGGTCGAGAACGGTCTGGGCGCCAAGGATGTTGTCGAGGAGGATGGCTCCATCAACGACGACTACCGCATCGACTATCTGCGCCAGCACATCCAGACCATGCGCGACGCGGTGACCGAGGACGGCGTCGACCTGCTGGGCTACACCACTTGGGGCCCGATCGACCTGGTCTCGGCCGGCACCGGCGAGATGTCCAAGCGCTACGGCTTTATCTATGTGGACCGCGACGACGCCGGCAACGGCACCCTCAAGCGCTCCAAGAAGAAGAGCTTCGACTGGTACAAGAAGGTAATCGCTTCCAACGGCGAAGATCTGGCCTAAGGACACTGAGCCCCCAACCTCATAGCCTCTTAACCAAGGCGCCCGGCGAGCAGTGCGTGCGCGCCGGGCGCCTTGCCGTCTGCGGATTTTGGGACATGCGGCCCGCTTTTTTGATCCATCTGTCGGTACACTAAAAGCACTATGGGTACCCGCGAGCGACATATCGGCCACGCGGCCGCCCGATCCGCACCCGTGGCGGATCCTAGGGGCGGCACGCTCTTCGCCATGCCGCGATTCCTTGTTGGCATAACGCATCGCGTATACCGCCACCGCGTCTTCGCTATCGCCGGCGCCATCACCGCACTGTTCCTCATGCTTTTGGCGGTCTTGCCGGCGCTGTTCGCCTCCGACCCCAAGCTTTCCAACACCGCACCCGTCTATAGCGAGGTGTCCGAAGAGGTCGT
The DNA here is from genome assembly GCA_014871655.1 of Collinsella sp. Taxonomy (GTDB): domain Bacteria; phylum Actinomycetota; class Coriobacteriia; order Coriobacteriales; family Coriobacteriaceae; genus Collinsella. The sequence goes on along the minus strand of WGSK01000038.1, from coordinate 14,415 downwards.
GGATGCGCTCGTTCACTCGAGCTCGATTCCGCTGCTTGTCGCTGCAATCGCATTTTCGATCTGGGGCGTGCTGGTTTACCTACGCTGTTTGGACTATGTGCTACGCCGCCGCCTGGTTGCCATCGCCACCATCTGCGCCCTGTGGATGATCGAGGTCATCCTCAAGTACAAGTCGTTCACTCCGTTCTATGCTACCGTGCTGTGGTACCTGTACTACGTGCCTATGACGCTCGTTCCACTGCTCTACCAACTCTGCGGTCTGCGTCTGGCGGGCCTGGAGCAACATCGTACGGGCCGCCGTTACCGCAGCATTCTGTGGATCGTGGCCATCCTACTTATCGGATTTGTGCTCACCAACGATTTCCATCGGCAGGTATTCCACTTTGACCGCGCAAGTGACACCTGGAGCAACGACTACACGTACGGCTGGGGCTATTTCGCCGTCTTAGTGTGGACGGCCTTTAACTTTGTCGCCTTCTTCATTTTGGTGGGTCGGTCCTCGTCCTATCGTATCCAGCGCTTTTCGGGCACGGCGGCACTCGTGCTGCTGGGCGGCGCGTTCTTTGCCATCTCATACGCCCTGCGCATGCCTTGGGCGTGGAAACTCAACTTTTCGCTCGTCTACTGCGTGCTGTGCGTGGTGACGATGGAGATCTGCCTCGATTGCGGCGTCATCCCGTCATATCACGACATCGCTGGCATCTTTGATACCTTGCCGCTCGACCTCAAAGTTCTAACGCGCGACCTGCGGGAAGTCTATGCCACGCCGGTGTCAAAGCCAACGCCAGAGGGCGTACGCGAGGAGCTGCGGGCCCAGGAGCATGGGCATGCCCACGCCTTTGCCGTGGCGCCTGATCCCGATGTGATGTATCGCGCCTTTCCGCTGTTGGGCGGATCGGCCCTGCTTGCCCAGGACGTGTCGGAACTCAACGAGCTCAACCGCGAGCTGACGCATCGTCGCATGGAGCTGCAGCGCCAAAACGAACTGCTCACGGCCGACTACGACCTTAAGACGCATCTGGCAGACCAAGAGGCCGAGGCCTTGCTGGTCCAAGACGTGGACCAGGCGCTTGCCCGCGCGCTCGAAGGGATGTACGACCTGCTGAGCTCGCTGCCGCCGTTGACCGACGAGGCGTCTTCACATGAGCGTTACCGCATGTTGCAGCGCGCCAAGATGCTTGTCGCCTATTGCAAGCGCAAGGGATCGCTCACGTTGGCGCAGCACGGGGAGAGCGGTTTTGATCGCGACCGCATTCAGCTTATCGCCAACGAGCTCGCAAGCGACCTGCGCACCATCGATATCGATTGCGCCTCGATTATCGCCATACGGCGCCCGATGCACGCCAGTACGGTAAGCGCCCTGTACGACTGCGTGTATGACTTTGCGTTTTTTGCCTACACCACCGACCATCCGGCGCTTATGTATCACTTGGGCGACCATGACCGATGCAGTGTCGAGCTGCGCGCCACGCTTTTTTCCAACGATGATGCAGATCTTTCGCAGGCACCTGCCGCGCAAGAGCTCGAAAGCGCTCTGCAAGAGCGCAACGTGGCATACCGCCTTGAGGGCGAGCCCGGCCAGCTGCGCATGATCGTCTTGATGCCGCGGGCGGGTGAGTGACGATGCAGATTTCGCTCATCCTTCCCCAAATCGTTGCGCTCGATGTTGTCTTTGCCCTGGCTGCGTGTCTGCAGACGATCCACGTCCCGCTCATTTCATCGCGCCGCTCGTCCTATAACCGTAAGGTGATTTGCGCCTACGAGGCGAGCCTTGTACTTCACCTGGTGGTTTCGGCGCTTATCCTGTTCGCGTCGTCTGGCTCGTATCTGGTGGCGCCGCTTGACGTTTGCGCCAGGGCAATGGGCGGAGTGCTGTGGATCAATGCCGCGATTTTTGCCTATGGCGTGGTGCTTATGGTGCACTATCGTCGCCCCGTCATGCTGGCCGAACTGTTGCTCGTTGCCGCCGTGACACCGCCGGTGGTTTTTGCCATGGGCTCGGCGTGGACCGTTGTCCTTATCGCAGAGGGAGCGTTCTTCCTGTTCCGTTCCATCGCGGCGCTCTTGATGGACGTCCGTAACCGCCAGGAGGATATCACCGCGTTCTCGACGATCGAGACCATCAACGTGATTCCCGTGGGCATCCTGTATCTGGACCCGAGGGGCCGTCCGCTGCTCATGAACCGCTGCATGCGCAAAAACCTGGTGGAACTTCATATGCCCACCGATCTAGGTGACATGAGCGGCACATGGAACGACCTGCGCAAACTTAGCATGCAAATGCCCGAAAGCAGTAGGAACCGCGTGCGGATTAACTTGGACCGTTTTGGTGAGGCTCGCGCGGTGATCGAGATTTCTCCCGCCGAGATTCGCTTATTTGTGCACGATGACGTTATGGTTTCTGGCCGCCTCTTTGAGCGCATTATCGGCCTGGATGTAACAGAGTATGCGCATGCTCATGATCGCCTGGCGCAAGCCAACCACCTGCTTGAGCTTGCGGGCCAAGAGCTCCAAGCCCAGATCGAAGAAGTCAAAAAAGTTGCTGACAATGCGGCCTATCTGCGTATGCGCGCTCGCGTGCACGACGTGATCGGGCAGCGCCTGTCCATCCTCCATCGTTATCTGGAGGAGGGGCGCCTGGATGACGAGTCACTCGAGCAGATCGACCCGCTGCTGCGCTCAATCGCTGCCGATCTGCGCAGTGGGGGCGACACCGAACCGGCAGAGCAACTGGGCGATATCGTCCATGCCTTTGGCCTGGTGAGCGTGCAGATCGATGTGGAGGGCGAGCTGCCTGAGGACGCGCGTGTCGCCGCAGCCTTTCTGCAGATTATCCGCGAAGCCTCGACCAATGCCACCAAGCATGCACAGGCCCATCGGGTCCATGTGCGCCTGTGGCGGGAGACGTCGGAAGGCAGCGCTGTTGCGCGGATGACCGTTTCTAACGACGGTGCGCCTGCACCCGTATCGTATCGCGAGGGAACGGGTATTCCAGGTATGAGGCATGTCGCGCAAGATCTGGGCGGCTGCCTGGAAATCCATGCCGCCCCGCCCTTTACGCTTGCGGTGTCCATCCCGCTCAACGCCAGCGCCACAGCTCAAAGGAGAAACTCATGATTCGCGTCCTTATCGTCGAAGACCAGGCTATCTTGCGCGAGAGCCTGGCGCGCTCCGTTGGCGACCAGCCCGATATGACCGTTGTTTCCGCCATTGCCGATGCTTCCGAGGCCTTGGGTGTCGCGCTCAAGGAGCGCCCGGACATGATACTGATGGACGTGTGCACCGAACACGATTCAAACGGCATCGTGGCGGCGGCGCGCATCAAGGAGCAACTGCCCGAGTGTCGCATCATTATCATGACGGGTATGCCCGAAATCACCTTTGTGGACCAGGCGCGCGAGGCGGGCGTCGACAGCTTTGTGTACAAGAACGTCGGTATCGACGAGCTATTCGCCGTGATGCGCTCCACGCTGGCGGGTTACTGCACGTTTCCCAAGCCGCCCGAGAGCATCTTCTCGGGCACGGCGGCCCTCGACGATGTCGAGCTGTCGATTTTGCGCCTTGCCTGCGAGGGCAAGAGCCGCCGCGAGATCGCGGCCGAGCTGTTTATGAGCGAGGGCACCATCAAACGCCGCATCTCGGAGATTCTCAACAAGACCGGCTACGACAACATCATGCGCCTGGCCGTGCATGCGGTGACCGAAGGCAGCATCGTCCCCAACATGGAGCGCCCGTAGTCGGTGTGCCGCCCGTGCTCCAACGCCGAAGATAGGTCGCCCGCCGTTTTGCATCTAAAAACGGCGGGCGACCTGCTTGTATGGGCTGTGCTGGCGGCATAAAGCGGCGGGGCCGCAGGATCATTTCCTGCGGCCCCGCCTGGCATGTGCGCGGATATGTCCGCCAATCCGCGGCTATCGGTGTCTGCCGTTACGCGATGGTTGCGCTGTAAGAGGCGACGTCCTCGTAGGAATCGGTCAGGTAGGCGTCGATGCCGATGGTCGTGTTGACCAGGTCGTCAAGACTGTCAAGCTCGCCGCTCGAGAACGTGAATTCCTCGGTGGCGCTGGTGCCGGGCATCAGGTTAGCCGAGAACCAGGGTTCCTTCATGGTGCCGTTGACGTTGGTCTTGCCGGAAGGAGCGTAGAAGGTCAGGTCCTTGTCGCTCTTGTTGGTGATGTTGACGACAAAGCCGATGTCGCCCCAGTCGTCCTTGAACTTCTCGGTGATGGTGATGGTGCACAGATCGTCATCGGCGACGGTGACGGCGGGGGAGATTTCGACACTCTGGACGTCGTCGTCTTCGACGGCCTCATCGATCTCCTCTTCCTTCTCGGCCGCTTCGCGATCCTTCTTCACCGTACCGGACAGGTCCTTATCGGACTTGGTAAAGACAAGATTGCCGTCATCTTCTTCGAGGATGAGTTTGCCGTCCTTGAGCTTCATGTCGTGCGACTCATCTTCGGCGGTGATGGTTACGGTGGTGGCGTCCTTTGCCTCCCATTTAAGGTCGACGACTTCAAGGAACAGGTCGAGGGCGCCTGTACCGTCCTCATCGAGAATCAGGACGCAGTGGACACCCCAATCCTCGAGCATCTTCATGTACTCATCGGTTAGCTCTTCGCCATCCACGGTTCCACCCGAGAGTTCCCAGCTGCCGACGAAGTTGGCCTTGGGGTCTTTGCCGCCGCCGCTGCAGCCCGTCAGGGCAAAGGCGAGCGCCAGGACGCATGTCAGAAATGCGAGTGCGGACTTTTTGAACGTTGTCTTCATGGTGTCCTCCTTTATCGAACGAAACCCATAGAAGCAAATGCGGGGGTGGCGGACCTCCCCGCCAATTACCGGATAGAGGGGCTAGGGCCTGGGCGTTCCGCAGTTGCTGCAGAACTTGCCGCCGTTTTCGCTGCCGCAGTTGGGGCAGAACCACTTGGCCGGTGCCGGGGCGGGTGCGGGACTACCGCACTCGGAGCAGAACTTGCCGGTGTTGGTGGCGCCGCAGCTGCAGGTCCACGTGCCGGCCGCAGGTGCGGCGACAGGAGCCGGGGCGGGTGCCGGAGCCGGCTGCGGGGCAGCCTGCTGCTGTGCCTGACCGGCGGCGAACAGCTGGCTAGCGTTCATGCCGCCCATGCCACCTGCCATGCCCATGCCCATAAAGCCTGCCATCGCGCCGTTGGGGTTGGCGGCTGCCGCGCGCATTGCGTCGCTCTGGGCGCTGGCAATGTTGGCGGCTGCCATGGTGGGATCGCGCATGACCGCGGCCTTCTGCAGATCCTTGATCATCTGCTCGTCTTCTTGCGAGGCGGCGATGGAGTTGACGCCAAAGCTCACGATCTCGACGCCGCGCAGGTCACGCCAGTCGGCAGAGAGGACCTCGTTGAGCGCGCGGGCGAGCTCGGTGGTGTGGCTGGGGATGGCGCTGTAGCGGATGCCCATCTCCGAGATCTTGGCAAAGGCGGGCTGCAGGGCGGTGAGCAGCTCGGACTTAAGCTGGCTGTCGATCTTGTCGCGCGTGTAGCTATCGGTCACGTTGCCGCATACGTTGGTGTAGAACAGCAGCGGGTTGGTGATGCGGTACGAATACTCGCCGTTGCAGCGCACGGAGATGTCAACGTCCAAGCCGATGTTGTTATCGACCACGCGGAAGGGCACGGGTGAGGCGGTGCCGTACTTGTTGCCGATGATCTCCTTGGTGTTGATGAAGTAGACGCGCTGATCCTTTCCCGCGTCGCCGCCAAAGGTAAAGCGGCTGCCGATATTGGCGAAGGTCTCCTTGATGGAATCGCCCAGGTTGCCGCTAAAGACGCTCGGCTCGCTGCCGGTATCGAAGACAAACTCACCGGGCTCCAGCGCGACTTCGATGATCTTGCCGTTTTGCACCACGAGCATGCCCTGGCCGTCGTTGATGGCGATGACCGAGCCGTTGGAGATGACGTTGTCCTCGCCGCGCGTGTTGGAGCTGCGGCCACCGGTGCGTTTGCTGCCCTTGCAGGCCAAGACGTCAGCAGGCATCGATTCGCAGTAGATAAATTCCTTCCACTGGTCGGCCATGACGCCGCCGGCAGCTCCCAATCCAGCTTTCAAGAGTCCCATGGTGATCTTCCTTTCTCGTCAAAGGCCAGGTGGTATTGGTTGGATTGCTTAGTCGTCCTTGTCGTCTTTCATGACAACGGTGGTCTCGGTGTGGCTGAAGGTGTCGTGCTTCTCGGTCAGGTCGAGCTCACCACAATACTCATCGGCACAGGTTGCTTCGTTGGCCGTCTTGAGCTGGCCTACCAGTAGCACGTCTCCGATAATCACGATGATCAGCGGCGCGATGATATTGATGAGGATGCCCTCGATATTAAAGGTGAGGTAATCCGGATCGAAGGCGTATTCCCCCATAAAGAGAATCTGGGAGAGGATAAATCCGATCATAAAGAACAGCACCGAGGCGATGGCGAGCTTGGGCTTGGAGCAGGGGAGCTCGCCGACCAAGCGGCCGGTCTGGCCATTCATGGCAAACAGGTAGCTCTTGCCGTTCCACGAGGTGGAGAGCATCCAGACGGGGAACAGGGCGTAGTCGCTGTCTTCCCAGGTGTAGTCGAGCTGCTTGCTTTCGACCGTGGCATCGTCGTATTCGTCGACGACGGTCTCGCGCAGGGCCGAGATCGTGCTTTCTTCCATGCGGCGCTCGGCGCGCGCCTTGCAGGTCTCGCAGTCCTCGTCGTAACGGTTGGCGATGTAGCCGGGCATATATGCGACCGAGAACGGACGCAGTGCGTCGTAGTCAAACGGCTCGATGGCGTCCATGTGGCCGTCGGGCATCTTGGATGATCCGTCGACGGGCACGCGCTTAAACGAGATATTGCCCTTGCGATAGGCATCGTAGTGGTCGGTGGTCGTGACGGTGCGGTCGGATTCCTCGGTCACGGTCTCGTTGGTCGCGTCAAAGTACACTTCGCCGTCAACGCGGGCGCCGTAGAGCCAAAACGGCACGTAGACACCTTGGACCTCGTCGATGTGGTTGCCGGTGACAAAGCTCTTGGGCAGCAAGATCTTGCCCTTGTAGTGTTCCTTGAGTGCGGCCGTGACGTCATCGCGCCCGAGCTTAAACGGAATCACCAGGTCGGGCGAGAAGTCGCCAGAGAGCTGGCCGGGCGCCACGGCGGAGTTGCCGCAGTACGGGCAGGTGGTGACGGCGACGGTGCCGTCGGACACGAGCTCGGCGCCGCACGACGAGCAGATGTAGCCGGCGTTTTGGGCGAGTTCCTGCACCGCGTCGTCGGCGACGGGCTTGGGCGTTGCGGCTGCTGCATCGGCTTTGGCATCTGCCTTGTCCTGGCGCTCGCGATAGAGGGCCTCGACTTCTTCGACTTCAAAACGAGAATCGCAGTAGTCGCAGACGAGCTTTTGCTCGGCACTGGCAAAGTGAAGGGGGCCGCCACACGCGGGGCATTGATAGTTGATGCTCTCAAAGGCCATGATCGGTCCTTTCGCTGCCGGAGGCTATGCGCCGATGGCGCCGCCGCAGTATTCGCAGCGCCCGCTGGCATCGGGAATGGTGGTGGCTCCGCAGAAGGGGCAGGTCACCGCGGTCTTGGGGGCTTTGGCGGCCACGACGCTGTCGCGCGTCTCCTGGCGCAGCTGCACCAGCGCATCGCGGACTTCGGTTGCCTGGCGCTTGGCCTCGCGATATTCGATGGAGCCGCGCTGATCGATGGTGGAGTCGTTCACGCGCAGGTTGATCTCGGTAAAGTACGGCGTGTTGACGTGGATGGTCAGATTAAAGTCGTAATCCAGGTCGTAGCGCGGCGGGTTGTAGCTCTCGCGCTCGCCGTCCTTGGTCTCGCGATAGATCTCGGTGCGTTGCTCGTCGATATCCATATCGCAGCCGAGTACCTGCGAGAACTCGATGATGTCGGGATTGGCGTCGCGCCAGCGGCTCTGCGAAGTGATGATCAGCAGGCCCGCGTCCTCATCGAGCATAATATTGGTGCGCCCGGCAGAAAGCGTGCGCGTGGGGTTGAACGAAGACAGGCGTTCGGCGTTGGCCTCGCGGTAGGCGAGTTGCTCACGGATATCGTCCGCGGTGCTGGAGCGATAGCCGTGAAAGTAGGGGGAGAGCTTGCCGGCGCACTCTTTGCACAGGTAGCCTTCATTGATTTTTGTCTTACCTAGAAGTCCCAGCTCGGTACCGCAAATCGCGCACTCTTTCTTCTCGAACATCTTGTCAAAGAAGCCCATGGCTGCCTCCCATCAACAGGTAGCGTGTGTCACTTTTGATGATGGGGGAGTGTGCGATTCTTCGCGATACCCAGACGGCTCAAGGAGTCTCCACAACTGGGACACATGGCCCATTTTTGACTAGTCGTTGGGGACGTTCTCAAACGACTAGTCGCGGGGGACACTCTTCGGCCACTCATTGGGGACGTACTTAAATGAGTGGTAGTTGGAGACACTCCTGGCCGAGCTAGAGATCGCGCGCGTCCCTTCTGGTCCATGCGGCTCAAAATCGCGGCGTGATGTGGACGGCTGGGGTCGAATTGGCAACATTTCGAGCCTGGCTTCGATATTGAGACTGGTTCTTTATTAAAATAGATTTCCAGACAATTGAGCGGCTGGGGGGTTAACCATGAGGGGCATGGGAGACACAACTGCATATTTGCGTCGGGGCATTCGGGAGATTATATGCCTGGCGCTGTTCTTCTTCACGTTTTTGGCGTGCGAGTATCTTTTTGATGTGCGCATGGCCGAGTTCGTGTCTCCGAACGAGGTCGTTATTTATGAGAGCCTTGTCATCGGCGCGAGCGTGATTGGCTTTTTTGTGCGTCCCATTCTGTACTATCGCCGTCCCCATGCTATCGACGCAACGAGTGACGTCACGGGCGTTTTGCTGGTGGCGGCATTGCTGCTGTTGATTATGGCGGTTCAGGTTGAGGTGGTAATTGCCGGCGGTTTGGTGGCGTGCTGCGCGCTGGGCTACTGCGGATCGACTGCCCATGCAAATTTTGCGAGGCGCTTTGCGCGAACGCCCTGCTTGGCGCGCGCCGCCGCACTTTCTTACGCCATGGGCGTTCTGGTGCAGGTTCTCAACCACATGGTGATGTCTGTCGGCATTCCTCAGCAGGCTGTTCTGGTCGTCTGTGCGATCGCGCAGGTGGCGTTGCTCCACGGTGCCCGACGCGCCAAGCTGCGCGACGAGTCCGATCCCAACTTTGAACCCAGTGCTGCCGGGCTTTCGGTAGATGCTCTGGAATATGGCGCCAAGTGGCATGACGATCCCGAGGCAAAGGCGGCATTCCGTCGCGCCGTAGTTCGCCTGACCGTGGCGACGGCGTATCTTTCCAGCGTATTCGCCGCTCTCAACGCGGGCTTCACGACCCTGTATGCTGTCGGAGCCGTCGATTTGGGCGATTGGCCGCGCCTGCTGCTTGTCGTGAGCTCGTTGGTCGCTGGCGCACTATTTGACCTGCACGGCCGTTCGTATATGAATATCGGCATGACATGCGCCGCCATACTGTCCACGCTTTCGTTCTTTGTGCTCATCGTCGATGGCAATGGCGGCAACGAGCTTGCTGCCACGATCATCTTTTATCTGGGCTCGGGCTTTTTCGTGGTGTTCTTTACCACAAAATATGCCGCCGTCTCGCTCTATGCGCGCTGGTCATATTTTTGGCCGTGCATGGGTCGCGTCGTCAACAACGTGTGCTCGATGTTCGTGACGGCGCCGGCAGTGGCGATTATCTCGAGTCAAAATGTGCTGGCTGCGGTCGGTGCAGCGCTCGTGATGTTTGTGGGCATTGCGATTACGCTGCTGGGGCAGTTGGGGCAACGAGCCGATGATGCCGTGATGCAGGACGGCCTGCCGCTTGCCACCGACGATCTTGGTGGGGATCTTGCGCCCACATGCCCCGACCCCGAGCCCGTGGAGGCGGCGGAGCTCACGTCCGATGAACGCCTCGATGCTTTCGTCGCCACCTTTGGGCTTACAGAGCGCGAGCACGATATTCTTGAGGTCTTGGTCGCTTCGGACCAGAGCGTTCAGGACATCGCCACAACGCTCTTCCTTTCGCGCTCCACGCTCTATCGCCACATTTCCTCAATCAACAAGAAGACCGATACCGCCTCGCGTGTGGCCCTTATCAACTTCTTCTGGTCCTGGACGCCCAAGGACTAGCTAATCCTCCAATAAGTTGCGGTGGAATAGTCCCTAAATTAAAGTCACGAGGCTTTAAACAGGAACTATTTCACCGCAATTGCTGAGGGGATAGATTGCGGCGGCGGCAGAGGCAACGGCAGTGGCGTTGGCAGCTGTGGTAGTGGCAACGGCAGCTGGCAGGGTGTTTTCCGTCTACTTGCTACAGCAGCTCGCCGTGGCGGGCAATGTAGCGGCGCTTTGCCAGCTGGTTGAGCGCGATATAGGCGGTAACGATGCCAATGAGCAGCCCAAAAAAGCTCGTGGGTAGCGGCATGAGGCCGAGCGCATCGGCGATGGGGCTTGCCGGCAGCCAGGTGACGAGCGCCAGGCCCAGCACGGTAAGAACGCACAATGCGGGCGCGGCGTGGTCGCGCGGGCTCGGCAGATGCGGGGAGCGCAACATGTGGACCACGAGTGTCTGCGACCACATGGACTCGACAAACCAGCCGCTCTGGAAGAGCGCAGCAAAGGTCACCATACCCGCGACGTCGCCCGCGGCGGCAAGCTCGGACCAGCTTGCGTTCACGGCGGCGGGGCACACGACAAAGAAGAGCGCGGCGAAGGTCACGATGTCAAACAGCGAGCTCACGGGGCCCAGCTCGAGCATAAAGCCCTTGATGGACGCGGCGTCCCAGGCACGCGGGCGGGCAGTCCAGGCGTCATCGACGGTGTCCCACGGCAGCGCGATGCACACGATCTCGTAGACCAGCGACAGCAGCACCAGCTGCAGGGCGCTCATGGGCAAAAACGGCAAGAACAGGCTCGCGACGGTCACGGACAGCACATTGCCAAAGTTGGAGCTCACCGTGGTCTTGAGGTACTTGAGCAGGTTGCCGTAAGTGCGGCGGCCTTCGATGATGCCGCGCTCGAGCACGCCCAGGTCCTTCTGAAGCAAGATGATATCGGCGGATTCCTTGGCAATATCGACGGCCGAATCGACCGAGATGCCGCAATCGCTCGCACGCATGGCGGCGGCGTCGTTGATGCCGTCGCCCATAAAGCCCACGGTGCGGTCGAGCATCTCGCGCATGACACGTACCAGGCGCGCCTTCTGCAGCGGCGAGAGCTTGGCGAAGAGGTGGGTTTTCTCGGCGCGCTCGGCAAGTTCGGCGTCATCGAGCGTATCGATCTCGGAGCCGAGCAAGACGTTGCTCGCATCGATACCAATCTGCTCGCAGACGGTGGCGGCGACGCGGTCGTTGTCGCCGGTTAGGACCTTGACCGCCACGCCCTTGGCCTCGAGGGCGGCGACGGCGCCCGCGGCACTTGCTTTGGGCGGATCGAGGAAGGCCAAAAAGCCCATCAGCACCATGTCGCACTCGTCGGCGATGCCAAACTCGCCCACGCAGCGCGGATTGGTCTTCTGCGCCACGGCAATTACGCGTAGGCCCTCGGCGTTAAGTCCGGCGATCTGCTTGCGAATCTGGGCGAGCTTCTCGTCGGTGAGCGGCTGAGCGATGCCATCGATCTCGACAAAGGAGCAGATCTCGAGCATTTCCTCGGCAGCGCCCTTGGTAACCATCTGGGTTTTGCCTTGGGCGTCGGCGACAACCACGCTCAGGCGACGGCGCGAGAAATCGAAGGGAACCTCGTCGACCTTGGTATAGCGGTCGCGCAGACTCTGGCCCAGCGTAGAATCGGGCACGACGGCCGCGGGCGTCACATCGGCACGGTCGATTACGGCCAGGTCGATAAGATTTTTGAGGCCGGTTTGGAAGAAGCTATTCAAAAATGCATGGCGCAGCACGCGTGCGTCTTCGTTGCCGTCGGTGCTGAGATAGCGCTCGAGCACGATGCGGTCTTCGGTGAGGGTGCCGGTCTTGTCGCAGCACAGGACGTCCATCGCGCCGAGGTTTTGAATTGCCGGCAGCTCCTTGACGATAACCTGGCGACGGGCGAGGTCCTTGGCGCCCTGCGACAGGCTCGTGGTCACGATGACGGGAAGCATTTGCGGCGTGATGCCCACGGCCACGCTCGTGGCGAACAGCAGCGCGTCGATGACGTTGCCCTTGGTGGCGGCGTTGATGGCAAAGACGGCCGGCGCCATAACGAGCATGAGGCGTACGAGCAACATGGAGACGCTCGAGACGCCGCGGTCAAACGCGCTCTTTTCGCCGCGCCCGTTGAGCATCTTGGCGATGCCGCCCAGGTAGGTGTCCGAGCCGGTGGCAACGACAAGCGCCATGGCGGCGCCGTTTTGCACGGAGGTGCCGGTAAAGACGATGTTCTTGCAGGCAGAGAGTGGCAGTGCGGAGCCGTCGGCGCCCTCGACGACGGTGACGGCGGTGGTCTTCTCGACGGCCTCGCTCTCGCCGGTGAGTGCGGACTCGATCACAAACAGGTCGCGCGCGGTGATGATGCGGGCATCTGCCGGCACCATATCGCCGGCAGAGAGACGGATTACATCGCCGGGGACGAGCTCGTCGAAGGGGATCTCGATGCGCTCGCCGTCGCGCAGGGCGGTGCAAGTGTTGGAGACCAGATCCTTGAGGGCCTCTGCCGCATTGCCGCTGCGGGCTTCCTGGATAAACTTCATGCCGCCCGATACCAGCAGCATGGTGCCGATGACGATGACCGTGGAGGGGTCGCGCTGCGGTTCGGGCACGGCGAGCACGTCGATGTAGAGCGAGACCAGTGCGAGCGCGGCGAGGATGCCGGCGAAGGGATCGATGAACGCGTCGGCGATGCGGCGGGCGAGCGTTTTGGTCGTTGCCTCGATGGTGTTGGGGCCGACGGCGTTCAGGCGCTCAGTTGCCTGCTCGACGGTGAGGCCGTTTGCCGTGGCGTCAAGCAGTACGAGGGCGTCCTCGGCACTATGGGTGGCGGCGAATATGGTGTTCTTGGACAGGCCGGTATGAGCGGCAGGGCGCGCCGTGCGGCGGCGCTTGGAGATGGCTTCGAGTACCGTGACGGTTTTGAGCATCAGCATAGGGTCCTCCTTGTTGAGGGGAGTTAGCGTACGTGTCGTATTTGCTTCAAAAAACCTAGATGTCGCTCACGTCAAGCTCTTGAGCCCACAAAGGGTGCAGCGTGCCTTTGTGGTGGTTTTGGCGATCTGCCGGTGGCGTTTATGCGTGTGCGGAGCCCTCGCGGCGTGCCGAGGGCAACATGCAGGTTTTTCGACTAGGACTGCCTTCCATGGCACACCTCCTAAAGGCTGAGCGCAGCGCGCTTTGGGTATCTCGTACCCCTTTTTAATCCGCCCGTATTCTTGATGAGGGGGTTTGACATGTCAACCCCATTGTTCGGAAAACCATTCTCCCTGACAAAGCCTTTACAGAATGCCCTGGCCCCAAAGCGCGCCCGCATCGACGCTTCGCCTGCGCTAAACTGGAAGGCACGTACGCGATTACGAGAGGAGCCCGCATGGAGGCTTACAAGCAAGAGTTCATCAAGTTTATGGTCGAGTCCGACGTCCTTAAGTTCGGCAGCTTTACGCTCAAGAGCGGCCGTCAGTCCCCGTTCTTTATGAACGCCGGCGCTTACGTGACGGGTTATCAGCTCAAGAAGCTGGGCGAGTATTACGCCCAGGCCATCCACGATAACTTTGGCGACGACTTTGATGTGCTGTTTGGACCGGCCTACAAGGGTATTCCGCTGGCCGTCGTGACCGCAATTGCCTACCACGAGCTGTACGGCAAGGAGGTCAAGTACTGCTGTGACCGCAAGGAGGCCAAGGACCACGGCGCCGACAAGGGCAACCTGCTGGGTTATGAGCCCAAGGACGGCGACCGTGTGGTCATGGTCGAGGACGTTACCACCAGCGGCAAGTCCATCGACGAGACCTATCCCAAGGTCAAGGCTGCTGCCGATGTCGAGATCAAGGGCCTGATCGTGTCCCTCAACCGCATGGAGGTCGGCAAGGGCGGTGTGACAACCGCGCAGAAGGAGATCGAGGCCAAGTACGGTTTCCCCGTCGCGAGCATCGTCTCCATGGCCGAGGTCGTCGAGACCCTCTACAACCACGAGATCGACGGCAAGGTTGTCATCGACGACGAGCTCAAGACCGCCATCGACGCCTACTACGAGCAGTACGGAGCACGTTAGTTACGGCGTTTTGCCAAACGCCGTAACTGCTCGACGCTGCGCGGGCCGCATTTGGACAATCTGACGTTCAACTTCAAGGGCGCGACCAGAAGGTCAGCGCCCTTTCGTTTCACGTCACCTTGTCTCAAATGCGACCCGCTCGCTCATATGACCCAATCCGCTGTCAAGAGCCACAATGGCCCCGCCGACCGCTT
>WGSK01000037.1:0-24391 GCA_014871655.1 Collinsella sp. | reverse complement strand
CACGCGCGTCGAGGGCACCATGACGCTCGACGGCAACGATATCTATGCCGAGGGTGTCGACCCGGTCGACCTCCGTCGCCGCGTGGGCATGATCTTTCAGCAGCCCAACCCGTTTCCCAAATCCATCTACGAGAATGTCGCCTTTGGCCCTCGTCTGCAGGGCGTGACTAGCAAAAGTGACCTCGATGACATCGTGGAAGAATCGCTCAAGCGCGCCAACCTCTGGAAAGAGGTATCCAATCAGCTCAACAAGGATGGTTTGGCGCTCTCGGGCGGTCAGCAGCAGCGTCTGTGCATCGCGCGCGTGCTTGCGGTGCAACCCGATGTCCTTCTGATGGACGAGCCCTGCTCCGCCATCGACCCCACGTCCGTCTCTAAGGTCGAGGATCTGATGGCCGAGCTGGCGCCCGAGATGACGATCATCATCGTCACGCATTCAATGCAGCAGGCAGCTCGCATTAGCGACTACACCGCATTCTTCTTGCAGGAAGTTGCCGGCGAGCCCGCTACGCTCATCGAGTATGGTCAAACCGACGCGATCTTCACCAGCCCGGTAGACTCGCGGACGGAAGACTATATCACCGGCCGCTTTGGCTGATCGGTGCGACTAGTCCCAGGCCGATCGGATCTGGTCCGGTGCGTATTCACTGTGCGGGCGGCATGACCGCACCCAACTGATTGGAGTGAACCATGCGCAAACTGTTTTCCCGTCAGCTCATCGAGGCCCGTCACGAGATGCTGAGCATCTACGAGGCCGTCGATCTGGCCCTCCACGATGCCGTGAAGGCCTATGTGACCGACGACCGCAAGCTCGCCACCAAGACCAAGAAGCGCACGCTTTCGATTGACGCACGCTGCGCCAACCTGGAGGCCGTCTGCTACAACCTGATTGCCACGCAGTCACCGGTCGCCTCCGACTTCCGCTTGCTGCAGACGATCATCTACGTCGACTTTAACCTGCAGCGCATGACCGATAAGGTTCGCCAGATTTGCCGCGCCACGCGTCATATGATCAAGGCCGACATCTCGCTGCCCAAGGAGCTTGTCGGCACGGTCGAGGCCGAGGCTGAGGCCGTCTACCAGGTACTGGGCTCTTCGCTTTCTGCGCTCGTCACCAACGACATGTCCATCATCTGCAACTTGGCCGTCGAGGACGAGCCAGTGCACGCCGCCTACGAGAAGTTCTTCCGCACCTTTAACCGCATGGACACGGGCGATTTTATGGACGACGACAGCAACTATGACGACCTGCGCCGCGCCATCATGGTATCGCGCTATCTCGATCGCATCGCCTCGATTTCCATCGATGCCGCCTGCCGCTGACCTTCCTGTTGACCGGACAGCGTATGACTGCCGGTGATATCGCCTGCACTGATGAGGATGAGCTCGAGAGCATGCGCGTGCCTTCGGGCGAGGGTGTTATCATGAGGCCCGCCGTCGATGCACGCTACGTTGCCAAGGTGCCCGTTAACGAGGTCAGCGAGGGTCTTCGCTACCTGCTCGATCATCTTGAGGATGAGGACGATGGCGAGGACGACGAGGAGTAAGTAACCCCGTTCGTCGAAAGATTGTAAATACCTAAGTGAGCGCGGCCTTGCACATGCGGGGCCGCGCTCTTGCGTTAGCATGGGACTACTTGTTTGGCTGTCAGCGGAGGCGATTGGCAATGGATAACTATTTGGACTTGATGCGCGCTCGCCGCGAGCAGATTCTGGAACGTTTTTATGCGGCGCTCGATCGCGCGGGCCGTCCCCACGACGCCGCGAGCCTCATTGCCGTGTCCAAGACCGTTGGTGTCGATGAGACCGTTGCCGCCATCCAGGCGGGGTATCGCCATTTTGCCGAGAACCGCCCGCAGGAGCTGGTTCGCAAGCTCACGGGTCTGGCGGAGCATCCGGAGCTGCCCGAGGTGCGCTTCGATATGATCGGCAACCTGCAGACCAATAAGATCAATGCGGTGCTGGGCTCAGCCGAGCTGATTCACTCGGTGGGTTCGCTGCATCTGGCGCAGGCGATCTCGAGCCGTGCTGTTCGCAAGATTGAGGCAGGCGAGCTCGTCGGCCCCCAGCGTGTGCTCATTGAGGTCAATGTGAGTGGTGAGGAGTCGAAGGGAGGCTTTTCACCCGATGAGATTCGCGCCGCCGCGGGTGAGCTTGCAGAACTTGAGGGAATTTGCGTACAGGGGCTTATGACTATGGCGCCCCGGGGGAATAAGGATGTGGCACGCCGCACCTTTGCGGGGCTTCGTGAGCTGAGGGATGAGCTGGAGGCGGCGCATCCCGATTTGAACCTGCCTGAGCTTTCCTGCGGTATGAGCGAGGACTTTGAGTTTGCCCTTGAGGAGGGCTCTACGCTCGTTCGCCTGGGCAGGGTAGTATTTAGCCCGGAGTTTGCAGTAAAATAAGGCTCTGAAGTGCGCACTGATTATCGGGGCGCCTGCACTAAACCGCGAGAGGACACAACCATGGGCTTCCTTGACGAGATTAAAAATAAGATGCACCTGGGCGGCCAGCAGGGTTACGACCAGGGTTATGGCCAGGACGACGACTACGGCTACGATGACGGCTACGACGATGGCTATCAGGGCAACGGCTACAGTGGTGCTTCGGGCGAGGGCTTCTACACCCAAGACGAGCCGAGCAACGGCCTGCTTGGCCAGACGCGCCGCGGTGAAGCTGAGTCGGTTGCCGTGTATACGCGCTCCGGTCAGCTGGTCGGCGATGACTCCCGCCATGCCACGACGTATAACCCGCCTTCGCGCTCGCAGGACAGTGTTGCGAGCGGTTATCGTCCTGGTGCCTATGACACGCCGTCGAGCTACGCCGAGAATACCCGCGCCCGTGCCGCCGCTGCACCCGCGCCTGCACCGAGCGATGCCTCGGCCTATGCGAGCAATATCATCAACGCCACGCCGCAGCTGCCGGCCTATGTCCTGCGCCCCGAGAGCTATGACGACGTGGAGACCGTGGTGCGCCGCGTTCGCACCAAGCAGCCTGTCGCACTGATTTTTGTGGGCGTACGCACCGAAGTTGCCAAGCGCGTCTTGGACTTCTCTTACGGCTTTGCCTGCGGTCTGGGTGCCACGGTCAAGGAGGTGGGCGACCGCGTGTTCATGGTGCTGCCCGCCGGTTGCGAGGTCAAAGATTCCGATCTCAAGAAGCTTCGTGCCGACGGCTACCTTAAGTAAAGACAAGACGAGGAGATTCCCATCAACATCTACACTATCGTCCAGCTGGTCAACACGCTGTTCAACTTCTATTCCACGCTCATTGTCGTCTACTGCTTTATGACGTGGATTCCCATGAAGCAGGGTGGTTTGCTTCAGGATATTGCCGCGGTGCTTGATAGCGTGTGCGGTCCGTGGCTCAACCTGTTCCGTCGTTTCATCCCGCCGATGGGCGGTATCGATTTTTCGCCGGTCGTTGCGATTATTGCGTTGCAGTTGGTGCAGAGGCTGGTTCTGCAGCTTCTTATAGGTATACTCGTGTAGAACTGACTTAGTAACTTACGTCGGGCGTGTAGCGCCGAGGCGATGAAAAAGGAGACTTGTTATGGCTATTACCCCTGCAGACATCCAGGCTCAGACTTTCTCTGAGGCCAAGCGTGGCTACGATCCTGCTGAGGTCGACGTCTTCTTGGAGACGCTGTCCTCCGAGGTTGACGCTATGCTCGCTAAGATCGTCGACCTTAAGGGTCGTCTGACTGCTACCGAGCAGCAGCTTGCCGATGCGCAGGCTCAGCTTGCCCAGGCTCAGGATGCCACCGCCCAGGCCGTTCCTGCCGCCCCCGTGGCTGCTCCCGCCCCTGACTTCTCCGCTCAGGAGCGCCAGATTTCCGCTGCCCTGATCGCTGCCCAGCAGACCGCTGAGACCATCGTCAACGATGCCAACGAGAACGCTGAGCGTATCCGCAACGAGGCTGACGCCAAGGCCCGCGAGGTTATCCGCCAGGCTCTGACCGAGAAGCAGGCCGAGCTCGAGGAGATCGATCGTCTCAAGGCTTCCCGTGAGGAGTTCAAGGCAGAGTATCTCAAGCTCATCCAGCACTTCATGGACGATGCCCAGAATTCCTTCCCGGCCGATCTGATGGCCTCCACGCCGGTCGGTTCTGCCGCTTCTCCTGCAGTGACTGTTCCCGCCGAGCCGCTGCCCGTCGCTGACCCGGTTGTCCCCGTGGCCGATCCCTTCGCCCCGATCGATAACTTTGCTGCCGACGACCTGGACTACATTCGGCCTACAATTTAGTGCCTAGAAAGGACCCGCAGCTTGCGGGTCCTTTTTTATGACTGTGCCGGGGTGCGTAACATAAAAAACCGAGCCCTGCACATAGTGGCGCAGAACTCGGCGAACGGGTGAGCGGTAAAAGGTAGGTTTTAGGGTATGTGCCAAAAACTACTTGAGGAGGAAGTCGGGGAGGGGAATGGTACGGGCCTCGCGATGCTCGGGATCGGCGATGTGGTCGGCAGGATAGCCACAGACGAGCATGTGATAGGGATAGACGCCCTCGGGCAGGTTGAACCGCTCCTGTGCCACCTCAGGCTTAAAATGGCATACCCAGCACGTTCCCAGACCCTGCTCGGTGGCCTCCATCATCATCTGATCGCACACGATGGACGTATCGATTTCACTGGAATTCATCTGGTCATACGGGCGCACCCAAGCATCATCGGTAACGCTGCAAATAAGGAAGACAAGCGGAGCCCCAAAGATAGACCCATCACGAGCAAACCGAGGCTGACAAGCGGCAGCCTTCTCCAACAACTCGGGCGTATCCAACACCATCACACGAGAAGGATGATTATTACAAGCAGAGGGAGCAATACGCCCAGCCTCAACAATGGCATCCACCACAGCCTGCTCAACAGAACGATTCTCAAACTCGCGACAAGAATACCGAGACCGAGCCAGATCCAAATAACTCACAACCAAGCCCTCCAAATTCAACGAATCAATCCAAAGTAAAACAAAGGGTACCCAAAGCCCCATCCACCCAAACGTTTAAGGCGGTCCCAAAGTTCCCAATCGGGTCCAAAGGCCCCGCCAACAAAAGCCCCATCGCTTTCAAAGTATCAGCCAAAGTTCCCAATGGTGGTACGTAAGGCGAAGGGCCGGCACCTGTTTACTTTCGAACGACTCTGCCATGCAGCCGGAGTGAGAAAGCAAACAGGTGCCGGCCCTTCGCCGCCGGGACACGTACCCCCAATTAACTGTTCTTCATGACAATCGAATCCACGACATCGGCCACATTCTCGCAGCAGTCGGCGCAGTACTCCAGGAAGGCGTACACGTCACGCCAAGCGATGACCTCGAGCGGGTCCTTGCCGTTAACGTGCAGGTTGCGCATGGCGTTGATGTAGAGCTCGTCGGCCTCGGACTCGATGGTGTTGATCTGGATGACGAGCTCGCGCAGGGTCTTGGACTTGCGGTAGTTGGGCAGCTCGACCATCAGGTCCTTCATGGCGCGGCAGGCGTCGGTCACCTTGTGGGCGATGACGATGGCATCGGGGTGGATGCTCTGGATGTTGGTGAAGTAGACGCGCTGCACGACGCCCTCGATACGATCGAGCACGGTGTCGAGCGAGCAGCTCATCAGGTCTAGATCCTCGCGCTCAAGCGGGGTGATAAAGGCGGTGAGCAAGGCGTCTTCGAGCTCGTGGTGCTTCTTGTCTGCCGCATGCTCAATCGCATGCATCTTATTGAGCATGTCGTGGATCTGCGCGGGGTCAAAGTTCTCAAAAATCTTGGTGAGCAGCTCTGCGGCCTGGACGGCGAGGTCGGCGCAAGCGACGTAGTTGTCAAAGTAGAACGAATCGGGTTTCTTTGCCATGGGTGGGTCCTTTCGAGGTGAAGACGGGTGGGCGAAGTAATGCGGTCCGGATGGACGCTCGGTTTGACTAGAGGAACATCATGAACAGCTTGGCCATGACAAAGCTGATGAGTCCGCAGGCAGGGAAGGTGAAGAACCAGGTGAACATCATGTCCTTGACGACGCCGAAGTTGATGGCCGAGAGGCGCTTGACGGCACCGACGCCCATAATGGCGCAGGTCTTGATGTGCGTGGAGGACACGGGGATGCCGGTAAGGGTGGCAAGCAGCAGGTTCGCGGCGCCTGCGAGGTCGGCAGAGAAGCCCTGATACTTCTCGAGCTTAACCATGCTCTGGCCGACGGACTTGATGATGCGCTCGCCGCCCACGCTGGTGCCGATGCCCATGGTTGCCGAGCACAGCAGCATAATCCAGATGGGGATGCCGGCATCGCCGACGCTCGTCTGGCCGCTGGCGAAGGCCACGCCTAAAAAGAGCACGCCGATGAACTTCTGTCCATCCTGCGCGCCGTGCATAAAGCTCATGGCCGCGGCACTCGCGATCTGAGCGTATTTAAAGAAGACGTTGGCACGTCGCCTGTTGGCGGCGGCAAACAGAATCGAGACGAGTTTGCACAGGATCCAGCCCATGACAAAGCCCAGACCGATGGAGAGCGCCAGGCCGTAGATGACCTTCATCCATTCGTGGACGTTGACGCTGCTCGCGCCGCCGAGGGCGATAGCGGCACCGGTCAGGCCGGCGATAAGGCTGTGGCTTTGCGAGGTGGGGATACCAAAACGCGACGCTGTGGCGCCGTAGACGACGATGGAGAACAGTGCCGCGCAGAGGCACGCGAGCGCCATGGTGCTGTTTCCGCCAAAGTCGACGATATGTGAGATGGTGTTGGCGACGCTCGCGTTAAAGTGCGTCATGATGAGCACGCCGAGGAAGTTGAATGCGGCGCTCATGAGAATGGCGGCGCGGGCGGGCATGCAACGCGTAGTGACGCAGGTCGCGATGGCGTTGGGCGCGTCGGTCCATCCATTGACGAAGATGGCGCCCAACGCGAGGATCACGGTGACGGCAAGGACTGGGTTCGACACAATTTGGCCGAGGAAGGTTGAGAACGTTACGTCCATATATGGGCTTTCTCGAAGTTTGCAGACACGTTACAAAAACATGATAAATCGTATCACCTCCTGTGGGTTTCTTTACCGAGTTCTGATGGGAGAAGTGAACTTTTTGGCACTAAAATTGAATATTAGCCCTGTTGACCGCGGGTGTTCTTTTTGCTAACACGCCATGCGGACACGTGCGATTACTACGACACTCCAAAACCACAGTCTGTTCGCTTTACAACATGCAAACATGCGTTCGATAATAGGAGGCATGGAATATCGACAGACAGATGGCAAAACTCGGCGCGTGCACAAGCAGTATGTGGACGTCGTGGCTCGCATCCTCGCGGGCGGACAGGTCGTGCCGGTCACCGTCTGCTGGGTCGACGGTCGTTGCTTTACGATTGACGAGATTGTCTCGACCACTGGGTTTGGCCTGACGGTTCACGGCATCCGTACGGCAACCTATAAGGTGCGTTTTGGCGGGCACGCGACCGAGTTGTATCTGGAGGACCAGACGCGCGAGCGGGCGGACGGCTCGCAGGCGCACGTGATGCGTTGGTGGGTCTGGGCCTTTGATCGTACGCTTGAGGGCGAGCGCCGTAGGTAAGGACGTGCGGCATTCGGGTACAATGGCAGGAATCTTGTCACCTACGGCGCTGTCGTGCGCTTTTTGAAAGGACGAAGTATGAACGATATCCAGGGCTATCAGAACGGCCCCATCGAGACCGGCGCAAGTCGCGCCAAGGAGATGTCGCCGCGCGCGTACAATCTCGCCATGTCTGCTCTCATTTTCTTGGGCTTTTGCGCCATGGGCGCCGGTGCTTACTTTACGAGCACCATGGCGTTTGCCCGCATGATGATGAGCGGCGCCGCCCTGCCACTGGTCTTTGGCTCGTTTATCCTGACTATTGTCGGCATCGTCATGATGTCTGCTGCTGCCAGCAAACAGTCCGTGGGCCTGTCGCTCGCGGGTTACGTGATCTTTGCGAGCACCTTTGGCCTGACCGCGTCGTTTGGCCTTGCCAACTATGACCTGCCCACCATCAACACCGCTTTTATCGCCACCGCTGCAATCACCTTTGTCTTTGGTGCCTTGGGCGTGACGTTCCCCAAGTTTTTCCAACGCGTATATGGCATCGGCTTTGGCATCCTGCTTGCCACGATTCTGGTCGAGATCGTGCTGATGTTCATGGGCGTTTCGCAGTCCATCACCGACCTGATCGTGATCGTGGTGTTCGCCGGGTTTATTGGCTACGACACCTATGTTGCCACGACGGTGCCGCCCACGCTGCCCAACGCCGTGCTCATGGCGTCCAACCTGTTCGTGGACATTATCAACGTGTTCCTGCGCATCCTGAACATTCTCGGCCGTCGCGACTAGCGCGGCGTTGCGACGCTTCCTGCCGGACACGGTAAAACGATACGAAAGGCGGTCCTTCGGGGCCGTCTTTTTTGTGCGTGGCGGGGTATCATGGATGGGAAAAAGCCGATAGCGGCAGCGACAGGAAAGGTGGCCACGTATGGCAGATGTCGACAACAGGAACCGTAACCGCAGGTCTAACCGAGCGGGTCAGCCCAATCCCAAGCGCGAGGCGCGTGCCAAGGCCGCCGAGCGCCATGTGGCGGCTGTGTCCGAGGCCTGCGCCAAGGACATCGAGCGTTCGCTTGCCGGCGTGCGCGAGTTCGATGGTATGCCTGCCGGTTTTGTCGCGGCGATGAAGGCCAAGGTTCAGAGTGCTGTGGCCACCGAAGAACAGGTTGCCGAGGAGTCTGAGGCCGCCGAGGCCGAGACCGCTGAGGTTGCGTCCGCCGAGACCGAGGTTACGGCCGAGCCTGCACACGCAGAGGAGGCCACGGAGACCGAGTCCGCGCCTGCCGCCGAGGAGCCCGCTCCGGTCCTGCCTGAGGTCACCGTGCTCGATGCCTCCGCCACGCAGGCCATCCTGGACAACGGTCGTGGCTATGCGCAGTTCTGCGACATGGCCGTGCTCGCCTTTGCCTCGTTCACCAACCCGGGCGGTGGCTATATTCAGGGTTATCTGGGCCAGGAGGCCACGCTGTGCGCCGATTCGTTTCTGTACAACGTTCTCGATAAGCAGCGTAAGTGGTACGGCGAGAACCGTCGCCGCAACATCAACTGCGAGCTCTATCGTAACCGCGCCCTATTGGTGCCTGCGGTGCGCTTCGACCGCAACCACGTGCATGCATACGCCGACGTGATCGTGGCCGCCGCGCCCAACGTTAAGCGCGCCCGCCAGGAGTATCGCGTGAGCGACGATGCCCTGCTGGACGCCCTGCGCGACCGCATCCGCTTTGTTCTCGCTATCTGCGACGAGTTGGGTCGCGAGAAGCTCGTGCTGGGCGCATGGGGCTGCGACAACAACGGCTTTGACGCCGAGGCCGTGGCCGAGCTCTTCCGCAAGGAGCTCGCGTCGGGCGACTTTAAGGTCAAGCAAGTCTTCTTTGCCGTGCCTTCTACGCGCTGGGATGAGGATTTTGCCAAGTTCGAGCACGTGCTGGCAAACTTCCCCGTGCGCAACGAGGAGTCCTATGCTCAGGTTGCCGCTCGCGCTGCGGCAGCTCGCGCCGCCGAGCAGGCCCAGGCTGCTACCGAGGATGATGAGGACGAGGACGATTGGCGCAAGTACCTGTAACCGGTACGTGTTGACAGATAGGTCGAGCCGGCGGGAGAGGCTGCTCCCGCCGGCTTTTTACTAAAAGGAAGGGCTTACGATGAAAAACGTTCTATGCTTTGGCGACAGCAACACCTATGGTTACGATCCGGCGGGCATGCGCGACGGCACCGCGGTGCGCTATGCGCGGGATGTGCGCTGGTGCGGCGTGGCCCAACGTGACTTAGGCGAGGGCTGGCATGTAATTGAAGAAGGCCTCAACGGCCGCACGACGGTACGCGACGACATGTGCCATCTGGACACCAATCTTAACGGCATCCGCGCACTTCCGATGCTGCTCGAGGCCCATAAGCCGCTGGACGCCATTGTGATCATGCTGGGCACCAACGACTGTAAGACGGTCTTTAACGTGACAGCTTCCGATATCGCCCGTGGCGCCATGGCGCTGATTCGCGCCGTCCGCGCGTTTCCGTGGACCGACGCTGCGCCTTGTCCGCGCATTCTGCTGATGGCTCCTATCAAGATCAAGCCGCAGATCGCCGACGTATATATGACCGATTTTGACGAGCATTCCGTAGAAGCCTCGGAACATTTTGGTGAGTACTACGCGCATGTGGCTGAGCAGTTTGGCTGCGACTTTTTGAATGCCGCCGACTTTGCCGAGCCGGGCGATATCGACTATCTGCATATGATGCCCGAAAGCCACGAGAGCCTGGGTCACGCCGTGGCAGCCAAGCTCCAAGAGATACTCGGAGAGTAGCGCGACCCCAAACCACCGCAAAGGTGCCTGTCCCCTTTGCGGTGGTTTTGGGCTGTGAATCTTAATACTGCCACATGTGGTTGACGGGGCCGGAGCCTTTGCCCATGTCAAAGCCGGCGGCCAGAGCGCCCGTTAGGTATGCCTTGCCGGCGTTGACAGCGTCGGCAAGATCCATGCCCTGAGCCAGCGCGCAGGCGATGGCGGACGAGAGCGTGCATCCGGTGCCGTGCGTGTTGTCGGTCTCGATGCGCTTGTGGCGGAACCACGTGGTGAGTGGATCTCCCAGATGGTTGCCCTCGTCATCGAGTGGCGCGGGTTCGGCCAGTACATCGTTGGCCTCGTTGACAAGATGCCCACCCTTAACGAGGGATGCGCAACCAAAGCGGCGGGTGAGGAGCATGGCAGCATTTTGCTGCGTGCGCTCGGAGTCGACCTCGTAGTCGAGCAGGGCCATGGCCTCGGGAATATTGGGCGTGATAACCGTCGCTAGCGGGAACAGGCGGCGGGTGAGCGCCTCGGCGGCATCTTCGGCAATCAGCCGTGCGCCCGAGGTGGCTATCATGACGGGGTCGACTACCACGTTTGTCGCGTTCCAGGCGCTCAGGCGGTCGGCGATAACATCGATAATCTCGACAGAGGAAACCATGCCGATCTTGACGGCGCTCGGGCGGATATCGTCAAAAACGGCGTCAATTTGCGCGGCTACGATATCTGGTGAGATATCCTGCACGGCGGTGACGCCCAGTGTGTTTTGCGCTGTGATGGCGGTGATGGCCGTCTCGGCATACAGGCGGTGCGCCGTGATGGTCTTGATGTCGGCCTGAATGCCGGCGCCGCCGCTGGAATCGGATCCTGCGATGGATAGAACGGCAGGTACCTTACTGCGATCCATGTTCGCTCCCTTGTTCGGTCGGAATCAAATGGGTCTATAAGCCAGCATTATAAAGATGCCCGGGCCGACTCTATGTCGAACCCGGGCGGGCGATGCAATCTTTACGCAAATGCAAGCAAATGTTCACACGTCAACAATTGACAGGCACCAGCTCGCCGCCAGAAGCGGCCGCGGCGACAGGGCTAGTCCTCCATGCCGAGGTCGATCGTGGTGCCCTCGAAAATCTTGTTGACGGTGCGGACGGCACACATCTTGCCACACATGGTGCAAGTGCCCTCGGTGGCGGCGGGGGACTCCTCGTAGCGTTTCTTGCCCGTAACCGGGTCGAGCGCGCACTTCCACATGGCGTCCCAGTCGAGCTTGCGGCGTGCCTGGCCCATCTTGTCGTCCATGTCGCGGGCGTGGGGCACCTTTTTGGCGATGTCGGCGGCGTGTGCGGCGATCTTGGTGGCCATGAGGCCGTCGAGCACATCCTGGGCGTTGGGCAGGCATAGGTGCTCTGCCGGTGTCACGTAGCACAGGAAGTCGGCACCGGAACTGGCGGAGATGGCGCCGCCGATGGCGGCGGTGATGTGGTCGTAGCCCACGCCGATATCGGTCACCAGCGGCCCGAGCACATAGAACGGAGCATTGTGGCACAGGCGCTTCTGCAGTTTCATGTTGGCGGCGATCTCGTCGAGCGCCATGTGACCCGGGCCCTCGACCATGACCTGGACGCCGGCGGCCCAAGCGCGCTTGCACAGCTTGCCCAGCTCGATCATCTCGGCGGTCTCGGTGGCGTCGTTGGAGTCGTAGAGGCAGCCCGGGCGGCAGGAGTCGCCGAGCGAAATCGTCACGTCGTACTCGTGGCAAATCTCGAGCAACTCGTCGTAGAACTCATAGAATGGGTTCTCGTTACCGGTGACCTCCATCCAGCCAAACAGCAGTGAGCCGCCACGGCTCACGATGTTCATCAGGCGGCCGGTCTCCTTAAAGGTCTTGGTGACCGACTTGTTTATGCCGCAGTGGATGGTCATAAAGTCCACGCCGTCCTCGGCATGCGCGCGCACGACTTCGAACAGGTCGTCCTTGGTGAGCTTGACCAGCGGCTTTTCCATGTAGCCGATGGCGTCGTACATGGGGACGGTGCCTACCATGAGCGGCGTCTCGTCGATGAGCTGCTGGCGGAACTGACGTGTCTTGCCCGAGTTGGAGAGGTCCATGATGGCGTCGGCGCCAAAGTCCTCGGCGATCTTGACCTTCTTCCATTCCTCGGCGGCATCGGCCTTGTCGCCCGAGATGCCCAGGTTCACGTTGACCTTGGTGGACAGGCCCTCACCGACGCCAAAGGCGCGCATGCCCTTTTTGATGTGCACGATGTTGGCGGGAATGGCGATGCGGCCGTCGGCCACGCGCTCGCGGATGTACTCGGGGTCGCGATGCTCGCGCTCGGCGACCTCCTTCATCTGCGGTGTGATCTGCCCGGCGCGGGCGAAGTCGATTTGCGTGACGAGCTTGGGCTCGGTCTGTGTGCTCATTGGCACGGCTCCCTTCGTTGGCATTACCCATATCAGGTTTGCGGGTAAGGGCGGGCGCGCCCAGTCTCAGCCTGCCGTCTTGTCCCGCAAGCTCCCCGTTTATGTGGTGGGCTCAAGTATAGCCTGAATGGGTACGATTGGGCCAACAAGCGTGCCTGTGGGGAGGCGAACATGGAAGACAAGCATCTATATCGAGAGACACAATGGGATGTATCGGCCGAGGAAAGCCGTGCGCACCATGGCCTTGTCGCGATTGGTTTTGCGGTGCTTGCCGTGTTGGTGATTGCCTTTTGTATTTGGACGTTCGGCGGTCGTGGCGGCGCTGCATGGGAGTTCGAGGCTGATGATAGCCTACCGATTATGACGGTGAGGAGTACTGGCGGTAATGCCAATACGCTCGCCGTTCCGGGCGATTATTGGTACCCGTGCGATGAGTTTGTGCAGTTGCAGCTGAGTGGTGGGTCTATTCCTGGTGAGGAAATCGAACGCGTGACGTATGATGCGACGTTCAAAACGTTGACGGTGAAGCTCAAAGATCAAGGGGATGTGCCCACGACGATGGATATCGCGCTGACGGAATGGCGCCTGGAGCCCCCGTCGGGTGTTGCGGTGTCCGAGGTCGAGCACGTCAAGATTGTCTATCAGGACGGTTCGACAAACGGGATTGCAAAGGCCGACGGTCTAGCAGAATAGGTGTCGAGCCTAGCAGCCAATTCATAAAAGTTGCGGTGGAAAAGTTCCTGATTGTGCGAAAAAGGCTCAAATAGGAATTATTCCACCGCAAGTTATATAGAGAAGGCTGAGCGGGTCAGTGTTGGGTGCCGGCTCTAGAGCATCTGTTCGTTGATGAACACGAGGGTGCCTAGGTATGAAAGCTCGGGGATGTGCCGATAGCCGATATTGAATGCGGTAAGTTCGCTTGCATCCTCGAGCTTGTTTTCTGCCATCCACCGCACCATGGAGCCGCGCGCCTTTTTGCTGGCGGTCGACCGTTGGATGGGCTTCCCGTTGCGGATACCCTCGCCAAAGAGGCACGTGACGGCTGTGGCGTCGCCCGCGAGGTGGGGCAGAACGGCTTTGGCATACTCTACGCTGGCGAGGTTGACGATCGTGGTGTTTGAACCTGCCGGGGCGATAACCCGCGCGAGCTTGTCGCTCCAAAACGCGTAGAGGTCTCGGGCATCGTCAACGGCGAGCTTCGCACCCATCTCCAGCCGATACGGTTCGACGGCATGAAAGGGGCGTACGCATCCGTAAAGGCCCGAGAGGATCCACAGATGGTCTTGCAGCCATGCGAGCTGCGCGGCATCCATCACCTCGGGTGCCATGCTCTGGTATTGAATGCCGTGATAGGACATGACGGCGGGGGAGGTATTGCGGGCGATATCGGGATTGTCGAGGTCGCCGTTTTCCAAGATGGGCTCGAACTCATGCAGGGTGTTGAGGCAAGGCCCCAGCAGTTTGTCACTCACGTTCCATAGCGCCTGCAGGCCGCCGCTGCCTTCATTTCGCTCAATATCTAGCAACGCGCGATGCAGTCGAGCCGTCTCGCGCGCAAAGGGCGGAATGCCCAGGACTTCAAAAGCATCTTGGGCCGAGCGCATCTGCTTGGCGGGCGAAATGATGACCTGCAGCATGGACTCTCCTCTGTCAAAAAGGAAGTTGCGGTGGAATACGGTCTGTTTTGGCCGTTTATAGGCCAGTTTAGTCCGTATTTCACCGCAACTGATGAAGGGGCTGGTTAGGCGCGCTCGAGGAAGGCCTTGTAGCCGCGATAGGCCTCGTAGATATCGGCCTTGTTGGCGACCTCCCACAGGGCGTGCATGGACAGGACGGCAACGCCGGAGTCGATGACGTTCATGCCGTACTTGGCCATGATGTAGGCAATGGTGCCGCCGCCGCCCGCGTTGACGCGACCGAGCTCACAGGTCTGGAAGTCCACGCCGGCCTCGTCCATGATGTCGCGGACGAGGGCCACGTACTCGGCATCGGCGTCGTTGGAGCCGCCCTTGCCGCGGCTGCCCGTGTACTTGTTAAAGCACAGACCGCGACCCATAAAGGCGGCGTTCTTGGTCTCGAACTTGCCGGCATAGCCCGGGTCAAAGCCGGCGGACACGTCGGAGGAGAGCATGCGGCTGCGGGCGAGCGCGCGGCGCAGGGCCAGCGGGCTATTCTCGCCGGCGAGCGTCATGATCTCGGCGACGGTGTTCTCGAAGAAGCGGCTCGTCATGCCGGTGGCACCCACGGAGCCGATCTCCTCCTTGTCGACGATGAGCGTGATGCTCGTGCGCTCCACGTTGGCGACGTCGATTTGGGCAAGCATGGAGGGGTAGGCACAGACGCGGTCGTCATGGCCATAGCCCAGAATCATGGAGCGGTCGAGGCCCATGTCGCGGGCGGGGCCGGCGGGCACGACCTCGATCTCGGCGGAGAGGAAGTCCTCCTCCTCGACGTCGTACTGCTCCTTGAGGATATCCAGGAACATCTGCTTGACGGGCTCCTTGGGGGCGTCCTTGTCGTCCTCGTCAAACTTGACGGGGCGGCCGCCCACGATCACGTCGAGAATCTCGGCATCGACGGCGTCCTTGGCAGGCTTGGACATCTGCTCGCTCGAGAGGTGGATCAGCAGGTCGGAGATGGTAAAGACCGGGTCGTCCGCCTTGTCGCCGATATTGATGTCGACGGTGGTACCGTCCTTTTTGCAGATGACGCCCACGAGTGCGAGCGGGGAGGCCACCCAGTGGTAGCTCTTGACGCCACCGTAGTAGTGCGTGTCGAGGTAGGCCATGTCGCCGGCCTCGAAGGCGGGGTTCTGCTTAAGGTCTAGGCGCGGCGAGTCCACGTGGGCGCCCAGGATGTTAAAGCCCTGCTCGAGCGGGGCGTTGCCCAGGTTGACGAGCATGAGGTCCTTGCCGTGATTGGCGGCGTACACCTTGTCGCCTGCCTTGAGCTCGCGGCCTTCGGCGATCACGGTCTCCAGGTCGACGTATCCCGCCTCCTCGGCCATCTTGATGCCGGTCTTGACGCACAGGCGCTCGGTCTTGTTCTCGCTCAAAAACTGCTTATAGCCGCGGCAAAGCTCCTCGAGCTCCTCGACTTGCTGTGGCGTGTACTTTTTCCATGCGCAGGGACGCTCCATGACGCAGGCTCCTTTCGGATCGATCGTGCTGGTTGATGTACCGTGAGCCATCGTATCACGCGCGGGCTCACGGTGGCGGGGGAGCTTGATGTGAGGTGGCCGCGGGGCGGGGAGCGTGTAAACTGGAGTGAGCAAACCGTGCCCAGCCTAAAGCGAGGTATTCAATATGTCTGACAAGCGCCGCACCTTTGCCGTTATCGACGGCAACTCGCTCATGCATCGCGCCTTCCACGCCGTGCCGCCGACCATGAACGCGCCGGACGGTCGCCCCACCAACGCGATCTTTGGCTTTCTGAACATGTTTCTTAAGATGATCGACGCCTTTAATCCCGACGGCGTTGTTGTGGCGTTTGATAGGGGCAAGCCGCGCGTGCGCATGGAGATGCTGCCGCAGTATAAGGCGCAACGCCCGCCCATGGACCCCGATCTGCATGCGCAGTTCCCTATGATTAAGGAGCTGCTCGCCGCGCTCAACGTGCCGATTCTGCAGTCCGAGGGCTGGGAAGGCGATGACATCCTGGGAACCATGGCGCGTCTGGGTGAGGAGGCCGGCTGCGACATGCTACTGGTGACCGGTGATCGCGATATGTATCAACTCGTGACCGAGCACGTCAACGTGGTCTCGACCCGCAAGGGCCTGTCCGACGTGGCGATCATGACGCCCGAGAGCGTGGACGACCTGTATCACGGCATCACGCCGGCGCTCGTGCCCGATTTTTACGGTCTAAAGGGCGATACGTCGGACAACATTCCCGGCGTACCGGGCATCGGGCCCAAAAAGGCGAGCGCGCTCATCGCACAGTACGGCAGCTTGGACGAGGTCATCGCGCATGCCGACGAGGTCAAGGGCAAGATGGGCGAGAACCTGCGTGCACACATCGACGATGCGCTGCTGAGCCGCAAGGTCGCAACCATTCGCACCGATGCGCCCGTCGAGCTCGATTTTGAGGCGACGTCCTTCCCGGCGTTTTCTGCCGACGAAGTGTCCGCGGCGCTGGGCACGCTTGGTATCACCGCCATGCAGAACCGTTTCTTGGCGCTGATCGGCGGCGAGGGTGGCGCTGCTGCCGCTGCTAGAACGTTTGAGATGCCCACGATTGAGCGCACCGCTGCCGGCGATGCCGAGGCGCTTGCTGACGTGGCGTCCGAGGTTTCGCGTGCGATCGAGGCGGGCGAGTGGGTCGCCGCCGTGGTGGACGATGATAAGGAAGAGGGCGCGCTCTTTGGACTGACGCGCACGCTGTGGTTGGCGACGTCCAAGGGCCTCTTCGCGCTCGAGGAGGGCGACAGCTGCGCGGCGGCTGAGGTTGAGGGCTTCAACTTCGTCCACGGCGTGATTGCTGGCGTGCTCGCGCGTCTGTTTATGGAGGGTCGCGTGGCGAGCCCGGATATGAAGACGCTGTTGCACGAGCTTTCGCCCATCGATTCTTCTGAGCCCGAGCTCATGGATCCGCTGTCCGCTGATTCCACACGCATCTTCGATACCGTGGTCGCCGCCTACCTGTTGGACTCCGACCGCTCCGAGTTCGATGAGGCATATCTTGCCGATACGTATCTGCGGATGGCGCTGCCTGCGGCGCGCGGTGCAGAGGATGCCGGTGAGGACGCTCCGGCGCCCGCCGCTCGCACGGCGGCCTTGACGCTGGCGCTGGTCGCACCGCTGCGCGATCGCATGGCCCGTGAGAACGCCGCCAACGTGTTCGACGGTATCGAGATGCCGCTTGTGCCGGTGCTTGCCAAGATGGAGCGCGCGGGCATGCTCGTGGATCCCGATCGGCTGCGCAGCCTGTCCGAGGGCCTGGCGACCCAGATTACCGAGGTTGAGCGCAGTATTCGCGACCTGGCGGGTGACGAGACCTTTAACATCGGCAGTCCCATGCAGCTGTCGCACGTGCTCTTTGATGTGATGGGGCTTCCGACCAAGGGCCTCAAGAAGACTAAGCGCGGCTATTATTCGACCAACGCCAAGGTGCTGAGCGACCTTGCGCGTGACCACGAAATCGTGCGCCTGATTTTGGACTGGCGTGAGAAGTCCAAAATCAAGTCCACCTATCTGGACACGCTGGGCCCGCTGCGCCGTGGTGACGGTCGTGTGCACACCACGTACAACCAGACCATCACCGCGACGGGGCGTCTGTCCTCGAGCGATCCGAACCTGCAGAACATCCCGACGCGCTCGGAGCTGGGTCGTACCGTCAAGACGGCGTTTTCGGCAGGCGAGGGAAGCGTCTTTTTGGCGGTGGACTACTCGCAGATCGAGCTGCGTCTGCTGGCACATCTCTCGGGTGACGAGCACCTGGTGCGCGCCTTTAACGAGGGCGAGGACTTCCATGCCGAGACGGCGGCGCGCGTGTTTGGTGTGCCGGTGTCCGAGGTAACGCCCGACTTGCGCAGTCGCGCCAAGGCCGTGAACTTTGGCATCGTGTACGGCCAGCAGGCCTACGGCCTGTCGCAGTCGCTGCATATCTCGATGGCCGAGGCGCGCGACATGATCGACCGCTACTACGAGGCCTACCCGGGCGTGCGTACGTTCCTCGACAACGTGGTGGCGCGCGCCAAGCAGACGGGCTACGCCGAGACCATGTATGGCCGCAGACGCCATATTCCCGAGCTCAAGGCCAAAAACCCGCAACTCCGCGGCTTTGGCGAGCGCACGGCCATGAACCATCCCATGCAGGGCACCGCAGCAGACATCATCAAGATCGCCATGGCCCGCGTAAGTCGTTGCCTGGAAGAAGAAGGCTTTGCCGCCCACATGATCCTGCAAGTGCACGACGAACTGGACTTTGAGTGCCCCATCGACGAAGTCGAGCGCCTAACCACCATGGTCCGCGACGTCATGGAGCACGTAGTGGACCTCCGCGTTCCCCTAATCGCCGAAGCCAGCACCGGCATAACCTGGGCCGACGCCAAATAGGGAAGTGCCCACAACCCCAAAGTAACCAAAACAGAGGGGAGCCCCTTCCAAAAAGGGGCTCCCCTCTGTTCAAATAAATTCAGCCAAGTATCTAGACACTCAAGAGGCCATCTTGGCGGCAAGCAAAGTCAACATGGCCATGCCCGGGGCCGACCGCTTGATTTTTGTAGATTCCGCACGAGCCGAAGAGCACTAAATGTGCTCTTCGTGCGAGCCCAGGACTTGACCGAGCAAAAATCAAGCGGTCGGCCCCGGGCATGGCGACGGGATAGATTAACGAGCCGCCAAGATGGCGTCGATGAGCGTCAGTACGCCCCCGTCGTTGTTGCTCGGAATGCGCCACTTGGCATGCGCGTTCATGTGCTCCTCGGCGTTGTCCACGATAAAGCTGTGACCGACGCGCTCGAGCATGGGGATGTCGTTGTAGGTGTCGCCCACGGCGGCGGCGTCGGCAATATCGATGCCCAGGTGCTCGCACAGGTGAGCGACGCCGGCGCCCTTGTCGACGCCCAGGTTCATAAAGTCGATCCACTCGCGCCCAGCGTTGGTGACGTAGAGCTTGTCCGAGAACTCGGGGCTATAGGTCTCGCGGAAAGCGGGCTCGGCGTCGTAGCCGGGGAAGAAGACCGAAATCTTGTTGGACTCGAAATCAATGCCCTCAAAGCTGTCGACGTAGTTGATTGTGTTGTAGTAGACGCTGATCTCGTCGTGGTATTGATGGTCGCGGGCAAGCACGTAGAACTCGTCGAAGCAGCACAGGACGGGGACAGCGCGAGGATCCTCCGAGGCACGGTTCAAGACCTGCTGATACAGCTCCACGTCAATATTGCTCTTATAGATATAGCCGCCGCGATAGATCACGCAAGCTCCGTTGTCGGGACAAAAGGCGAGGCGGTTCTTGATGCCCTCGAACATCTCCTCGAGCTTGGGGGCGGGACGTCCGCTGGCGGGGCAGAATACGATGCCGGCGTCGGCGAGCTTGTCCAGGCGCTCATCAAGACCCTGGGGCAGCACACGCTCGTCGGTCAGCAGCGTCTTGTCCATATCGACGGCGAGAATCTTAATGTTGCCGATGTTGGCGTCCGATTCGTAAGTTTGCATAAAAATGCGCCTTTCGTTTCGAGATTGTTTCAGACGTTATAACCATCAACTAGTAGTCGAGCGTATTTTCGCAGGAATGGTGCGTATTTGCACCACGCTTCACAAAGTAATGAAAAAACTTTTCAGAAATTTGAATTTGTCGCTTGTGCTGCGGGCACTTTAGCGTAATATAGCGACCATCGAAAACGGAGACGGAAAAACAACCGCTTACCGAGTAAAAGGTACCGTTTACGATATTTGAATTGCGCCCGGCGATACGTGAAAGGAGAGGCAGATGCAGTTCGTAAAGATCATCACCACTGCAGACAATGCCATCCGACGCCAGCGCGCAATTTCCCGACGACGATAACAATCGTCTCTGTCCGCATGGGGCGAATTGCCTCAACAGAGTCATTTTGAGGTCGTTGGGTTTTAGCACGACATTGCTGCATGTTTCTAGGGCATGTATGTGCTGATTTTTGCTATTTAACCTGATATTGCACGGTATATGACCTTGAAATGACTTGCAACTGACCGATGTTCTAACTAGCTACCAAGGGCGAAAGGAAACAGCCATGAGCAAGGAAAAAGTCGTTCTCGCATATTCCGGTGGTCTTGATACATCCGTATGTGTCAAGTGGCTCCAGGACGAGAAGAATCTCGATGTCGTTTGTGTCTGCGGCAACGTGGGCCAGGAGGAGACCGGCCTGGACGCCAAGAAGCAGAAGGCCCTCGACCTGGGCGTTCTCGATTGCCAGGTGCTCGACCTGCGCGACGAGTTCTCCGATGAGTTCTTGACTAAGGCCATCGCCGCAAACTCCATGTACGAGAACAAGTATCCGCTGCTTTCCGCCCTGTCTCGCCCGCTGCTCGCCAAGAAGCTTGTCGAGGTCGCTCACGAGTTTGGCGCGACCTACGTCGCCCACGGCTGCACCGGCAAGGGTAACGACCAGGTTCGTTTTGAGGCTGCCGTCAAGGCCCTCGACCCCGAGCTCAAGGTTATCGCCCCGGTTCGCGAGTGGGATCTGAAGTGCCGTCCCGACGAGGTCGCCTATGCCCACGCCCACAACGTGCCGGTTCCCGAGGGTGCCAACGACAACCCCTATTCCATCGACGACAACCTGTGGGGTCGTGCTATTGAGTGCGGCCACCTGGAGGATCCCTGGAACGAGCCTCTCGACGACGCCTGGGTTATGACCAAGAATCCCGAGGACACGCCCGACACCCCGACGTATACCGAGATTGAGTTTGAGGCCGGCAAGCCCGTCGCCGTCGACGGCAAGAAGATGAAGCTTTCCGAGATCGTCATCGCCCTCAACAAGATTTCGGGCGACAACGGCTTTGGCCGTCTCGACCTGGTTGAGGATCGTCTGGTGGGCCTCAAGAGCCGCGAATGCTATGAGGTTCCCGGAGCCCTGACGCTCATCACCGCCCACAAGGCACTCGAGGACATCTGCGTCGAGGGCGACTTGCTCAAGACCAAGATCAAGCTCGAGCAGGATTGGGCCACCGCCGTGTATAACGGTCAGTGGTACAGCCCGCTCAAGAACGCGCTCGACGCCTTTATGGCCGACACCCAGAAGTTCGTGACCGGCACCGTCCGTCTGAAGTTCTTTAAGGGCAACTGCCATGTCGTCGGCCGCAAGAGCCCCTTCAGCCTCTACGACTACGGTCTGGCTACCTACGACCGCGACACCACGTTTGACGAGAAGGCCAGCGCCGGCTTTATCGAGATCGATACGCTGTCGCTCAAGACGTGGGCAAAGGTCCAGGGCCCCAGCTCTGCCGCCGCCCAGGCCTAAGGCTTTTCCTTCCCTTGGTATCCGCGCGGCCCATCCGCGTGATACAAAACGGGCGCACGGGGTCCCTACCTTTCGTTATGCTTGCTGACACTTCTTAACATCGGTGGCCCCTACGTTCCGCCCGCATATATGACGCCGCGCTTGCGGCTGAGTCCGAGCCCCGCCGGGGTTGTCCGGCGGGGCTCTTTCTATCAATTTGTCGGCCTTGCGCCTATATATATGAGGAGTATCCAATATGTTCAATGTCATCGCGCATGCTTTACTTGCCCTCGCGCCCGAGCTCGATGCTGCAAAGGTCGAGGACGTCCCTATGAGCCTGAAGGCTTGGATTGACGGTTCGCAGGGCAACATCCGGAGGGAGACGTTGGGTGCCAAGTGCATGGTGCGTCACTTCTTTGCAAATTAGCTGCATGGCCCCGCATGCAGTGGGGAATGTGCAAAACTAGCGGTTGGTAAATCGCTTTAGCGACAGGGCACATTGCTTTGGGCGCTTCGTTTGGTATTTGATGAAAGGGGACGATCCCATGGCTCTTTGGGGCGGTCGTTTTGAGGCGGGCGTGGCCGAGGTTACGCAGGAGTTTGGCGCGTCGCTGCCGGTCGACAAACATCTCTATAAGCAGGATATCGCCGGCTCTAAGGCGCATGCCAAGATGCTGGCCGCCCAAGGCATCATCAGTGCCGAGGACGAGCAGGCGATTGCCAAGGGCCTGACCGGAATCGAACAGGATATCGATGCCGGCAACTTCACCTTCGACATCAACGATGAAGACATTCATATGTCCATCGAGAGCGAGTTGACGCGCCGCATCGGCGAGGCCGGTAAGCGCTTGCATACCGGCCGTTCGCGCAACGACCAGGTGGCGACCGATACGCGCCTGGGCGTCAAGGCGCTGGCCAAGGAGCTCATGGAGGCCAATCTTGAGCTGCGCCATGTGCTGGTGGATGCGGCTAAGAAGTACGACAAGGTGATTCTGCCGGGCTACACGCATATGCAGCACGCTCAGCCCGTGCTGCTCTCGCATCATCTGCTGGCGTATTCCTGGATGTTCGCGCGCGACTTTACGCGCCTGAAGGCCGCCTTTGATGCCGCCGACAACTGCCCGCTGGGTGCTGCCGCGCTTGCCGGTACGAGCTATCCGCTCGATCGCCAGATGACGGCTGCCGAACTTGGCTTTGCGGGCGTGATTCCCAACTCGCTCGATGCGGTTTCCGACCGTGATTTCCTGCTCGATCTGCATTACGCCGGATCCGTCATGGCGATGCACCTGTCGCGTCTTTCCGAGGAGATCGTGCTGTGGTCGAGCTCCGAATTTGGCTTTATCACGCTTTCAGACTCCTACTCCACCGGCTCGTCTATCATGCCGCAGAAGAAGAATCCCGACTTTGCCGAGCTTATTCGCGGCAAGAGCGGTCGCGTGTACGGCAACCTGGTGCAGCTGCTGGTAACCATGAAGGGCTTGCCGCTTGCTTATAACAAGGATTTGCAGGAGGACAAGGAGGGCGCGCTCGATACCGCCCATACGCTCATGCAGTGCCTGTCCGTTATGGCCGGTATGATTTCGACTTGGGCCGTCAACGAGGATGCCATGGCGCGCGAGTGCGGCGTGGGTCACCTTGCCGCCACCGATGTTGCCGATTACCTGGCCAAGCGTGGTCTGCCGTTCCGCGAGGCTCATGCCGTGGTGGGGCATCTGGTTCTGATGTGTGAGAAGCGCGGCTGCAATCTTGAGGACCTGCCGTTTGAGGTGTTCCATGAGGCAAGCCCGCTCTTTGAGCGCGACATTACCGAGGCGCTCGACATCCCGTCGATTGTCGCCGCGCGCACGACCGAGGGCGGCACCGCCCCTGCCGCCGTTGCCGTGCAGCTTGATCGCGCCGAGGCACAGCTCGTGGCTGACGAGGGTGTGTTTGGGTCACTGACTAAGGTCGTCGAGATGGGCCACGGGGTAAAGTAGGGATTTGGCTGAAGCCGTTTTGGCCATTTATTGATAAATCGTTTTCACTTTACGGGCGCCTGCTGATGTGGGCGCCCGTATTTTGTTGCTATGGGGGAGGGGCTTGTCGAGAACTTCTGTAGGACCTTTGGGCAGGTTGTGAAGGGGTTACGTTCGCGGGCGGCAACCGACCGCCTGCTCTGTTCGATGCGGTTGATGGGCGGTCGGATGGTACTCTAATCGGGCTTCGAAACAGAAGTGACACATATGGAGCGCTTTAATAAATTGCAACGTTTCAATAAACAGCTTTTTGTTTAACTGCAGCTAAAACTCTGTTACGATGCAGTCCAGGCGGGTGCCGGAATGGGACTTGGGCACGCGCGAACCTACTTGAAAGGCTACTTTTATGGCTATCGAGAAGACCTTCATCATGATTAAGCCCGACGCCGTGCGCGATCGCAAAATCGGCGAGATTGTTGCTCGCATTGAGCGCAGCGGTCTTGTCATCGAGCGCATGGAGATGACCACGCTCGAGCGCGCTACCGTCGAGGAGCACTACGCCCATCTGGCCGACAAGCCCTTCTTTGGCGGTCTCTGCGACTTTATGACGAGCGGTCCGGTCGTCAAGATGGTCGTTTCCGGTCTCTCCGCTGTTGCTAAGATGCGCACCCTCATGGGCGCTACCAACCCGCTTGACGCTGCTCCTGGTACCATCCGCGGCGACCTTGCCGTCGATGTCAACGCCAACGTGATCCACGGCCCCGACTGTTTGGAGAACGCCGAGATTGAGAT
>WGSK01000036.1:0-24590 GCA_014871655.1 Collinsella sp. | reverse complement strand
GGTGTTATCGTAGTTTCTGCCGAAAGTTCCACCGAGCACGCGAGGTGGAACGAATCACAGAAACTTCGCCGTCCCTTCGATTCGTGCAGCCTTGGACCTTTCGCATCTAGTCACCAAGGCAACACGCTGCCGCGTCATGATGGGATCAAACGTGAGCGATACAAAGCTAAAGCCAACGGCTAAAAAGCCCGCAACCCGCAAACCGGCTCCGCACGCACCGGAGCTCTCCAAGGACGATGTCTACCTGTTTGGCATTGGAATGTGGGAGCGCAGCTGGGAAAAGATGGGCGCGCA
Source organism: Collinsella sp. (assembly GCA_014871655.1). Taxonomy (GTDB): domain Bacteria; phylum Actinomycetota; class Coriobacteriia; order Coriobacteriales; family Coriobacteriaceae; genus Collinsella. The sequence continues at coordinate 24,296 of WGSK01000036.1, read as the reverse complement.
CCCCGACACGCAGCAGCGCACGCGCGGCTGGCGCTTCTGCGTTTGGGCGCCCGACGTAAAGAGCGTCCATGTCATTGGCGAATTTAACGACTGGGATGAGCAAGCCAACCCGCTGGTGCCCGTGCATACGAGCGCTATTTGGGAAGGCTTTATTCCTGGCGCCGAGCAGGGCCAGCTCTATAAATACCTCATCGAGACCAACGAGGGCGAAAAGCTCTACAAGGCCGATCCGTACGCCTTTAAGGCCGAGTGCCCTCCGGGAACGGCGAGCGTGCTGTGGACCCTCGATGGCTACCAGTGGAACGACGCCGCATGGCTTAAGCGACGCGCTAGCCACAACCATATGTCGCAGCCCCTTAACATCTACGAGGTGCATATTGGCTCGTGGAAGCGCCACGGCGACGCGCCGCAGGGCGAGCCCGACGAGTACGGCAACTACCCCGGTCCCATGGATCCCTTCCCTGCCCAGCGCGGCGAGTTCTACACCTACGACGACCTGTCGGTGGAGCTCGTGGACTACGTGCGCGACATGGGCTACACGCATATCGAGGTCATGCCGCTCATGGAGCACCCCTTCGATGGCTCCTGGGGCTACCAGACGACCGGCTACTACGCCGCCACGTCGCGCTACGGCAACCCGCAGCAACTCATGCACTTTATCGATGCGTGCCACGAGGCAGGCATCGGCGTGATCATGGACTGGGTGCCCGGCGGTTTTTGCGCCGACTCCCACGGCCTTGCCACCTTTAACGGCCATATGCTGTTTGAGCACGAGATTCACCCCAACTGGGGCACGCACAAGTTCGACTTCGCCCGCGGTGAGGTCCGCTCCTTCCTGGTCTCCAACGTGCTGTACTGGCTTGAGAACTTCCATGTTGACGGCATTCGCATGGACGGCGTGTCCAGCATGCTGTACCTCAACTTTGGCATCGACGATCCGGGCCAAAAGAAGTTCAATAAGTACGGTACCGAGGAAGACCTGGACGCCAGCGCGTTTATCCGCCAGGTCAACTGCGCCGTGGAGGCCCACTACCCCGACGTGATGATGATGGCCGAGGAGTCCACCGCGTGGCCGCTCGTGACCTATCCGCCGCAGGACGGCGGCCTGGGCTTCCACTACAAGTGGGACATGGGTTGGATGAACGACACCCTGCACTACATGCAGACCGATTTTCCGTGGCGCCCCGGCAACCACGGCCTGCTCACGTTCTCCATCATGTACGCCTTTACCGAGAACTTTATTTGCCCGCTCAGTCACGACGAGGTCGTGCACGGCAAGTGCTCTCTGATCGGCCGCATGCCGGGCGACTGGTGGCGCCAGTTTGCCGGCCTGCGCACGCTGGCCTTCTACCAGATGACGCACCCCGGTGCCAAGCTCAACTTTATGGGCAACGAGATCGGCCAGTTTATTGAGTGGCGCTACTACGAGTCCATCCAGTGGTTCTTGACCGAGGAGTACGAGACCCACCGTCATCATCAGGCGTTTATCAAGGCGCTCAACCACCTGTACACCGCCGAGCCCGCTCTGTACGAGCGCGGCTACACCGACGACGGATTTACCTGGATCGATGCGGACAACTCCAAGCAGTCCATCGTGAGCTTTGTACGTCAGGGCGAGGACGTCGATGACGACCTGGTGATCCTGATCAACTTTGATCCGGCGAGCTACGAGAGCTTCCGCGTGGGCGTGCCGCGCGAGGGTGACTGGGAGGTCATCTTTGACTCCGACCGTCCCGAGTTTGGCGGCAGCGGCTATGCCGGCGAGGAGCCCTACACCTGCTCGAGCGAGCCCTATCCCTGGAACGGGCAGATGGACTCCATCGAGATTAAGGTGCCCGGCCTAGCAGGCGTGGTTCTTAAGCGCCGCGGCCCCAGCAGCTACAAGCCGCCGGTGGTTGAGGAGCCCAAGAAGGCGACGCGCAAGCGTGCGTCCTCGGTGAAGCCCAAGACCGCGACCGCTAAGAAGACTCCGGCCAAGGCGAAGGCTACCAAGCCCGCTGCCAAGGCTTCGGCCAAGTCCGCCACGGCCAAAAAGGCAGCCACCAAAAAGGCTGCTCCCAAGGCCAAGGCAGCTGCTGTTAAGGCTCCCGCCAAGAAAGCGTAACAAAGGCGTTACCACTGTAATTACCCGCCCCGCGTGGGCGTAGGATAGATGTCATAACCGTTCCGGGAGAAACATCCCCGGGGGAAAGGAACGTATGAATAAGATCTTCGACAACAAGCAGGAGTTTACCGAGCTCTATCGCGATGCCGTCATGAGCATCAGCGGCAAGAGCGTCGAGGCCGCCAGCGACCTCGACCGCTTTAACGCCCTGGCCAAGCTCGTGGCCGAAAAGGCCCGCACCGTTGCCACCAAGAGCGACGCCCGCGCCACCGCAGAGGGCAAGAAGCGCGTGTACTACTTCTCGATCGAGTTTTTGATCGGCCGCCTGCTCGACAACTACCTGCTCAACTTTGGCGTACGCGATATGGTCGCCGAGGCACTCGACGACATGGGCTTTGACCTGTCCGTCATCGAGAACCAGGAGCCCGATCCGGCGCTGGGCAACGGTGGCCTGGGCCGTCTGGCCGCATGCTTCCTGGATTCCATGGCAGCCGAGGGCATTGCCGGCTACGGCAACGGCATGCGCTACCGCTACGGCCTGTTTAAGCAGGAGATCGTCAACGGCAGCCAGGTCGAGGCCACCGACGAGTGGCTCACCCACGGCTATCCCTGGGAGGTCCGTCGTCAGGACAAGGCCGTTACCATTAAGTTTGGTGGCCACGTCGAGGGCTTTGAGGAGAACGGCCGCACGTTCTACCGCACGGTGGACACGCAGGATATCCTGGCCGTCCCCTATGACATCCCCGTCGTGGGCTATGCCGGCGAGACTGTCAACAAGCTGCGCGTCTGGGCCGCAGAGCCGGTCGAGGAGCACTTCGATCTGGAGGCCTTCAACCGCGGCGACTACGCCCTGGCCGACGCCGAGCGCGCCGAGGCCGAAGCCATCAGCGCCATCCTCTACCCCAACGACGCCGGCGAGCACGGCCGTCTGCTGCGCCTGAAGCAGGAGTACCTGTTTGTCTCGGCCGGCATCTACAGCCTGCTCGACACCTTTGAGAAAGAGCACGGCGCGAACTGGGAGCTGCTGCCGCAGTTTGTGGCCATCCATACCAACGATACCCACCCCGCCATGTGCGGCCCCGAGCTCATGCGTATCCTCATCGACGAGAAGAAGCTCGAGTGGGACGACGCCTGGAACATCGTGACGCAGGTCGTGAGCTACACCAACCACACCATCCTGCCCGAGGCTCTGGAGAAATGGCCCATCGGCACGTTCTCCAAGCTCCTTCCCCGCGTGTACCAGATCATCGACGAGATCAGCCGTCGTTGGCACGAGTCGTTCGACACCACGCAGGAGGGCTGGCAGGAGCGTCTGCGCCAGACCGCCATTCTGTGGGACGGCGAGATCCGCATGGCCAACCTGTCTGTGATCTGCAGTCACAGCGTCAACGGCGTGGCTAAGATCCATTCCGACATCATCAAGAACATCGTGCTCAAGGACTTCTATGCCCTGACGCCCGAGAAGTTCAACAACAAGACCAACGGTATCTCGCACCGTCGCTTCTTTGCCGAGGCCAATCCCACCTACGCCAAGCTCGTGACCGAGGCCATTGGCGATGGCTGGTTCAAGGACGCCTTTGAGCTGGAGAAACTCAAGGAGTTTAAGGACGACACCGAGTTCCTGAAGGCCGTGGGTGCCTCCAAGCGCGCCAACAAGGAGCGCCTGGCCGCCTACGTTAAGGCCGAGACCGGTCTGGTCATCGACCCCAACACCGTCTTCGATGTCCAGGTCAAGCGCTTCCATGCCTACAAGCGCCAGCTCATGAACATCATGAAGGTGATGGACATCTACAACCGTCGCATCGCCGATCCCAACTTCCATGTGACGCCGACGACCTTCATCTTTAGCGGCAAGGCCGCCTCGAGCTACACCTTTGCCAAGGAGACCATCCGCCTCATTAACTCCGTGGCCGACGTCATCAACAACGACGCCCGCGTGAACGAGGTCATGAAGGTCTGCTTTATCCCCAACTTCCGCGTGAGCAACGCCCAGCTCATCTACCCTGCCGCCGAGATCTCGGAGCAGATCTCCACGGCCGGCAAGGAGGCCTCGGGCACGTCCAACATGAAGCTCATGATGAACGGCGCCATTACGCTGGGCACCCTCGACGGCGCCAACATCGAGATCGCCGACCTGGCCGGTCGCGAGAACGAGGCCATCTTTGGCCTGACCGCCCCCGAGGTCGATCAGCTCTGGGCATCCAACAGCTACTTCGCATGGGATACGCTCAACAACGATCGCGAGCGTCTGGGTCGCGTGATGGACGAGCTCAAGGACAACACGTTTGCGGGTCTTTCGGGCAACTTCGAGAGCATCTACAACGAGCTCATGAACAACAACGACCCCGACCTGGTCATGGCCGATTTCCGCAGCTACGTGGATGCGTGGGAGAAGCTTACCGGCAGCTACGGCGACCAGGAGACCTGGAACCGCAAGGCCCTGCTCAACACCGCCTCGAGCGGCTGGTTCTCGAGCGACCGCACCATTCGCGAGTACCGCGACGAGATCTGGCACGCATAAAGGCGCGCGAGCTCCCCTATGCCAGCACGGCATTACTCGACGGGCGCGACGTTGCGCCGCGCCCGTCGCTAATGGGTTTAGGAACATCGATGACAGAAGGAGAAATCGATGAGTAAGAAAGAATGCATCGCGATGCTCCTCGCAGGAGGACAGGGCAGCCGATTGGGGGCACTCACCCAAAAGATCGCTAAGCCGGCGGTTAGCTTTGGTGGCAAGTTCCGCATTATCGACTTCTCGCTCTCCAACTGCTCCAACTCGGGTATCGACACGGTGGGCGTTCTGACGCAGTATCGCCCCTACCTGCTGCATGCCTATGTGGGCTCCGGCGAGGCGTGGGATCTGGACAGTCGCGATGGCGGCGTGTCGATCCTGCCGCCGTACGAGACGCAGACCGGTGGCGCCTGGTATGCGGGTACGGCCGACGCCATTACGCAGAACCTCGACTACATCAAGGCCAACGACCCCAAGTACGTCCTGATCCTGTCCGGCGATCACCTATATCGCATGGACTACCGCAAGATGCTCAAGACGCACATTGAGAACAACGCCGACCTCACGGTGAGCGTTATGCCCGTGCCGTGGGAGGAGGCCAGCCGCTTTGGTATCCTGACCACCGACCCCGAGGACGGCCGCATCACCAAGTTCACTGAGAAGCCCGATAAGCCCGATTCGAACCTCGCGTCCATGGGCATCTATATCTTCTCGGCCGACGTGCTGATCGAGGCGCTCGAGGAGGACGCTCTGGACCAGCGCTCGAGCCACGACTTTGGCAAGGACATCATCCCCAAGCTGCTCGGCGAGGGCAAGCGCCTGTACAGCTACGAGTTCCACGGCTTTTGGAAGGACGTCGGCACCATCGCCAGCTTCCACGAGACCTCGATGGACCTGCTGGGCAACAACCCCGAGTTCGATCTGTTCGACAAGCACTTCCCCATCATGTCCAACATCACCACGCGACCGCCGCACTACATTGGCCCGGACGGCCGCCTGGACGACTGCCTGGTCTCCAACGGCTGCAAGATCTACGGCACTGCTTGCCACTCGATCCTTTCGACCGATGTCATTATCGAGGAGCGCGCCGTGGTCGAGGACTCCGTGCTGCTGCCGGGTGCGCACGTTAAGAGCGGCGCACACATCTGCCGCGCTATTTTGGGCGAGAACTCCACGGTCGAAGAGGGCGTGAAGCTCGGCTCTGTCGATACCACCAAGGATACGGCCGTCGTTGGAAATGACGTCGTTATCGGGAAGGGGGAATGATCCGATGATCAATCGCAAGGCCATCGGTTATATCACCGCTAACTACTCTTCGACCTACGGCAGCGTGCTGCTCAAGGACCGCCCCATCGCGTCCGTTCCGTTTTTGGGCCGCTACCGCCTGATCGACTTTCCGCTGTCCAACATGATGAATGCCGGCATCAAGACCGTCGGCGTCGTCATGCCGGGTAACTACCGCTCGCTGATCGACCACGTGGGCTCGGGCAAGGACTGGGGCCTGGACCGCAAGAAGGGCGGCCTGTTCATGGTGCCCGGCAACGCCTATGGCACCACCAAGGGTGGTATGCGCTTCCTGCTGCGCGACATCATCTCCAACAAGACGCTGTTCCAACGCTCGGACAAGCCCTACGTTGTGATGATGGGCACCAACATCATCTTTAACATGGACCTCAACACCATCATCGAGGCGCACGAGAACTCCGGCGCCCAGATGACCGTGGTGTACTGCAAGGCCACGCGCAACGTCGATGACGAGACCAAGCTGCAGATCAACGAGAACGGCCGCCTGACGGGCGTGAGCGCCGGCGTCGTGTACGGCGACAACGCGTCTATGGACTGCTGCATCGTCAACCGCGAGACGCTGCTCGAGATCATTGACCACTACCAGGCCGCCGACTATCTGGACCTGCTCGAGGCACTACAGGGCGACTTTGGCAACATCGACGTGTGCAGCTACGAGTACAAGGGCGAGGTCGTGGGCGTGTTTAGCGAGAAGTCGCTGTATCGTCGCAGCATGGACCTGCTCGACCAGACCGTGGCCGACCATCTCTTTGACCCCGAGCGCCCGATTCTGACCAAGGCTCACGACGTGCCGCCTTCGCGCTATGCGACCGGCAGCCACGCCTGCAACTCGATCATCTCGGCCGGCTGCATCATCAAGGGCACCGTGCGCAACTCGATCCTGTCGCGCGGCGTTGTGGTTGAGGAAGGGGCCTCGGTGACCAATTCGATCATCAACCAGAGCTGCGTCATCAAGAGCGGCGCCCGCGTTGAGAATGCAATCCTGGACAAGAACAACGTGGTTCCCACCAACACCGAGCTTCGCGGCACGCCCGAGAACATCCTGGTGCTGGGAAAGGCCCCGTTAACTTCTGATATCACCAACGCGAGCTAGCTTTGGCACCGCAACATCGCTCGTAACACGTAGAATAGCCGCCCGGTTTGCGCCAGGCGGCTATTCTCGAATTGCAACAGGGAGACAATATGGCTGATTCCAGCAAAAAGATGCAGATCGTGTTTGCCTCGGCCGAGTGCGCACCGTTTGTGAAGACCGGTGGCCTGGGCGACGTGGCGGGCTCGCTGCCTGCGGCGCTTGTGCGCGCCGGCGCCGAAGTAATCGTGATGGTGCCCAAGTACGCCACCATCAAGGACGAGTACAAGGCGCAGATGGAGCACTTCTCCGACTTTTACGTGAGCCTGGGCTGGCGCAATGAGTACTGCGGACTCGAGAAGCTCGAGCACGACGGCGTCACCTATATGTTCATCGACAACGAGCGCTACTTCGCGCGCGACTATCCGTACGGCTTCTTTGACGACGGCGAGCGCTTTGCGTTCTTCTCCAAGGCCATCACCGAGAGCCTGCAGCACCTGCCCGCCGGCTTTGAGTGCGACATCCTGCACTGCAACGACTGGCAGACGGCGCTGGCGCCCGTGTTTTTGCGCGAGTTCTACCAGGGCCTGCCGCTGTATGACCGCGTCAAGACCGTGTTCTCGATCCACAACGTGGCGTTCCAGGGCCAGTTTAGCGACACCGTGATGGAGGACATCCTTGGTGTGGCGCACATTCCGGCGGCCGCCTCGCAGCTGCGTTGCGACGCCTGCAGCATCAACTACATGCTGGGCGCCCTGCGCTATGCCGACGCCATCACCACGGTGAGCCCCACCTATGCCAACGAGATCCAGACGCCCGAGTTTGGCGAGGGCCTGGACGGCGTACTGCGCGAGCGTTCCTACGCGCTGCAGGGCATTTTGAACGGCATTGACGTTGCGGGCTTTGACCCGGCAACAGACAAGCGAATTGCCGCCAACTATACCGTGGAGGACCGTTCCGGCAAGGCCGTGTGCAAGGCCAAGCTGCAGGAGGAACTGGGCCTCGAGGTTCGCGACGACCGTCCGCTCATGGTGATGGTCACGCGCCTGACGCGCCAGAAGGGCATGGATCTGGTCATGTACGCGCTCGACCGCATCCTGTCCGGCGGCGTGCAGGTGGCGGTGCTGGGCACCGGCGACCGCGACTACGAGGACGGCCTGCGCTACTTCCAGGACAAGTACCCCGGCACCATGGCCGCACGCATCGAGTTCGATCCGGCGCTGTCGCAGCGCATGTATGCCGCCGCCGACATGTTCCTGATGCCTTCGAAGTTTGAGCCCTGCGGCCTGTCGCAGATCATCGCCATGCGCTACGGCACGCTGCCGATTGTTCGCGAGACCGGTGGCCTGAAGGACACCGTGCAGCCGTACAACGAGTTTACCGGCGAGGGCACGGGCTTCTCGTTTAGCAACTTTAACGGCGACGAGATGGGCGATGCGGTATTCCGCGCGGCGCGTCTGTTCTGGGATAACCGCGACGCCTGGAACCAGCTGGTCACGCAGGCCATGAGCCAGGACTTTAGCTGGACGCGCTCGGCCGACAAGTATCTGGACCTGTACTTCTTTATGCACCCGGAGATTGAGAGGCCGGTGACTGTTGTCGACGAGCCAGAGGCTGTTGCTGAGCCGGTGGCCGCTGAGGAGCCCAAGGCCGAGGAGAAGCCCGCTGCGAAGCCTGCGGCAAAGAAGACCGTGACTCGTAAGACGACGGCCAAGAAGGCCACAGCGACCAAGGCGGCGGAAACCAAGACCACCGCTGCCAAGACAACGACCACGCGCAAGCGCACCACCGCAGCTGCCAAAAAGGCCGCCGAGGCCGAGGCTGCTCCCGAGGTAAAGGCTGAGACCGCCGTCAAGGCACCGGCCAAGGCCGCTGCCAAGAAGTCGACCGCGACCAAGACCAAGACCAAGACCACGACCGCCAAAAAGGCCACTGCTACGAAGACAACCAAGGCCGATACGACGAAGGCTGCCGCAAAGACGATCCCGAAGACTGCTACAAAGTCCGCCGTCAAGGTCGAGGAGACGCCCGCCGAGTCCAAGGCCGAGGCAACCGTCGAGGCAAAACCGGCCGCCAAGACCACCACGCGCAAGCGCGCCACGACGACAGCCAAGAAGACCACGACCAAGGCTGCTGCTCCCAAGGCGGAGGCCAAGACCGAGGTAAAGGCCAAGCCCGAGCCCGAGCCTGCCAAGGAGACTCCGGTCTCCCCCGCCGCTCCGGCAGAGAAAAAGGTTCCGACCAAGAAGACCTCCGTCCGCAAGGCAACGGCTACTCGCAAGCGCCGCTAGCCCACAGACGATCAAAAACCTCATCAAACCCTAAGCAAGGGGCGCTCCAACCGGGCGCCCCTTCTCTGTAGGTAGTTGGTAAAACGATTTTCTAGGACAACCGTTCGCCGATGGTAAACGGATGTTGTTTATACAGCCTGTGTACAACAGATATACTTACATCCTGTGCGTAAAGCCCATGGCCCGCAGGCCGTGAATCTATTGAACTGGACCGTATTATGAGATTGATACACAACAGCCGTCTACCGCAGTTTCGCACTCCGTTTGGCGCTGTGACCACTGGAACTACCCTTTCACTCTCCGTGATTCTGGAGGATGCCGATCCCGCGCAGGCAACGCTGACGCTGCGCACCTGGGTCGATGAGATTGGTGAGTCTCGGTATCCCATGACGCACGAGGGCGACGGCATATTTACCGTAGAGCTTGAGTGCACCGAGCCCTGTCTTATCTGGTACAGCTTTATATGCAATATCGAGGGCCAGCCCGAGGTTCGCCTGGGCGCACCACAGGGCCGCACCGGCGGCGAGGGCGTAACCTACGATTACGCCGAGGTGCCGTCATTCCAGGTCACCGTCTACAAGCACCGCGAAGTTCGACCCGAGTGGTACGAGCGCGGTATGGTCTACCAGATCTTCCCCGATCGTTATGCCCGCGACGAGCACTGGCGCGAGCGCACGCTGGCCGAGGTCGAAAAACCGCGTAAGGGCATTCAGCGCCGCATGGTCGAGGACTGGAACGAGCCGCCTGTGTACGAGCGCGCCGAGGACGGCTCCATCAAGACTTGGGACTTCTACGGCGGCTCGCTCAAGGGCATCCAGGAAGACCTGCCTCGCATCGCCGAGCTGGGCTTTACAGCCATCTACCTCAACCCCATTTTTGAAGCCGCGAGCAACCACCGCTACGACACCGCAGATTACACCAAGATCGATCCGATTCTGGGCACCGAGCAGGACTTTACCGAGCTGTGCGAGGCGGCCGAGAAGCTGGGCATTTCCATCATTCTGGACGGTGTGTTCAACCACACAGGCGACGATTCGATCTACTTCAACCGCTATGGCAACTACCCCGGCGTGGGCGCATGGCAGAGCGAGGATTCGCCGTGGCGCGATGCGTTTTATTTCCACGAGGACGGCTCGTACGACTGCTGGTGGGGCGTGGGCAATATGCCCGCCATCAATGAGAGCTCCGAACTGGTACGCGAGCGGCTCCTGGGCAAGGACGGCGTCATTCGTAAATGGCTGCGCGCCGGCGCTCACGGCTGGCGCCTGGATGTGGCCGACGAGCTTTCGGACGATTTCCTGACCGAGATCAAAAAGGCCGTACTTGCCGAAAAGCCCGACGCGCTGCTGCTCGGCGAGGTCTGGGAAGACGCCTCCAACAAGATCAGCTACGGCCATCTGCGTCGCTACCTGCAGGGCTCCGAGCTCGACTCGGCCATGGATTACCCCTTCCGCGACATGGTCATCGGCTTTTTGATGGGCTACAAAAACGCCTACCAAGCTGCCGAGGATATCGAGACCCTGCGCGAGAACTACCCGCGCGAGGCATTATCCTGCGCGCTCAATCTGCTGTCGAGCCACGACCGCCCGCGCATTATCTCGGTGCTCGGCGGTGGCCCCGACGAGTCGCAGCTGCCCGAGAGCGAGCGCAGCAAATGGCACCTGGACGAGAACTCCATGGGCCTGGCCAAGAGCCGCTTTTGGCTGGCGACGCTCATGCAGATGACGTTCCCGGGCGTTCCCTCAATCTATTACGGTGACGAGTACGGCTTGGAGGGTCTCACCGATCCGGGCAATCGCCGCACCATGCCGACCAAGGAAAACCTGCACGACTTCGATACGTTCGCGATCGTCAAGAATGCCTCGGCCGTGCGCCGCGCGCTGCCGTTTATGATCGATGGCGAGATCAAGGCCTTCGCGCTCAATGACGAGGTGCTGGCCTACAACCGTACCGGTAAAGACGGCGAGTCCGCGACGGTTATCATCAACCGCAGCCTGCGCAATTCGCATCGTGTGACGATTCCGGCGCTCGGCGAATGCGCGAGCGATGTTATTAGCGGTCACGAGTGCGAGATCCACAACGGCACGGTCACGCTCGATCTTTATCCGCTGGGCTCGTCGATCATCTATCACCATGCCGAGCAGCGCCTGCAGGAGCCGCTCGATCACGGTGCGGGTGTTGTGTGTCATATCACATCGGTGCCGACCGACGACGGCAAGCCCGGTACAATCGGCGCGCCCACGCGTCGCTTTATCGACCATCTGGCCGCCATGGGCATGCGCTACTGGCAGGTTCTCCCCGTCAACCCCACGGACTTCTTCCGCTCCCCTTACGCTGGTCCTTCGGCCTTTGCAGGCAATATCGACCTGCTGCCCGAAAGCCACGAGGAGCTGGCAGCCGACTTTGAGACCTGGAAGGCCCGCGGAGGCGAGGATGCCGATCCGCTGTACACCGCGTTTAAACATCGCAATGCCGATTGGCTCGAGAAATACTGCGTCTACATGGCCGTTAAGAAGTACTTTGAGGGCGAGTCGCGCCATGATTGGCCGGCAGATGTCGCGCGCTACAACGAGCATCTGATCGACGACAAACGCTTCCACGACGAGGCCGAGCTTCAGGCGTACATGCAGTACCGCTTTGACCTGGCTTGGTGTGAGCTCATGAACTATGCGCACAAGAAAGGAATTGAGGTTATCGGCGATATTCCCATGTACGTGTCCGACGATTCGGCCGACGCGTGGAGCGAGCCCGAGAACTTCTGGCTGTCCGATACCGGCAAGGCGATTGAGATTTCCGGTGCGCCGCCCGACAACTTTGCTCCCGAGGGCCAGTTGTGGGGCAACCCGACGTTCCGCTGGGACCACATGAAGCAGAACGGCTATAGCTGGTGGATGGATCGCCTGCGTCGTGCGTTTTCGCTCTATGATCGCGTACGCCTGGATCACTTCCTGGGCTTCCACAGCTACTTCAGTATCCCCGCAGGCAAGGCTTGCGCCGAAGGTCGTTGGCTGGCGGGACCGGGCAAGGACCTATTCCAGACCGCCTATGACGAGCTGGGTCCGCTCAACTTTATCGCCGAGGACCTGGGCTATTTGGCGCCCGGTGTTCGAGCCATGGCTTCGACCTGCGGCTTCCCCGGCATGGACGTGCTGGAGTTTAGCGACTACGACGTTCGCTGCGGTGTGCATCCCACGCCCGGCAAGATTCTGTACACCTCGACGCACGATACGTCGACGCTGGCCGGTTGGTGCACCCGTACCTTTGCGGGCGGCGATGAACCGAGCGGTGTTGAGGTGGCGGCCAAGCTGATGAGCGACGCGCTGGCAAGCGACGCTCCCCTAGTGATGATGCCGCTACAGGATATCCTGGGGCTTGGCGACGACGCGCGCATGAACGTTCCGGGCGTTGCCACGGGCAACTGGACCTGGCAGGCTGACGAGGCGGACATTGCAGCCGCCGAAAACAAAACCGCACAGCTCCTGCGCAACAACCATAGATTCTGGGGCGAAGCGTGATAAAACCCCCGATATAGGGTACAGTTACAGACGTTTGAATTTTTGCGGGCAGAGTAATCTGCCCGCTTTGTGCTGAAAAGGAAGTATTATGGCGCGCTACGATTACAAGTGCTCGAGCTGCGGCAACGTGTTTGAGGTTGAGCATCCCATGTCCGAGAGTCCCGAGGTCGTGTGCCCCAGCTGCGGTGCCCCGGCGGCCAAGACATTCTCGGCCAGCGGCATTAAATTTGAGGGCAGCGGTTTCTACAACACCGACCAGCGAAGCGGCGGCTCCAGCACCAACGCCACGAGCGGCTGCTGCGCCAACTGCCCGCATAGCCACTAGGAACCAAACAGCCCCGCGACCGACATCGATCGCGGGGCTGATTCTTTGCGCTATAGGTGGCTCTATGAGTTGCGGTGAAATAAGGACTTTTTGGCGGGTAGATGCCGCTATTCAATCCCTATTTCACCGCAACTTAGTAGTTACTTGTGGACCAGGCGGGCGCAGAAGTGGCCGTCGTAGGAGTCGGCGTTTATGGGGACGCTCTGGAAAAGCCCGCGGTCGTTTTGGCGCACGGAGACAAGCTTCTTGGCCTGCGCGAAATCGGGAAGCTGAAGAATCTGGGCTTCGGAGAGCGGTGCCACGGTAAAGCCAGCGCCCTCGGGAGAGGCCAGGAAGGCGTCCACGACCTGCGTGTTCTCTTCGTCAAAAACCGAGCAGGTGGCATAGATAAGCTCACCGCCGGCAGCAACGCGCGCGGCTGCTTCCTTGAGCATCATCAGCTGTAGCTTGGGCAGCTCAGTCGTAACGTCGTTCTCGGTCAGACGCCACGGTATCTCGGGGTGACGGCGCATGGTGCCGGTGCCAGAGCACGGCGCATCAATAAAAACGGTGTCGAATAGAGCGGGCTCACCGAGCATGGCATCAAACGACGTGAGCACCTCATTGAGCTCGCAGGCATCGCCCGAGACCGTACGTACACCCGCAATACCCGCCTTATGCAGGCGCGCGAGATTCTGATCGCACTTGCGATCGTGCAGATCGAGCGCGGTATGCTGACGCTCATACCCGGCACGCTTGGCCTGGCACATCATCACATAGGTCTTGGTACCGCGGCCGGCACCAATCTCCAGGCAACGACCGGGACGTGTCGCGGCAGTTGCGATAAGCTGAGCGTTGAGGTCCGAGGCAACCGCGGCAGCACGCTCAAACACGCCCGATGCAACCGTGACCTGCGCATCGACCGGAGCATGGCAGCCCGGGAAGACGGGCGCAACGAGCTGCGAGATATACGGGTCGGCCTTGGTCGCAAACGCATTCTCGTGCAGTGCAAGCGGCGCTGGCGCCAGATTGCCGGCAAAGTTGAGCGCACCCTCGGGCGTATCGAACGAGGCCATGATACGAGCGCACAGCCAGCGAGGGAGACCCATCAAACGCGAAAGGCGAACCAAACGGCGCTCGGACTCATCCACGTCGGATGCCGTGGCAAAGTCCTCAACGTTGTCCGCAACCTTGTGCAGCACCGCGTTAGCCAGGCCCGCGGCAGACTTAGCACCGCTGCGCACCAGCTCAACACCCTGGCTCACGGCAACGCGGCCCGGCGTATGCAGGTAGAGCATCTCGAAAGCCGAGATGCGAAGCGCCATGCGAACGCGCGGCGCGACCTTTTTGGGCTTATCCAAAAACTGATCGAGCAACTCATCCAAAATGCCCTGCGTGGCGGCAACACCGAGCGCCAAACGAGCGGCAAAAGCGGAATCGCGCTGGTCAATGGCCTTGGCGGAAGCACGTGAAGACAACACGTCGCGTGCGTACATACCGCGGCGATCAGCCTCCATCAACACATCGAGCGCAAGCTTGCGCGCGGGAGACAACTTGCTCATGACAGTACACCCCACGTAAGGTCGACACCCTGCAGGCCGGCAGCCCAGGCAGAAGCAGCCATGGCACGCTTGCCATCGGGCTTAACCTCGAGCAGTTCAACCGCGCCATCGGAAAGGCCCAGATAAACACGCTTGCTCTTGACGGCAACAACGCCCTCGCCAAGCGACATATCAGCCGGCGAAACATCGAGCACGCGAACTGTCTTGCCGGCAATCACACAACGGGCAGGCGCGGTATCGGACGAAGCGAGCACATGACGTACGCAATCGAGCGCCGCCATCTGCGGATCCAGACGCATCTCCTGCTTGGAGATTTTGGCAGCATGAGTAACGAGCGACTCATCCTGCTCGGTCCAAACAGCCGAACCATCGGCAAGCGAGGGCAGCGTATCGGCAAGCAACTTGCCACCAAGCTCACCAAGCTCCATCGTGAGCGCATCGGCATGCTTACCAGCAACCGAGGTCGAGGCCTGGGCGCAATATGCGCCCGCATCCACGCCATGCCCAATGCGCATAATGGAAACGCCAGCAACCTCATCACCAGCAAGAATGGCACGCTGAATGGGAGCAGCGCCACGCCAACGAGGCAGCAGCGAAGCATGAACATTCACAATACCAAGCGGTGCCATATGCAGCACTTCATCAGGCAAAATGCAACCGTACGCGGCCACACAGAAAATATCAGCCCGCGCAGCCTGGAGCGCCTCAACAACCTCCGGCGTCATACGATTGGCCTCAACAACCGGCAGGCCAAGCTCGAGCGCCTTGGCCTTAACAGGAGACGGCTCCAACTTTTTACCACGCCCACGAACAGCATCGGGACGAGTAATGACAAGCACAATCTCATTGCCAGCCTCAACAAGCGAAGTAAGCGAAGGCACAGCAAAATCAGGCGTACCCATAAACACAATACGCATAAAAGATAGTCTCCTCTCAATAACGAGCCGAGACGGCTACAAATAACAGCGGAAAGCCAAGTACCCAGCCCATCCGCAATAACAATTCAACAAGAACAAATATACCCAAAACCAAAGAAAGAGCCGCAATAAAAGCAGCTCTTCCAACAAAGCAATTATCAGCGAAGACGCCCATCCCTGGCCCGACGGCACCCGGGCGAAGAGGAGCACGAAAACGCAGTCCCCTTCCGCCGCAGGGCTTAGGTTATTGCTCCACGCGCAGTTCCGCACGAGCCGAAGAGCACTTAATGTGCTCTTCGTGCGAGCAGGACTGTTTGAGCATGGAGCAAAACCTAAGCCCTGCGGTGGAAGGGGACGGTGGGACCTACTCCGTCTCGCCCGGTCGAGCGCCGCGGGCCAGGGCGTCCTGGTACTCCTTGACGGCCTTGATCCTCTGCATGGGCTTCAGTCGCTCGAACATGGTGTTGCCGTGCAGGTGATCGATCTCGTGCTGCAGGCACACGCAGAACAGGTCGCCCGTGGCCTCATAGCGGATCAGGTTGGCATCCAAGTCGTACGCCTCGACAACGACATGGTCGGGACGCTCAATCTCGCAGCTAATGCCGGGGATGGACAAGCAGCCCTCGCTAAACGGCACCAGATGGTCACTCTGCTCAACAATGACGGGATTGATGAGCACGTACGGGTCGTAGTCGCTTTTGTCGCTGTAGTCGCAGTCGATGGTGACGAGCTGAATGAGCTCGCCGATCTGCGGGGCAGCTAGGCCGCAACCGCCGTTCTCGAACATCATCTTCTTCATCTTCTCGGCAAGCGCCTCGATCGCCGGGGTGATCTCCTCGATGACGGCGCACTCCTGGCGCAGACGAGGGTCGGGCGACAGTACGATTCCGTTGGCTTCCATGGCCATCCTTTCGGGTTGTTACATCAGGTCATAGGCGTCGACGTCAACGCTCACGCTCACGCCGCGCACGGAGCCCACCTCTTTGAGGCAGGCGTCGATATCATCAGAGACATGGTACCCTACGGGCGACTTCACAAGCAGGTGGAAGCGATAACGGTCCTTGGCTCTCTCGATTACACACGAAGCCGGGCCCAGCACCTGCGGCACGGCACTCCCCGCCCGCAAAAAGTCGGGCGCGGCGGCATGCCAGCGGCGCTTGAGGAGTTTCGCGATGCGACCGATGTAGTCTTGCGCTTCGTCTCGGTTCGCCGACCACACCAAGATGTTGACCAGGCGAACAAACGGCGGGTACAGCGCGTCGCGGCGCTGGTCCAGGTCGTAGTCGGTAAAGATCGAACGGTCATGCTCAGCGACGGCGCGAATGACCGGGTCCTCGGGCAGGTAGGTCTGGATGATGACCTCGCCGGGGCGATCGCCGCGGCCGGCGCGGCCGGCGACTTGCTCCAGCAGATCGTAGGCGCGCTCCCCTGCGCGGAAGTCCGGCAGCTTCAGGGCGAAGTCGGCATTGACCACGCCCACGAGCGTGACCTCGGGAAAGTCGAGGCCCTTTGCGATCATCTGGGTGCCCAGCAGCACCGCGCAATCGGCGGCATCGAACTGCTCAAGCAGCTTTTTGTGCGCATCCTTTCCGCGCGTGGAATCGGCATCCATGCGAATAATGGCGACGTCCTCGGGAAGCATCTGGTGCAGTGCGTCCTCGATCTGCTGCGTGCCCAGACCCATTTTTGCCAGGTAGCGACTTCCACATTTGGGGCAACGGCTTGTGGGCGCGGGATAGGGCTGCACGCGCCACGACGAACCGCATGTGTGACACTGCAGCGTGTGCGTACGCTCGTGATACGTAAGCGCGGTGGAGCAGTGGTTGCAGGTGGGGACGCAGCCGCACTCGCGGCACATCAGGAACGGCGCAAAGCCGCGGCGGTTATGTAGTAGCACTGCCTTCTCGCGGCGCTCGACCACGCGTTCCAAGCCTTCCATCAGCGGTTTTGAGAACATGGAGCGGCTGCCGTGCGAGAACTCGCGGCGCAGGTCGGCAATGCGGACCGTGGGCAGCACGGCGTGTCCCGGGCGCTCGGGCATCTCGACGCGCGTCCAGGTGGCACCGTTATACGTGCCACGGCGGCAGCGATCGAGGGCCTCGGCCGAGGGCGTGGCGGAGCCCAGCACGAGCGGGCAGCGGTAGCGGCGCGCCATCTCGGCCGCCACCTCGCGCGCGTGGTAGCGCGGGCTGGAGCCCTGCTTGTAGCTGGTCTCGTGCTCCTCGTCGATGATGATGAGGCCCAAGTCGCTGAGCGGGCAAAAGAGCGCCGAGCGGGCGCCCACGACCACGCGCGCGGCACCGCTGGCGACCATATCCCACTGGTCCAGGCGCTCGCCGGCCGAGAGGCGCGAATGGAACACGGCGACCGTCTCGCCAAAACGCGAGCGGAAGCGGCCGACGGTCTGAGCCGTCAGCGAGATCTCGGGCACGAGCACGCAGGCCGAACGACCGGCCGCCAGCACGCGCTCGATGGCGGAGAGGTACACCTCGGTTTTGCCGGAGCCGGTGACGCCGTCGACCAGCACCACGTCGCCGTGCGCATCCAGGCGAGCGCGCTCAATCTGCGCGAGTGCCTGCTGCTGGCCGTTGGTAAGTGCGACCGGCGCCTTGCCGCTTGCCGAGGACAGCGTGGTCTGCTCGCTGCAGCCGCGCCAGGCGCGGCGCTCCTCCACCACCACGACGCCGCGTTTTTCGAGCGCCTTGATGGTCGCCGACATGCTGTTATAGAGAAGGTTGAGGTCGCGCGTCGTGACCGGTCCGCACTGGAGCGCCTCGATGAGCTGACGCTGGCGAACTGCGGTCTTGGGCGGCGTATAGTCGAAGCCCTCGGGCGTGAGCATGACCCAGCGGTTTTGGATGGGTTTAACGGCGGGGCGCTCAACGGTCCACACGCCATCATCGCCCTTGACCACCCGCGGACTGCCGCCCGGGGGCAAAAACAGGCGCAGGCACTCTGAAAGCGTCGCAACATACTCGCGGCTCATCCAGCGCGCGATGCGGGCAGCCTCGGCGGTAAAGAGCGGTTTGCTGAGGATAGCCTCAATGGCTTTAATGCGCGCGGGGTCGAGCGCGCTGTTGCCCTGCAGGTCAGCCAGCTCGGGCGCAATGTCGACGATGTAGCCCGCGGCCGCACGGTTGCCAAAGTGGACCAGAACCGTAGACCCGATCTGAGCCTCGTTGGCAAGGGATTGCGGAATGCCGTAGGCAAACGGCTCGGACAGCGCACGGGTGGGAATGTCGAGGACCACGCTCGCGTAGGCGGCGATGGGTTCAGGTGCAGGCTTAGGCTGAGCCGAGGCAGCGGCAGGCACTGGCTTCACCGGAACCTCCTCCGGTTCCGGCGAACCAAACAGCGAAAGTTGCTCGGCCACGGCCCCAGCACCTCCTATCCCATACGTCTACAGAAACAAGAGCCCCGCTCGGGTGAACGGGGCTCGGATACATACGTTTGCACAGCGATTACAGCGCCATCGTGCGGGCGCGGTCGATGCGCGCCAGGCAGTCGTCGCGACCGACGAGCGCCATGGTCTCGCCCAGCGGAGGGCTCACCATGTTGCCACAGACGGCGACGCGCACGGCCTGGAACACCACGCGCTTCTTAAGGTCCATCTGCTCGGGCAGCGGCTCAAGCGCGGCGTCGATGTTGGCAGCCGTCCACTCGGTAACACCCTCGAGCGCGGCCTTGGCGGCATCCAGAATGGCACCCATGCCCTCCTTGGCCAGGCCCTTGTTAACGGACTTCTCGTCATACTCGAGCGTATCGGCCGTAGCGAAGATGGGAGCGGCGACGGTCACGGCGTCGGCCGGCATCTTGGTGCGCGGCTTGACGATGGCAGCGAGCGCGTCGATCCAATCCTCGCCGTACTCGACATTACCCTCGATGAGACCCGCCTCGTGCAGCTCGGGGACCATGATCTCGTCGGCAAACTGAGCATCGGACATGCCGTTGATGTACTCGGCATTGACCCAGTCGAGCTTCTTGGGGTCGAAGGTCGCGGGGTTCTTGGAGATGCGGTCGAGCGAGAACTTGCTGGCCAGGACATCGCGCGGGATGATCGTGGTCTCGCCGTCGAGCGACCAGCCGAGCAGAGCCAGGTAGTTGACGAAGGCGTCGGACAGGTAACCGGCGTCGCGGTACTCCTCCACCGAGGTGGCGCCGTGGCGCTTGGAGAGCTTCTTGCCGTCGGCGCCCAGGATCATGGAGATGTGGGCGAACGTGGGCACGGGCGCGCCGAGAGCCTCGTAGACCATGACCTGACGCGGGGTGTTGGACAAGTGGTCGTCGCCGCGGATGACGTGGGTGATCTTCATCATGGCGTCGTCGACGACGGTCGCGAAGTTGTACGTGGGCGTGCCGTCGGAACGGAAGATGACAAAGTCGTCGAGCTCCTTGGCGTCGAAGGTCACCTCGCCGTGGACGGCGTCGTGGATGACGACGTCGCCGCGGTCCTCGGGCACCTTGATGCGCAGGACGTAGGACTCGCCGGCCTCGATGCGACGGCGGGCCTCCTCGGGATCAAGATCGCGGCAGCGGCGCTGATAGCCCTGGAAGGGGTCCTTGCGCTCCTGCGCGGCCTTGCGGTCGGCGTCGAGCTGCTCCTTGGTGCAGAAGCAGGGATACGCCTTGCCCTCGTCCCAAAGCTTCTGGGCGGCCTGCTTGTACAGGTCCAGGCGCTCGGTCTGGGCGTAGGGGCCAAAATCGCCGCCCACCTCGGGACCCTCGTCCCAGTCCAGGCCCAGCCAACGCATGGCGCGCAGGATGATCTGCGTGTTCTCGTCGGTGGAGCGGGTGGGGTCGGTGTCGTCGATGCGCAGGATGAACGTGCCGCCGTTAGCACGGGCGAAAGCCCAGTTATAGATAGCGGTGCGGGCGCCGCCAATGTGCAGCTTGCCCGTCGGTGAGGGTGCAAAGCGGACGCGAACGTCTGATGCCATGGAAATCTCCTCGATTGCAGGATGGATGTCTAACCGCACCAGTATAAAGCATCAAAGCAACCTCCGCACAAAGGGCACCGACCCACTCATTGGGGACAGACTTAAATGACCAGTCGTTGGAGACGTTCTTAGTTTAAGGCTGGTCATTTATGTCTGTCCCCAATGAGTAGGTGCGGAAAGGGTGTGAATGTTTGATTTACGCGCTATGATGTGCCCTTGCATAGAGAGCCCGGCGGAATGGTAACGGTCGCCGGGACACGTTTTTGAAAGGACAATCATGTCAGAAGAACTTCGTTCCATCCCGCCCCAACACGGGTCCTTTGTCTTTACGTCGGAGTCGGTGACCGAAGGTCATCCCGATAAGATCGCTGACCAGATCAGCGACGCCGTCCTCGACGCAATCCTCGCCAAAGAAATAGAGCTCCAGGAGCAGGGCTACATCGCCCCCAACGGCGTGCCTGCCAACGTGGAGAACGTCCGCTGCGCCTGCGAGACCCTCGTGACCACCGGCACCGTCATCGTCGCCGGCGAGATTCGCACCCAGGCCTACGTAGACGTTCAGGAAATCGCCCGTGGCGTTATCCGCCGCATTGGCTACAACCGTGCCAAGTTCGGTTTTGACTGCGACACCTGCGGCGTCATGAGCCTCATCCACGAGCAGTCGCCCGATATCGCCCAAGGCGTCGACGAGTCCTACGAGACCCAGACCGGCGCTACCACCGACCCGATCGACCTGATCGGCGCCGGCGACCAGGGCATGATGTTCGGATATGCCTCCAACGAGACCAAGACCCTCATGCCCATGCCGCACTACCTGGCAAGCCGCCTGGCCGAGCGCCTGGCCGCCGTGCGCCACGACGGTACCCTGCCCTATCTGCGTCCCGACGGCAAGACCCAGGTCACCGTGCGCTACGAGGAAGGCAAGCCCGTCGAGGTCACGACCATCGTCATCTCCACGCAGCACGCCGCCGAGATCGAGGACATGGGCAAGATCAAGGCCGACCTCATCGAGCACGTCATCACCCCGGTCATGGCCGCCGAAAACATGCCGTGGGACAACGCGGACATCTACGTGAACCCCACCGGTCGCTTTGTCGTGGGCGGCCCCATGGGCGACACGGGCCTCACCGGCCGCAAGATCATCGTCGACACCTACGGCGGCTACGGACGTCACGGCGGCGGTGCCTTTAGCGGTAAGGACTGCACCAAGGTCGACCGCTCCGCCGCGTATGCCGCGCGCTGGGTCGCCAAGAACGTGGTCGCCGCCGGTCTGGCCGACCGCTGCGAAGTCGAGCTTGCCTACGCCATCGGCGTTTCCAAGCCCCTCTCAATCATGGTCGACACCTTCGGTACCGCCAAGGTTGCCGAGGACAAGATCGTCGAGGCCGTAGAGAAGACCTTCGACCTGCGCCCGGGCGCAATCATCCGCGACCTGGACCTGCGTCGCCCCATCTACGAAAAGACGGCAGCCTACGGTCACTTCGGCCGAGAAGACGACGACTTCAACTGGGAGAAAACCGACCGAGTCGAAGAACTCAAAGCAGCCTGCGGCCTGTAAGCTAACCCGAAAAGCTACAGCCAAAAACAACGCACCAAAAGAAGTACCGGCCCCAACCGGTACTTCTTTTTTATTTAAACGGTGGTGAAGATGCTTCGATATGAGCCTACGCTGCGTCACCAGCTAATGAATTTTGAAGCACACGCGCCTCTACCATGTATCCTTAGTTCCGAGGGCTTTGGTATTTGGTCGGTCGCGAGTTCCGCACGAGCCGGAGGCCACTTAATGTGGCCTCCGTGCGAGCCAGGACTGTAGAGCAGGCGACCAAATACCAAAGCCCTCGGAACGACGGGATAGAAAAGGAGCACCCATGGCAGGCAAGCCGCAAACACTAGCTACGACCTCGGCATTCGAGATCTTGGGCCCCGTCATGGTCGGCCCCAGCTCATCGCACACCGCCGGCGCCCTGCGCTGTGCCCAAGTTGCCGCCAGCCTGCTGGAAGGCCGCATCACCAAAGTCACCTTTGGCCTGTGGAACTCCTTCGCCCACACCTACCGCGGCCACGGCACCGATCGTGCGCTCGTCGCGGGCATCCTGGGCCTCGACACCGATGACGAGAACATCAAGCAGGCCTTCGACCTCGCGCGCGAGCAGGGCCTCGAATATCACTTTGACATCAAGGGCGACGACGCCTCCATCCACCCCAACACCGTCGACATCGAAATGGTCGACGACACGGGCGCCACGGCACAGGTCCGCGGCGAGAGCCTGGGCGGCGGCAAGATGCGCATCAGCCGCATTAACGGCGTCGGCGTCGACATCTCGGGCATGTATTCCACGCTCTTCGTGGCGCACAAGGACGTCCCCGGCGTGCTCGCCGCGCTCACCAACCTGCTCGCCTACGCCCACGTAAACATCGCGTTTTGCCGCACCTACCGCACCGAAGTGGGCGGCCAGGCCTACTCCGTCTTTGAGACCGACGGCGCGCCCGACGACACCGTCGTCCCCATGCTGCGCAAACTCGACAATGTCGATTACGCGACCTTTATCGAGCTCCCCGGTTCTGCCTCGTCGCTCTCTCCCGGCGTCTCGGCCAAGGAAATCTTCGACGACGGCGAGCAGCTGCTCGATGCGTGCGAGGAAATGGGGCTCAGCATCGGCGCCGTCATGGCCGTTCGTGAGGCGCGTCTGACCGGCGAGGCCCACGCCGTCGCCGCCATGCGCCGCGTGCTCGACGTCATGCGCGAGGAGACCACGGCCCCCCTCGCCAATCCGCAGCGCTCGCTCGGCGGGCTTATCGGCGGCGAGGCCAAGCTCGTCGAAGCCACCGGCCGCAACGATTTGAGTGCAAGCCTGATGGGCCCCGTCCAGACCGATGCCGTGGCCCGCGCCATGGCCGTGCTCGAGCGCTCCGCCACGATGGGCGTGATCGTCGCCGCCCCCACGGCCGGCTCCGCGGGTGTTGTGCCCGGCTGCGTGCTGGCGCTCGCCGATCGCCTGCAGCTCGACGACGAGCAGGTCATGGACGCGCTATACTGCGCAGCCGCCATCGGCCTCAACCTCACCACAAGCGCCTGCGTTGCCGGCGCCGAGGGCGGCTGCCAAGCCGAGGTCGGAAGCGCCGCCGCCATGGCAGCCGCCGCGCTGGTACAGATGCTCGGCGGCACGCCCGAGCAGGCGCTTGACGCCAGTTCCATCGCGTTAAGTAACCTGCTGGGCCTCGTTTGTGACCCCGTCGGTGGCCTCGTGGAGGTGCCCTGCCAAAACCGCAACGCCATCGGCGTGGCAGCGGCCTTTAGCTCGGCACAACTCGCCCTCGCAGGCATTAAGAGCCTGGTGCCGTTTGACCAGATGGCACATGTCATGCTCTCGGTGGGTCACGCGTTGCCGGCCACGCTGCGCGAGACGGCAAAGGGCGGCATCGCGCAGGCTCCGGCCGCACTTTCGGCCTGTGCAAAATGCGGTGTGTGCGGATAGCGGCAAAGAACGACTCAAAGGTGGGACAAATGTCCCACCTCTTTTGAATGCCACCGTTTCCGTACCACAAACAGCAGGGCAATCGCTATAATGCAAGCCCAGTAAAAACACGATGAACCGCAAGGCGAAAATCGAAGGATATGCATACGATGTCGCAAAACGATCGAACTCAACTGATTCCCGATCCGCAGCAGCCGAGCAGGCACACCGGCGGCGTTCAGTCGCCGCGTCCTATCGCGCCGAGCCACGGTCAGCAGCGTAGTGCGGCAAACGCTTCCCAACACCCGCACCAACAGCGACAGCA
>WGSK01000035.1:0-25218 GCA_014871655.1 Collinsella sp. | reverse complement strand
TGCAGGGGGTACCTTTGTCCACGGCAGGATATGGAAGCCGATTGCCAACCTACTGGTAAGTTCATGTCGGCAGCCCCGGCCTTTCCTTTGCCTAGTGCGACCCTCGCGAAGCGCGTGAGCGATAGGGAAAGGAAAGGCCGGGGCGAACAGCTCACGGCGTAGCCAGTGTTCGCGTTACGGCAGGATATGGAAGCCGAGCGAGGCGATATCCTTGGCAAAGCCGCGGACGGTGTCGAGCGAGACCTCGTACGGGTCGCGGCCGATGTTCTTGCGCTTGGCCAGGATGCTGTTAGGCACCGTGATGATCTGACAACCGCAGGCTTCGGCCTGGTAGATGTTGATGAGCTCGCGCGTGGACGCCCACAGGACCTCGCAGTTGGGCTTGGCGGCGGCCTTCTTGACCGACTCCGTCACAAACGGAATGGGGTCGACGCCGGTGTCGGCGATACGGCCGGCAAAGAGCGAGATGACGGACGGCGTCTCGGCGTCAACGGCCTCGACCATCTCATCGACCTGCGTAGGCGTAAAGATGGTGGTGACGTTGACCTTGATGCCGTCGGCCGAAAGCTTGCGGACCAGCTCGGCGGTGGACTCGCCCTTGGTGGTCACGCACGGAATCTTGACGTAGACGTTGTCGGCCCAGGTAGCGATCTCGCGGGCCTCGACCTCCATGGCCTCGACGTCGTCGGCAAAGACCTCAAACGACACAGATACATCGGTGATGTGGGTCAGGACCTCCTTGGCAAACGCGCGGTAGTCCGTCACGCCGCCCTTCTTCATAAGGGACGGGTTGGTCGTGAAACCCTGAACGTTGCCGTTCTCGTACATGTCGAGCATGCCCTCGAGGTTTGCACCGTCAGCGAACACCTTGATTGCCATCTGCCTGATTCCTTCCGTTTGCATACGGCCGATAAACTGCTAAACACTTTACCTATGTTTATCAAGGCGTGAGCTGCGGGTTTTTATCTTCTCGGCGAACGGTATAAACACCTCAGTGTTTGGATTGATAAATCGATTGAGCATGAAAAAGCAAAGAGTCGCAGTTTGAGCAAACGTCAGAACGCGGGATTCATTAGATGAGGCCGAAATGCTGCATCGCTGTGACGGTACCGTCGTGCGCGACATCGTCGGTCACGTAGTCGGCGACCGCCTTGACCTCGGGCATGGCGTTGCCCATGGCCACGGCTGTCTCGACGGCAGCGAGCATGCCCAGGTCGTTGCCCGAATCGCCAAAGCCAAAGGTGCGCGCATTTCCCTCGCGGCCCAGATACGCCAGTGCTCGCGCCACGCCCACGCCCTTGTCAATGCCCTTGGGGCTCAGCTCGCGATTCTGACCACCGGTATTGCACAGCTCAAACTCGCAATCGATAAAGCCGTCATCGTTGGCCACGCGAGCCAAACTGGGCGCAGTGAGGCCTACCTTGCCCACGCGCAGACTGCCGTCGACGCGCATCTCCTCGGTGCTGTGCGCCACAGAAGTGCCAATCAGAGACGACTGCTCAACACCCGCGGGTTCCAGGGCAAAAGTAGCCACGTTGGTCTCGAAAAAGGCCTCAATCCCTGCCGCAGCCATACGGCGTGCAAGCTCCTCGATAACGTCCTCGCCAAAGCAGTCCTCGTGTACCACGCGTCCCTCGACCTCGAGCGTGGCTCCCGCCATGGCAACGATGCCCGCGGGGTCGAGCGCACGCAGGCTATCGGCGATAAGCCACAGGGGGCGGCCCGTGCAGATAAATGCCTTGTGCCCTGCATCGCGCAGTGCACGGAACGCCTCAACCACCGCCTGCGAGGGACGAACCGCCGAAAAGTCCTTATCGGTCATATCGTCGGGATCGAACGACGTCAGCGTGCCGTCCACGTCAAAAAAGAGCACGGCGGAATCGGGGCACGCATCAATCATATGGGTTCCTTTCGAGGATAAGGGCAAACGAAGCATCCATCATATAATGGAGCGACGCAACCAGAGAGGTCACCCATGGAATTTTACGCAAGCTGCCCCGAGGGCTTTGAGTCCGCACTCGCCGATGAGCTTAAACGCCTCGGACTTTCGCATGTCCGCCGCCTGAAAGGCCGCGCTACATTTGAGGGCGAGCTCGAAGAAGGCTACCGCGCCTGTCTGTGGTCGCGCCTGGCGAGCCGCGTGTTCGTGGTACTCGGGCGCTTTGAGGCGCAGGATGCCGATGGGCTGTACGACGGCGTTTACGACATCGCTTGGGAGACCATCATCCGCCCCGGAGCCACCATCGCCATTACCGCCCGCGGCGTGACCGAGCAGCTGCGCAACACGCGTTTCTCGGCCCTGCGCGCCAAGGACGCGCTGTGCGACCGTCTGGCCGAGACCACAGGACGTCGCGCCGATGTCGACGCCGCCGATCCCGACGTTCACCTGCTGCTTTCGCTGCGTCAGCGCCGCGCGAGCATAAGCCTAGACCTTTCGGGCGACCCGCTGTTCAAGCGCCTGCCGCCCGCCGCGACCCGCGCCGGCGAGGGCACTCACGTGCTGCGCCCCGACTACGCCGCCCTGGTGCTGGCGCAAGTCGGCTGGACCGCACTGTGCGAGCGCGAGCTAACGGCCGACGATTACGAGGACGAAGCCCTTCCTACGCTGATCGACGCCTCGTGCGCCGGCGGCGGCCTGTTGTTGGAGGCCGTGAATATTCTGACCGACCGCGCCCCGGACGCCGCACGCGAGCGCTGGGGCTTTGAGGGCTGGCAGCTGCACGACGCCGCCCTGTGGGAGCAGTTGCTTGCCGAGGCGCGCGAGCGCGAGGCGGCAGCACGCGAGCGCCAGGCACGCATCGTTGCCGCGGATGTTGACCCCGCCGCCCGCAAGACCGCTGAGCGCATGGTCAAGTGCGCCGGCTACAAGCGCTTTGTCGATTTTTGCGCCGCCAAGTCCGCAACCGTACTGGACCACGCGGGCGCCGTCGCCGGTGCCGCCGTGGTCGCAGACACCACCGAGACCCCGCTTTCGCTCATGCATGACGCCATGACGCTGGTCGGTGAGCTGCGCCGCGCGCCCGAGCTTGCCGCGGCGCCGGTCGCCGCGCTCACCCGCGACGGATTGCTGGCCCGCGCGCTCCACGCCGAGCCCGAGCGCTCGATCGCCGTCATGCCCAACAACGAGGAAGCGACCGTCGAAGTCTGGCCTTCGCTCGACCACGCCGCCGCAGCGTTTGAGGCTGCGACCAGTGCGGATGCCGAGGCCGAAGTTGCGGATGCCAACGAAGCCAACGACGAAGCCGCCGGCACCCCCATGCCCGAGCCTGCCGCCACACTCGACCTGGGCGACGGCAAGCCACTGCCCGTGCTCATCCCGGAGTCGGAGCAGTTCGCCAACCGCCTGCGCAAGAATGCCCGTCTGCGCCGCAAGTGGGCCAAGCGCGAGGGCGTGAGCTGCTACCGCGTCTACGATGCCGACCTGCCCGATTACTCCGCCGCCATCGACCTGTACGAGGGCTGCCCGCAGACGCCGGGCCGCTGGCTCGTCATCGCCGAATACGCCGCGCCCAAGACCATCGACCCCGCACTGGCCCAGGCCCGCATGCTCGACATCTTGGCCATCGCGCCGCGCATCCTAGATGTTCCAGCCGAGCATGTGCATGCCAAGGCCCGCATGCGTTCGCGCGGCGGCTCGCAGTACGGCAAGCAGGGAGCCGGCAAGGGCGCGTCGGGCGAGCGCGCCAACATCGCGCGCCGTCGCCTGCCGCTCATCGAAGAGGGTGGACTCACCTTTGCCGTCAACTTTGACGATTATCTGGATGTGGGCATCTTCCTGGATCACCGCGTCACCCGCAACCTGGTGCGCGAGCACGCCAAGCAGGCGCGTCGCTTCCTCAACCTGTTTGCCTATACCGGCACCGCCACCTGCTACGCGGCGGACGGCGGCGTCGAGGAGACCGTGACGGTCGACCTCTCCAACACCTACTTGGACTGGGCCGAGCGCAACATGCGCCAAAACGGCTTTGTGGGACCGCAGCATCATTTTGTGCGCGACGACGTGCTCGCCTGGATTCGCGACCAACGCCAGACGCGCAACCGCTGGGACCTGATCTTTGTCGACCCGCCCACGTTCTCGAACTCGTCCAAGATGGGCCGTCGCACCTGGGATGTCCAGCGCGACCATGTTGAGCTTTTGGCCGGCGTATCGCGCCTGCTCGCACAGGGTGGACATGCCATCTTTAGCTGCAACCTGCGTGGCTTCCGTCCCGAGACGCGCAAGCTCGCGCGCGCGGGCGTGGTGCTGGAGGACATTACGGCGCAGACCATCCCCGAGGATTTCGCGCGCAACCAGAAGGTGCATCATTGCTATATCGTGCGCCGCCTGCCCATCGAGGACGCCATGGCCGAGGTCGGCTTTAGCGCCGAGGAGATTGCAGAGCGAACCGAGGAACTGCGCAATCCCGAGGCCCGCAAGCCCCGTGCGGCAGTACCCGCGCACGCGCAGGCCGGCAACGGCAAGTCGAACTTTGCCGGCAAGCCCTCCCCCACCGGCAAGCTCAAAAAGAAGAAGTTCTACGCCAGCAAGCCCAAGGGCAAATAAAAAAGTTGCGGTGGAATAGTTCCTAAAAATGCCTGGTAAAGGACCAAACAGGAACTATTTCACCGCAACTCATATTGGGATGGTGGTTGGCGATCTAGCCTTGGGTGACCAGGCGATAGCCGATACCCACGTGCGTTTGGATATAGCGCGGGTGCGCGGGGTCGGACTCGATCTTCTTGCGCAGCGTGCCCATAAAGACACGCAGGCTCGCCAGGTCGCTCTTAGTTGCCGTGCCCCAAATCTCGTGCAGGATAAACTGATGCGTCAGCACCTTGTCGGCGTTATGCGCCAGCAGGCACAGGAGCTTGTACTCGATCGGTGTCAAATGCAGCTCCTCGCCATCCATCGTGGCGATGCCGGCATCAAAATCGATATGCAGCTCACCGGTATCGAACGAGCCCTCGGAGGCAACGCCGCCCGTTTGCGCATACGAGAGACGCCTGAGCGTCGTGCGAATGCGCGCGAGCAGCTCCTCGACCGAAAACGGCTTGGTCAGGTAGTCGTCGGCGCCGGCATCGAGCGCGCGAATCTTGTCCGCATCCTCGCTGCGCGCCGAGACCACAATGATCGGCATGCCCGACCATGTACGCACCGACTCCACCACCTTGACGCCGTCCATATCGGGCAGGCCCAAATCGAGAAGCACGATGCTCGGCGCCTGCGACGAGGCAGCGGCAATAGCGGCATGGGCGGTCTCCACGGCCATATGGCGCAAGCCGTGCGCCTCGAGCGCGGCAACGATAAGGTTGCGAACGGCGGGGTCGTCCTCAACGACCAAGATGAGCGGTTTTACGGCAGAGTTCGGCACAGCGTTACTCCTTATCAAACGAAACGTCGGCGACGGGAAGCTCAATCGTAAAGACCGAGCCGTGCGGGTCCGCCGCGGCAACCTCTATGCTACCGCCATGCGCCAATGCAATGGAGCGGCAGAGCGAAAGTCCCAGGCCCACGCTACGGTGGCTGTCGGCCAAACCGTGGTTGGCGGTGTAGAACGACTCAAAGATTCGCTCGCGGTCCCCGGGCGCAATGCCCGGGCCGTCATCGGCCACCGAGCACGCCACGCGTCCATCGTCGACGCCAATCGAAATCACGATATGCGAGCCTGCGGGCGTATAGGTGATGGCGTTGTTCACCAGATTGACCACCAGCTGCACCATCAGGCGCGCATCGACGTTGACGAGCGCCGGCTCGTCGCACGGCACCACCTTAAGGTCGTGCTCGCGCACGGCAGGGTTCACATGGCGCAGCGCCTCCTCGACGATATCGTCCATAAGCTCGAGCGTAGTCGACAGATGCATGCCGCCGCCCTCGAGCTTGGTGATGGCAAGCAGATTCTCGACGGTGGCGTTGAGCCACAGCGCATCCGAGCGAATGGATAGAAGCAGGCCGCGGCGCGTCTGGGCATCGAGCACCGCGGTGCCGGTCGAGCCCTGATCGAGCAGGACATCGGCATTGCCCGAAATACTGGTGAGCGGCGTACGCAGATCGTGCGAGATGGAGCGCAGCAGGTTGGCGCGCAGCTGCTCGTTTTTGGCGAGCACCGCCGCCTCCTCGCGGGCCTCCATGGCGCGGGCACGGTCGAGCGCCAGCTCGCCTTCGCTCACGATGGCATCGGCAAGTGTTCGCTCCTCGTGCGTCAGCACGTCGGGCTCGGCAACGATAGCCAGCACGCCCACCACCGAGGCGGGGTCGCCCGAGCGCGCGAAGCCGTCGCCTGTGCGAACCGTCAGGTAGATGCCATAAAACGCCGAGCCGCCAAACGTGGCGTCGAGCGGCGTTCCCACATAGGCGGACGCCGAAAGCCGCGGCGGCATCTGCGGCGCCAGCTCGTGCACCGGCACGGCATCGCCCACGGCCGTGTACGTCGCACGCGGCAGCAGGTCATCGCCCTCGGCGTCGGCGCTGTACCACACGACCGGACAGCCCGAAAGACGCGCCAGCTGCGTGGCCATGGCGTGAACGATCTGCTGCTCGTCGGCGCAGCGCTGCAGCATGCGGTTGGTCTCGAGCACCATATGCGTGCGACGGTCGCTGGCGGCAGCCTGCGCCAAGGCCCGGCGCAGGGCTAACGCAATCGAGCTCGATACAAGCGAGACCACAAACATGATGAAGAACATGCCGGGATAGCCGCGGTCGATAAGCGACAGCGAGTAGCGCGGGTCGACAAACAAGAAGTTGTAGAGCGCCACGGCGGCAGCCGAGCTCAGCAAGCAATACAGGCGACTCCAGGTAAAGAATGCGCACAGCTGCACGGCGAACACATAGACGATCATGATGCTCGGCGCGAGACCCGGATGGTCGAGCAGCGCGCCCACAATCGTCGCCGCGACCAACAGCCCCACCGACACGCAGGCGTCATACAGAGGAGTGCGGCGCGTCAGCGTTGTGCGCCGCCACCAAAAGCTATCGGCAATATCGCCGTCCGTACGGACGTCCATCAGCGCCCCGCCCCTCTCTCAAAAACAAAAACCACCACAAAGGGACAGGCACCTTTGTGGTGGTTTCCCTTGTGGTGGTTCCAAGTGTATAGCCTTTGCAACCGGCGGTCGCTAGACAAACAACACGTGCGCGAGCAGCGCGCAAACGCACGCCGCGACAAGCAGCGTAACCACGATCGAGATCACGCGATCGGCCATATCCATGTTGGCACGGTTCGTAAGGAACCGATCTTCGGCGGCGTCGACACGCGCCTCACGCACCATTTCGACCACCGCCTCACGGCCATCAAGCATCTTTGCATCCATGTTTGCCTCCCCGGTCTCAATCTTGTCCATCGAAAACCAACTCCGTGCAACCCGTCGGCGCCTACGGTCGCTCGTTGGGGGCCAGGCGCTGCATCTTGTTCACGGCCTTGAACTTGGTGAACAGCGGCACGTACTCAAAGCTCACGTTGGAGTTCTCCAGGCCGTACCAGCGTGCAGGCGTGCCGGCGGCGCGGCGGATGATGTACTTGAGCGTGATGGCCGTACGCTCGCTCGGCTCCACATCGCTTTCGGGCGCCAGAAGCTTACGGATCAGGACGAACTTGAACGTACCGATGTTACCCGGATCCTTGTAGACCGAGTAGTCATGCGTCTGCGCAGGCAGTTCGCCGGTGGCAGCCAGGTCCTGAACGACCTGACGCAGGTAGGCATTGACGCGCTGGTTGATCTTGTAGCCCAGGTACAGATGCACGCGGAACACGTAGTCGGTGCCGAACGTCTCGACCGAATAGGCAAAGGTATGCGGCTCGTCCATGGTCTCGACATTCACGAACCACCAGGCGCGAGCGCGCTTGGGATGCTTGTCCAAGATCGAGTAGACGATATCACGGTCGATGTAATCGGTATGGGTGTCCTTGGTCAGGTACACGATGTTGTCGCTCATGCGCTCATAGCGATCGTCGTCGCGCAGGCGCTTGAGCTGCGGCAGGTAGCTGCGCAGCGGCAGCAGCGTAAACTGGCGCTGCTCGACCGCCGTGCCGTTGTACCAGCACACCATAATGCCCATGATGAGTGCAGCCATGAGGATGGTGAAGTAGCCGCCGTGGAAGAACTTGGTGAGCGAGCTCACGAAGAAGAAGCCTTCGAGCAAAAGGAAGAAGGCCGCGAAGATCCACGGAGCAACCTTGAGCTTGCGCTCCTCGTGCAGGTAGAAGAAGAGCAGCAGCGTGGTGCACATCATAGTCAGCGTAATGGCAAGGCCGTAGGCGGCTTCCATATGCGCCGAGTTCTGGAACAGCAGCACCACGATGACGCAGCCGACAAGCATGACGTTGTTGACCATGGGGATGTAGAGCTGGCCCTTGGTCTCGGCAGGGTAGAAGACCTGCATGTGCGGCATGAGGTCCAGGCGGCTGGCCTCGGACACCAGCGAGAATGCGCCGGTGATGAGCGCCTGCGAGGCAATGATGGCCGCGACGGTGGAAAGGCCTACGGCAAACGGGCGCAGGCCCGGGGCGAGCATCTGGTAGAACGGGTTGAGATCGGCAATGCCCATGAGCTCGGGGTTGGCAGCGTTGTTCATAAGCCAAGCGCCCTGGCCCATATAGGAAAGCAGCAGGCAGCACTTAACGAACGGCCAGGTAGCGTAGATGTTGCCGCGGCCGACGTGGCCCATGTCGGAGTAGAGCGCCTCGGCACCGGTGGTGGCGAGGAAGCAGCTGCCCAGAATCATGATGCCCGCGTGGTTGTTGGGGCTCAGCAAAAAGGCGATGCCGCGCAGCGGGTTGAGGCACAGCAGCACGGCGGGGTGCTGGAAGACAAAGAACAGACCCGTGCCGCCCAGGAACAGGAACCACAGCGTCATGATGGGGCCAAAGGCGTGACCGATCTTGGCCGTACCGATGCGCTGTACCAAGAAGAGCGCGATGATGATGGCAAGCGTAATGGCGACGACGCGGCCCTGATCATCGCCCAGCACGGCATGGACCGCCGGGATGGTGCGCAGGCCCTCGATGGCCGTGGTAACGGTAACGGCCGGCGTCAGGATGCCGTCGGCGAGCAGCGCGGCGCCACCCAGCATGGCGGGGATGATGAGCCATTTACCGCAGCGCTTAACCAAGCTGTACAGGGCAAAGATGCCGCCCTCACCATGGTTATCGGCGCGCAGCGAGATGAGCACATACTTGATAGTGGTCAGCAACGTGACCGTCCACACGACAAGGGAGAGCGCGCCGAGCACGAACTCCTCCGTGACGCTTCCGATGCCGCCGTTGCCGGCAACGAGCGCCTTGGTTACATACATAGGGCTGGTGCCGATATCGCCGTACACCACGCCCAGCGTGACGAGCATCGCCGAGATGCTCACAGGAATCGCAGCGTGCGAGGCTGCCTCCTTGGCCTTTTGTTCCATAAGCCGGTTTCCTCCCAACTTTAATGTTCGAAGGAATTATAGGTAATCGGCCCATGTTTGAATGGCACTGTTTTCCCAGCTAAATAAACATTTATACGGCCTTTAGGCTACCGCGGCGATATGGAATGTGACAAAGGGACTGTCCCTTTGTCACATCGCCGCATTCGTTACTTGCCGAGCCAGTTTTTGAACCACCACTCCATGGAACGGCTCATCTCGGCCATAAAGGGACTCGTGTGCTTGCGGGTATAGATGTCCACGACGCGCTCCCCCACCTCGCGGGCATGCGGACGGAACATCGCGTCCATCTCGGCCACCTGCGCGTCCATGGTCGCAGCATCGGCGCGGCAGTAGCGCTCCTCGTGCACCAGGTTCACCACGGGGTGTGCGATTGCCGGGCGCTCCTTACGGGGCGTGCCGATGATGAGCATCGACAGCGGCATGGTATAGGG
Source organism: Collinsella sp. (assembly GCA_014871655.1). Taxonomy (GTDB): domain Bacteria; phylum Actinomycetota; class Coriobacteriia; order Coriobacteriales; family Coriobacteriaceae; genus Collinsella. Next base: position 15,390 of record WGSK01000035.1, on the reverse strand, counting down.
CGGCAGATCGAGCAGCTCGGCAACTTCCTCGGCATTCTCGACGATATCACCGATATAGCAGCTCCCCAGGCCCAGGGCCTCGGCGGCAACCACGGCGTTTTGCGCGGCGATCACGGCATCCTGAGCCGCGATGGCAAAGTCGCCCAAACCCGGCGCGCGGCGGGGCGCCTTGCCCGTGCGCTCGACAAACTCGGGCTCAAAGCAGCCCACGTGCTCAAACAGATCGATCCACTTGGCATAATCGACCACAAATATTAGTGCCCAGGGCGCCTTGGCAATCATGGGTTGATGGTCGCACAGGTCGGCCAGGCGGTCCAGCGTAGCCTGCTCGCGGATGCTCACGATGGAATACATCATCATGGCGCCCGCCGACGGTGCGCGACTCGCCGCATGCAAGATCGCCGCCCGCTGCTCGTCGGTCACCGCTACGGGACGGCCGTCGTCATCACGCGCGAAGGCACGCGTGGACGAGCGGTGTTCCAAGATGTCCAGCACCGCATTGCCCGTAGTCTCGACCGGATAGCCGTACGTATCCACGCCCGCAGCTCCGCCGCAGTACTCGGCGCCCGTCATACAAACCTGCTCGCTCATCGCCCTACCCTCGCCATTTCTTTAAGAAGCCTTTACGTTTCCGTGTAATTCCCGTCCATTATCGCGCAGGTCGCCACTACATTGCGCCACACCGCCGCACGTGCGCGTTAATATGGCTGGTTGTTGTGCGCAGCCACCAATTGCAGCGCATATCTTGGTAACAATCGGGTAAACCCCCGCTTTCGTACGTTTTAGTTTGTGAGGAGTCTCAGCATGTTCGCTGCCGCCATCTCGCTCGTCGGTCTTGCGGCGACCGTCTACCTTGTCTTGCGCGAGGCCAAGGCCATTTGCGCTCAGTCGGGCACCGTTGCCAAAAGCGCTCTTGGGTGGAGCGTCGCCTTCGGCCTGTTCCAGCTCTTTTTGACCATTTGGGGCGCCATTGGCCTCGTCGCCCAAAACGAGCCGCTCGCCTTTGTGATGCTCATCCTGACCAACGCCATCCTCACCGGCTGCGCTTGGGCCAGCATCGCACGCGACCGCATCGCCCCGCGCGTCTTTGCGTTCGCCAAGCCCGACGCCCCCGCCCCCACCGGCAAGCTCGCCCGCCTGCGCGGCGCCTTTGTGGGCAAACCACTCGTCGCCGCCGTCCTGTGCCTGCTGCTCGCCGGCGTCTTTGCGCTGCTGGGCATGGAGGTCTCGTCCAACCACGACTTTACCTGGGTCTACCCCCTGTGCATCCTGCTCGAGTGGGCCATCATCGCCGTGCTCATGATCGGCTTGTTCTTCCTGTTCCAGCGCCACGGCGCAGCTCCCGCGGTCCTGGCCTTTGCCCTCTTTGTCCTGGGCATTGCCGAGTTCTTCGTCATCACGTTTAAATCCATGCCCATCCAGCCGGGCGACCTTTCGGCCATCTCCACCGCCGCCGCGGTCGCCGGCACCGGCTACACCTTCTCCATCTCGCTGTTCTGTGTGCTGTCCATGGGCTTTACCGCCATCGCCATGCTGCTGTGCGAGTACGCCGGCCTGGTGGCACCGCACCGTCAGAAGGGTGCCGCCAACGCCAAGCGCATGCTGCTCACCAACCTGCTCGTGGCAGTGCTGTGCCTGGGCGGCGTAACCGCGCATGTCACGCTCATCGACTACTACAACACCCTCGGCATCACCGTCTACACCTGGCGCCCGCTCGAGAGCTACTGGCGCGAGGGCTACCTGCCCGCCTTTATTAGTGCGGCGCAGTCCATCAAGCCGCCCAAACCCGCCGACTACTCCGTCGACGATGCCAAGGCCACGCTCAAAAAGTACGCCAAGGCCTACGACAAGTCCGACGCGGCCAAGAGCGACGAGCGCGCCGCCGCAAAGGAGCAGTTCGACAGCGAGAAGCCCACGGTCATCGCCATCATGAACGAGACCTTCTCGGATCTTTCGATCTACCAGAACATGCGCGCCGGCTACGAAGGCCCGCAGTACTTTAAGAACCTGTCCAACTGCCTCAGCCGCGGCAAGCTCTACGTGAGCGCCTACGGCGGCGGCACCGCCAATACCGAGTTTGAGTTTATGACCGGCAACTCCATGGCCAACCTGGGCTCGGGCGTGTACCCCTACACCATCTACAACATGGAGACGACCGGGAACCTGGCAGAGCAGTTCAAATCGCTCGGCTATTCCACCACGGCTATGCACCCCAACCACGCGACCAACTGGAACCGCGAGAACGTCTACAAGGACTTTGGCTTTGACCAGTTCCTGTCCATCAACGATTTCCAGGGCGCCGATACCCTGCGCGGCATGGTGACCGACCAGGCTACCTACGACAAGATTCTTGAGCTGCTCGACCAGAACGCCGATCCGCAGTTTATCTTCGACGTGACCATGCAGAACCACTCGGGCTACGATACGGGCCTGCTGCCGGTCGACAAGCAGATGCACCTGAACATCGACACGACCGACCTGGACGCCAAGACCGTCGAGGACGGCACGCTCTCCGATGTCGACGAGTACGTCTCGTGCATCGAGCAGTCCGACCAGGCGCTTCGCTACTTCCTCAACGCCCTGAGCAAGCTCGACCGCAAGGTGGTCGTGGTGTTCTGGGGCGACCACCAGCCGTTCTTCCCGTCCAAGTTCAATGACAAGTGGTTTACCGGCGAGGATGACGCTACGCATCAAGAGCGTCTGTGGCAGACCGATTACATCATCTGGGCCAACTACGACGTTGCCGGCTGCGACCAGACGAGTGAGGTCGACGACCTGTCCACCAACTACCTGTCCACCCAGCTTATGCAGCTGATCGGCGCCCCGCTGACCGACTACCAGAAAGCGCACATGACGCTGCGCGAGTCGCTGCCCGCCATCAACTCGGTCGGCTACGAGGACGCCAGCCTGCGCTGGGCGCTCTCCTCCAACGTCACCGGTGACGACGCCGCCGCGGCAGCCGCCACCAAGGCGCGCGAGGATTACGCCAAGATGCAATACTACGAGATGTTCCGCGACGGCAAGAACGTGTACACCGAGCACTTCCAGACCGAGGCCAACGAGACCGACCCCAACCTGGCGCCGGGCACGACCAAGATCAAGTAGCTGCTAGCTGCTGAGCCACAACTGAAACGTCTGTCCAGGCGGAGGCATATAAGGTTCCCTGCTCGGACAGTCCTGCGCAAGACGAAGGCCACATTAAGTGGCCTTCTTTGTTTGCGGAAAGTGTGTCCCGGAATTCTTGTCTGGAATGGGATGCAGTTTCCGCTTGGGACCCGATTGGGAAAGTGTGTCCCACTATTCAGCTGGATTCCGGGATGTATTTTCCGGTTGAGGCTCGTTGGGAAAGTGCGTCCCACTTTGGGGGCTGATTCTGGGACGTGGTTTCCGGTTGGCTCTCATTGGGAAAGTTCATCCCATTTCTCGGCCTAATTATGGGACGCAGTTTCCGCTTGCGGAGTCTCCACTCAACAGAAAACCCGGGTGGCCTGTTTTTTTGGCTACCCGGGTTTTTGGGTTGTCGATATGTTCGACTGGCTACTAGTGGGTCTTGCGGCGCTTGATCAGCATGATGAGGGCTATCACTACGAGCGTTGCTCCCGCTGCTGCTGCGGTGGCGACTAGGGCGAATGTTTGGTCGCCGGTGTTTGCGAGGTTCTTCGCTGTGGTCGTAGTCTTGACCTTGGTGTCGGTCTTAGCTCCGTTGTCGGACTTGGGCTTGTCCGGGTTCGTCGGGGTCTCAGGAGTCTCGGGGTCCTTTGAGCCTTCGGAATCGGTTGGGCCGGCGGTGTTTACCAGCGTATGGTCCAGGAACTTCTTGGCGCCCGCACTTGCCTGTGAGAACAGGCGGCGCGTGCGGATCGGGGTGGCGTTCACCGTTGTGGGCGCCGTCTCCTCGGCCTCGATATTCACGAGCGTCGTGCCGGTGTCGAGGCCCACGTCGTTGTATCCCACGTGGCAGTAATACTGCGCACCGTCATCGTCTGCGGTCAGGTCAATCTCGAGCTTTGAGGCCGTTCCAGCCGCGAGGTTGCCATCGGCACCCACGAGCTTAAACTCTGTCTCGCCGCGGCCCTTGCGGTACCACATATAGGTCGGTGCCAGCCCTGTTTCGCTATCGTCGGCACCGAGTTGCTTCACATGGCCAATCGCCGAGAGCGTCAGGTGGCTTCCCGCCGTGCGCTCAACCGAAGAGTCGTATCCAAGATCCGACTCCTCCGCAGCATCCGCCGCAGGTCCGCTCACGGTCATCGTCATGCCATCGGGCATGGTCTTGACCGTGATGATTGCCGATCGAATACCTGTTTCGGTCGTGGATCCATTCTTAACGGCGGCGATGGCGAATCGATACTCCGTATTGGGCTGCAGCCCATCCCACTTGAGCGAGGTCTGCGTGTTGTCGGCAATCTTCCAGCTATTGACGACCGCATCCGCCGCATTGCTCTGCAGCATGCCCACGCCGTAGCTAAAGCCACTCTTGTTTGCGAGTACATCGTCCCAGCTAAACGTAACGCTGGTCGAATCGACGGCGTTTGCCGTAAAGCCCGTCACGGCCGGCGCGTCGGGCATCTCGACGTCCTTAACGTCATAGCCCACGATCCAGAACTGGTCGGTGTCCTTGGTGCCAAGCTTGTCGCCCGAGTCTGCCTCGAACTTGTCGACATCCACCGCGTTGACGCCCAGACGCCACACAAAACCGTACTTGCCCTGCGCGGCCTCGGGCAGGTTGTCGACGGTGCCGCCGTATTCGGTCGATTCACTCGAGGAGTTACCCGTAGTAAAGCCGGCGTTGGCACCAAAGCACAGGCCGCCAAACAACTCGTGCTTTGCGAGCTTCGCGCCCATGACAACGCTGCCGTTCAGCGTAAAGCCGTACTCAAACTCCTGCTTCTCGCCCTCCTCGACTTCGATGGTCTGCGTAGTGCTCGCCCCCGACTGCGCGACAGCACCGCTATACCCATCGTACGTGTAAGCGCGCGTCACGCCGGGCTTGCCCAGACCAAAGGAATCCCCGGCAGGAGTCTCGCCGTTGAGCGTCGTTTGATAGGTTCCGGGCTCTCCCGACCGGTTGGTCAAAAAGTAGCTGAGCGGCGTCATATTGTGCTGTTTGGCAATGCGGTCATAGGCCTCGACATTAACGACCGAGGTCTGCGCGCCGAGCGACACGGGCGCCGCCATCACGCCCTTGCCGCCAGTTTCCTCATTTTCGATCTCGTACTCGTAATAGACCATCGGAATCGTGTAGAGCACGGCCTTGTCGCCTTCGCCGGCATGCGACTCATAACTTACGCTGGCGCTCACCGTGCGCTCGCTCCGGTAGTCATAGCATCCCTCGGCGGCAAAATCGACTGAAGCATTCATCGCGACCAGGGGCGGACCGGTCTGCACCTCGACGGCAACGCCCAACTCGGCACCGATGGTATAGCCCTGGGTTTCCCCCGTGCCCTTTCCCTCTCCGTATGACGTACCACCGAGCACCAGATAGCCGTATGCCTGCTCCAGGTCCTCAACATAGGGCGCATCCTGCAGCACGGCAAGCACGCGCGGGTTGGTATAGACCTTGTAGCGGTCCTTGTACGTAATCTTGACGCTGTCGTTGTCGACATCGGGCAGCGCGAGCGAGATAAATGTGCCGTAGGTAGTGCCGCGACGGTTGCTCTCGCTAATCACCTGCTCCTCGCCGCGGCGCACCTTTCCGTTCTCGTCGAGCGAAAAATGCGAGGCGGTCATCCAATAGTAGTCATCGTTCTTGCGCAGGTCCTCGTCGCGGTGCTTGCCCACCACAGCGATAAAGCTCTCGTTATAGCGGTCCGAACCCGAGACGCTGCCCGCCTTGACGTCGCTGATCCACACCTGCTCTACACCCTTGTGGTCATGCTTGTTGCTGCTGTTGTATTGCTGACCGCTCATACTCATGGTTCCGACCATGGACCCCAAGCCCTGAGCCCCGCTCTGTGCCGTGTTACAGGCAAAGTCGCGGAACACATCGCCGCCCACGAGCACCTCGTCGACCGCCAGCTGCTCGGACAGGCCGTCAAGGTTGGCAGTGGCAAGGGCAATAGGCGCCAAGGTGCACGGATAGCGCTTATCCTGAGCGCTATCCTTCCATGCGCTGTTGGGCACATGCATCAGCCCATAGGAGGCGAGGAGCCCGTCTCTGTATTCCTTGCAATCGGAAAGCTTGAACTCGCCAGACTCCGAGTCAAAATACGCGTAGCGGTACAGCGCGCCGTACAGCCCCTTGCTGCCGTCAGAAGCGCCGTAATCAAAAGCGCTGCGTTGCCAGTCATAGCCCGCAAGAATAAGGCCCGTGACGGTTTCACCCGTCTTCTTTCCTTCTTCATCGTAGGCGGCAAACGTGCCGAACGTCGCATTCGCAGCGACCATGGTCTTGCCGTTCGCGGAGAGGGAGATTGCGCCCGCGTCGCCCAGAGCATCGACATGGACGAGCGCACCCTTGGATGCATCCCACGAAAACAGCTCGCAATGCGTCGACTTATCAATATTCTTCTTGCCGTAGGGTGCCGAGACCACGATGGCGAGGTCATCGCAAAAATCGCGATCGAGGTCGCCGGCCGCTAGCGAAACGACAGGAGCTGACTGAAGCTGCGTCCAGGAGTCGTTCCCGCCCTTGTTGTGCGTGGTGTAGTCCGCGGCGTTACCGGCATCGATCTTGACGACGCTTTGCTTCCAGTTGCCGCCCTCCAAGTCATACATGTCGACTACAGCCTTGCGCACGCCGTTCTCGTCGACATAGCAGCCCGCGTAGACAAAAAGCTCGTCGACGCCGTCGCCATCGACATCGCCCGCCTCGACATCAAAGACGGCGTCGTGCTCTTGCAGGTAACCGGCATCCAGGTACTTAAAACGGCCTTCGTACATCATATTAGTGTTGACCGTCACCGGCAGGTGTGTGTCGAGAGTGCGCGTACGCCCGTTGCTAAACGAGTAGAGGACCAGCTCAACCTTTCCGGCGTATGACTTACCGTCAATCGTCGTGGAGGAACTGTCGCCGTAGGCACGGAGCTCGGCAACGCGGCTCTTTTTGCCCGTGCTGGCGTCGCTGCAGAACTCAACACTCGTGGCGTGAATGCCCGAGAAACCGTTGTTGTCGTTGGCGAGTACTGTTGAGGACTCATTGTTGCTTAGGTACGACCAGGTGCCGCCACCGTAGTCGCTATGCTTGTAGAGATCGCTGTTCGTATCGAAGTTGTTGACGTTTTGCCAGAACTTTGCGGCGCCCCACACACTTCCATAGCCATCGGTGAGTTTGCTGCTGCCGCCAATGTCACCGCGCTCGACGTTCTCGAGCTTGTCGCGCAGAGTGTAGCGATTGCCATGGCTACCGTTAGCTGCCATATAGACCTCGCTGCGCGTGGCAAACGTCGTGGGGGTATCAGTGGAATAGGGGCCAACGGTATCGGCCGGAATGTCCTCGCTCGTGCCCAGACCCAGGGCTTGATAATCCTGCTCGGTCATATCGGTGATTGCGGGCGCGTCTGCCGCCTGGGCAACCTGGGGCGTGGCCGTGAAGCAGGCGACGCTCGTGGCGATCAACGCAGCAAGCGCCGCCGTCCCAACAAGCGGGATTTTCGACAGCCTACGGATACGGGGTGTGGAACGTACATGAGGGACCTCGCTTTATTCGAGTGGAGTGGACTCATTTTTGCAAATGATACATCCGATGCCCGATATCACGTGTCTCATTTTCGCCAACGGCGTGTCTCATTTTTGAGAATCCAAGATGCCGCGGAAATCTTATCCCAGCTCAAAGGCCATTTCTGGGATGTATTTTCCGTCGAGTGCCTCATCGGGAAACTGCATCCCATTTCAAGCGTCGATTCTGGGACGCACTTTCCCCTTAGACCCTCAACCGGAAACCGCATCCCACTTTGAGCGCAAATTCCGGGATGCATTTTCCGCTTGAGCCTCATTGGGAAACGGCGTCCCACTTTGAGGGCTGATTGTGGGATGCATTTTCCGGTTTTGCTCTCATTGGGAAAATGCATCCCGTTTCTTGACCGAATAATGGGACGCAATTTCCCGTTGGAGCGCCTTTGGGAAAGTGTGTCCCACTTCGACCGCCCAGAGTGGGATGCACTTTCCGCAAAGCACCTCAACGGGAAACTACGTCCCATTCCAAAGGCAAATTCCGGGACGCATTTTTCGAAAGCCTGCCCATCCGGAAAGCCCGTCCCACTTTGGACGCATCCGGGCACGGAACCATCGACCTATCAGGCCTCCCATCAATAAAGAGGCGTCCTTCCGGACGGCGGGGCACGAAGTTCATCGCGAGTTCCGCACGCAAAGAAGGCCACTTAATGTGGCCTTCGTCTTGCGCAGGACTGTAGAGCAGGAAACCTTATATCCGGCCCCTCCGTCCGGGGACCGCGCCGTACCAGCTACAGCGTCATGTTCGGATCGGCGTCGACATCGAACGGCGAGATTTCACCTCGGTCGAATTTACGGCGAGCGACCTCCGCGATCATGGCTGCGTTATCGGTACAGGCAGACAAGGGCGGCACCGTTACGCGAATCCCCTGACGTCCAAGCTTCTTGATCATCATCTCGCGCAGATGCGGGTTGGCCGAGACGCCGCCGCCGATGCAGTATTCCTTACATCCGGTAGCGTGCAATGCGTTTTTGGCCTTCTTGTACTGAACGTCAAAGACAGCCGCCTCAAACGAAGCCGCCAGATCGGGCAGGTGAATCGTGCGCCCGGCTTTGGTCTCTTGCTCGATGTAGAGCGTCACCGCCGTCTTGAGGCCCGAAAGCGAGAAACGATAGTCTCCCCTGCTGTTAAGCGCGCGGGGAAAATCGATCGCCTTGGGGTTGCCTGTCTCGGCCAGCTTGGAGATGATGGGGCCACCGGGATAGCCCAGACCCAACGCCTTGGCTACCTTGTCGAAGGCCTCGCCCACAGCATCGTCGAGTGTCTCACCAAGCACCTCGTAGTCGCCCCATGCCTTCACGTGCACGAGCATGGTGTGCCCGCCCGAGACAAGCGTGAAGATGAACGGCGGCTTGAGGTCGGGCTGCGCCAGCAAGTTGGCAAACAGGTGCCCCTCCAGATGGTTGACGCATACGAGCGGCTTACCGGCAGCGTAGGCAAAGCCTTTGGCAAAGGCAACGCCCACCACGAGGGCGCCCACCAGGCCCGGACCCTGTGTCACGCCCACGGCGGCAAGCTCGCTGGGGGCAATGGCTCCACCCTCAAGACCAAGCGATGCTGCGGCATCCTCGAGCGCCGCATCCACGACACTCACAATCACCTCAACGTGTTTGCGCGAGGCGATCTCGGGCACCACGCCGCCAAAGCGGGCATGAAAATCAATCTGTGTCGACACCTGGTTGGCCAGCATATTGCCATCCGCATCGATAATCGCCACGGCCGTCTCGTCGCAGGAACTCTCGATAGCGAGCACTAGGCGGCGGCGCTCAATTTCGGCACGCTCCCCCTCGGAGCGCCCAGGCGCAGGCAGCGGCCATACGCGCTGCTCTGCCGCCGTCGGTTCGGGCGAAGCATTGTCGACCGGAAGCACCAGGGGCAGCGGAGCCGTCATGACGATGGCATCCTTGCCGACACCGTAGTAGCCGCGGCGACGGCCAGCCTCGGTAAAGCCCAGAGCGTTATAAAGCGCGATCGCCCCCTCGTTACCGTCCTCGACCTCGAGCGAAGCCGTGGTGCAGCCGAGCATCTGGGCATCATAGCTCACGTGCGACAGCAGCTTGCGGGCAATGCCCTCGCGGCGATGTGCCGGGTCGACGGCGACATCCAGAATCTGCACATCACCGTCCACGACCATACCGCCGGCAAGGCCCAGCAGCTTGCCGTCGTCGTGTGCCACCCACCAACTACGCGGCGCAGCGACGTCCTCGCCCAGTTCGGACAGGAACATGCCCGGCGTCCACGCCTCGTGTCCGGCACCTTCAAAGCAGGCAGCCTCCAACGCGCTCGTGCCCTCGGCATCCGCCGCGCCCATGGGACGGAACTGCAGATGACGACCGGCGAGCTCATCGGCAACACCCGTAATTTCGCTCTGCGCACTCTCGGCAAGACCAAGACGCTTGCGCTCGTTTTCCTCGGCATCCGAAAGGCGCGTGTAAATCGGCAAGACGCGGGCCGGATCGCCGTCACCCGCAGCGTGCGCGAGCAGCAAGCCCTCGCCCGAAGGCCACCACAGGTCGCGCTCCACGCAGCGGGCGGTCTCGTCCTCACCCAGCAGCTTGCCATAGCGCACGAGACCGTCACCGGTCAGCTGAACCTGGTCCCAGTCCGCTGCTTGGCGCCACTCATCGAGCGCCACGGCGGCCTTGACCACGTGTTCGCGCTCAAATTGACGCTCGGGACCCTCATCAACCAGCATATACAGCGCCGGATATACCTCACCGCGCATAGCATCGGCCAAGATACCAAGCTTGCCGCGCACGCCAGCCTTCCACGCCGTCCAAGCGCAAGCGTCGAGCGTCGACACGCCCAGCAGCGGAACATTGGCACCACGCGCGAGGCCCTTGGCAGTGGAGATGCCGATGCGCACACCCGTAAAGGACCCCGGGCCGCGGCCGACCACATAGCAACCAACATCGCTGCGATCCAGACCGGCTTGAGCCAGCACGCCATCAACGGTATTCACGAGCTCAACGTTGGCGTGACGGCGACACATGTGGTCGCCACTCACGAGCTTCGTCTCGCCCGTCTGCCCATCAATCCAGCTTGCCGCGCAGGCAAGCATGTCGGTCGAAGTATCGAGCGCCACCACCAGCGCGTTGTCGTTATGCAAGCTCATCTTGTACAGCCTTATCAATCAAATGGGAAAGCTCCATTGCGCGGTCACCGTGCGCCTCGAGCGTTATCGTTCGCACATCACTGTCGCCCTCATCACGCTTGAGCGTCACCGAAAGATACTCATCCGTCAGCTCGTCTTGGAATTGTTCGCCCCATTCCAGCAGGCAAGCACCCTCATAGCCCAGCACATCGAAAATGCCCGTATCCTCGAGCTCGTAGGCATGCTCCAGGCGGTATAGATCAAAGTGAAACAGCGGAATACGGCCTTGATCGTGAACGGCCATGAGTGCAAACGTAGGGCTCGTAACCATATGCCCATCGCCCAGCCCGCGCGAGACGCCCTTGGTAAAGTGAGTTTTGCCCGCCCCCAGGCCACCGGTCAGGATGAGCACATCGCCGTCCTCAAGGCACGGTGCAATTAGCTCGCCAAAGTACTCCGTATCGGCAGCGCAAGTCGTTTTGTAAGTACCTACCCCCAGGCGCTCCAGGGACATATATGCTCCTTATTATTCCGAGGCGTCCTCTGGTGCGGGATGTCGCTCCAGATAGTCGCCCAGCATCTTAAAGTCTTCCTCCAGCAGTTCCTGCCACGCCGGATTGCGTAGCGCTGCTGCCGGATGGAACGTGGGCATTACTACAAAATGCCCCATCTGGTGGAACCTGCCGCGCAGCTTAGTAATGCCAATCTCGGTCTTAAGCACAAAGTGCGTCGCGGGGTTGCCGAGCGTCACGATGATATCGGGCCAGATGCTTCGAATCTGCTCACGCAAAAACGGCGAGCAAGCCAGTACTTCCTCGGGGCGCGGATTGCGGTTTCCCGGCGGGCGGCACTTAAGCACATTGGCAATGTAGACGTCTTCGCGTTTAAGACCCGCCAGGGACAAAATGCCGTTGAGGTCCTCGCCTGCCGCCCCCACAAAGGGCTCGCCCTGCAAATCCTCATTGCGGCCCGGCGCCTCACCAATAAACATCACGCGGGCGTGGGGGTTTCCCACGCCAAACACGATATTGTGACGCGACTGGTAGAGCTGGCAGAGGTGACAATCGCCCAGAACGGCCTCGATTTCCTCGAGTGCGACCTCACGTGGCACCTGATGGGTATGGCCGGGGATGTGCATGACGCCCATAGCGGCTCCTACACGTAGACCTTGTCGAGACGCATGCCAAAGCCGCAGGCGACCTCGTAGTTAATCGTTCCGCGCAGTCGGGCCATCTCGTCCATAGTGATCTCGGCATCGCCATCGCGGCCGACAATAATCATCTCGTCACCATACTCGGCCTCGGGAATCTCGTGTGCCGGGTTGGACTGAATGGCGACCATAAACTGGTCCATGCAGATATTGCCAACCTGATGCACGCGCTCGCCGCGATACAGCACATCCATACGATTGGAAAGCGTACGCGATAGGCCGTCGGCATAACCGATCGGCAGCGTGCAGATCTGAACGCGCGTGCGCGGTACGCGGTAGGTAAAACCGTAGCCCACGCCCTCACCCATCGCAGGGTGTGCCACGCGCGTCACGCGCGCATGGACGCTCATAACGGGATCGAGCTGCATCACGTGGCCGCTCAGCTCGCACGGCTGCATGCCATACAAGCCAACGCCGGCGCGAATCATATCAAAATGCATCGAAGGGTCGAGCATCGAGGACGGCGTGTTGGCGCAGTGCACGATACCGCACTCAAAACCCGCATCCTTAATGGCCTGAACGGCCTCGATAAAGCGCTGGCACTGCAGCTTGTAGTCCCAGCCCGAAGGTTCATCGGCAGTGGCGAAGTGTGTAAATACGCCATCGCACTGAATGCCGCGATGGAAACTAATGCCGCGGACAAAGTCGAGCACCTGCGTGTAATGTACGCCGATACGGTTCATACCCGTCTCGATGGCGAGATGATACTTACCCACCTTGCCCGCCGCGACGGCGCATTCGCCATACGCAAGAGCAAAGTCAGACGTATAGACCGAGGGCATAATATCGAACTCGAGCAACGTCGGAATGGCTTCGATAGGCGGCTCGCTAAGGATGAGGATGGGTTTCGTGATCCCGCGCTGTCGGAGCTCAACGCCCTCGTTAACCGTCGCCACGGCAAACATGTCGGCTCCGGCCGAATACATGATCTTGGCGCACTCAACAGCTCCATGACCATAAGCGTCGGCTTTAACCACGCAGCATAGGCGCTGGCGCGGATTCAGCAAATTCTTATAGGCCCTCGTGTTGCGGCGAAGCGCCCCGCGGTCGATCTCGACCCAGGACCAACGCGTCAAATCGGCTTTATTCATAATTATTCATCCGACCCTTCGTCTGTGATTCCCAGATCATCGAGCGCATCCTTTGCCGCTAACTCCATGGCGGGACCGATCAAGTCGATAAGATCGGTCGCGATAACGCTCTTCTCGCCAAACTCCGTCGCCGCGGCAAAACCGGCATAGCTATGAAGTGCGACGGCATACGAGTACAGCAGCTCCCAACGGTCCATCTCGTCGCGCATGGTGGCCAGTGTGCCGGCCAGAATGCCCGCAAGGGCGTCACCCGAGCCAGCGGTCGCCAACGACGCCGGGCCCGAGAGCGGCAGTAGCACGCGCTCAACACCGCAAATGGCCGTCGTTGGGCCCTTAGCGATAACAACGAGGTTATCGGAACCGGCGGCCCAGACAACCTTTTGCGCAGCAGCAATCGCGGTGCCAAGGTCATTGACCTCATCGCCGGCAACAAGACGCGAAAGCTCGCGATAATGTGGCGTCATGACGAGCGGCTGCTCGCGACGATACATCTCGGGATTGCTGTCGATGCCGTCGATTGCAATCTTGGCAAGGCAGTTGAGAGCATCGGCATCCAAGATAAGCGGCACGTCGAGCTCGAGCAGACCCGAAACCACCTGCATGGCACCGGCAGACGTCGTCATGCCAGGACCACACAGCACACAGCTGTATTTCTTGGCAATCTCACATACCGTCATGCGCGCAGCGGCACCAAAAGATCCGCGAGAATCAGATGGAATGGCAAAAACCGGAATCGAGGGGAGCGCCATGCGGATAAGGTTGGCACACGCATCCGGCGTCGCGACCGCCACATAGCCGGCGCCTGCGCGAGCAGCGGACTTAGCAGCCATAATGGCGGCACCAGGATACTGCGCCGATCCGGCAACAATGAGCACCGAGCCGCGCGAGTACTTATCGATATTCGTGGGCAGCGGAGCAAAGTAGTCCACAAGGTCGCCGGGCTCCACGATCTCGGCAGCATGGTCGACATCATCAATAACCTCATCAAGGCGATCATACAGACCACCACAGACCAGATCGCCTGCATATTCGGGACCGTCAGCGCTGTATAGGCCAATCTTGGGAGCAATCATCGTCACCGTACGCTCGGCACGAATGCAGTCATCATCAACCACACCCGTCTCGGCATTCAGGCCCGAGGGAACATCGATGGAAACAACACAATCGGCATTTTCATTGACCGTGGGAATCCAGATTGAAAACGGCACACGGAGATCACCGTGAAAACCAGTACCAAAAATGGCATCGACTACAACATCAGCCTTATCGATCAGCACCTCCAGCTCATCACGAGAGGGGCCGACACACACGTGCACGTCGCGGCCAGCAGTGCGGCGAGCAACATGGCGAGCGAGAGCGGCAGGGATCTCATCCGGCTCAACCGGAGAGACGATATCAACATCAACGCCCTTATGCGTCAGAATGTCAGCGGCAACCCAGCCATCTCCGCCATTATTGCCAAAACCGACCAATACAAGAACGCGATCGGGGTTGAGCTTTAAAATCTCATTGGCGGCAAATTCGCCCGCTAGCTCCATAAGCTCGGCCTTCGAAGTCCCTTCGCGTTCGATGATATCCTCGAGACGAACGACTTCTTCGGTACTCAAAACCGGTTTCATCTATGCTCCTAGCGTATCTTGCGAAGCATCGCCCAAGTGCTCCGTCAATGCTGAATTCTGCAGCTGCTCAAGCTCATCTAAAACAGAGCGAGCCTCTTTAAATGTCTGCGCAACGCGTTTCTTGGTGCTCACCTTTTCATCTTTTGGCTTAGGCCGAGCATCCTCGGTAATCGCGATAGCATTCGCAACGGCTAAATCTCCTGTAAGCGTAATGGAAAGAGCAACCTCAACAACACCCAGCTCTTGAGCGATCTCGAGTGCACGGCCCGAAAGCAGTGCCTTCGGTTTGCCGAGTTTATCACGCGTTACCGAAACATCCTTGCGGCCCACGCCTTGACTAAAACCCGTGCCAAGAGCTTTAAGCACCGCCTCGCGCGAAGCAAAGCGGCTCGCATAGTGAGCAGCGGGACGCGATGATGCATCGCAATACGCACGCTCTTCTTCGGTAAACACACGCCGAGCAAACGACGGCGTCTTTTCAAGAATAGATTTCATGCGGGAAATCTCGACGATATCAACGCCGATACCAGCTTCAGCCATGTTCACCTCCATATCGCACAGACTAAGTTATTGTAGCCCGTTCACAGAAGATGCGACAAACGAGGGTTATAAAACACAGCTACTATGTGAGACAAAAGCCCGTAAACGCAAAAAAGGGGGAGGCCGCGAGGCCTCCCCCTTCTCAGTTCAAGCGTACGGCTCGG
>WGSK01000034.1:0-25579 GCA_014871655.1 Collinsella sp. | reverse complement strand
ATCCGCCGAAGACCGGACATCGCAGGGCCCGCCATTAGTTTACCTTTAGGCACACTCCGCAGGACGCAAGAAGCCCTCGCCGCACGAAGTGCGCAGCGAGGGCTTCTTGCATGTCCGAGGACGTGCCTAAAAGTAAACTAATGGCGGACCCGGACGACTACAGGGCTATCGATTACCCCGTGTTCTGCAGTCCTGCCGAGACGCCGGTCACAGTCGAAAGAATCAGGCTCATGTACTCGGCCTTCTTCTCCTCGGCCATCTCGTCCTGGTTCATACGCACCTCGCGAAGGGCGCGAACCTGGGCGATGGACAGGGCGTCGACATAGGGGTTACGCACGCGAACGGCGCAACCGAGCACGCGGCGGCGCTGCAGTGGCCACTCGTCACCGACGATGGCAAGGACCCACTTACGCGTGAGCTGCATCTCGGTAAAGACCTTCTCGGACAGATCCTGGCGATCGCCCAGGTGCAGATACATCTTGGCGATGCGCTGGTCGGTCTTGGCGATCGACATCTCAATGTTGTCGATAAAGGTGCGGAAGAACGGCCACTCCTGATAGGCAGCCTTGAGCTGGTCAAGGTCGCCCAACTGCTCGCAGGCGGTGCCCAGGCCGTACCAAGCGGCCAGGTTAATGCGCGCCTGGCTCCAGCTGAAGATCCACGGAATGGTACGCAGGTCGTCGAGCGACTTGGCGCCCAAGCCACGCTTGGCGGGACGCGAGCCGATCGGCAGCAGACCGACCTCGGTCAGCGGCGTCACGGTCGAGAACCACGGCGTAAAGTCCTCGGTGTTCAGCAGGTCCAGATAGCGCTCGTGGCTTGCGGCGTTGAGCTTCTCGGCCATATCCCAGAACTTCTGCGTGGTCTCGGTGTTGGTCTTCTCGACACTCGGGGCCGACTGCAAAAGCGTTGCGGCGGCAACGGACTCAACATGGCGCTGAGCCAGCGTGCGGTTGCCGTAACGGGCAAAGATGACCTCGCCCTGCTCGGTGAGCTTAAAGAAGCAGTTGACCGAACCCTTGGGCTGCGCCAGCACGGCCTTGTTGGCCGGGCCGCCGCCACGGCCCACGGCACCGCCGCGACCGTGCATGAGCACCAGGTCGATATCGTTCTTCTCGGCCCACTTGGCAATGCGCTCCTGCGCGGAGTGCAGCGCGAGCATGGCCGTGGTAGGACCGGCATCCTTGGAGGAGTCGGAATAGCCCAGCATGACCTCCATGCGGCGGTTGGTCTGGGCAAGGCGCTTTTGCACCACAGGCAGCGTAAGCATCTGGTCGAGCACGTCGACGCAGCCCTCGAGGTCCTCGAGCTGCTCGAACAGCGGGATCACGTCGAGCTCGGGGACATCCTCCTCGTGTGCAAAGGACAGGTGGGCAAGCTCAAAGACGTCGGCCACATGCTGGGCGCTCTTGGTGAACGAGATGATGTAGCGGTGCGCCATCTTCTTGCCGTAGCGCTTTTGGATGGAACCGATGGCACGGAAGGTGTCGATGACCTCGCGCGTCATGGGCTGCAGGTCACCATGGATACCGTTCTCGTGGATATCCTTGAGGGCGCGGGCGTGCACCACGGAGTGCTGACGGAACTCCATCTCGACCATATGGAAGCCGAAGGACTCGACCTGCCAGATGATGGTCTGGACCGGACCGTAGGCGGCACGGACGGCACCGCAGGCAGCAAGCGAACGCTGGACGACGCGCAGGTCATCCAGGAACTCGTCGGCGCTGTGGTACATGGTGTCGGTGATACGGCGCACGGTGGCGTTCAGACGGTCGGCCATGACGAGCATGACGGCGCGATGCGGCTCGTGCTCGGAAATCAGCTCGGCGCGGGCCGTGTACTGGGTACTCATCTCGACCTGATGGTTCCACAGGTTGATGAGCTCGGCAGACGGCTTGCTGTAGGTGGCCTCGAGCGTGAGGTTGCGGCCGATGCGGCGGCACTTGTCCTCGAGCTTGAGCACCATGTGGGTAAAGTACTTGGCGGCGACCTCACGGCTCACCTTGGCGGTGACGTTGGGGTTACCGTCGCGGTCGGAACCGATCCAGCTACCGGGATGGAAGAACGCCGGGCACAGCGGCGGCACGGTACCGGCCTTGTCGCCCAGCACCCAGTCGTCAAAACGACGATAGATGACGGGAATGACGTCGAACAGCGTGTTATCGAAGATGTCGATGATGGTATCGGCTTCCTCGACCGGCGTGGGCTTCTTGAGCGCGATGGGGCTCGTACGCACCAGGGCGTCGATCTCCTGCAGCATATGGCGCTCGTTCTCCACCAGGTCGGAGCCGCCCAGACGCGGACGCTCCTCCAGCAGGTTGGAGATACGGCGAATCTTGCCCTCGACGGCCTTACGACGGGCCTCGGTGGGATGTGCGGTAAAGACAGGGTGGAACTCGAGCTTGCCGAGCAGCTCATTGGCACCCTCGACGCCCATCTCGTTTACCAACTGGTGATAGGCGACGGTGAGCTCGTTGGCGGGATCGACCTCGGTATCGGTCGATGCGCCGGCCTCGCGCTCGCGCAGCTGCGCCACACGGTAGTTCTCCTCCGACAGGTTTGCCAAGTGGAAGAAGCTCGTAAAGGCGCGAACGATGACCTGCTGCTTATCAAGCGGCAGGCTGTCAATCAGATCGACGACTTCGCGAAACGCCACGGCGGTGGGCTCGTCGGCAGTGGGCACGCCCTGTTCGTCAACGGACTCGTCGGCAGCGCGGCTACCGGGGTTGCCAGCATTGGCCACAATCTCGGCTGTCAAAATCTTGTCGAACAGGTCCGCGATCTCAGGATCATACTCGCTAAGCACACGACGCTCCAGGCGCAGGAACAACGCCAGATTGTCGCGCAGCTCCTCGGGGATCTCGATCTCGGCGAGACGCTCCCTGGACTCGGCATTCGAGCCGATTCGGTTAACGAGGCGGTTGACCACGGCAGCGACGCGCGCCGCGGCTTCGGGTACAGACTGGTTGCTTAGGTTCTCAGCCACGTTTCCTCCCATTCCTCCTTCTATGCACGTAACATGCGGTATTCATTATAGGCGCTTGAGAAATACTTTCGACACTGATTGCGCTTTACCACACAAAAGTATTTTCTGCATTGCAAGGGTTTTTGCCCTAAATGGTCGTATTTCTCGGTGGACGGCATACACAAACGGGGGCATTCCGCATAAATGCGAAACACCCCCGTAACAATCGCTCGCCGCGAGCGGGACGTGTTAGCGGGTCCGCAGCTCAAAAAGATGCGCTACAGGCGCTCGCGAACCGCCTCGACGACGTTGGCCAGATCGGCAAGGACCTCTTCGTGGCTCTCCATGTCGCGCACCTTGACCTTGCCGGCGGCAAGCTCGTCGCCGCCCAGGACCAGGATGAGCTTGGCGCCCACCTTATCGGCCTGCTTAAACTGGGCTTTGAGCGAACGGCCCTGATAGTCGGCCTCGGTCACGATGCCTGCGGCGCGAAGCTCCTGCGTAATGGCAAAGACGTTCTGGCGCAGCTCCTTGCCGGCGTTGGCGACATAGACGCACGGGGCCTCCTCGGCACCCAGATCGCTGCCAAAGGCCTGCAGGGCCAGCAGGGCGCGCTCAAAACCGACGGCAAAGCCGACGCCCGCCGTGGGCTTGCCACCCTCGAGCTCGACCAGGCCATCGTAGCGACCGCCGCCGCCGATGGAGCCGACGCCGGCGCCAGGGGCCTCGACCTCAAAGACGGTGCGGGTGTAGTAGTCCAGACCACGCACCAGGGTGGGATCCTCTACATACTCGATACCGGCAGCATCCAGATAGCGCTTGACTTGCTCGTAGTGCTCGCGGCACTCGTCGCACAGGTTGTCGCCCATCAGCGGAGCCTCGGCCATGATCTCGCGGCAATGGTCGTTCTTGCAGTCGAAGGCGCGCAGCGGGTTGAGCTCGGCGCGCTCGCGGCACTCGTCGCACATCTCGTCGGCGTGGTCGAGAATGAACTGCTTAACCTGCTCGCGATAGGCCGGACGGCACTGCGCATCGCCCATCGAGTTAATGAGCAGACGGAGCTTGGAAAGATCGAAGCCCAGGCGCTTGTAGAACTCCATGAGCATGATGATGCACTCGGCGTCTGCCGCCGGATCGGGAGCGCCGAGCCACTCGATGCCCACCTGGTGAAACTGGCGCAGACGACCCTTCTGGGGACGCTCGCCACGGAACATGGCCTCGGCATAGTACGCCTTAAACGGCGTGGAGCCCTGGGGCACTAGGTTGTTCTCCACGACGGCGCGCACCACACCGGCCGTGCCCTCGGGACGAAGGGCCAGGCGCTGCTTGGGCTTAAGCTTGGTATCGGTGCCCTCGGTAAAGACGCGCTCCAGGTTGGCACCGCTGAACACGCGGAACATTTCCTTGCGTACGACGTCGGTCGACTGGCCGATACCGTGGACAAACACGTCCACCTGCTCGATCGCGGGCGTCTCGATGGGTTTAAAACCAAACGGCTCGAACACGCCGGCCGCAATCTGCTGCATCTTTTGCCAGGCGCGCATCTCGGCGCCGATAAGGTCGCGGGTTCCCTCCGCCTTCTGTGCCTGCATGGGCAAACACCTTTCTTTTGTATCGCGTCATAGGTAACGGTCATTATACGGCACAAACACAAACCGCGGCGGCGCGTCTGACCGAACGAGGGTATGGGGACTCGTTCGGCCTGACGCACCGCCGCTGTTTGCGATCCGCTTTCCTCCGTCCCCTTCGGATCACGTGATCTGTTGGGGACGGAGGAAAACGGATCATTCGTAGGCCCGTGGCCGCCTTGGAAACCGAATGATGGTACGAGCATCCATTCGGCTTCCAGGGCGACCACGGACGAAGCGGACAGGTAACGATGCGCCTTGGCCTACCTACTCCCCCGCCACGCTCGCGCGCAGCTTGGCGGCGATGGGCTCGGATGCCAGCAGGAACACGAGCATGACCACGGAGCACGCCAGGCACACAATCCAAGTGCTCGCAAAGGAGCCCGTGGCATCGAACAGCACGCCCGAGACGATGGCACCCACGGTGCCGCCGACCATCTCGAGCGAGGTAATGGTGCCCGTGACCTTACCCAGGTCGGCCATGCCAAACTGCTTGGACGCGGCAATGGTAGGCGTGATGGTGCCCATGCACGTTCCGACACCAAAGCTCACGGCAGCCACGATGGGACCAAGATCGGTCGCGGGGAAGCACAGAGCAACGCAAGCGATAATGCACGCAACGGATCCCAGCACGTTGCCAAAGCGCAGCCCAAAGCGATCGTAGATGGCGCCGAGCGAAATCTTGGCGATAACGACGGTGACCATATAGGCCGAAAGCACCGTACCGGCCCACATGGGATCGTGACCGCCCGTGACGATCTTGGCGCCGTTGACGGTAACGCTCGTCATGTTGGTAACCTGGTTGGGCAAGATGGCGCCGTTAACGAGACCCATTAAGAGGAAGGCGACGACAAGCAGCCAAAACGCCGGGCTCTTCTTGATACGAGACCAGCCGACGCTAACCTCGGGCGCCGTGCGCTCGTCCTTGTCGCCAGCCGTCGAGACGGACGGATCGCCCGGGTTCTCGCCGAGCGGCTTAAGGCCGATATCGGAAGGCTTGGTGCGGAAGGAATAGGCCGTGATGGGCAGTGCCGCCACAATGCAGACGGCAGCGAGTACCAGGAACGCAGAGCGCCAGCCCACGCTCACGATAAGCGAGCTCACGATCGGCGAGAGAATAGCGCCGCCAAAGCCCGAGCCCGAAAGTGCGATGGAGATGGCAAGGCCTCGCTTGGCGGTAAACCAGTTGGCGGTCACTAGGCTGATGAGCAGGCGGGTCGAGGCCACAGCGAAGCAGCCCGAAACGGCAAAGAGCAC
Source organism: Collinsella sp. (assembly GCA_014871655.1). Lineage (GTDB taxonomy): Bacteria > Actinomycetota > Coriobacteriia > Coriobacteriales > Coriobacteriaceae > Collinsella. Next base: position 19,729 of record WGSK01000034.1, on the reverse strand, counting down.
GTAGACCTGCCACAGCTCACCGACAAAGCTCATGCTGGCAAGAACGGCAGAGGTAGCGATAACGGTTAGGGAGCCCAAAACGCGACCGCTTACTTTATCGGCAACATGGCCAATGACAAGCGATCCGATAACGCTCACCACGGTGGAGATGGCGTTGGAGATATTGTACTGCGCAAGCGTGATGCCCAGGTCGCTTACGATGAGCGGCTGAAACAGGCTCATGCAGTTAACGAAAATCGTGTAGCACGTGGCCATGATCACAAAGCCGGAGGCCACTACGAGCCAGCCGGGGAAAAATTTACGTTGCTGGGACATGGATTACTCCTTGTGGTCCGCAATGTATCCGAGAGCGACGGCGGCATAAGCCGCGGCGCCGAGGGGAAGCTCGGCATCGTTAAAGCGCGCCTTGGGATGGTGCTGGGCAAAATGCTCATCCGTATCGGTTACAGCGGCGCCCACGGTAAAGTACGCACTCGGGATCTCGCTCGAGATCAGCGCGAAGTCCTCGCTCGCCATGGCGTGGAACAGCGGCAGGAAGGCGGCCTTGGGCAGCACCGCGCCCACGTAGCCAAGCGACGCCTGGGTCATGTCGTCATCGAGTACGAGCGGCGGAACATCCGAAAGTGTCTCGATGGTCGCCGGCGTACGATAGGTCGTGGCAACGCCGTTAACGACCTCCGCGATGCGGGTCTTTAGGTGAGCCATGAGCTCAACATCAAAGCCGCGCAGCGTTCCCTCGAGCACGCAGGTGTCGGGAATGACGTTGGCCGCTTGGCCACCGGCAAACTTACCCACGGTCAGTGCGACCTCCTTGGCCGCCGGCACTTCGCGAGCAATGAGCTCCTGGAGCGCCAGGTGCACATGGACGCCGGCCGCGATGGGGTCGATGCAGATCTCGGGGCTCGAGCCATGGCCGCCCTTGCCCTGGAGCGTGATGCGGAAACCGTACACGCCCGAAAGCGCCGGACTGCCGTAGAGCACCAGGCCAAGCGGCGACTGGCTGTTGACATGCATGGCAAAGGCCGCCTGAGGACGCGGGTTCTCGAGCAAGCCGTCGGCGATGGCAGCGCGTGCCCCCTCAAAGGTCTCCTCGCCCGGCTGGAACAGCAGTTTGACGGTGGCATTGGCGTCGACGAGCTCGGCCTCGCGGGCCTTGAGCAGGCGAGCCGCACCAAGCAGCGCCGTCGCGTGCATATCGTGACCGCAAGCGTGCATGCAGCCGTTGGTGGATGCAAAGGGCTCGCCGGATTCCTCGGCAACGGGCAGGGCGTCCATGTCGCCACGAAGCATGATGACCGTACCGGCCTGCTCATTCGTGCAGATGCCATTGCCTTGGGCCGCGGCGGCACCGGCGCCGACAAGGCCCACAACGCAGGAACCATCGACGAGCGTAGCAAATGGGATGTCCATCTCGGTCAGGCGCGCTTGGATATACGTAGAGGTCTGCGGGAGGCTATTACCCAGCTCGGGCATCTGATGTAAATCGTGTCGCCACGCAGCGAGCTCGTCTGCAAAAGCCTGAGCTTCCGCAACAAGACCGTCACCGATAGCGGTCTGCGCCGCCGCGGTGGCCTTGGGCGCTGATTGCGGTTGAAGATCGGACAGTGCTGGTGCCATAGATGCCCTCCAGTAACGTTTTTGCAGCAAGCACTTTGATAGCGTAAAGTGCAAGGTACTACTTTAAGGGCGACGCATAAAAAATGCCGCCCCGGGAGGCGGCGCAACAAATTGTTTTCAATTGCGGACGCGGCTTTCGACGCAAAAAATCGAAATGCGTCTCGCTCAAGATAATCGAAAGAAAGATGAGCGCGAAGCCGGCGAGCAGGCGCGAGGTGAGCGCCTCCCCCATCAGCAGCACCGAGAACAGCACACCCGAAGGCGACTCCATCGAAAGGAGCAGCGAGCCCGTTGAGGCCGGGACATGCGCCAGGCCGACGTTTTGGATGAGCAGAGCCACACACGTACAGCCCACCGATAGAAACGCCATCACACCGATAAAGCTCGGCGTCCACACGGACAGCGGCGCTTGGGTCTCGAATAACAGCGACGAGATCAGGCTCAGCACGCCGTTGCCCACAAACATCCAAAACGTGATGACGTTGATGTCCATCTTGCGGCCGTACTTGGCGGTCACCGCCATCTGGATGGCAAAGAAGACCGCGCCGCCCAGTGTGATGACATCGCCGACATTGAACTCGACGCTATCGAGCGCCACCAGGCCAATGCCCGCCAGGCACAGCAACGCGGCGCCCAAGTTGTAACGGGTAAGCTTTTCGCCGCTTAGGACGTAGCTCGCAAACGGCACGAGGATGCAATAGGTACCCGTCAAAAATGCACTCTTGCCTGCCGTGGTCTGTGCCAGGCCAATCGTCTGCAAACCGTAGGCACCCCACATGAGCGCGCCCATGCCAAGCCCGACGATTAGGTTGCGGGCATTGAAATGAGCGATGATGCGTTTGTGGAAGATGACGAACATAACCAGCGAAGCCGGAAGGAAGCGAACGTAGAGCAGCTCGAACACCGGAATGGTATCGAGCGCATCTTTCATGGTGGTGAAGGAATAGCCCCAGATGACCGCTATCGAAAGCAGCAAGACCTTCCAGAACAGCGGCGAGCGTGCGCCGGCACCGCGAGAGGCGCCGCCGGCACCCAAGTCTTCGCGGGCCACAGGGCTGTCGGGCAAGTTTTCGATTTCGTTGGCAGCGTATTGGGCCATGGAACGTCCTCACACTCAATCTGGGCGTGGTGTCCGCACGCGTATGGCTGCGTGCCGCCTCATGGTCAAATACAAACAGGGCGCACCGGACCCCCGGTACGCCCCGCTACTGTAGCAACAACCGGCGTTGCATCGCAATCCAGCCCACTAAAGCGTTTTGTTCCGCCGTTCTACCGAACGGCGGACCGGCCGACGCTGCGCGAGCCGCATTCACGCCAATCTGACGTTCAATTTCAAGGGCGCGACCAGAAGGTCAGCGCCCTTTCATTTCACGTCACCTTGGCGCAAATGCGACTCGCTCGCTGGCATTAGTGCTACATCAGCGTTAACGTTGCCGCACTAAATTAGCTTAGTTGATTCCAGCTTTTCGATAATCCAGTCGTTGGCCTTGATGACCGGACGGCGGAAGACGACGCCCAGTGCCAGCGACGGAATCAGATAGCTCGCCAGAATGCCTAGCTCAATCCAGTACTCCATGTGGTACGCACCGGCCATGGCGGCATGCATGGCGTTGATGCCGTGGGTGAACGGCAGGAACGGATAGATCGCCTGGAACACGGGGCCGGTCATCTCGATGGGGAACGTGCCGCCCGAACCGCCGACCTGCATGACCAGCAGCACGACGGCGAGCGCCTTGCCGATATCGCCAAACGAAACCGTAAGCGTGTAGACGATATTGGAGAACACGAGACTCGCGACCCAGCCCGCCAGCACAAACTGCAGCGGGTCGTCGCACTGGATGCCAAAGAACAGGATGTCGCCCGCGCACACGAGCGTTGCCTGCAGCAGGGCCAGACCGCCAAAGAACAGGTAACGGCCCAGGTAGATCTCGTGCAAGCGCACGGGGATCAGCTCATTGATGAGTTCGTCGTCAACCGAGACCTTCATCATGGCCGCCAGCACGATCGAGCCGACCCAGAGCGACAGAATCGTGTAGAACGGCGCCATGGCCGAACCGTAGTTGCGGATCGGATAGACCGGCTTGCGGTCGAGCGCGACGGGGCCGGAAAGCGACACGGCCAGACCCTCGGGATCATTGCCGATCATCGTTTTGATCGTAGCGAGGTCATCCGACATCAAGGCGCCGTCGAGCTCGTCCTTAAACGCACTGATCTTGTCCGACGCCTCGCCCAGCTGATCGGAAGCTTTGTTGACCAGCTTTGCAGCCTTGGAGAGGCCCTTTGCCAGCGAACCGGATGCGTCGGTCAGGCCGTCTACGGCGCTATCCAGGTCGCCCGAGATGCCATCAAGCAAGTCCAGAATGCCCGAAACCGTCTTCTTGAGCTCCTTGGCCTTAACCGAGAACGTGGAATCGTAATCGGATTTGGCGCCCGCGATGCCGGCCTTGGCATCGGCGATGGCCTGATCGACCTCGGCACGCGAGTTGTTGACCTCGGCCATGCTATCGGAGAGAGACTTCGCGGTGGCCGCCAGATCCTTGGCATTGTTGCGGTACTCAACGGCGATTCTGCCCAGCGACGTCGCGGCGGACTTGAGGCCGTCTTTCAAATTCTCATCGCTCACCTGGTCGGCAAGGCTGCGGAGCTGATCGGCCATCGCATCGATATCCTTGGCGCGCGCATTGAGAGCCGCAGCGGCATCGTTGAGTTGGGACACCGTAAGGTAGACATGCTGGTTAGCGGCATCGAACGCCTTCGCGAGCTCGGCGGACACGTTGTCGAACGAGCCCGCGCTTCCGTCAATCGCCGCGTCAACGGCATCGTTGGCGGCCTTGAGCGCTTCCTTGGAATCATTGATGCCGCTCTTGGCGTGCTCCATCAACTGCTTGGTCGACTCATCGACCGTACCCGTCTGCTGGAGCATACCGCTCGCCGACGTCAGCGAATCGGACGTGGAGCTCAAAATGCCCGCAAGCGACGTTGCGCTGGCCTGAACGTCTCGCAGGTCCTCAATCGAATCGCCAAGCGTCGAGGACAGGTTGGCGATAAAGTTGCTGACCTGGTCGGTGCTCATGTAATCGAGCAGGCTGGACACCGTCTTAAGACCGATGGTCGTGATGGTCTTGGTAAAGGTCTCGTTGACCTGACTCTGGACGGCGCTCGAACCCTTCTCGGTCACGATCTGCGCAATGGCGTTGGCCTTCTGGTTCTCGTAAAACTCGATATCGGCGTGTTTCACGTCGGTCGAGAAAAGCGTCATCATGTCAGCGCTAAACGTTTTGGGGATAACGACGGCAGCATAGTACGCGCCCGACTTAACGCCCTCGATAGCCTTTTCGCGATTGTTGAGCACAACCCAATCGAAGCTCTCGTTGCCGCGTAGGGTGGCGGTCACGTTTTCGCCCACGTTAACCTCGACGGGGATCAAATCGCTCTCGTAACCCTCATCGGTGTTGACCACGGCGATCTTAAGATTGCCGGTGTTGCCGTACGGATCCCAGCTGCCGGCGATGTTAAACCACGCGTACAGACACGGTACGATAATGAGGCCCATCACGACAACCAAGCCGATCACGGAGCGAGACACGTTTTGGACATCGCGCTTAAACAGATGCAGGATGTTCTTCATTTATGCCTCACCTCCTTTGGAGTGCTTGCCAAGCGCGGTGGTATCTCCATCATTTGTGGCTGTGCTGTCGCTGCCCTGAGATTTATGGTGCGAGCCGATATGCGGCAAGCGGCCCGTGGACTGATCGCCGCCCTTGGCACCACGCTCGCTGGCGTTGAGGCCAAACATGTGGCGGGCGGCAGGAATGGCGGCCGTGTGTTCGCGCATCTCGCGACGCAGGTCCTCATCCGAAAGCGCCGAGATGCGCATCTGGGTATTGAGGCTCGCTCGGATATATTCGATATTGATAAGCCAGCCGCAGATGGCAATAACCGAGATGATCCAAATGACAAGCAGGATGATCTTGCCGTTATTGTCGATATCGAGAACCGTCGACAGGACAAAGAGCAGGACCTGAACGCCCACCACGGCGGCAAAACCGCCCTTGATGTAGTACGGGTAGCGATGTTCAAAGGCGACCGCATGATCGAGCAGTTCGCAACGGTACGAATCGGAATCGAGCATGACGCGCATGGCCGTGCGCAGCGAGTAGCGCTGGCGCGGCAGGTCGTTGGACTCGCAAATCATCATACCGGTCGTGGAGAGCTGTTTATCAAAGAGCAGGTTAAGGTTGAGCAGCAGCGGACGCAGCTGCAGACCGATAAAGAGCGCCACGATCAAGAACACGCCCAGAATGCACAGGTTAAACAGGTAGTTAAACGAGTACATGCCGCCGACCGTCTCGCGCAGCAGATTGATGCCGTAGGTAAAGGGCAGCAGCGGGTGCAGCCACTGGAAGAAGCCGGGCATCATCTCGATGGGATACATGCCCGACGAACCCGGAATCTGCACGATGACGAGAATGACGCCGATTGCCTTGCCGATGTGCTTAAACGTAGTGGACAGCGCATAGATGATATTGACGTAGGTGAACGAGATGGCGATGCCGCCCAGCACGAACAGCAGCGGGTTGATGCACTGCACGCCAATCACCAGATCGCCTACCGTAACGATGGTGGCCTGAAGCGCGCCCAGGATCACCAGGAGCATCCAACGGCCGAAGTAGCCCTGGCGCGCCGTAAAGCTGCCAATGCCCTCGCGATCGACCTCGAGCTTGTAGATGGCGATGAGTACGTAACCGCCCACCCAAAGCGCCAGATTGGTGTAGAAGGGAGCGATGCCCGAGCCAAAGCTCTTGACTGGATAGATCGACTTGGACGTCAGCTCGACCGGAGAGGCCATGAAATCTGCCACGTCATTGACATCGACGCCCATAAGGTCGGCGAGCTCGCCCATAGACTCAGAGGTCTGCAGCGCCGCGATGTCGTTGGCAGCGGTCGCAAGCTTGTCCTGGACCTTGGCAAGCGAGGAATCGGTCTGGGACAGCGTGGTCTTGGCCTGGCCGAGCGTAGCGTTAAGCTGCGAAAGCGTACCGCGCGCACTTGCAATAGTAGGCGTGAGGCCAGACACGATTCCCGTCAGATCACCCGAGATGGCGGCAAATGAATCAAGCGCGCTCGAGGCCTTCGGCAGCGCGTTTTGACCCAGGTCCGTCTGGGCCTGGCCAAGGTTGGTCGCACCGGTCTGGATTGCGTTATTGATAGCGTCGCTGGCGCCCGAGACAGCCGCGGCGTCATTCGCCATGGCGCTCGACTGCGCAGACAGACCGTCCTTGATGCTCTGAAGCTTTTCATTCTGCTCGCGGAGCAAATCGATGGTCGATACAATGCGCGCGTCAATTTCCTTGGAACCTGTCGACGTGTCATTAACGAGAATTTCCAAGTGCCCGATAACGGCCTTATTGTGGTCGATCGTCGCTTGGAGAGACTCAAGCGAGTTGTCGATGCGGGTGGTCGTAGATGTGACCGCGCCCGTCAGCTTGCCAATCGCAGCGTTCGCGGAGGCTGACGTCTTGGTGAGCGCAAGGCTGCCTTCCGAGAGTGCCTTGGAGAGCGAGGCGACAGAGTTGCCCGCCGTAGCGCGCGCCTCGCCCAGCAGGTCATTGCCCTGAGCGATTGCCTGCGTTAGAGAGGGCGTCTGACCCTGCAGGCCCGCCAACGCGGCATCAGCCGAGGCGATAGCGCCACTCGTCTTATCGATGGCGGCATTCATGTCGCCAATCGAATCGCGCACCTCACCCAAGGTACCGGATGCCTCTGATACCGAACCAGCCAACGAATTCTGAGTCTGGGTTGCCTTGTCCTTTAAATCGACCCCGGCATCCTTGGCGATGCTGGCAACGGTCTCGCCCACTGTGGAGACAAATTCCGAGTTGATCTGCTCCTCGATGGTGCTTGCACCGGTGTCGGTAACCTTGGGCGCAATAGCACTCTTCTTCTCATTGACGTAGTACGTAAGCTTGGGCTGATGGTAGTTGCCGTCGAGCATCGAGACCAGGTTATCCGAGAAGTTCTTAGGGATTACGATGGCCGCATAGTACTCACCGCTCTCGACGCCCTCCTTGGCGTCGGCCGCCGAATCGACGAAGGTCCAGCCCAGCTGATCGTTCTCCTTGAGCTGATCGACAACCTGGTCGCCCGCATTGAGCTCGCCCACCAGGTCGTTTTGGGTTCCCTGATCGTTGTTAGCGATGGCAATCTTGATACCCTGGGTGTTTCCGTACGGATCCCAGTTTGCCACGATGTTGTACCAGGCATACAGCGAGGGAATAACACACACGCCAAGGGTAACCACCAAGGCGACGGGGTTCACGAGCAATCGCTTGATGTCACGCTTAAAGATCGCAAAGGATACCTTTGCGTTGGATAGTTTGCTGCCGAGACTCACGCTTGGACCATCCATCCTGTCGTTGAATCGAATCGTACTATCGACAACCATTGTAGTAGGCGCTTTAACGTCTCAAAGCACAATGGTGTTGAGTTTTGCGGGTAGCAATATACTACGAAGATGAGTTAACGTACAGTTGTACAGTATCTTAAATTTCAGCAGGTCACAAAACCACAACCCGCACAAATAAATGATCCCTTGGGGACGGAGGGATCATTCAAAAGGAAACGAGAGTGGAAAATCTCCCACTTCAAGCCCGCATTCGAGCCAAAAGTGGGAGATTATCCACTCTCGTTCTAATCTAGTTACGGTGCCGTATCCCCGAACTACATCAAGTTGCAAACAGCTGCTGCGAAGGCAACGGGGTCCTCGGGCAGAATGCCCTCGACCAGCAGGGCCTGGTCATAGAGCAAACCGGAGTACTGCTTGATCTTGTCGGCGTCGCCCGCCTTCTGAGCGGCGACGAGCTTGGAAAAGACCGGGTGCTTGGCGTTGAGCTCGAGCACGCGCTGGCTCTTGGGCATACCGTCGGGCGCGCCCTCGGGACCCTTCTGGAGCACCTTCTCCATCTCGAGCGAAAGCGGGCCCTCGGTGGTGATGCACGCGGGAGCATCGGTCAGGCGCGCAGAGACGGCAACCTTCTCGACCTTGTCGCCGAGTGCCTCCTTCATGGCGTTAAAGAGGTCCTCGTTCTCCTTGGTGGCGTCCTCGGCCTCCTTTTTCTCGTCCTCGGTCGCCAGGTCAAGATCACCGGTTGCGACGTTCTTGAGCTCCAGGTGACGATCCTCAACCTCGGGCTCGGCACCATCGGCCACGGCCTTCTCGGCAGCCTCGCGGGCGGCATCGTCCTCGTAGATCTTGGGCATATCGGCGGCAACGTACTCACGCATAGCCTGGAAGGTGAACTCATCCACGTCCTGCGTCAGCAGCAGCACGTCATAGCCGCGGTCGAGCACGCCCTTTACCACGGGCATCTTGGCCAAGCGCTCACGCGAGTCGCCGGCGGCGTAGTAGATGGCCTTCTGATCCTCGGGCATGCCCTTGGCATACTCGGCCAGGGTAATCATCTTCTGTTCCTTGGCAGACCAGAACAGCAACAGATCGGCGAGCTCATCGGCCTTCATGCCATAGCTCGAGTAGATGCCGTACTTAAGACCGCGGCCAAAGTTCTCAAAGAACTTCTCGTAGGCCTCGCGGTCGTTGTCACGCATATCCTCAAGGTCGGCGGTGATCTTCTTTTCCACACGCTTGGCGATGGCCTTGAGCTGACGGTTCTGCTGCAGCGTCTCACGCGAGATGTTGAGCGACACATCGGCGGAATCCACGACGCCGCGGACAAAGTTGTAGTAGTCGGGCAGCAGGTCGTCGCACTTCTCCATGATCAGGACGTTGGAGCCGTAGAGTGCCAGACCCTTCTCGTAATCCTTGCTGTACAGATCGAACGGCGCGCGGCCCGGCACAAACAGCAGGGCATCGTACTCGAGCGTGCCCTCGGCATGGAAGCTGATGGTGCGCGCAGGATCGTCAAAGTCGTGGAACGTGGACTTGTAGAACTCGTCGTAGTCCTTCTGCTCGACATCGGAGCTGCGCTTCTTCCAGATCGGTGTCATGGAATTGACGGTCTCGAGCTCCTGGTAGTCCTCGTACTCGGGCTTGTAATCGTCGCCGGCGTCCTCGGGCTTGGGTTTCTGGCGGCTCTTGGACACCATCATCTGAATCGGGTAGCGCACATAGTTGCTGTACTGCTGAATCAGGCTCTTGAGACCCCACTCGGTCAGGAAGCGATCGTAGGTCTCGGCCTCGCCGTCGGCATCGAGCTTCTCGTTCTCGCGCAGCGTCAGGATGACATCGGTACCGTGCTCGGCGCGCTCGCCGTCCTCGATGGTGTAGCCCTCAAGACCGTCGGATTCCCACACATGGGCGACATCCTCGCCGTAGGCGCGGCTGACGACCTTCACATGGCTGGCGACCATAAAAGCCGAGTAGAAGCCCACGCCAAACTGGCCGATGATGTCGACATCCGAACCCTGCTGCTCGGCGTTCTCGGTCTTAAACTCCTCGGAGCCGGAATGGGCGATGGTGCCCAGATTGCGCTCGAGCTCCTCGGCGGTCATGCCAATGCCGTTATCCGAGATGGTAATGGTGCGGGCGTCTTTATCAAAGGAGACGCGAATGGCCAGGTCGCCCTGGTCGATCTTGACGCTCGGATCCTGCAGACTCTTAAAGTTGAGCTTGTCGACGGCGTCGCTCGCGTTAGAGATAAGCTCGCGCAGGAAGATTTCCTTATTGGTGTAGATGGAGTTGATCATGAGGTCGAGCAGTTTTTTGCTCTCGGTCTTAAATTGACGCATGTGCAGTCCTTTCGCGCTACCCCCGTCCGCAAAAACGGCCCGGTCGCCCGAGCCGCATCGCAGACCTGCTATGTTCAGACTTAGATTTTATAACCCATTAGCGCGCATATATACATACGGAATCGAAAAACTGTATGTCTAAGCGCTCCGATGCGCCAATTGCCAAGGAGTGTCCCCAACTGCCGGCAGAAAAGGAACGTCCCTATCTGCCACCCTCGACCCGCTTGGCCATCCAGGCGTGGGGCTGACCTTCATCCTCGTAACCTACCGGCGCGATCTGCGCGTAACCCGCCTTGGCATAGAGTGGCAGCACGTATTCCTGCGCATGCAGTTTTATGAGCTTGGCACCGGCATCACACGCGGCGGCATCACTGGCCTCGACGATCTTGCTCGCCAGACCGCGACGGCGCATGCTCGGCAGCACAGCCACGCGCCCCATAATATAGGTCTCCCCCGCTGCGACGCCTTCGTCCAAGTCGCACGCCGGCGAAACCGGAGCCTCTGAATCTGCCGCGCGCTCAAGCTCTTCGGGAAACACGCGCGAGCAACCGGCAAGCTCGCCGTCTGCATAGAGCGTCACATGAATGCAGTTCGGATCCTCGTCGATAGCGTCGAACTCATTCTCGTAGCCCTGCTCGTCCATAAAAACGACGCGGCGCACCAGCGCCGCGTCATCAAAGCATCCCGTCTTAAGTTGGATATCCATGGCTGCCCCTTCATTCAATGCGAACGTTAGGGACAGATTTTAGCGAAAATGGGCTCCACGCACGCTAAACTTCGCGCGAGCCTTCGCCAGGCAGTCGTAATGACCCACGTTATGGGCATCGCTCGCGATGAAGCTGTACAGGTTCTGATCGAACAGACGCTGTGCCGGCTTTTTCTCGCGACCAAAGCGACCGCCGGCAATAAAGTCCGCCGAAGCCTGCAGCTTGCAGCCCATATCGACCAGGCGCTCCGCCACGCTTACATCCTTTTGAACCGCACGATAGCGCTCAGGATGAGCGATAATCACCTGGTAACCACGGCACTGCAAATCGTAAATCGTGTTCTCGTACTCTCTAAACGCATACGCATCGGCATGCGTCGAAAGCTCGAGCAGAAACTCGTTGGTTCCATCGAAATGCAAGTGCTCCGCAGCATCGATACCAAGCTCAACAAGCTTTCGATGGTTGACCTCGAAGCCCATCTGGAGCGGAAAACCGTCAGCGTTATCACGCAGCAGCTCAAAGGCATCCCACATCTTGTCGTAATCAAAATAGGGATCACGGCAGTGAGGAGTGCAAACGATTCTGGTTACACCGGCCCGCTTGGCAGCCTCGAGCATCGCCAAGCTCTCATCGAGATCGGCGGCGCCGTCGTCTACACCCGGCAAGATATGGCAATGAATGTCACGCATAGGTCAGCCTTAATCAACTAAACGTTTGCTCGGTTGGTGAAGATGCCCTTTTTGGAAGTCCCCTGATCGTCGGAGCCCTTCTTCACCTTCTTACCGTCCTTGGTGTAGTAGGAGTAGTAGTACTCGCTGGTCTCGGTCTCGCAGTAGTTCATAACGGTACCGATGAGCTTGACCTTCTCGGACTTCTTAAGCTGACCGATGGCGTTGAGCGCCTCCTCGCGCTTGGTGAAATCCTCACGCACGACAAAAAGCGCACCGTCGGTCAGACTTGCGATCTCGGCAGCATCGATGAAGGTGCCGACCGGGGGAGCATCAAAGATGACGTACTGGAACTTGGCGGACAGTGCCTTTACCAGCTTGGCAAAGCGGTGAGAGACGATGATGTCGGCAGGATTGGGAATATGCGGCTCGGCATCGAGGAAATAGAAGTTCTTCTGACCCGTCTCGACAATCGCCTGGTCAATAGAAACCTGCTCGGACAGGACTGCATAGAGTCCGCCGCGGGAGCGGACGCCGAGCATATCGGCAAGGGACCTGCGGCGCATATCGGCCTCGACCAGGAGCACGGACTTGCCGCTCGTGGCGATAGCCTGAGCAAGGTTAATGGAAACCGTAGACTTGCCCTCGTTGGGAATCGAGGAGGTAACGGTGATGGTGCGAATGGGGTCGTCCACGCTCGCAAAGCGAATGTTGGCCAGAAGGGTCTTGGCGGCATTCTGTACAACGAGCTTATCGGTGTTCTTTGCCTTAGCCATGCCTATTTACCACCTTTCATAGCCGGAATTCGGCCAACAACGGGAATGCCCAGGAGCTCTTCTGCCTCTTCGGCACCGCGGATGCGGGTATTGAGCATGTCTGCCAAAACGACATAGGCAACTGCGATAAAGATGCCCGCGAGGAACGCGACAGCAACGTACAACATACGCTTGGGACCACTGGGGGCTTCGGGGGTCTTAGCCTCGTCGATAACGTTGATGCTCTGGGCAGCGCCGACGTTCTGAGCGACCGTACTCACCGAGCTGGCCATGGCCTTTGCGACCTTAGCCGTCTCTTTGGCATCGGTGCCGGTAACCGAAAGCGTAATGACACGCGTGGTGGTCTCGGAGGAAACAGACACCTTGTAGTCATCCAGATCGGTGAGGCCCAGTTCATTGGCTGCGCCGCTCTTAACGCTATCGCTATCCAGCAGCGTGGCGATATCGTTGGAAAGCATCTGGCTCGCCGAGAGATCGTTGTAGCTCATCTGACCGCTATCGTCGGTCTTGGCGAGAATGTACATGCTCGTCGTCGCGGTATAGGTGTTGTCCATCGCAACGAAGGACACGATGCCCATGGCGATCGCGCAGACCACCGGAAGGGTGATGACCAGCTGAAGGTGCTTCTTCAGCAGCTGGAACAGTTCGAGAAGGGTCATGCAGCTTGCCTTTCATTTCCCCAGTTCGGATTGACAAAACTGTCCGTATGTTATCGCATCTTTTTACCGAGACCAAACTCTATACATAAGAAACAGGCTCTCCTGTAAAAATGTCGGAAGCAATCGTAAAATTGCACAACAACGCCGCACCCGAAAGTCAAATGCGGCGTCTGCATCAATATCTATGTTGTATCGCTATGCGAATGGCTCGTCCTGCCGTATGGGAAACGTCACCGTAATGGTGGTTCCCACGCCCAACTCGCTCGACAAATCGAGCGTGGCGTGATGATACAGGGCCGCATGCTTGACAATGGCAAGCCCCAGGCCGGTTCCGCCGCGTGCCTTGGACCTACTCTTGTCCACGCGATAGAACCGCTCAAATACCTTGCCCTGTTCTTCAGGCGCGATACCGATTCCCGTGTCGGCGACCGCGAGGAACGGATGGCCTTCGTCGTTGGTGCCGCACTGCAGCGTAACCGTACCGCCGGGTCGATTGTAGCGGATGGCGTTGCTTGCCAGATTATAGATGAGCTCGTCGATCAAGCGCGACACGCCTTCGATGACCACAGGCTTGGTCTCATGACTTATCGTCACATTCGCCTGACGGGCGACCTGTTCAAGACGCTGCTCAACCGCGTAGATGGCACGCGAGAGCTCAATAGGCTCCGTGGACCCAATGGGCACCGCCTCGCCCTCAGTTGCACGCTCGGCCTCGTCCAAGTTAGACAGCGTAAGGATATCGTTGACAAGCGCTGCCAAGCGGCCCGCCTCACGATAGATGCGACCGCCAAAGTTGCGCAGGTCGTCCTCGCCCTCGACCATGCCGTTTGCGATGAGCTCGGCATAGCCCGAAATCGCCGTAAGCGGCGTCTTGAGCTCATGGGTGATATTCGCCGTGAACTCGCGGCGCATACGGTCGTTGTCCGCTAGCACCGCCATTTGGCGCTTGAGTTCCTGGCGCTGCGACTCGATACGCTCAAGCATGGGGACCATCTCGGCATAGGCGTGCTCATAGCTACGGCGTGGGTGGTCCAAATCCACCTCTTGCAACGGCGCGATGATGGCACGGGACTCGCGGCGCGCCATAAAAAACGAGAGTACCGCACCCGCTGCTGCGATAAGCAGCATCGGCGCCACCATCGACAGCAAAATCGCCGCAACGCCAGGCTGGGCCTGCGCCAAGCGGACAACCTGGCCGTTATCAAGGGCGACGGCGCGATACAGCATAATCTCGTCGAGCGTAGAGCTTGCGCGCTCCGCGGAACCCGAACCACTCTCAAAGGCCTCGATGACCTCGGGGCGATCGCCATGGTTGGGCAGTGTGGAAGGCGACGCCTCGTTGTCGTAGGCAACCGATCCATCCTTGTTAATCAGCGTGATGCGCAAGTCCTCTCGATCGAGGCTACGCAAGAACGGGATGGGCTCCTGCTGCTCGTCGAGGGCGGCAGCAATGAGCTCGGTTTCTTGCGCCAGGTTGGCACTCGTGGCATCCGCCAAGGTGTTTTGCACAAAGAACGCACCCAGCACCGTAAACGCCACGATAACCGCCATGGCGCAGACAAAGATCGTCACAAAAACGCGGTGCGACAGCGTATGTTTTCCCTGGGGGGCGAAGACCACGGGTTACTCCTCCGATGCGGTGGCCGCGGTGTCGTCACCTTCGGCACCATCACCGGCAGAAGGCTCGGCCAAGCGGTAGCCCACGCCGCGCACGGTCTCGATGGCGCTGGCATGCTCGCCCAGTTTTTGGCGAAGCGTCTGCACGTGCACGTCAACGGTGCGCGAACCGCCGTCGAAGTCCCAGCCCCACACGCTCTGCAGCAACGACTCGCGGGTAAAAACCACGCCGGGCTTGCGCATGAGGTACTCGAGCAGGTCGAACTCGCGCAGGGTGAGCTTAAGCGGCTCGCCGGCAACGGTCACCTCGCGATGGCTGGGCGAGAGCACGATGTCGCCCACGCTGAGCACATCGCTCGCCTGCTTGACCATGCCGCCGCGACGCAGCAGTGCGCGGCAGCGGCTCGCAAGCTCCATGAGCGAAAACGGCTTAGTCAGGTAATCGTCGGCACCGCCATCGAGCGCCATCACCTTGTCGAGCTCGGTATCCTTGGCGGTAAGCATCATGATGGGCACCGTCGCCGTCAGGCGATCGGCACGCAGGCGACGCATAATCGCCAAGCCATCGGTATCGGGCAGCATGATATCGAGCAGCACAGCATCGGGTACCCGTCGCGCCACGGCGGCCTTAAACTCGCCGTCGCACGAAAAGTCCTCGGCCTCGATCCCCTGCTTGCGCAGTGCATAGACCGTCAAATCCCTGATGTTGTCATCGTCCTCGACGTAATAGATCATGTTGAACCCCTTTGCGGCCGGCATGACCGCATCTTAACCCTAAAGGTACCTTTACTAGATGGTATCAGCCAAAACGTCCCGTCAAATAATCCGCCGTGCGCGGATCGGTCGGATTCTTGAAGAGTTGCGCGGTGGGCGCATGCTCCACCAACTCACCCAGCAAGAAAAACGCGACCGAGTCGGAGATACGCGCCGCCTGCTGCATATTGTGCGTAACGACCACGAGCGTACAGGTCTCTTTGAGCTCGCAGGCCAGCTGCTCCACCACCAGCGTCGACACAGGGTCGAGTGCCGAGGTCGGCTCGTCCATCAGCAGAATGTCGGGCTGCACGGCAAGTGCGCGGGCGATGCACAGGCGCTGCTGCTGTCCACCCGAAAGACCCAGGCCCGACTCCTTGAGCTTGTCCTTGACCTCGTCCCACAGGGCAGCGCGACGCAGGGAGTCCTCGACCAGCTGATCGAGCACGACGCGGTCGCGCACGCCCATACCGCGCGGCCCATAGGCGACGTTGTCGTAGATGCTCATGGGAAACGGGTTGGGGCGCTGGAACACCATGCCCACGCGCTGGCGCAAACGGCAGATGTCGTAATCGCCCAGGATATCTTGACCATCGAGCGCAATCTTGCCCTCGATGCGGCAATCCTTGATGCCGTCGTTCATGCGGTTAAAGCAGCGCAGCAACGTGGACTTGCCGCAGCCCGAAGGCCCGATAAACGAGGTGATCTGCTTGTCGCGGATCTTGATATTCACGTCCTTGAGCGCATGATGGTCGCCATAGAACAGGTCGAGGCCCTCGACGTCGATGCGCGTCGGCGAGGCGGCAAGATCCTCTGCCGTGGGGCGAGTCGCATCCCCAACCTCGCGCTCGCACGCGGCCTCGGCCTGCGCTTTCATGAGTTCTTCAAGCTCCGTGGGCTCCACAGCCGCAGCAGCCGTCATACCGCATACCTCCACATCGATATCAATTCAGCAGTATCGATAGTAGGAATCGCGGCTCATATGCACGTGAGCGCATTGTCAAGTGTTTGTAAGGGCACGCTGGCTATGCGGCGGGCAGCTCGATGGTGAATATCGTGTGTTCGGGCGTCGATTCACATGCAACGGCACCACCGTGTGCCGCGATGATCTCCTTGGCAATAGCAAGGCCCAGACCGGCACCACCGCGATTGGTCGCACGCGCCGCATCCAGGCGATAGAACTTCTCAAAGATCACCTTGAGCTTTGCCTCAGGGATGGGATCGCCCTGATTGATAAAGCGCACGCGCACGCCACCGTCGTCCCGGCGTCTGGCCTCGATCGTGATGGTCGAGCCCTCATAGCTATAGGCAATAGCGTTTTTCATGATGTTGTTGAACACGCGAGCCATCTTGTCGCCATCCACGAGCACCGTCAGGTCCTCGCGAATATCAACTTGGACTTCCTTATGTTGCTCGTTGAGGATGGGATAGAACTCGTCAGCCACCTGAGCCAGCAGCAACCCCAGATCAACATAGCCGCGCGTGAGCACGATATCGTGGAAATCAAAGCGCGTGATATCGAAGAACTCCTCGATGAGCGTATCGAGCCGGTGCGCCTTGTTGAGCGCCACGCCCGTAAAGTGCGCACGCTGCTCAACCGGCAGCTCAGGAGCCTCTTGCAGCAGCGAAAGATAACCCACCACACTGGCAAGCGGGGTGCGTAGGTCATGTGCCAAGTACGTGACCAGATCGTCCTTGCGATGCGACTCGTCACGCAGAGCTTGCTGCACCTTGCGCTCACGGTCACGCACGCGGTTAAGGGCGCCCTCGACCTCCAAGAAGTCGCCGTCGATGTTGTCCCAGGTGTCGGGGTGATCGATCAGGCGATCTTGAATACGAGCGGCCAGCACACAATCGGCATGCTGCTCGCCCTGTTCGTAGCCCTGGTAGTACAGGGCGCGACCACACAAGAACAGCACGCACACGGCAAGCGCCAGCACAAAGCCAAGCATGTTGAATACAAAGCCGGCATCGAACAGCACCGGCCCTTCGATACCGCCGAGCGCCATGGCGCCAATCGCCAACGTCATGGCCCACGCGGCGCCGCCAATCACCACGCAGCGGCACACGATCTCAAATCGATCGATCAGCAAAAAGCCGACAAGCAGCACCGCCAAGATTCCGACGATGTTGTCGATGCCAATCAGCAGCAGGCTCAGCAAAAAGAGCAGCACCGTTGCAAGCGCGCGGTTGTCGACGACCGACCTCACGCATTCAAAGAGCCGATCGGGCACCTCGAACGCTTGCCTATCGTCTTTTGTCATATCAAGATCCTCACAAGCGAAAAGCGTTATTCGATGATGTAGCCGACGCCCCAGACGTTTTTGATAAAGCGTGGCTTTTGTGCGTCGTCGCCGATCTTTTCGCGCAAGTGGCGAATGTGCACCATCACCGTATTGTTGGAGCCGGGCATAAAGTCCTCGTTCCACACTGCGCGGAACAGGTCCCCCACAGCCACCACGCTGCCGCGATGCTCGACCAGATACAGCAAGATTGAATACTCGGTGGGCGTGAGGCGTACCGGTGAACCGTCCACCGTCACGGAACGAGCATCGCGGTTGATCTCCAAGCCGTCGAGCTGAATGGTCGGCGACTCGGCCGCCTGTGCACGGCTACCGTAGCTGGTGTAGCGGCGAAGCTGAGCGTGCACGCGCGCGATGAGTTCCAGCGGGCGGAACGGCTTGACCACGTAATCGTCCGCGCCAAGCGAAAGGCCCTCGATCTTGTCTTGCTGGGCATCGCGCGCCGTCAGCATGATCACGGGATAGGTATGGCTGGAACGGATCGTACGCAGCAGCTCAAACCCATCGATATCGGGCAGCATGACATCAAGCAGCGCCAGATCGAACTCCTGCTCCAAAATCGCCTTGGCAGCATCGGCCCCGCTATAGGCAATCTGGGCATCAAAGCCCTCTTTTGTAAGGTAGATGCCAACCAAGTCGGCGATGGCCTTCTCGTCATCAACTACCAAAATGCGCTCGTTCATGCGTGCTCCTCTCGCGCTCCATTATGCCTGAGGCGACGCACGCCACACACAACAAGCGTGGGTGATTAAGCCGGCCTTAAGCACCCTTGTGCCCGTTCGGGTGCGGATGTGGGCCACGCGCGCACGCGATGATCGCCGACGCCGGCAAACGATATACTCTAGTTCCAGAAGAGACCATCCCGTCGAAAGCGAAATCCGTGAAGTCCCTCACCTCTTTTGCAAAGCGCTCAGCCCAGCTTGCCGCCGGCTTTGTCTGCGCTATCGCCCTTGCCGCTGGCGTGCCCACCGTCGCCGGCGCCCAAGTGCTCACGACCGACAATGTTTGCGGCAAAACCGCCGATGCGCGCGGCATCACGGCCGAAAACCTGCCCGATATCGATGCGACCAATGCCCTCGTCATGGGCAAAGACGGCACCGTCTACTATGGGCGCGGCGCCGATGAGCAGGTCAAGATTGCCTCGATCACCAAGGTCATGACCGCAATCCTAACCGTCGAGAATTGCAAGATGGACGAGAAGGTCACGGTGAGCAACGCCGCAGCCACCGTGGGTAATTCGACCGCTGGCTTGCTCGAAGGCGACGAGCTTACCGTGGAGCAGGCACTGCGCGGCCTGATGATTCCCTCGGGCAACGACGCCGCCATCGTTCTCGCCGAATATGTGGGCAAGAAGATCGACCCTAAGACCAAAGACGCCGAGGCCACATTTGTGAAGGCCATGAACGAGCGCGCTAAGAAGCTCGGCTGCACCGGTACGCTTTTTGAAAACCCGCATGGTCTGGACTTTGATGAGTGGGCTGGCGATATGCACTCAACCGCACACGACGTAGCGCTGATGATGCAGGAGGCCATGAAAAACGACACGATCCGCGAGGTCGTAGCGAGCGAGGATTCCTGGATCGAGGTCGCGGGCGCCGACGGCACCGACCATTCGCATTCCATGGACACGCATAACTATTTGCTGGGCCAAGATGGCAACATCGGTGGCAAGACCGGCACCACCGACGATGCAGGCTATTGCTTTACGGGTGCCTACAACCGCGATGGCGACGAGATCTACACCGTCGTTTTGAACTCCACCACCACCGACCAGCGCTTTACCGATACCGCAACCCTTGCCAAATGGTACTACGGCCACAAGGTCACGGTCGCGATCGCCAACCCGCAGGAAAAGACCGCCAACGGCAACCCGCTTATGGCGCG
>WGSK01000033.1:0-26140 GCA_014871655.1 Collinsella sp. | reverse complement strand
GGGTCAGCCCGTGGGAGGCCAGGGCGCCGCTGACCGGTGGACGGCACCGAGCCGTACGCTTGAACTGAGAAGGGGGAGGCCTCGCGGCCTCCCCCTTTTTTTGCGTTGTATACACGTTGTACTTTGGGACCTAGTTCCCCCGTATGCACTCTTACTGTTTGGCTGTATTTTGAGTCCTTCTAGTGTATTTGAGCGATAATTACTCGCATTGGCGTTAGGGAGGGCTTGATGTTTACCGTATTTGTCTTGGGCAATATTGCTTCGGGTAAGTCGACTGCCTGCCGCTATTTCGAATCTCGTGGCGCTATGCTAATCGATCTGGATGAGCTTGCAAAATCGCTGTATGTGCCGGGCTCTGATATCGTCAATGCTCTCGCGGATGAATTCGGTTGGGACATTTTGGATGAGGATGGCGGCATTCGCCGCAGCATCCTCGCTTCTCGAGCTTTTGCTTCTCCTGATTCGGTCGCACGGCTCAATGACATCGTGCATCCCATTCTGATTGAACAGCTTTCGCTTAGGATTCTCGATCCGGTTTGTTGTACGGTTTCATCTCCCCGTTATCCTTTTGCGGTGGTCGAGGTTTCTGCTCCGACTGGTTTTGAGGATGCATTTGGCTTGGCTGATGAAATTTTGGTCATCAGCGCCCCTTTGTCAGTTCGTCGCGAGCGCGCTATTCAACGTGGCATGGAGCCATCTGATTTTGATGCCCGTTCTGCTTGCCAGCCCGAAGAGTCTGCGCTGTGCAATCTCGCTACAACTGTGATTGACAATGCGGCAGACGATAACTCGCTCTTTGAACAACTGGACGCATGGCTTTCGCGCCATGGGTTCGGGGATGTAGCGGATAAGGAGGAGGCCGATGCCTAAGACACGTTTCCTTACGTGGTATCGCCTTATACCGCTGGCTGCCGTTTTTGCCTTCGGCCTTATCTCATTCGTTTACTCATATGCTCCTGCCGCTTTCTTTAAGCCGCTGTATCCGATTGACTACGAGGCGTATGTAAAGCAATCCAGTATTTCGCATAATCTGGATCCGTATCTGGTGTGCGCTGTCATTAAGTCTGAATCGAATTGGGATCCCGAGGCCGAGTCGAATCAGGGTGCTCAGGGATTGATGCAGCTGATGCCCGAGACTGCCCAGGATATGATCGCCAAGGGCCTTGTCGACGGTGGCGAGTATTCGGCCGACAACCTTAACGATCCGGCTACGAATATCGAGTTTGGCTGTGCGTATCTTTCGTATCTTCTAGCGTATTTTAACGGGTCGACTGACAGTGCCATTGCCGCCTATAACGCCGGCATGGGCAATGTCGACGGATGGGCGCAGCAGAGTACGTCGCTTCATAATGCAATTACCTTTCCCGAGACGCAGGCGTATCTGATTCGTGTCAATAATGCCTGGGTTCGCTACAAAACCCTCTATCCCGATCGGTTCGTATAGGACTATGCCTGCCGCCTGCGTATACTGCAGATATATGAGTTAGGAGTATCCATGGCGGAATTTGAAGTAGAACGCGTTGGTGGTGAACTTAAGCGCTTTGGCGTTGAAGGCTCTGACGTGCCGTTTAAGGTCGTGTCTCCCTATGACCCTGCAGGCTCTCAGCCTAAAGCCATTGAGTCGCTTGTGCAGGGTGTGAGGGACGGAGACCGCTATCAGGTTTTGCTGGGCGTGACTGGTTCGGGCAAGACCTTCACGATGGCAAAGACTATTGAGGCCCTGGGAAAGCCGACGCTGGTCATGGCTCCGAATAAAACGCTCGCCGCTCAGCTTGCGAGCGAGCTCAAAGAGTTCTTTCCCAACAACGCTGTGGTCTACTTCGTCTCGTACTACGACTACTATCAGCCCGAGGCGTATGTGCCGCAAAGCGATACATATATCGAGAAAGACTCCTCGATTAACGAAGAGGTTGAGATGCTGCGACATCAGGCGACCGCATCGCTGCTCTCTCGACGCGATGTGATAGTTGTCGCATCGGTCTCGTGTATCTATGGCATTGGCTCTCCTGAGGACTATGCAGGTCTGGCTCCAAACGTCGACAAGAAGGTGCCGCTCGAGCGCGATGACTTTATCCATGCACTTATCGACATTCAATATGATCGCAATGACTATGACCTGGCACGCGGCACGTTCCGCGTGCGCGGCGATGTTGTCGACGTGTATCCGCCCTATGCCGAGCATCCGTTGCGGTTTGAGTTCTTTGGCGACGAGGTCGAGCTGATTGCCGAGATTGACGAGGTCACCGGAGAGATGCTGCGTGAGTACGAGGCCATTCCCGTGTGGCCGGCCTCGCACTACGTGACTGAGAAGCCTAAGGTCAAAGCGGCTCTGAAATCAATCAGTGAAGAGTGCGAGAAGCGTGTGGCCGAGCTCAAGGCGACTGATAAGCTGCTCGAGGCACAGCGTCTGCAGCAGCGCACCGACTATGATCTTGAGATGCTCGAGACGATGGGCTTTTGCAACGGCATCGAGAACTACTCGCGTCATCTGGACGGTCGCAAGCCGGGTGAGCCGCCGTTTACCCTGATTGATTACTTTCCCAAGGATATGCTCTGCATCATCGATGAGAGCCATGTAACGGTGCCGCAGATCCGCGGCATGCACGAAGGCGACCGCTCGCGTAAGGTCACGCTGGTGGAGCATGGTTTTCGTCTGCCTTCGGCACTCGATAACCGCCCGCTTCGTTTTGATGAGTTTGAGGCGAGGATTCCCCAGTTCATCTACGTCTCGGCTACGCCGGGCGACTATGAGTTGCGCGTGAGTCAAAACGACGTTGAGCAGATCATTCGTCCGACCGGCCTGCTTGATCCCAAGATCGACGTTCGTCCTGTCCGAGGCCAGATTGACGATCTTGAGGACGAGATTCGCGAGCGCGTGGCCCGCAAGGAGCGCGTGCTGGTGACCACGCTCACCAAGCGCATGGCCGAGGACCTGACCGACCATCTGCTTGATGCCGGCATTAAGGTCAACTACATGCACTCCGATACAGCGACGATGGACCGTGTCGAGATCCTGCGAACGTTGCGCGAGGGAAAGATCGATGTTCTCGTTGGCATCAACCTGCTCCGCGAGGGTCTAGACCTTCCCGAGGTCTCGCTGGTGGCAATTCTCGACGCTGACAAGGAAGGCTTCTTGCGCAACCGTCGTTCGTTGATTCAGACGATTGGCCGTGCGGCCCGTAATGCCGACGGCGAGGTCATCATGTATGCAGACGTTGTGACCGATTCGATGAAAGAGGCCATCGAGGAGACGCAGCGCCGTCGCGAGATTCAGATGGCATATAACGAAGAACATGGCATTGTGCCCAAGACAGTGCGCAAGGCCATCAACGACATCTCAAGTTTTATTGCCGAGGCCGAAAAAACTGTGGGTTCCAAGGGGCGCTCGAAGGGCGACTCTCTTGGCCATGGCGCATTCTATACGCCCGATGAGTCGGGCGAGGGCGGCGTGCCGGAAACGGTGGCTCCCGAGCAGACACTTGCGGATCAGTTGGAAGAACTGACGCATGACGAGCTTGTGCGGATCGTAGAAAACATGGAAGAGGATATGCGTAACGCTTCTGCCGCTATGGACTTTGAGGAGGCGGCGCGCCTGCGCGATGCCGTCGTTCAGATTCGGGCGATGCTCGAGGGTGCGTCTGAGGACGAGACGATCGAGCGCTTACGCTCGCAGGCCCGCAAGGGTTCCACGTTCGCATCGGGCAGAAAACGCCAGGGTGCACGGTTTAAGAAATAGCGAACAGGCCCCGAGTTCCCTGTGGAGCTCGGGGCCTGTGTCTTTTGCGCGCTGGAATTCGTGCGTTAGAGGTCCGCGATCAGGGCTTCGGCACAACGGATGCCGTCGGTGGCCGCGCTCATGATGCCGCCGGCATATCCAGCTCCCTCACCACAAGGGTAGAGGCCCGGGGTCGACACGGCATGGCACGTTCGGTCTCGGGTGACAGTGACCGGTGAGCTCGAACGAGTCTCCACGCCGGTAAGAACGGCATCGGGACGGTCGTAGCCTCGTAGCTTTTTTCCGAGTAGGGGAAGTCCCAGGCGGAGCGACTCGACGATATGCTGCGGCAGGGCTTCGTCAATTGTCGTCCAGGTCACACCGAGCGGATAGGTGGGCTTTACCTTTCCGGGCGCCTTGCTGGCGCGTCCTGCGAGGAAATCTCCGACGAGTTGTGCCGGTGCGTTCCAGTTGGAACCGCCCAGGCGATAGGCGGCCGCCTCGCAGGCGCGCTGGAGCTCGATGCCGGCGAGCGGGTCATCGTTGGGAAGGTCCTCAGGCGTGACGTTAACGAGCAGGGCGGCGTTTGCGTTGCGTCCGTCGCGGGCATTGAGGCTGGCGCCGTTGACGCACAGGTGGCCCTGCTCGGAAGAGGCGGCGACAACCTGCCCGCCGGGGCACATGCAAAACGAGAACACGCTGCGGCCGTTGGGAAGATGGGCGACGAGCTTGTAGGGGGCTGCTCCGAGGGCAGGATGTCCCGCCAAGGCTCCATATTGGGCTCGGTCGATGTCGCGCTGCGGATGCTCGATGCGAACGCCCATGGCAAAGGTCTTTTGTGCGAGGGCCACGTTGTGGTCCTTAAGGAGCTCAAAAATATCGCGAGCAGAATGCCCGCAGGCGAGGATGAGGTGCTTTGTCTCGATTGGCTCGTAAGCGGCGTCTTGGGACGATTGGACATCAATACCGGTGATGGCGCCAGACGCGTCGATGCGAATGTCGACGAGCTTCGTTCGATAACGGACGACACCTCCGAGCTGCTCGATGCGCTGGGATATAGCGGTGACAACCTTGGGAAGGATGTCGGAGCCAATGTGCGGCTTGGCATCCCACAGAATATCGCGGGGCGCACCCGCCTCGACGAAGGTTTCGAGGATAAGGCGATGGGCGGGATTTTTTGTTCCCGTATTGAGCTTGCCGTCCGAGAAGGTCCCCGCGCCGCCCAGACCAAACTGAATATTGCTCTCGGGGTCGAGGATGCGCTCCTTTAGAAAGAGGTCGATCGTCTGCGAGCGGCGAAATGCCGGGTCGCCGCGCTCGATAAGCAAGGGCTTAAGACCTGCTTTGGCGAGCGTGAGCGCAGCGAAAAGGCCGGCGCATCCGGCGCCGACAACGACAGGGCGTTCTTGAGGTGCGTCGGAGACGGGGGAGGGGAATGAAGGCTCATCGTCTTCTATCGCGCGTACGCGCGAGCGGTCACGCTCGGCAACGCTGTCGACCGCTTCTCGCTCGAGGTGGGGACTAGTCAGCTCAACACGAAAGCTCAGGATAAAATGGACGTCTCGTTTTTTGCGAGCGTCGATTGACTTGCGGTGGAGTTCGATGGACTTGATCTCGGAGTCCTTGCAACGTAGGATGCGCTTGGCGACTCGCTTGCCAACAATGAGGCAGGTATTTTCATCGCCGGCTTCATCGAGCGACGCGTTGACTTGGGTGATTTCGATCATCGAGGTCTCCTTAGAGGCAAGAAAGAGGCCGTCCGGTATCCCAGACGGCCCGAATGCGTTTTTGATTATAGACTGCGCGGCTACAGGCTGCTTGCAGCGCGAATGCCCGAGAGCCAGGCCCACGCAAGGTTAAAGCCTCCGCAATCGGCGTCGATGTCGAGCGCTTCGCCGCAGACGTAAAGCGGGGCGTCGACAACGCTGCGCGCGCGTAGACTGGGTGTTGAGATGCTCTCGACAGATACGCCACCACGCGTGACCTGCGCCGAGCGCTCCTCGGCTGTTCCCTCGACGAGCAACTTAAAGTGCTTGAGGATCGAGACCAGGTGGATGACATCGTTGGAGCCTGGATGGCACTGCTCGAACGCTGTACAGACGACGCGGGAGAGTTGCGGGGCGAGCATGCCGTCGAGCCAACGGGGATCGCGGGGCGAAAAGCCGCCGAGCAGCTCAACGCGCCGGTTGAGCATATCGAGCAGCTCGTCTTTGGAGAGGTCGGGGAAAACGTCGAGCAGGATCGTATCGCCGCGCTGGATACGACGGGAGAGGTTGAAGACAGCGACGCCCGAGATGCCGAAGGCTCGAAACAGTACTTCACCGTCTTCGTGCCAGAGCTCACTATGGTTACGGGTGAGCGTCAAGCGGGCGCGGACGCGCAGACCATCCAACGTCTTGAGTGCCGCCCGATCGCCAACGACCGTTGCCGATACGGGGCAGAGGATGGGGCGCAGCGAAGTGAGGGGGAGGCTAAACGTATCGGCGATACCGGTGGGGTTGCCGCCCGTGGCGATAATTACGGCATGCGCCTGCAGGGCCTCGTTCTTGCGAGGGACATCGGCGAGCACTTTCCGAAGCGAGCGGAGCTCCGATTTTCGGTCGTCGTGCTTTTTTGCCTTGAGCGCCCGCGCTGGACGGTCTATTTGGAGTGCCCAGCCTTCGGAAACTTTGCGCGCCGAGGCAACGTTGGCTCCGCAGATTAAGGTGATACCTAGGCGGTTGCAAACGTTGAGAAGCGCGTCGCGCACCGATTCGGCGCGAAGCGAGCGCGGGTACAGCCGGCCTTCCTCGGAGGTTGTCATGATGCCCAGCGAGGAGAAGAAACCCATAAGCTCTTGTTCGGGCTGGGGGCCCATGACAGATTCGACGAATGCGGGGCGGTTATACCGCTGAGGATCAATCGATTCGTTGGAGAGGTTGCAGCGGCCGTTACCGGTCGCAAGGAGCTTAAGGCCGCAGGCGACATCGCACTCAACGATGCAGACGCTTTTGCCAGCGCGTGCGGCCGTAATGGCGGCGGCGAGGCCTGAAGCCCCGCCGCCGATTACCAGGACGTCATAGAAGGCGCTCGTGTTCACTTAGGCCTCGTCGGTCTCGTGCGGGGTAATGGCCTCGACGGCAGAGACTGCCTTGGGCAACATGCCATCGGGCAGCGCAGTCTCGACCTCGCCCTTATCGCAGGCCTCGGCGAGTGCTGGATTAATGGGAAGCTGGCC
The DNA here is from genome assembly GCA_014871655.1 of Collinsella sp. Lineage (GTDB taxonomy): Bacteria > Actinomycetota > Coriobacteriia > Coriobacteriales > Coriobacteriaceae > Collinsella. The sequence goes on along the minus strand of WGSK01000033.1, from coordinate 19,208 downwards.
CAAGATGTCGAGGTTATAGCGCTCTGCGACCTCGGGGAGCTTGCTCTTGCCAAAGACCTCGATCTTCTTGCCGCAGTCGGGGCACTCAATATAGCTCATGTTCTCGACAATGCCCAGAATGGGGACGTTCATCTTCTCGGCCATGTTGACCGCCTTGGCGACGATCATCGAGACCAGATCCTGCGGGCTCGTGACGATGACGATGCCGTCGACGGGCAGCGACTGGAAGACGGTGAGCGCGACGTCGCCTGTTCCCGGAGGCATGTCGACCAGCAGGTAGTCGATGGGGCCCCACGAGGTCTCGCTCCAGAACTGCCTAATGGCGCCTGCGATGACCGGACCGCGCCAAAGGACGGGGTCGGTCTCGTTTTGGAGCAGCAGGTTGGAGCTCATGACCTTGACGCCGTGCTCGGAGATTTCGGGCAGCATAAGGTTGCCAAGGGCATGGACGTGGCGTCCGCTCATACCGAACATCTTGGGGATAGAGGGACCGGTGATGTCGGCATCGAGGACGCCGACCTTGTGGCCGTGACGGGCAAGCTCGGTGGCGATGGCACCGGTGACAAACGACTTGCCGACACCGCCCTTGCCGGAAAGTACGGCGATGACGCGTTTGACCTCGGACAGCGCGTTCTCCTCAAATTGCGACGGCGACGTTTGTCCACCGGCGGCCTGTGCGTGCTCGCAACCCATGTATGACTCCTTTGTATATGTTGGGGCCGGGGCCCCGTGATGTGACACGAGCGTCATTGTACCCTCGTTTGCGAGCGGGAGTCATTTGCGATGCATTTGGGCCGAGCGTGCTTGCAATACGATAGGTCCAAGCGAATGGGCGGGCTTACTGAACTTTGCTGGCGAACTCGAGGTATTGCATGCGCTGCAGCTTGTCGATCGTTGAGGCGTATGGGCTGTCTTCAGATTCCAAGTCGTAGCGCAGCCCGTCGGCACCAAGGTAGCCGGCGACATTGATGGTGGGCACATCTGACCTTGTTGCAAGCAGAGCCTTTTGATAGTCGGTGAGCGGGGCGCCGATCTTATTAAGGGTAATGGCTGCAATCTCGTTTGCCCCGACGGTGTCGTAGACGTTGAGCTCGGTATTGCCGGCGATTTCATAGTTAGCCCAAACGAAATAGGTCGACTGATAGATACGGAAAGCGTGGCTTGCCGTATCTTCCTGAGGGTACAGCTCGTCGTTGAGAGTCGTTGCGGCGCTCGGCTGATGGTCGCCAAAAAAGACAAGGACAACCGGTCTGCCGATATTGCGGAGCTCGTTGATAAAGTACTCGAGGTCCCGGTCGGATGCGTTGATGCAGGTAAGATAGGTGTTGAGCGCGCTATTGGCACCCTCGCTGGCTCCCTCGACCCAATAGTTTGTCAGCTCCTCGGCGGGAACGGTGCCATAGTCGTAGCCGCCGTGATTTTGCATCGTGACGTCAAAGATGAACTGCGGGGCTTCGTCGGTTCTAAGCAGGTCGAGTATCTTGTCGTAGGTGACGTAGTCGCATACGCCGGCATGGTAACAGGGCGCACCTTCGAAATCGGCGATTGAAAGAAAATCTCCGAAGCCCAGCTGCTGATAGATTTTATCTCGATGGTAGTTGACGGGGTTTTGCGGGTGCATAGCGGTAGCGGTATACCCAAGCTCCTTAAGGTCCTTTGCCAGGCTGTTGACGCCATTCATCTGATATAGCTGATAGGGGATTTTGCCTAATCCGACAAAGGCCGTTGTCGCTCCGGTCAAAAATTCGAATTCGGAGTTCGCCGTTCCGCCACCGGCGACCGAAGCGAGCATGGTGCCGCGAACAAGTGTGTCGGGAAGCGAGTTGTAGAATGCGGGGCCGGTGTACCCGGCCGCCTGGAGCTGCTCAAAGCACGAAAGGTCGCTAAAACTCTCGTTCATGACGGCAACAATCGTCGGCTTGATTTCATTGAACTGGGCAACGGCCGCCGCGCGCTGCTCGCTCGCGCCATACGTGCTGTCGTAGGTGGCGGCGAGCTCCTGCTCGATGCTCTGCGCCTCATCGGGCGTATAGTCTTCGGGCTTCTCAATGGGCAACTCGTTGACCATTTCGGTGAACGAAGTGATAAAACCCTGAGACGCATACGTGGTGATGGGCTGCCAACGGTCAAATCCAAAATTCAGCGCCTGCTCCAAGTCGATGCTGGAAAAGCCCGAGAGCCCCACAACGGTCACTAGCAGAAAAGCGCAGAGGTTGGCGGCGATTGCGGGGAAGACATGGGTGGGTGTACGGAGCTTTCTCGGTCGGATAAGCGAAAGAAGCCCCAGGGAAATCTCCAGCAGGGCTAGAGAGGTTACGATTCCGGCGGTAAAGGTAAACTCGTATCCCTCGCTCACTTCCATTGCGGTGCCAAGGGCCAAGATATCGCTTGGCAGGATGGCCTCGCCTTTAAACGTTATGACGAAGTGCTCGGCAATGCCAAGGATGCAACAGACGACGGGCACGAGGGCCATGACGCCTCCATGACGTTGTCCCAGCAAATAAAGGGAGAGCAGAACCGTTGCGAGCAACCCGACGGAAAACCCAAATGAGTTGGCGGGAATGCGATAGAACGTTTCGTTGCAGGCAATTTCGAGTGAAACGAACGAGAGCGCTGAAACAGCGGCGATGACAAGGATGTCACGGCAAATACAGGCAACCGTTCCCGTCGCAAGATCGGTTTGGTCGATTAGTCCCGAAACCAAGGGCTCGACAAGAAGTATGACGGCGGCAGCACCGAGCGCCGAATAAGAAAGGACCCATAGGGAACTGTCCTCATTTACGAGCAATTGATTCGTAATCCATGCAGCTACCATGCCGAGCGGGATGAGGAGCGTCGCGCACCAAAAGACGCGGGCAATGGGCGGCTTTTCATTGTGTTTGATTGAAAAATACACGCGCACGACGACGGTGGCCACGATAAGGGCGGCGATGAATATGGGCAGATTGGCCATGTCACTCGAAGTGATTTCAAGGGGGATATCTTCGGTCATGGACGTTCCTCTGTTACAGCAAATTAAGTTCAGTAGTAGATTACTGTAACCTTTCCACGGCATTTCGAGAAACAAAGCACCCGATACGCAAAGCTAAAGGTCTGCGAATCTTGTATTACGAACATCTGTGCGCGTCGAGTGCGCTAAACTCATCGACAGTATGATTCGATACAATAGGAGGCAAGGAGCTTCCATGTCTGATTCTTCTATCGTTATTCGCGGCGCTCGTGAGCACAACCTCCGTGATATCGATGTTTCCATTCCGCGTGACCAACTCGTGGTCATTACCGGTCTTTCTGGCTCGGGCAAGAGTTCGCTGGCATTTGACACTATCTATGCCGAGGGCCAGCGTCGATACGTTGAGAGCCTTTCGAGCTATGCGCGCCAGTTCTTGGGCCAGATGGACAAACCCGACTTGGATTCAATCGACGGCCTTTCGCCGGCGGTGTCGATTGACCAAAAGACGACGTCTAAAAACCCTCGCTCGACGGTTGGCACCGTAACCGAGATTTATGACTATCTGCGCCTGCTGTTCGCCCGTGTGGGCACCCCGCACTGCCCCGAATGCGGCCGCGTCATTGAGCGTCAGACGACCGACCAGGTTGCCGACAAGGTCTTGGCGGCGGGGGAGGGCCGCCGCGCGTTTGTGCTGGCACCGGTGGTGCGCGGGCGAAAAGGCGAGTACACCAAACTGTTTGAGGACCTTCGCGCCGAGGGCTTTAGCCGCGTGCGTGTCGACGGTGAAGTGCGCTCGCTCGACGATCCGATCGATCTGGACAAGAAGTTCAAGCACGATATCGAGGTCGTGGTCGATCGCATCGTGATCCGTGAGAACTCTCTGGGCCGTATCGCCGAGTCTGTTGAGCAGGCGACCGCGCTGGCTCACGGCAATGTAAACGTGTACATGCTGCCCAATCGTGATGCTCCCGAGGGGACCGAGGGCGAGCTGCTGGAGTATTCGTTGGCCTTGGCGTGCCCGGAGCATGGTCACTCCATTGACGATCTTCAGCCGCGTGATTTTTCGTTCAACGCTCCCTATGGCGCATGTCCTGAGTGCGACGGCCTGGGCTTTAAGAAAACCGTTGATGCCGAGGCGCTGATCGAGGACCCCTCGAAGTCCATTGCCGACGGAGTCTTTGGTAGCCTGTTTGGCAATTCGAACTACTATCCGCAGATTTTTGCTGCGGTCTGCAAACACTTTAAGGTGAGCGCCGATACGCCGTGGGAGGACTTGCCCCCTCGCGTGCGTCGTGCATTCTTGGATGGCCTGGGCGATACGAAGATCTCGGTCGACTACCAAAAGCTCGACGGACGTCGCAGCCAGTGGGATACCAAGTTTTCGGGCGTTCGCAACATCCTGTACGAACGCTATACCGAGACGACGAACGAGAACACCAAGGCGCGCCTGGAGAAGTACATTCGCGAGGAGCCGTGCTCGACCTGCCACGGCGCTCGTTTGCGCCCTGAGATGCTCGCCGTCACCGTGGGCGGCAAGTCCATTTACGAAGTTTGTTGCCTGTCGTGCCGTGAATCGCTCGAGTTTTTTGAGGGCCTGGAACTCACCGAGCGCCAACAGTTTATCGGCGGCCGTATCGTCAAGGAAATTCTGGAGCGTCTGCGTTTTCTGGTCGATGTTGGACTCGACTATCTGACACTCGATCGCGCCTCGGCGACGCTTTCCGGTGGCGAGGCACAGCGTATTCGCTTGGCAACGCAGATCGGCGCGGGTCTCATGGGCGTGCTCTATATTCTGGACGAGCCCTCGATCGGTCTTCATCAGCGTGACAACGAGCGCCTGATCAAGACGCTCGAGCGCCTGCGCGATATCGGCAATACCGTTATCGTTGTCGAACACGACGAGGATACAATCCGTGCCGCCGACTACGTGATCGACATGGGGCCCGGCGCCGGTGTCAACGGCGGACACGTAGTCGCGGCGGGAACGCCTGCTGATATCATGGCGTGTCCTGAGTCGATGACGGGCGCTTATCTGACCGGCAAACGAATGATTCGGGTGCCTGATGAACGGCGCAAGCCCGGTCGCGGCTGCCTTAAAATTACGGGCGCTCGAGCCAACAACCTCAAAAACGTTACCGCCAAGATCGAGTTTGGTACGCTTACGGTTGTTACCGGCGTGTCGGGATCGGGCAAGAGCTCCCTGGTTACCGACACCATTGCGCCTGCCCTTACGAATGCTATTTACCGTTCGACGCGCCCTGTGGGTCCGTATAAAAAAATCGAGGGCATCGAGTGTATCGATAAGGTTATCGATATCGACCAGTCGCCGATTGGCCGCACGCCGCGTTCCAACCCTGCTACCTATATCGGCCTGTGGGATGATCTTCGCGCGCTGTTTGCGAGTACGCCGGAGTCGAAGGCGCGCGGCTACTCGCCGGGTCGTTTCTCCTTTAATGTGAGTGGCGGGCGCTGCGAGGCGTGCAAGGGCGACGGGCAGATCAAGATCGAGATGCACTTCCTTCCCGATATCTACGTTCCCTGCGAAGTTTGCGGCGGTAAACGCTACAACCGCGAGACACTCGAGGTCACCTACCGTGGCAAGACCATCTCGGACGTGCTCGACATGAGCGTCACCGAGGCGCTGGCCTTCTTTGGGAATATCCCGCAGATTAAGCGCAAGCTCCAGACGCTGTACGATGTAGGCTTAGGCTACGTGAGCCTGGGCCAGCCCGCCACGACGCTCTCGGGCGGCGAGGCGCAGCGTGTGAAGCTCGCCAAGGAGCTTCATCGACGCCAGACGGGCAAGACGTTCTATATTTTGGACGAGCCGACGACCGGTCTTCATTTTGAGGACGTCCGCCAGCTGCTCGATGTGCTGCAGCGCTTGGTCGATGCGGGCAACACGGTGCTGGTGATTGAGCACAACCTTGATGTCATCAAGGTTGCCGACCGCCTGATCGATATGGGTCCCGAGGGCGGTAACGGCGGCGGAACCGTCGTGGTTTCGGGCACACCGGAGCAGGTTGCGGACTGTCCGCAGAGTTATACGGGCAAGTTTTTGGCGCCGTTGCTCAGGCGTGACCGGGAGCGTCAGGCTCAACTTGATGCTCAATAAATAGGCGATTCAGTTTATGGGCGCCATCGACTCCTTGTGATTCGATGGCGCTTGCTGTGCCGAAGTGACGTATGCAGCCGAATTGGACATATACTTAATCCTTGCGTCCGAATGCGAGGGAAAGGATATGTCATGGCAAAGGCTGTAAAGACGCCAAAAACCAATGCGATGCGCGAGCTGGAAAGCGCCGGCATTTCCTATGTTCTACATACGTACGAAGACGATGGTGATGAGTCGGTGGGCCTGGGTGTCGCGATTTCGGAGCAGCTTGGCGAGGAGCCCGGTCAAGGATTTAAGACTTTGGTCTGCGTGACACCGTCCAACGACTATGTCGTGTGCTGTATCCCTGTTGCCGACGAGCTCGATCTAAAGTCCGCCGCGCGTGCCGCGGGGGAGAAGTCCTTGGCCATGATGCATGTGAAGGATTTGCTTGCGGCGACTGGCTACGTTCGCGGCGGCTGCAGCCCGGTCGGTATGAAAAAACGCTACCGGACGCTCATTGATGAGACATGTGTCCTTTGGGATACCATTTTTATTTCGGGAGGCAAGCGTGGTTATCAGCTCGAGCTTGCACCCGATGATTTAATTGCATTTTGCGGGGCGACGGTTGCCGCGATTACGAGAGAGGACTGAGCGATGCCGCAGGAAGAATTGAAGCGCGGAGCTCATTTTGCAAAAGAATCTGCGCCTCAGACACCCTCATCCGAAGCTTCTTCGTCGCGAGATGACACTGACGACATGGGCTCGTCGGACTACTCCACGGTTGGTCGTTCCGCCGGGCTTATGACCATCCTGACCATTGTGTCTCGCGTCACCGGTTTTATCCGCACGTGGGCAATGGCGGCCGCTATCGGCATGTCGCTACTCTCGTCCTCCTATCAGGTCGCCAACAACCTGCCCAATATGCTCTACGAACTCGTGATGGGCGGCATGCTCGTGACGGCGTTTTTGCCCGTGTACATGGGCGTGAGGCGTGAGCAGGGTCGCGAGGCCTCGAACGAGTACGTGGGCAACCTGCTCGGCATTCTGCTTTTGGTGCTGGGTGGCATTTCGTTGCTGGGGACCGTGTTCGCCCCGGGCTTTATCTGGACGCAATCGTTCCTTTCGGGTGACGGCGGCAGCATGGATACCGCTGCGTTCATGTTCCGTTTCTTTGCCATCCAGATTCTGTTTTATGGTTTGGGCTCGGTGTTCTCGGGCGTTCTCAACGCACACCGCGACTACTTCTGGTCGACGTTTGCCCCGGTCCTCAACAATGTGATCGTCATTGCGAGCTTTATGGGTTTTGCGCCCGTGTCCGCACAGTTTGGCGAACGTGCCGGCATCATCTTGATTGCGGCCGGTACGACCCTCGGTGTCTTTGTTCAGATGGCATGTCAGATTCCCGCGCTTGGCAAGCACGGCGTGCATCCCCATATCCATATCGACTTTAAGGACCCCGCGCTGCGCCAGACGATTGCGCTCGGTATCCCGACGCTGCTCGCCACGGTGTGCATGTTTGTCTCGACTTCTATCACCAACGCTGCCGCGCTGGTGGTCCAGCCCGAGACGGGTCCTTCCGTCATCGCCTATGCGCGCCTGTGGTACACGCTGCCCTACGCGCTGATTGCCGCCTCGCTTTCGACGGCGCTCTATACCGAGCTCTCTCACGATGCGCAGGAGAAGGATTACGACAGCGTTCGCACGGGCATTTCGCGTGGCGTCGCCCAGATGCTGTTCTTCCTGATTCCGTTCGCGCTGTACCTGATTGTCTTCGCGCGTCCGCTCAACATGATCTACTGTGCTGGCAAGTTCGATGAATCCGGCGTGACGCTGGTGTCCGAGTACCTTGTCTACCTGGCGCTCTCGCTGCCGCTCTACGGCGTGGTCGTGTTGATGCAGAAGAGCTTCTCTGCCTTGCTCGACATGAAGCCCTATAGCCGCTATTGCCTGTATTCTGCCATCGGCCAGGCCGGCTCGGTTCTGCTGTTTGGCGTTGTGCTGGGCTTCGGCATGCCGGCAATCGCGCTTTCGTATGTCGTCGACTACGTGATCTTGGTCGGTTGTTCGCTGTGGTGGCTGCGTCGTCGTCTGCGTGGCCTTCAGGTCAAATCTATCCTACATGGCGGTTTCTTTGGCCTTTTGCTCGGTGGCCTGGGTGCTGCCGCAGGCGCCGGCGTCATGTGGGCGCTTGAGCACTTTGTCGGGGCGCTTGGCGGTTCGATTCTGATTACTCTTGGCTATGTTTGCGTTGCGGGTGTCGTCTCGCTTGCTGTTACCTTTGGCCTTGCCGTCGTCCTTAAGATGCCCGAGGTCTCGGCGCTGCTTCGTCGCAAGTAGGTGCGCGTGGCCGGTCACGACAACATTCCAACGCTTGCCGAGCAGGTTTCGCGCGTTCCCACACAGCCCGGATGCTACCTTTGGAAGGATGCCAAGGGCGATGTCATCTACGTGGGCAAGGCGAAAAACCTACGCGCCCGCATGCGTCAATACGTGACACTGCAGGATGAGCGTCAAAAGATTCCGCTGATGATGCAGCTGGTGGCGAGCTTTGACTATATCGTGGTGGAGACCGAGCACGAGGCGTTGGTGCTCGAGCGCAATTTGATTGGTCAGTACCATCCGTACTTTAACGTCGACCTCAAGGATGACAAGAGCTACCCCTTTATCGCCATTACAAAGGGCGACCTGTATCCCGCGATCAAATACACGCGTGAGCGTCATAAGCCGGGAACGCGCTATTTTGGACCCTATACCGATAGCCGTGCGGCACGTGAGACGATAGATACGCTGCGCAAGGTTATCCCCATCTGCTCTGCATCCTGTGCGGAGTGGCGTCGTTGTCGCCGTACCATCGAGTCCCACAAGGGCGAGGAAGACATCGTCAATATGATTTGCGCACAAAACGGGCGTCCCTGCTTTGACTACCATGTCGGGCGCGGCCCGGGTGCGTGTGTCGGCGCGATTTCCCCGGCAGACTATGCCAAGAACGTCAAGCGTGTCGAGCGCTTTTTGTCGGGCCATCGCAAGGATGTCGTCGATGAGCTGACCTCCGAGATGACGGATGCCGCCGAGGCGCTCGACTTTGAGCGCGCGGCACGCGTCAAACGTCGTTTGGAGGTCATCAGGGGTCTGGACGATCGTCAGCAAGTCGTTTTTCCCTCCAGTGTCGATATCGATGTCATCGGGTTCTATCGCGAGGAGACCATCTCCGCCGCTTGCGTCTTCGTCGTTCGCGAGGGCCGAACAGTTCGCACCTGCGAGTTCATTCTCGACAAGGGTCTTGATGTTGACGAAGAGGAGCTTCAATCGGGCTTTCTTAAGCGCTATTACGACGAGACGGCTGATATTCCAGCTGAGATAAACCTCTCTGTCGAGCTTGAGGATGCGGAGGCGCTGGGGGAGTGGCTTGCAGGCAAGCGCGAGCGTTCCTGCCATCTCCATAGGCCGCAGCGTGGCGAAAAGCACCGCTTGCTCGATATGGCATCCAAAAATGCGCGCCATGCCCTCATGCGCTACATGATGCGAACGGGGTACGCTGACGACCGCACCAATCAAGCGCTCCTGGAGCTCGAAAGCGCGCTGGCGCTGCCGGCGCCGCCGATGCGTATCGAGTGCTTCGATATCTCGACGCTGCATGGAACCTTTACCGTCGCCTCGATGGTGGTGTTTACCAACGGACGCGCCGACAAGAGCCAGTACCGTCGTTTTAAAATTCAGGCCGAATTGGACGAGGCAAACGACTTCGTGTCGATGTCCGAGGTTTTGGGACGACGCTATGCTCCCGAGCGCATGGCCGACGAGCGTTTTGGCTCGCGCCCCGATTTGCTCGTTGTCGATGGCGGTAAGCCGCAATTGACCGCTGCGATCAAGCAACTTGAGGCTCTTGGGCTCGATATACCAGTTTGTGGCTTGGCAAAGGCCGATGAGGAAGTTTTTGTGCCTTGGGACGAGACCCCCGTCGTGCTGCCGACCGGGTCTGCTTCGCTCTATCTAATTAAACAGGTGCGCGATGAATCGCACCGTTTTGCAATCACATTCCATCGTGAGTTGCGCGATAAAGCCATGACAGTTTCGGTACTCGATGACGTTCCAGGCGTGGGACCCACCAGAAAACGTGCCCTTATGCGCCATTTTGGTTCGATGAAGCGTTTGCGCGCGGCGAGCGAGCAAGAGATCGCGGAAGTTCGCGGCATACCTGCCGATGTTGCCAAGGCGGTCCACGAGGCGCTCGTTGCGTGGAATGCCGAGCGCGCCGAGGCGGCGGCTGGCCATTCCGATAGCTAAACACGAGCCTAAACTACTGATATACATGATTGCGTGATTTTCAACCATTTATTTCGCCATGATTGCATGCTGGTTTCGGGTTTTATTAACGCTAAAACGTTTGACTAACCCAAGCGAAAACCCTGCTATCCTGCGGGTTGACGAAGACTGATATCTCACCTCGCCGATACATACTGTCTGGCGAATCATTTGTCAATGAATTCGGTGAACGGTAGTAAATACCGTTCAAGCGTATGTATGTATCGGTCGCCGAGCGCGGCACCTCAGTTGGGTTCGTCGGTAGGTAAGGTATATATCGTCCGCAAGTTGCGCGGGGGCACGTCTAGGTGCTCCCGAGTAAGATTCTCTATTGATAGGAGAAGACATGGCCATCATCAACAAGGGTATGTCCAGGCGTTCGTTCCTCGGCCTCACCGGCAGCGTCGCTGCTGTCGCCGGCCTTGGTCTCACTGGCTGCGGTGGCAGCTCTAGCGACGAGGGTTCCGCTTCCGGCTCCACCGATTCCGCCAACCGTGGCGGCGGCGTGATCACCGCTGGTTCCGCTTACGCTCCGTCCAGCTTCGATCCCGCCAGCACCGGCTCCGCTGTGGGCCTGGGTGCTAACTGGCACGTCGTCGAGGGCCTCTACGGCATCGATTACCACGACTACAGCACCTTCAACGAGCTCGCCACCGACGATCCCAAGTCTGTGGACGACACCACTTTCGAGGTCACCATCCGCAAGGGCGCCAAGTTCTCCGATGGCACCGAGGTCACCGCTGACGATGTCGTTGCCTCCTACACCGCTTGCGCCGCTTCCGCTACCTATGCTCCGTTCTTCCAGCCCTTCGAGTCCATCGAGGCCAAGGACGCCAGCACCGTGACGGTCAAGACTAAGGTCCCCAACTTCTCCCTGCTCAAGGATCGTCTGGCCATCGTCCGCGTTACCCCGGCCACCCAGACCGAGGAGGATCGCGCCAAGCAGCCGATCGGTTCCGGCCCCTGGATGTACGACTCTATCTCCGATACCGAGATCACCTTGGTTCCCAACCCCGAGTACAACGGTGAGTATGCTGCCGAGGATAAGAAGATCCAGTACAGCATCCTGACCGACCCCACCGCTCGCGTTACCGCTCAGCAGGAGGGCTCCACGCTCGTTATGGAGCTCGTTACCGCTGACGCCGTCGACCAGCTCGAGAGCGCCGGCTGCAAGATCGATAACGTTCAGGGTTTCGGCACCCGCTTCATCATGTTCAACGTCGCCAAGGAGCCTTGGAACAACGTCAAGGTCCGTCAGGCTGTCATGTATGCGCTCGACACCGAGAAGATGGTCAGCAACACCTTCGCCGGCCTTGCCACCGCTGCCAGCTGCTACCTGCCCAAGAGCTTCACCAACTATCATGAGGCTTCCACGGTGTACAAGACCGACGCCAAGAAGGCTAAGAAGCTCATCGAGGAGTCTGGCATCACCCCGGGTGCCATCACCCTGCGCACCACCGACAACGAGCAGATTAAGGGCATGGCCGCCCAGGTCAAGAACGACCTCGATGCTCTCGGCTTCGATGTGACCATCCAGACCGATACCTCGCCGGCCACTTACGCTGCCATCGACGGCGGCGAGGCCTACGATATCCTCCTTGCCCCTGGCGATCCTTCCTGCTTCGGCGCCGACCCCGACCTGCTGCTCAACTGGTGGTACGGCGACAACGTCTGGATGCAGACCCGTTGCCCGTGGAAGGAGTCCGCTGAGTGGCAGAAGCTCCACGGCCTCATGGACGAGGCTCTTGCCGCCGAGGGCGACGAGCAGCAGAAGAAGTGGAACGAGTGCTTCGACATCATTGCCGACAACGCCGTTCTGTACCCCGTTGTCCACGTCAAGACCGTCTCCGCTTCCTGGGACGATCCGTCCACTGCGCCCAACGGCGAGGCCCTCGATGGCTTCAAGGGCATCGGCACGACGAGCATGTCCTTCAGGGGCGTTGCGACCGTCAAGGCGTAAGACTCGCTTGAGTCTGTATGCAGGATGTCGGCCGTTGGGACCGTATCCTCATAGTTGAAACAAAGACCCGGGCGGCAACGATGTCGCTCGGGTCTTGTAATGAGTATCCGTACTCATATACCAGTTGGTCCTACCGACAAAAGAAAGGGGAGAGAACGTGAACAACTTGCTACGTTTGATTGGAAGGCGTCTTGTGGCGCTGCCGATCATGGCATTGGGCGTCACCGTCCTGGTGTTCTTCCTTATGTCGTTCTCCAAGACCGACCCCGCCTACACGGCGTTGGGTGACGGTGCCTCGCCCGAGGCGGTTGCCGAGTACCATGAGAAGTATGGTCTGGACGACCCCTGGCCCGTGCGCTACGTGCGCTATATGGGCGATCTGATCCATGGCGACATGGGCACCTATGGTGCTGCTCGCAACTCCGTTGCCAAGCGCATCTCCACGGCCCTGCCCGTCACGATGCAGCTGACCTTTATCGGTCTTGCTATCGGTGCGGTCGTTTCGTTTTTGCTCGGCGTCATCGCGGCACTGTATCGCGACAAATGGCCGGACCAAGTGATCCGCGTCTTTTCCATCGCCGGCTTGGCAACCCCGTCGTTCTGGCTTGCCGTTCTGTTGATCCTGCTGTTCTCTTCCTATCTTAAGGTGCTCCCGGCATCGGGTGCTCTGCCTCACTTCACCACGAATCCGGTTGGCTATCTGGGACGTATGATCATGCCCGCTATCGCCTTGGCATTTCCGCTGACGGGCCAGATGACTCGTATCGTGCGTACCGCCATGGTCGAGGAGCTCGACAAGGATTATGTCCGTATGGCTCGCGGCGCCGGCGTTCCCGAGAAGGTCGTCGTCGGCATCAACGTTCTTCGCAATGCGCTGATCACCCCGGTCACCACCCTCGGTCTTAAGATCGGTTACCTCATGGGCGGCGCCGTCGTCATCGAGGTTATCTTCAACCTCCCCGGCATGGGCACCGCGATTCTGCAGGGCGTTCAGGGCAACGAGGCGAACCTGGTTCAGGGCGTCGTCATCGTCGTTGCTCTTGCCTTCATCATCATCAACATCGTGGTTGACATGCTCTACCTGCTCATCAACCCGCGCATCAGGACGGTGTAGATTATGGTAAAGATTCGAGAGAAGCAAACCGAGCAGCTCGAGAAGGCTGCCTCCAAGGGGCTCAAGCTCGGTGGCTGGAAGAAGATGACGCTGTCTTCTAAGATTGCCGCCGTCGTGCTGGTGCTGGTCGCCCTGACTGCGATTCTGGCGCCCCTTCTTGCCCCCTATAGCCCGGTCGAGATCTTTACGGCTCGCCAGGCTCCCGGCAACGGATTTATCTTCGGTACCGACGATAAGGGTCGCGACATTCTGTCGCGTATGCTCTACGGTGGTCGTTACTCGCTGATTATCGGCTTTGGCGCCACTGCCATGGCTCTGGTCTGCGGCTCGGTCGTGGGCGCTCTCGCGGCGGTTTCGCGCAAGTCCGTTTCCGAGGCGATCATGCGCATCCTGGACATCATCATGTCCATCCCGGGCATCGCCCTCGCGGCCGTCTTCGTCTCCATCCTGGGCAACTCCGTGCCGTCGATCATCTTCGCCATCGGCTTTATGTACACTCCGCAGATTGCCCGTATCGTGCGCGCCAATATCGTGTCCGAGTACGGCGAGGACTATGTCCGCGCGGTCATCGTTTCCGGCGCCAAGGCTCCGTGGATTTTGATCAAGCATGTTTTGCGTAACTGCATCGCCCCGATCATGGTCTTCACCGTTACCCTGGTCGCCGACGCCATCATCTTCGAGGCCTCGCTGACCTTCATCGGCGCTGGTATCCAGGAGCCCACCGCTACCTGGGGCAACATCCTCGCCGACGCCCGCGGCGGCGTGCTCGCCGGTCGTTGGTGGCAGGCGCTGTTCCCGGGCCTGGCCATCATGATCACCTGCCTGGCGCTCAACATCCTCTCCGAGGGCATTACCGACGCCATGGCCGCTGCTCCCTCCGCCGCCCTGGATCCTACCGATTCCTCCAAGCGTCGCGAGGCCGATCTGCTGGTCTCCGACCCCGTTCGCGCCTACAAGGAGCAGGCCCAGTCCCTCGCCGCTCGCCTTGGCGCCCTGCGCGATGTCGAGCTCAAGCGTGACGATCGCCACGTGCCCGACGAGTCCGTTGAGCCGATTCTCTCGGTCCGTGACTTCTGCATCCAGTTTGAGCATCACGGCGATATCAACGTCGTCGACCATGTCAACTTTGACGTTCGTCCTGGTCAGACCATGGGCCTGGTGGGCGAGTCCGGTTGCGGTAAGTCCATCACCACGCTGGCCATCATGGGCCTGACCGACGATGACGAGCATCTTTCCGGCGAGGTCCTCTGGGAGGGCCGTGACCTGCTCAAGATGAGCAAGAAGGAGTGGTTCGGCCTGCGCGGTACCGATATCGCTATGGTCTATCAGGACGCCCTGTCCTCACTCAACCCCTCCATGCTCATCTCTGCCCAGATGAAGCAGCTCACCAAGCGCGGCGGAACCCGCAGCGCCGAGGAGCTCCTGGAGCTCGTCGGCCTCGATCCCAAGCGTACGCTCGAGAGCTATCCGCACGAGCTTTCCGGCGGCCAGCGTCAGCGTGTCCTGATCGCTATGGCCCTTACCCGTGACCCCAAGCTGGTCATCTGCGACGAGCCCACGACCGCTCTGGACGTTACCGTCCAGAAGCAGGTCATCAAGCTGCTCAACGATCTTCAGGCCAAGCTCGGCTTTGCCATGATCTTCGTTTCGCATGACCTGGCGCTGGTCGCCGAGGTCGCCCATAACATCACGGTTATGTACGCTGGCCAGGTTATCGAGCAGGCGCCCACCAAGGAGCTGCTCACCAACCCGATCCACGAGTACACCCGCGGTCTTTTGGGCTCCGTTCTGTCCATCGAGAGCGGCTCGGGCCGTCTGCACCAGGTCCCCGGCGCCGTTCCCAGCCCGCGCGATTTCCCCAAGGGCGATCGCTTCGCACCCCGCTCGAGCCATCCGCGTATTGGCCTGGATACCCGTCCGGTCTTCAAGCGCGTTCCCGGCACCGAGCACTTCTATTCCGAGCTCCCCGACGAGGTGCTCAAGGCAAATGGTTTGACCCCTCACGCGGAGGTGATGTAGATGAGCGAGACCGCAGTCAACGGCGTCGAGCCGATCATCTTCCTTGATGACGTCCACGTCACCTTTAGGACCCGTACCGGTTCGATTCTGCACCCCAACCTGGTTCACGCCGTTCAGGGTGTAACGATTAAGCTCATGCCCGGTCAGACGATTGGTATCGTCGGCGAGTCCGGTTGCGGTAAGTCCACCACCGCCAACGTCATGTGCGGCCTGCAGGCCCCCACGAGCGGCAAGGTCTACTTTAAGGGCAAGGACGTTACCAAGCGTACTGCCGAGGACCGTCGCCACATGGGCCGCGTCATCTCGGTCGTGTTCCAGAATCCGGCTACGGCGCTCAACCCCCGCATGGTCGTTCGCGAGCAACTGCTCGACCCCATGCGCGTCCACAACCTGGGTACTGAGGCCGAGCAGGAGAAGCGCGTCAAGGAGCTCTTGGAGCTCACCGGTCTGCCCAGCTCCGCCGCCGAGGTTCTTCCCGGCCAGCTTTCGGGCGGCCAGCGCCAGCGCGTCGCAATTGCCCGTGCCCTGTCGCTGAACCCCGATGCCATCATCGCCGACGAGCCCACCTCGGCTCTGGACGTTTCGGTCCGCGCGCAGATTCTGAACCTGCTGACCGACCTTAAAAAGGAGCTCGGCCTGGCCATGGTGTTCATCAGCCATGACATCCAGACGGTCCGCTATATCTCTGACGACATCATCGTTATGAATGGCGGCAAGATCGTCGAGCAGGGCGAGGCCAAGCAGGTCTTCCAGCATCCTCAGGACCCCTACACCAAGATGCTGCTCGGCGCTGCGCCGTCGCTGCTTCATCCCAAGCTCGGCGAGTAGCCTCGCTTTCCCTCCCGTGCGCCCGGGTCAAATACCGGGCGCACCTCCGTTGCGATTTCGAAAGGCTGGGTTCACGAGCCATGCCAAGTGCTCAGGAGCTACAACAGCAATTTGGTGAATATCGAGGCGCTATGCCCCGTCCATCGGATTTCGATCTCTTTTGGAAGGACCGCATGGCCGAGGCCGACGCCGTCGAGCTCGACTATGCGATTGAGGCGGCTTCGGTTGCGGATTCCGCGACCTGTCGGTTTTTCGACCTCTGGTATACCGGCATGTGTGGTGCACGCCTGCATGCCAAGTATCTCAAGCCGGTTTCGGACGAGCCCGTGCCGCTGGTGCTACAGTTCCACGGCTATCCGGGTGCAAGCCGCAGCTGGTTTGAGCAGGCGTCGTTTGCGGGCATGGGCATGGCACTCATCGCTCTCGATTGTCCTGGCCAGGGTGGCCCCTCCGAGGATATTGGTGGATTTGAAGGCACGACGGTTGCTGGGCATATCGTCGCCGGTATCGACGGCGACCCGGCCAACCTCTACTATGTCCGCTTGCACCAAGATATTCGCATCCTGTGCCGCATCGTTCGCGAGCATCGATCTTTCCCGCGTATTTGTGAACGGCGCGTCGCAGGGCGGCGGTCTGGGCATTGCTACCTGTGCGCTTAACAGCGAGCTTATCAATCGCGCCGCCATCCTCTATCCCTTCCTGTCAGATTTCCGCCTGGTCTGGGATTTGGATGCCGACGACATTGCCTACGAGGGCCTGCGCTATTGGTCTCGCTGGTTTGACGAGGACTCGACTCGTATTGACGAAGCCTATGCCAAGCTGGCGTACTTCGATTCCAAGAACTTTGCCCCTATGGTCAAATGCCCCGTGCTGTTTGGCACCGGCACAGCCGATATCGTCTGTCCGCCAGCGACGCAGTTTGCGGTCTATAACAACCTGACCTGCGAAAAGCGTCATGAGTTCTTTGAAGGCTTTGGCCACGAGGAGATTCAGGATTTTGACGATCTGATCATTCCGTTTTTCTGCAAGGGAGGGGAGGCTCATGTCTAAGTGCGAGAGCAATGTTGACGAGCTGATTGTCCCCGGACTCGTGGGAATTCCTGGAACGGTTTCGTCAAGGCTCGCAGAATATCGGGGCTGGCGCGGTGATGTCCAAGCAGATGTTTCTGATTTAGAGACATGCGCTTCGAATCTTGAGATTCAAGGCCTGGCCATAACGGCGATTGACTTTGTTAACCCCTGCGCCCGTTACTCGGAGGTCTCCTTTGAGCTCGGTGACGATGCGATTCACGCTCGTTTGATCGAGCCTGTCGGTCGTGCCCGAGTATCTGAGCGCGTGCCGCTGTGCCTGATGTTCCACGACATCGATCGGCCTGTGCGCGGCTGGCATCACATGACGAGATTTGCCGCCATGGGGTATGCCGTTCTCGCGCTGGATGACGATGTTGCTGGTGCGGACGACCTGCAGCGGGGGATTTCTTCGCCCGCATTTGTAAGGCGCGTCCGTTGGGGCTGCGCGTTGGCGAAGGTCGCGCGCAATCTTGATGGCATGGACCCCGACCGCATCTTTGCATGGGGCGAGGGTCTTGGCGGCGGAGTCGCGCTGGCGGTTTCTGCTCTGGACGAGCGGGGCCTCGCCTGCACGGCGGTTGCCAATCCGCTTCCTGGCGGCCTTGAGGCGTTGTCGTCTCGGGTGCGCGGATCGGTGCTCATGGGCACATCGCTTATGGATACCGTGAGCGATCCCAAGGATCAGTTTGCCGTATTCAACGGTCTTGAGTGTGACCGGAGGCATATCATCTATGCAAAATACGCTCACGAGCGCATCAATGCGTTCGAAAATGAAGTCGTCGACTTTTTTAACCAAACGTTCTACTCGTGTTCTTTGGCCTAGACGGCCTGGACACTGCCAACAAGAGTGGGTGGCATAGGGCCGCCCGCCAGACAGCTAAGGAGATTCTTGTGGCAACTCAGAAATTCACCGGCGTTATCCCTCCCGTCGTTGTTCCCGATACCGAAGATCACCAGCTCGACGTTGCCTCCTTTGAGCGCAGCATCAACCGCATGATCGATGCCGGCGTCGATGGCCTGTTCTTCTTGGGATCATCGGGCGAGGTCGTCTTCTCCACCGACGAGCGCCGTCGCCAGATTATCGCCGAGGCCGTTCGTATCGTCGACCACCGCGTTCCCGTTCTGGTCGGCATCATCGATACCGAGACCGAGCGCATGATCGAGCACGGCAAGGTCGCCCAGGAGCTGGGCGCCGATGCCCTCGTCGCCACCTGCCCGTTCTATGCCCTGCAGGGCATGACCGAGGTCGAGGAGCACTTCCGCATCCTGCACGAGGAGCTCGACCTGCCCATCTTTGCCTATGACATTCCCGTCTGCGTTCACACCAAGCTCCCCTGGAAGCTCCTTGCCAAGCTCGGCGCCGAGGGCGTTCTGGCCGGCGTCAAGGATTCCTCGGGTGATGACATCTCGTTCCGCTACCTCGTTCAGGAGAACGAGAAGAACGGCCATCCGATGAGCATTCTCACCGGCCCCGCGGTTGTTGTCGACGGCGCCTACCTCGGTGGCGCCGACGGTTCCGTCCCGGGTCTCGCCAACGTTGAGCCCGAGGGCTACGTGCGTCAGTGGAAGGCCGCTCAGGCTGGTGACTGGGCTACCGTCAAGGCCGAGCAGGATCGCCTCAATGAGATTTCGCACATCTGGGATGTCACCTCGGGCGTCCAGGGCTATGCCGGTGGCGTCGGCGCCTTCAAGACCGCTATGAACCTCATGGGTATCTTCGACAGCCCGACCATGCCGCGCCCGGTGAAGGCCATGACCGGCGAGAACGTCGAGGCGATTAAGAAGGTCCTCCAGGACAACGGTCTCCTGTAAAGCTTCCCCAGGCACCCGATCTTGGGGCTCAAGTGGGCGGGCGTGACCCATTAGG
>WGSK01000032.1:0-26714 GCA_014871655.1 Collinsella sp. | reverse complement strand
CGGTCTTTCATGCAGCAGGGGCTCTCAATGTTTTTATGTCCTGCTCATATCGTCTCTGCCGGCACTTGGGGACACTCCTTGGCGCACCAGAGCCGGTCGCCCAGGGATGGAGGGGCCATTTTGGCCCTTGGCAGTCACCCAAGGTAAACCTTTACCGCCCGCCTATATTTGCCGAAATTACACTTGACGGCGGGGTACAATAAACCCGCATGCGGATTTCCGTTGCGGGCGCTTCCCATCGCCGGGGCGTGCCCGGGAGCATCCGGCATGCGGCCTTTGCGGCGCTCGGTCATGTGCAAGACGGGTAGCTGGGCTTGTGGAGCGCGTGCAGCCCTCCTCGCCTCGGCATGCCTTCTCTCCACGCCATGTACCTGCTGCTGAGCCTGCCTGCCAGATGATTGGAAGCAACAGCGTAAATCCCATCACGCCAACATCCCGGCGATCGCCGGGGCCTGTATACCTATATGAGAGGAGAGGGGTATATGGCGCGTAAGTTTAAGTCTATGGACGGCAACGAGGCGGCCGCATATGTTTCGTATGCGTACACCGAGGTAGCGGGAATCTATCCCATTACGCCGTCCAGCCCGATGGCCGACCATGTCGACCAGTGGGCGGCCCAGGGTCGCAAGAATATCTTCGGCACCCCGGTCAAGGTCGTCGAGATGGAGTCCGAGGCAGGTGCAGCCGGTACCGTTCACGGTTCGCTGGGCGCCGGTGCTCTGACCACCACCTACACGGCTTCTCAGGGTCTGCTCCTGATGATCCCGAACATGTACAAGATCGCGGGCGAGCAGCTCCCGGGCGTCTTCCACGTCTCCGCGCGTTGCGTCGCTTCCCACGCCCTGAACATCTTTGGCGATCACTCCGACGTCATGGCCTGCCGCCAGACCGGTTTCGCCATGCTCGCCGAGGGCAACGTCCAGGAGGTCATGGACCTCTCGCCGGTGGCTCACCTTGCCGCCATCGAGGGTAAGACCCCGTTCCTTAACTTCTTCGACGGCTTCCGCACCAGCCACGAGATCCAGAAGGTCGCCATGTGGGACTACAAGGATCTGGCCGAGATGTGCGACATGGACGCCGTCCAGGCTTTCCGCGACCACGCGCTCAACCCTGAGCACCCGCACACCCGCGGCAGCCACGAGAACGGCGACATCTTCTTCCAGAACCGCGAGGCCTGCAACAAGGTCTACGACGAGCTCCCTGCCGTCGTCGAGGGCTACATGAAGAAGATCAACGAGAAGCTCGGCACCGATTACGGCCTGTTCAACTACTACGGCGCTCCCGATGCCGACCGCGTCGTCGTGTGCATGGGCTCCTTCTGCGACGTGCTCGAGGAAGTCATCGACTACCTCAACGCTCACGGCGAGAAGGTCGGCCTGGTCAAGGTTCGTCTGTTCCGTCCGTTCTCCATCAAGCACTTCGTCGACGTTCTCCCCGAGACCGTTCAGAAGATCGCCGTCATGGACCGTACCAAGGAGCCGGGTTCCATCGGCGAGCCGCTCTACCAGGATGTCGTCTCCGCTCTCTACGAGGCCGGCAAGACGGGCATCAAGGTCGTCGGCGGCCGTTATGGCCTGGGCAGCAAGGACACGCCTCCCGCGTCCGCGTTCGCTGTCTTCGAGGAGCTCAAGAAGGACGAGCCCAAGCGCGAGTTCACCATCGGCATTGTCGATGACGTGACCAACCTGAGCCTGCCCGAGGCCGAGGATGCGCCCAACACCGCAGCTCCCGGCACCATCGAGTGCAAGTTCTGGGGTCTGGGTGGCGACGGTACCGTCGGCGCCAACAAGAACTCGATCAAGATCATCGGCGACCACACCGACAAGTACGTCCAGGCCTACTTCCAGTACGACTCCAAGAAGACCGGCGGCGTCACCGTCTCGCACCTGCGCTTTGGTGATTCCCCGATCCGTTCGCCGTACTACGTGACCAAGGCCGACTTTGTCGCCTGCCATAACCCCAGCTACATCGTTAAGGGCTTCAAGATGGTCCGCGACGTCAAGCCGGGCGGCACCTTCCTGGTCAACTGCCAGTGGAGCGACGAGGAGTTCGCCGAGCACATGCCCGCCGTGGCCAAGCGCTACATCGCGAACAACAACGTCAACGTCTACCTGATCGACGCTATCGACCTGGCCGCCAAGGTCGGCATGGGCAAGCGCACCAACACGGTGCTCCAGTCCGCCTTCTTCGCGCTGGCCAAGGTCCTGCCCGCCGAGGACGCTCTGCAGTACATGAAGGACGCGGCCACCAAGTCCTACATGAAGAAGGGCCAGGCCATCGTCGACGCCAACCACAAGGCCATCGATGCCGGCGCTACCGCCTTCCGTAAGTTCGAGGTTCCGGCCGACTGGGCTACCGCCGAGGATGCCGCTCCCGTCGAGCTCTCCGAGGAGACCAAGTCCGCCATCGCCCAGCAGGTCAAGAACCTGCTCGAGCCCATCGATCGCATGGATGGCGACAGCCTGCCTGTTTCTGCCTTCGTCGATTGCGCCGACGGCCAGTTTGAGCTGGGCGCCTCCGCATACGAGAAGCGCGGAGTCGCCGTGGTCGTTCCCCACTGGGACGAGACCAAGTGCATCCAGTGCAACCAGTGCGCCTATGTGTGCCCGCATGCCACCATCCGTCCGTTCGCGATGACCGAGGACGAGGCTGCCGCCGCGCCCGAGGCTACTCGTACGCTCGACGCTATGGGCCCCAAGGCCAAGGGCATGAAGTTCACCATGGCCGTGTCCCCGCTCGACTGCATGGGCTGCACCAACTGCGTCAAGGTCTGCCCCAAGGGCGCCCTCGAGATGGTTCCCACCGAGCAGGAGATGGACCAGCAGCCCGTTTGGGACTATATGGTCGAGAACGTCTCCGAGAAGAAGGAGCTCATCGCGGCCAACGTCAAGGGCAGCCAGTTTAAGCAGCCCTACCTGGAGTTCTCCGGCTCCTGCGCCGGCTGCGCCGAGACCGCCTATGCACGTCTGGTGACCCAGGTCGCCGGCGACCGCATGTTCATTTCCAACGCCACCGGCTGCTCCTCCATTTGGGGCAACCCCGCTGCCACCGCTCCTTACTGCAAGGACAAGGACGGTCACGGCCCGGCGTGGAACAACTCCCTGTTCGAGGACAATGCCGAGCACGGTCTGGGCATGGCCGTCGGTTACGAGGCCGTCCAGAAGAAGCTGATCGCCGCTACCCAGGACATCATCGCTGCCGATGGTCCGTCCGATGAGCTCAAGGCCGCCGGCCAGGCTTGGATCGACTCCGTCAACGACGCCGAGGCCTCCAAGGCCGCTGCCGCTGCCTACGTTGCCGAGCTCGAGAAGTGCGGCTGCGACGCTTCCAAGGCGATCCTCGCCGACAAGGCTTACCTCACCAAGAAGTCCTTCTGGATCTTCGGCGGCGACGGCTGGGCCTATGACATCGGCTTCGGTGGCTTGGACCACGTCCTGGCTTCCGGCCACAACGTCAACGTCTTCGTCTTCGACACCGAGGTCTACTCCAACACCGGCGGTCAGGCCTCCAAGGCCTCGAACCTGGGCCAGGTCGCTCAGTTCGCCGCTGCCGGTAAGGTGACCAAGAAGAAGTCCCTGGCCGAGATTGCCATGAGCTACGGCTACGTCTACGTGGCGCAGGTCGCCATGGGCGCCAACCCGGCTCAGACCCTCAAGGCCATTCACGAGGCCGAGGCCTACGACGGCCCGTCCCTCATCATCGGCTACAGCCCCTGCGAGATGCACTCCATCAAGAAGGGCGGCATGCAGAACTGCCAGGCCGAGATGAAGAAGGCTGTCGAGTGCGGTTACTGGAACCTCTTCCGCTTCAACCCCGAGGCTGCTGCCGGTAAGAAGTTCTCGCTCGATTCCAAGGAGCCCGCGGGCGGCTATCAGGAGTTCCTGATGAACGAGGCCCGTTACGCTTCGCTGACGCGTTCCTTCCCCGAGCGCGCCGAGGAGCTCTTCAAGGAGAACGAGCAGGCCGCTATGGACCGCTACGCTCACCTGCTGAAGCTCAAGACGGTGTACAACGAGGCCTAGGTCTCTCGCCGCAGGATCTGAGGGCTAACCTTCGCGGACGTCCTCGGACATGAAGGAACCCCCGCTGCGCACTACGTGCGGCGGGGGTTCCTTCGTCCTGACGCGGAATGTCCGCGAAGGTCAGCCCTCAGATCCTGCTACGACTACGTCCTCGGATTGTGGGGCTGCATGAGGGACGTGGTTGTGGGGGCCTTTTGTCCCCGTCGCTGTTTCGCGGCGCGGCCGCGAAACCACGCGTTACTTTGGTTATGGAGGGGGCTTGGTTGTTGGTTCAGATGATCTAGAGAGATATGGGTGCAAATGAGAAATCGTTGTTGGGGTCGTCCTTTTCCATAAACTCATCGAGGCAGAATGTCATATAGATTGGAACGTACAGGATCTTGCCCTCTTCGCTAAGGTTTTCGTGGCTCAGCACAACGGCCTCGGGAATCTTGTACTCGCCCACACTCATCAGGCGATCGAGGGCCGCATGTGCTCGAACTTTCTTGCCCGATTTGACTTCGATTGGGACAACATGTCCTCGGGCGCCTTCGATTACAAAGTCGACTTCACCGACCTCACGTGTTTGGTAGTACCACGTATCTGCTCCGAGGGCAACAAGCTCCTGCGCGACCACGTTTTCATAGAGACCGCCGAGGTTGGGGGTTTTCATATCTAGATATACAGCGCGTGCCGTGCTACCGGGATATCGCGATGCGAGCATTCCTGTATCGGACTCGTATAGTTTGAAGGCGGCTGCCTTCTCTGTCCTCTTAAGAGGACTCCGGGCCTCCGTCACCTGGGGGACCATCAATCCAACGCCTGCGTTCACCAGCCATAGGAAATCCTGCTCGTATTTTTGAAGACGAGCTCCCTCGCCTAGAGACGAGACGATAAAGCGATGGGACTCCGCCTCAAGCTGAACGGGAATTTGCTCGAAAATGGAGCGAACGTTAAACGCTCGAGTCGATGCATATTTAGAGATATCGCTTTTGTACTGATCGACTAGCTGAATTTGAAGCTCACGCGTTCTCACGAGCGAATAGCCCGAATCGATATAGTTCTGAACGACCTCTGGCATGCCGCCGCAAACGATATAGGCTCTAAAGTTTTTGAGCATCGCCTCATGAATATAGTTTTCGACGGGACGTCTCTCGACAAGGCAGCTGCGAATGTCTGCAAGCACATTCTCGCTGATGCTGTTTGCCCAACAGAACTCTTCAAAATCCATCGGTCGCATAACAATGTGCTCGACATACCCCACCGGAAAAGAAGAGATCCCCTTAAACTCAGTCCCAAGCATAGACCCCGAGAAGACATAGCTAAAGCGTCCGTCCTCGACCAGCGCCTTCATAAGTGTAACGATCTGCGGATACTCCTGAATCTCATCGACGAAGATAAGCGTGTCTCCTTCAACAAGCGGTGCATCCGCAAGAAGGGCCACACGGTTGATGAAGTCAATGGAGTTCTTAGCGCCAACAAGTACGTCTCTTGCCTCGGCATCGAGTAGCAGATTGACCTCATAATACGAAGCGTAGTTGCTCTTTCCAAACGCGCGAATTGCATAGCTCTTGCCAATCTGACGCGCGCCAGTAACAAGCAACGCTTTATTGGATTTGTTCTTCCAGCTCAAAAGCCTGTCAGTGACCTTACGGCGTAGCATTAAAACCCCTCAATGACAAAAATTGGCAAATAGATTTGACCCTAATCATACAAAAATTGGCAGATAGATTTGACCCAAATCATACAAAATTGGCAAATAGCAAAGCTCGCTTAGGCCTCAAAGCCAGCGAGCCAGCACGGTACTTTGCGAAAAGGCTGGCGGCGCCGTTGTTGAGGGTGGCCAGGTTGGCAGTGGCGCCGTTAGCGTTCTCGGCTGCTTGGGCGCGCAGGAGCGAAAGGGCGTCGGCAGCGTTCATGCAGAAGCCGACGGTAAAGTTCCATACTGCGAACTCGCAGTCGCTTGCCGCGGGGTGAAGCGCGATCGGCTATCCCTTATGTTGGATGAAAAGCCCCATGTTTTTGCAGGGATGCATACTCGTCAAATTAATGTATAGAATCGCGTATAGTGCGAGTAAGATATTGCGCTGTCCGTTTTGTGTTTAGCAGAGATGTAGTTTGCATAATCCGACATAATCCTCGCTGCATTTAAATAAAGTCGCACGTAAATGGCGTAGATATGTGTGAGCTGGGGTTCTATACGTTGAGCGGTTAAAATCGACCGTTCACCGTTCCGCTATTTTCAAAATGAATAAAATGAGCGATAAAGAGAATATAAACCTTAATAAACTCGCGTATCGCACGGACGCGGGTTATTAATGGGTTGTAGGCCTTTTACAGAAAGGATTCCAGCAATGTCTAAGCCTCTTGGCAAGCCCGATCGTATTGTCGTCGCCCTTGGCGGCAACGCCCTCGGCAACAACCCCGTCGAGCAGATCGAGGCCGTGAGCAACACCGCCCATGCCCTCCTCGGCCTCATCGAGCAGGGCAACGAGATCATCATCACCCACGGCAACGGCCCGCAGGTCGGCATGATCCAGAACGCCTTCGCCGCTGCCCACGATGCCATCGGTACCCCCGAGATGCCGCTGCCCGAGTGCGGCGCCATGTCCCAGGGCTACATTGGTTATCACCTGCAGCAGGGCATCGGCCGCGAGATGCACAAGCGCTATAAGCGTTGGCACGCCGCCACCGTCGTCACCCAGATCGAGTGCGACCCGGATGATCCCGCGTTCAAGAACCCGACCAAGCCGATCGGCCCCTTCCACACCGAGGAGCAGGCCAAGGAGTTCATGGCCGAGGATCCCTCCAAGGTCTTCGTCGAGGATTCCGGCCGCGGCTGGCGTCGCGTCGTCGCTTCCCCCGATCCCAAGAAGATCGTCGAGGCCGACTCCATCCTCAACCTGCTCGACAACGAGTTCATCGTCATCGCCTGCGGTGGCGGCGGCATCCCCGTCGTCCGCGACTACGAGAACAAGGGCTGCTACAAGGGCGTTCCCGCCGTCATCGACAAGGACCTGGGCGGCGAGCTGCTGGCCGAGGACTGCGACGCCGACGTTCTGTTCCTACTGACCGCCGTTGAGCATGTCGCCATCAACTTTGGCAAGCCCAACCAGGAGGAGCTCGAGGACCTCACCGCCGACGAGGCCGAGCGCCTGGCCGACGAGGGTCAGTTCGGCAAGGGTTCGATGGAGCCCAAGGTCCGCGCTGCCATCAAGTTCGCCCGTTCCCGCAAGGGCCGCACCTGCATCATCGGCGCTCTGGACAAGGCTGCCGAGACCATGGCCGGCCTCTCCGGTACCCGCATCCACGAGTAGTCTCTACTCTGTCGCCTCTCTGGTGGGCGCCAGGCAAAGTGCCCGCAAACTAGCCTCTCTTCATGAGCCCCGCAGTCCGCTCCGACTGCGGGGCTTTTGCTATTCACCTAGTCATTGGGGACGTTCTTAAACGACTAGTCAAACAAGAACGTCCACAACGACTACTCATTTAAGTCTGTCCCCAATGACTGCGGAAAGCGCATCTCACACCGGCACATGGCTTTCGGGCCCTTTCTCCGTGCTCCCTATAAGTTCGGCTGGACTCCCCGCAACCTGTTCCGAGTTGGCGGAACGAGCGCGACGTGGAGTGTCATTCTTTACCGCGTTAGACTAGACGCAGGGAAAGGAGGAGGACATGGATGCTCGCGTCAAGCAGCTTGTAAATATGATCGAGGACGCTCAGCCTGTCGCTGTCGCGGTACTTGCCAAGCGTCTCGAGGTAAGCGAGCGCGCCGTGAGAAACTATATCCATCGCGCAAACGACAACCTTGCAGGGGTTGCACGCATCGTTGGCAGCAAGGGGCAGTATCGTATCGATGTTGCACGTGCAGATGAGCTTGCTCGCTTGCTAGACGGTGCGGCTCTGGCCCATCCGGGCATTCCTGATACGCGCGACGGCCGTGTGTCCTTCCTTCTTAACGACCTCCTCATGCGGTCCCAGTGGGTGACGATTGAGGAGTATGCGGATTTACTCTACGTTTCGGCGCGAACTCTGTCCAATGACATGCGTCTGGTAGAGCAGAAACTCGCCCAATTTGACTTAACGCTCGAAAAGCGCCCACGCTACGGAATCCGCGTTGCGGGCGGGGAGTCGCAGCGGCGCCTGTGCCTGGCCTCGCTGGTGAGGCCCGTGTTGCCCGACACCGACGATGCAAAGCTCGCCGAGCGCCTGCGGGCCATCGCCGCATGTGTGGACGATGCTCTGACGGCCTCGCCCGTCACGGTGAGCTCGCTGGCATCCCGCAATCTCATCATGCATCTTTACATTGCTCTTGGCCGCATCGAGCAGGGCTGCTATGTCCCAGCTGCAGAATCGGACGTTCAAAAACTGGAGGGAACGCGCGAATACGCCGCGGCTTTCCAGATTGCCGCAAACATCAAGGATGCCCTGGGCGTGAGCATGCCCCGAGAAGAGGTTGCCTTTATCGCAATCCATTTGCTCGGCAGGGGCACGGGCGTGCCCGAGAAGGGCTCTGCCGTTATCTCGGACGAGATGTGGGAGATTGCTTCCGAGATGGTACGTGCGGTCAACGATGAGTTTAGGTTTGACTTTGGCGGCGATCTTGAACTTCGCATGAACCTTGCTCGGCATATCGGCCCTCTGGGCTATCGCCTTGAATATCACATGCATATGGATAACCCCATGCTGTCCGATATCAAGACGAGGTTTCCGTTGGCCTATTCGATGGCAGCTGGCACCTCGCAGGTACTCGAGCGTCATTTTGGCAGCCAGCCCTCTGATGAAGAGCTCGGCTACATCGCCATGGCATTTGCCCTGACCTTCGAGCAGCAAGCCGACCAGCCGCGTCGCAAACGCATCCTGATCGTGTGCGCCTCGGGAGCGGGAAGCGCCCGTATGCTCGAGCACCAGTACCGCAAGCAGTTTGGCATGTATATCGATTCGATTGAGACATGCGATGTCGCCCGCGTGGGAACGTTCGATTTTTCGCATATCGACTACGTGTTCACAACGGTGCCGCTCAACGTCAAGTTGCCCGTGCCCGTCCGCGAGGCCGATTTCTTCTTGGAGACGAGCGATGTCAACGCTATCCGCAAGGTGCTGAGCGACGACACTGCGCAATCGGACTCCGTGAGCTCTTTCTTTAGCCGTGCCCTGTTCTTCAACCGCGTTGAGGCGTCGTCGAAGCAGGCCGTTCTCCGATATCTCTCCGAGCGCGCCGTCGAGAGCGGCCGTGTCGATGCCCAGTTTGCCCAAGAGGTCGCCGAGCGCGAGAGCGCGAGCGCCACCTCGTTTGGCAATGGGGTAGCCATGCCCCATGGGATGCATCCCTTGAGCGCCGAGGCCTTTGTTACCGTGGGCCTGCTCGAACATCCCATTCTTTGGGACGAATACGGCCATGAGGTCGATATCGTCTTTATGGTGTCGTTTGCCCGGTCGGGCGGCGATGAGGCGCGGATCTTGAGCTCACTGCTCGCCGAGATCTTTATGGACCGCCAGGGGGTCGAGCGCCTACGCGAGCGCCGGTCCTGGCATGAGCTGATGGCGCTTGTGCAAGCGCATACGGCTTAAGACTTCTTTTGTCGATGACCCTGTCAGTCTACCTGCAATAAACCTCGAGGATTGCGGGCGGGAGATAGGCGTTTCGAATATTCAAGTACAAACCAAACATCACGGGAGAGGAGACCGTTATGGACGATCAGGGAACCGAGATGGTTTCGTTTCAGCTGGTCGCTGCAGCGGGAGAGGCACGCAGCCTTGCCTTCGAAGCCCTTGAAAAGGCAAAGGCGGGGGATTTTGACGCCGCCGCCAAACTCATGAAGCAGTCAAAGGATGCGGGAATCAAGGCTCACCACATCCAAACGCAGCTGCTTTCGACTGAGGCAGCGGGCGAGCATCTGTCGGTGGATGTGTTGCTGGTCCATGCTCAGGACCACCTCATGTGCTCCATGCTTGCTCAGGAGCTCGTGCAGGAGCTGATCTGCCTGTATGAGCGCACTGCAACCAAGAACGCCTAGCGGCGTGCGGTGACTATCCAACCAATCAATGCGAAGGGAATCCCTTATGAAGATCCTTCTTGTTTGCGCAGCTGGTCTGTCTACAAGCATTCTGATGAAGAAACTCGAGAAATATGCGGAGCAAAACGGCATCGAGCTCGATATCGATGCGGTGGGTATCGGCGAGTATCAGGAGACGTGCGCCAATTATGACGTGCTGCTCTTGGGGCCGCAGGTGTCCTACCAGCTCAACACCGTCAAGCAGGGGAGCGGTAAGCCGACCGCGGTCATCCCCGCACAGGACTACGGCATGGGCAACGCCGCCAACGTGCTGGCACTCGCCCAGTCGCTGTTGGGTTAGGAGGCAACCATGGAGAAGTTCATGACCCTGCTTCAGGAAAAACTGACCCCTATCGCCAATTTCTGCGGCACCGAGCGCCACTTTGCCTCCATGCAAAAGGGCTTTATGAGCGCGATCAGCTTCATCTTGGTATCTGCCGTCTTTATGATCCTCGCCAACCCGCCGGTCACGGCCGACCTGGTGGCGCAGGGCGGGTTCTGGTCCGTCTTTGGCCCTTGGCTCGATTTTGCCACGGCCAATAAGCTCACGCTGCTCATTCCCTTCAACATGACGATGGGCATACTGTCGGTGATCGTGACGTTCGCAATCGCCTATAACCTGGCGGGCACCTACAAGATGCCCAAGCTTAACGCCGGCATGACCTCGCTGGTGATGTTCCTGATCGCCGCGGCGCCGTCGTCCTACTACCAGCTTGCTGACGAGTCCGTGCTCCAGGCGGTCCCCTGCACCTATCTGGGTGCGCAGGGCCTGTTTACCGCCATCATCGTTGCCTTGGTCTCCGTCGAGGTCACGCGCTTCTGCCAGACCAAGGGCATCACCATCAAGATGCCCGATGGCGTGCCGCCGTTTTTGTCCGAAACCTTTGGCGCCATCGTACCTATGCTCGCCAACATCCTCATCTTCTTTGGCGGCAACCTGCTGATCCAGATGATCGATCCCGCGCTGTCCATCCCCTCGGTTATCGAGAAGCTGCTCGCTGCCCCGCTTTCCGTCGCAGTTGACTCTGTGCCCGGCGCACTGCTTATCTGCTTCATGACGCTGCTGTTTTGGTGCTTTGGCGTCCACGGCAACATGATCGTAATGCCCATCACCGCCCCGGTCACGCTTGCCGCCTTTGCCGCCAACGCCTCGCTCTATGCTGCCGGGCAGCCGCTTGAGTTCCACCCGGCGCTCATGTCGTTGGCCATCAACCTCATCGGCGGCACGGGTAATACGTTCTCTTTTGTGGCGCTCTGCGCGTTTAGGGCAAAGTCGCAGCAGCTCAAGGCATTTGGCAGGGCATCGATCGTGCCGAGCTTCTTCCGTATCTCCGAGCCCGCGATCTTCGGCGCGCCCATCATCTTCAACCCGATCCTCATGATTCCGTTTGTGCTAGGCGGCATGATCTCGGCCCTGCTGTATTGGGGTGCGGTCTCACTGGGTCTTGTCTCTAACTTCTACATCTTGGTGAGCGGCACGTTCCCCATCTTCGTTCAGGGCTTTGTCCAGTGCCTCGACCCGCGCATCTGGGTGTTTACGATCGTTTTGATCGTGGTCATGGCTGTGGTCTGGTACCCGTTCTTTAAGGTGTACGATAACCAGCTCCTGGCTCAGGAGCAGGAGAACGCCGCGGCAGCTTCTGCCGAGGATGCTGAGTAGCATGAGTTACTTTGACAGAACGTCTGCCGCCGGTATGCCCGAGGGCTTTTTGTGGGGTGGTGCCCTCGCCGCCAACCAGGCCGAAGGGGGCTGGAACGAGGGCGGCCGCGGCATGTCGCACTCCGACCTGATCCCACAGGGTTCCGACCGCTGGGATGTAATGTTTGGCAGGCAAAAGCCCGTGGACGATCCGGACAGGCTGTATCCATGCCGCTGGGGCAACGACTTCTTCCATCATTGGCACGAGGATGTCGAGCTCTTTGCCGAGATGGGCTTTAAGTGCCTGCGTCTTTCAATTTGCTGGAGCCGTATTTTTCCCACAGGGATGGAGACCGAGCCCAACGGCGAGGGCTTGGAGTTTTACCGTCAGGTATTCGAGGCGCTGCGCGAGCATGGAATCGAGCCGCTTGTGACGCTGTCGCACTACGACTATCCGTTGGCTCTGGTCGAGCGCTATGGTGGCTGGCAAAGCCGAGAGATGATCGAGCGGTATGCGCACTACGTCGAGACCGTCGGACGCGCGTACCAGGGCCTCGTGCGTTATTGGCTTACGTTCAACGAGATCAACAGCGTGGCGCTGTCCTATCTCAACGCGGGTGTCACGCTCGAGGATGAGCGTGACCGTGCAGCCGTGACCGCGGCGTTCTCGCACCATATGTTTATGGCGAGCGCTCGCGCTGTCGAGATTCTGCACAAGATCGATCCCGCAAACAAGGTGGGTTGCATGGTCGCTGCCGGTGCGACCTATCCGTACCGTTGTGCGCCCGAGGACGTATGGCTTGCGTATGAGGAGGACCGCGGCCGCTACTTCTACACAGACGTGATGGCTGCGGGCGCCTATCCTGCTTGGAAGCTGCGTGCACTCGAGAAAGAGGGTGTTCACGTGCCCTTTGAGCCGGGCGATACGGAGTATCTGGCAGAGCATACGGTCGACTTCATCTCGTTCTCGTACTATTGCTCGCGCTTGGTGTGCGCCGATGATCAGGTGATCGCCGAGAAGGCGGAGGGCAACGTGTTCCCGACGTTGCGCAATCCGTACCTCAAGGATAAAGAGACTGCCTGGAAGTGGCAGATCGATGCGCTGGGTTTGCGCGTGACGCTTGCCGGCTACCACGATCGTTACCATCTTCCGCTCTTTATCGCCGAGAACGGTGTGGGCGGACTCGATGCGCTGGAAGACGGCAAAGTCCACGATGCGTATCATATTGATTACCTGCGAAGGCATATTCTTGCGCTGCGCGATGCAATTGTCGAGGACGGTGTTGACCTGATGGGATACACGCCGTGGGGCTGTATCGATTTGGTGTCGGCCTCGACGGGGCAGATGAAGAAGCGCTATGGCTTTGTTTATGTTGATGCCGATGATATGGGCAAAGGCACGTTCGATCGCTACCGAAAGGACAGCTTCTGCTGGTACCAAAAGGTCATTGCATCAAATGGCGAGGACTTGAGTTAACTCTTGCAGGTCTGTTGCCCCCGCGGTCCGCTTCGGCCGCGGGGGCTTTTGTTATTGAGGCGGCTGTTCATGAGGAGCATTGCAGGCTGCGGAAACCCGGCACTTGGGGACGTTCCTTTCCTGCCGGCAGCTTGGGACAGTCCTTAAAGGCTGCATCGATCAACTGCGGAAAGCACATCCCAGAATGAGCGTCCAACATGGGGTGCGGTTTCCCTTGAGGCCCTCAATCGGAAAATGCATCCCGGATTTTTGTCGAAAAGCGGTCCCTAGTTTCCCAAACGGGCCGCTAACGGAAAGCGCATCCCGCTATTGGGCCCCAAAGCAGGATGCGCTTTCCGTGCTGGCAGTTCCAAGCAGTTCGGGATGGCCCTTTTCGTCTGCTCTCGGCCGGCGTCCGTAAGACTGTCCCCAATGACCACTCAATTTAAGTCTGTCCCCAATGACTAGTAGTAGGCCCACATGGCTTCGACTTCGTTGAGGACCTCCACCACGCCCCAGCGGCGGGCGCTGCGGCTGGCCGAGTTGGGGTCGTAGACGCCAATCTGGTTGGCATCGTCGATGCCGTGGAGCACGATATAGTGGCCTACGTTGGTAAACGTGCCGGGGCGCACTGCGGCGATGACGGGCGCACCCGAGCGAAGTGCTTGGGTAATCGATTCGCGATCGTTATAGAGCTGTGTTCCGTTGAGCCCCAGCTGCCACGCACCGCTTGTCATAAACGACCACTCGGTGGCACCAGTGGGGGCGTAGTTGCCGGCTTCGGCCAGTGCGCATATATCGACCGGCGTCTTATCGGTATGGCCGGTCTTAAAGATATAGACCATGGTGAGGCAAGTGGGACCGCAAGCGTTTTCGCGAATAGTGCCACCGGCATAGGGCAGCTCCGACCATGCGGGGTCAATTTGGTAGATGTGGGGCATGGTGCCGGCCTGCCATTGCGAGCGCGGGGTCGAAAAGGCAAATGAGTAGCCGGGCACGACGGGAGCTTTAAGCAGCTTGTCCTCGGCGGTGGGCTCGAGACCGGCTGATCCGTGAGAGATACAGGATCCCAAAAACACAAAGACGAGGCAGGCGGCGATGGAGCAAAGCACAAGGCGTAGGCGGCGGGCTGGAAGCGCGTGGCTTGTGGTATGCGACGCGGGGTGAGGGGCGGAATTGCCGCGATCGCGTTGAGGTCGCGAAAAGGAGCGCTTAACGTAGTAGTCGGTCTTACGGCGATCGTAGCGGCGTGGCTGCGATGTGTCGGTCTGACGTTGGCGTGCGCTCGTACTCATGCGGTCTGACTGCTGCACGGTACGGCTTCGTTGCCGCGAAGAAGCCCCGAGCTGCTCTTGGGGGCGCTGCGGGCTGTCGTTGTCGGAGGTGCTTCTGGGCGTTGGCGTGGTACGGCCGGCAAGGCGCACGCTTTGTGGCCGTTGGTCGCCGTCATTGTATCCGTATGCCATTCGAATCACCTTGCCTCATGTGTAACTTGTCTATCCTACATAAAAAGATGCACGACACATGGGCATGTGCGCCAAAAGCCTGACAAATGGTATGAACGTTGCCGCGCCGCGCGCCAAGCGTCACGGCAACAGGTCTTCAAAAGCAGACAAGATGAAAGCGTCCAAGACGAATGGCGTCTTCCGCCGTTCGTCCCAAAAACGGCGCCGCTCGTTTTACAGTTCTGCCTTCGGTCGAGCCACAAGCGGCGTTGCTGTGCCAAGGCCGTATCTTAAAGCCACGAAATAAAAGCGCGCGGCAAAACAGGCTGCGCAAGGGGTGACGCCAAGGGGCGTCAAAAAGGAAAGGAGGGGAACAATGGCGGACAAGAACGCAGAAGTTGCAGTCGAGGATAACGGCGGCATGAAGAAAACGCTTTCGCTCTGGAACTTCTTCACCATCGGTTTCGGTGCCATCATCGGTACCGGTTGGGTTCTGCAGGTCGGCGACTGGATGGTCGTGGGCGGCGGTCCCGTTCCCGCTATGATCGCATTCCTCTTGGGTGCAATCTTCCTCGTGCCCGTCGGAGCTGTTTTCGGTGAGCTCACGGCTGCTATCCCCATCTCGGGCGGCATCGTCGAGTATGTCGATCGTAGCTTTGGCCGTACGCTGAGCTATATCACCGGATGGCTTTTGGCCCTGGGCAACGGCATCCTGTGCCCGTGGGAGGCCATCGCCATTTCGACCCTCGTGTCCGAGATGTTCGGCAGCCTGCCCGGCCTTGAGTGGCTGCGCGCCGTCAAGCTCTACACCATCCTGGGGGCCGACGTTTACCTGTTCCCGACGCTGATCGCGCTCGGCTTTGCAGTCTACGTCATCTTCCTCAACTTCCGCGGCGCCAGCTCGGCCGCCAAGCTCCAGGCCTTCCTGACCAAGGCCCTGCTCTGCGGCATGCTGCTCGCCATGGGCGTCTCGCTGTTCACCGGTTCGCCGGAACACGCCATGCCCGTGTTCTCCCAGGTCACCGGTGCTGGCGGCGGCAAGCCCGCTACCGAGGGCACCAGCCTGTTCGCCGGCATCGTGTCGGTCCTGGTTCTGACCCCGTTCTTCTACGCCGGCTTCGATACCATTCCCCAGCAGGCTGAGGAAGCAGCCGAGGGCCTCAACTGGAACAAGTTCGGCAAGATCATCTCCCTGGCCCTGCTGGCCGCCGGCGGCTTCTACATGGTCTGCATCTACTCGTTCGGCACCATCCTCGACTGGCATGAGTTTGTTAAGAGCCCGGTTCCCGCGCTTGCCTGCCTCAAGGGCATCAACATGCTCCTGTACCTGGCCATGCTCGTCATCGCCACGCTTGGACCTATGGGCCCGATGAACTCCTTCTACGGCGCCACGAGCCGCATCATGCTCGCCATGGGCCGCAAGGGCCAGCTGCCCGAGAAATTCGCCGAGGTCGACCCCAAGTCTGGCGCTCCCAAGCTCGCCTGCGTCGTTCTGGGCGTCATCACCGTCATCGGTCCGTTCCTGGGCAAGAACATGCTCATCCCTCTGACCAACGTGTCGGCTCTCGCCTTCATCTTCTCCTGCGGCATGGTCGCCCTCGCCTGCCTGCGCATGCGCTTCACCGAGCCTGACCTGCCTCGTCCCTACGAAGTTCCCGGCGGCAAGTTTGGCATCGGCCTCGCTATCGCTGCCTGCGCCATCATCATCGGCCTGCTCGTGATTCCGTTCTCTCCCGCCTCCCTCAACATGGTGGAGTGGAGCATCGTGATCGGCTGGTTGGCTATTGGCCTGGCCCTCATGGCCTTCACCAATTCCCGCAAAAAGTAACGCCGAGCCGGGGCGGATCGGGTGTGCGGGACCCTCTCTCCCGCGCACCGAACCCGGCACCACTTGGGTAGCTTTGTGAGGCCTTAACCCAACACGGCCTCGCCCACTATATGGATCCATAAGGAGGAACCATGTCCACTAAGTATGCAATCGTTGGCGGCAAGCTCATCGACGGTACCGGTGCCGAGCCGGTCGAGAACTCCCTCGTTCTCGTCGACGACAACGGCAAGATCGAGTACGCCGGCACTATGCAGGACCTTCCCGAGGGCGTTGAGGTTATCGACGCCGCCGGCAAGACCGTCCTTCCCGGCCTGATCGACACCCACCTGCACTTCTCGGGCAACCTGACCGACGATGACACCGATTGGGTCATGCAGCCGCTCCTCGAGAAGCAGGCCGTCGCCGTCAAGCAGGCCTACGACTGCCTCACCCACGGCCTCACCACCGTCTGCGAGATCGGCCGCTTTGGTATCCAGATCCGTGACTGCATCGACAAGGGCGTCTTCAAGGGCCCGCGCGTTCTGGCCACCGGCCTCGGCTTCTGCCGCGTTGCCGGTCATGGTGACTCCCACCACTGCACCCAGGAGCTCAACAAGGAATCCCACCCCTGGGGCGACCAGGTCGATGGTCCTTGGGATCTGCGCAAGGCCGTCCGCCGTCGCCTGCGCGAGAACCCCGATGCCATCAAGATCTGGGCTACCGGTGGCGGCATCTGGCGCTGGGACTCCGGCCGCGACCAGCACTACTGCTCCGAGGAGATTCAGGCCGTGGTCGAAGAGGCCAAGATGGTCGGCATCCCCGTGTGGAGCCACTGCTACAACAACCACGCCGCTGCCTACGATTCCGTTCGTTTTGGCTGCGAGCAGCTGATTCACGGCTTCGATATCGATGAGCGCACCATGGACCTCATGGCCGAGCAGGGCACCTTCTTCACCCCGACGATCGCCTTCCTGCCCACCTGGTACGCCACCTATCCGCCCGTCTACGTTCCCGAGCTGCACGACAAGTACGAGGGCACCCTGGTCGAGAAGGAGCTGCAGCGCAACTACGACTGCCTGCGCGAGGCCAAGAAGCGCGGCGTCGTCATGACGATCGGCTCCGACTCCTTCTCCTTCGTCACCCCGTACGGCACCTGCTCCATCGAGGAGATGTACGAGTTCGTCGACAAGATCGGCTTCACCCCGGTCGAGACCATCACCTGTGCCACCCTCAACGGTGCCAAGATGTGCCACATCGAGGACGAGACCGGTTCCATCGAGGCCGGCAAGTGCGCCGACCTGCTGGTCGTCAACGGTGACGTCGCCGCCGACATCCACGTGCTCAACACCGACAACATGGACGTCATCATGAAGGACGGCTGGATTGTCGAGGGCGGCACCTTCGGCGAGGCAAACAAGTACAGCGCCTAAGCTACCGTTCATCGATGGCTTGATGTAAAACACAGTATTTGATTGCATAATGCAATGGAGAGGGTCGCTTGCGGCCCTCTTTATTGCTATGGGGTGCGTCGGTAAGAAGGAGATGACGGTGGATCTCAATAGGCTGATTCTGGGCAAGAGCTACAACTCTACCAAGGTCTTTCGTACCGCTCAGCATGTGGTTCAAGCCATTTTGCTCGGTATTGTCGTTCCGCTGCTTATCCTGCTGCTCATCTGGGATCTAACCGATAATCCCAATCCCGTTCCGGCCGTTGTCGTCATTGCCGGCTTGGTCATGCTGTGCTTCTTCTTCTCGTACGTCTTTGTCGTTCCCGACGACCTCACATCGAGCGCAACCGACCGCACGCTCGCCATCGCTTCAAAAATATTCGCCTACACGTCGCGCGGCCTTACGCCCGAAGCTGCCCTGGGCGCCTCTAAGATCATCCTGTCCGAAACTATCGCCTCTGCCATCTGCTTTACCGACGGCAAGCAGGTGTTGGCAAGCTGGGGCGAGGACTCGGCAAAATGCCCCGCGGGCACCCCGGTGGTGCTGCGGACTACGCTCAACGTGATCAACAGCGGTGAGCAAAGCGTGTTCTCGCGCGATGCCTCGACCGAGACAGGTGGCTACTTTCCGCGCCTGCGCGCCGGTATTGTCGCACCGCTTACCGTGCGCGGGCATTGCGTGGGCACGCTCGAGCTGTATTATCCCCGTCTGAGCAGCATCGATATGCGCCAGACGGCGCTTGCCTCGGGCTTTGCCGACCTCATTTCCACGCAGCTTGCGAGCTTTGAGCTCGAGCGCCAGGACGAGCTTACGGCCCGCGTGGAGCTGCGCGCCTTGCAATCGCAGGTCGATCCTCATTTTCTGTTTAACACCATCAGCACCATCGTGTCGCTCGTTCGAACCGAGCCCGACAAGGCGCGATCGCTGCTGATCGACTTCTCCAATTACTATCGTCAGACGCTTTCTGATTCCGATACGCTCACCACGCTCGAGCACGAGGTGGAACAGGGTACTCGTTATATCAATCTTATGCAGGCCCGGTATGGCGACGGCCGTCTGCGCGTCTCGGTCGATATCGACTTTGAGGTGCGCGATTGCATGGTGCCGCCGTTTATCTTGCAGCCGTTGCTCGAAAACTGCATCAAGCACGCGCAGCGCGAGACCGAGCCGCTTTCTATTCATGTTAGGGCTTTCGAGACCGATGACGGTTTGGAGATCACCGTCGAGGACGACGGCATCGGTATGAGCGAAGAGGTCTGCGCGCATCTGTTTGAGCAACATCGCCTAGAGGAGCCCGAGAGCATTACCGCCGACGGCTCCGTCAAGCGAGGTTGCGGCCTGGCGCTCTTCAACGTGCTTCAGCGCATCCATTTCTTTTACGGAGAAGATTCCGGCATGCGCGTGAAGTCCCAGGAGGGCGTGGGAACGCAGGTCATCGTCGAGCTGAACGGCGAGCCGCATGAGCCCGCGCCGTTGACGGCGTAGCACGCGGTTGGATTGAGAGAAAAAGAGGGGAAGCACATATGTCCGAAGGCTGGAACATCTTGGTGGTTGATGACGAACCTCCCATTAGGGCTGAGCTACGCTATCTGTTGGAAAAGGATACGCGTGTGGGCCAGATTGCCGAGGCGGGCAATGTCACCGAAGCCGTGGAGTCGATTCTGTCGAATAAGCCCGACGTGCTGTTTTTAGACATTACCATGCCCGGTCGCTCGGGAATTGAGCTTGCCGAGACGCTGCAGAACCTAAAGACGCCGCCGGTCGTGGTGTTTGTGACGGCGTTTGCCGAGTTTGCCGCCGATGCGTATAACCTCGATGCGGTCGACTATGTCGTCAAGCCGGTCGAGGACGCACGCCTGTCAAAGGCACTCGACAAGATCGAGACAGCCTTGGGTGCCCGTCGTGTTATCCACGCTCCGCGCCAGCCTTTGCGTCTGACGGTGGACCGCGGGGGCAAAAAGGTGTTCATTCCCGCCGCAGACGTCTGCTACTTTGAGGCGCGCGCCGATTTTTGCAATGCCATCTGCGCCGAGGGAACGTACCTGATCAATGAGTCGATCTCTTCGCTCGAGCGTCGCTTGGTCTCCGAGGGCTTTATTCGCGTTCATCGCAGCTATCTGGTCAATTTGGAAGACGTGCACAATGTTGAGATTGGCTCCACGGGGTTGATGGAGCTCAGGCTTGACCGCGTGAGCTCGACGGTGCCGGTGTCCCGTCGTCGTGCCGCCGAGGTCAAGTCGCACCTGGGGCTTGCGTAAGAGGCTTGCGTGCCGTCGTTTGCCATCGCAGGTTTGGCATGGGCGCGCGGTGGGCATAATGGGTGGCATCGAATGAAATCGAAAGGATCATTATGCCCGCGCTTATCACCCATCATCTGTTTGGCGAGGAAAGCATCGACCGTCTTCCGCAGGGCGTCATCACGTCCGATGAAGAGCGCATTGCCTTTATCTTGGGCAACCAAGGCCCCGACCCGTTCTTCTTTCACATTCTGACACCGCGTGTTTCCGACTGCACGCTGCTGGCGCAGGTCATGCATCGGTCGCGCATGTCTCGCCAGTTCGCGTGCCTGCGCGACGGCGTGTCGCATCTGCTGCCGCGCGACGCCAGCTTGGGTCGTGCCTTTGCGCTGGGCCTGCTGTCTCATTACGTGCTCGACCGCAACGCCCACCCCTTTGTCTATGAGCAGCAGTTTGGCATCGTGGAGTCCGATTCAGAGCTTGAGGATTCGAGCAGTCAGGTCCATGCTGTGATCGAGAGCGACCTGGATGTACTGATGCTGCAGCTTAAACGCGATGGCGCTACGGTCGACGATTACCCGCCGGCGGGCGAGATCGTCACCACCGATCGCATCAATCGCGTGGCCGGCGTGCTGATGAGCTATGTTGCCGGACGCGTGTATGGCATTGACATTCCGGCGGGGGAGTACGGTGCTGCCGTTGCCAATATGCAGCGACTTTACCGCGCGATTGAGCCGGCCGGCTCCGCAAAGACGCGCGCGATCTCGCTGGTTGAGGGCTTGGTGCACGATTATTCGCTACTCGACGGCCTTGCGCACCGCGTGACGACCGAGTTGCCCGAGCGTACCGGCAACCTGGGCCACTTGGCATGGAAGAGCCCCTTTACCGATGAAGTCTCGACCGAGAGCTTCCCCGAGGTCTTTGACCGCGCACTGCTCGATTACGAGCTCACCGTCGCCCGCTTTATCGAGACCGGCGATATGGAAGCCGTGACCAACCACGTCAATTACAGCGGTCGCGTGCTCGGTGCCGACGAAGAGTTCGACCGCGAGGAGTAGGGCTCGTGCGTGCCCCTTTGCCGAATCCTTACCGGCGCCTCTGGACAATTGGGGTACGATGAACTAACTGCATATCGGGCGAATACGAAGGGGCCCTGTCCATGAAATACACCAAGCTCGAGCGTAACTGGGTTATGTACGATGTGGGCAACTCGGCCCTCGTGCTGCTCAATACCTCGGTGGTGCCCATCTACTTTAACGCCATCAATACCGGTGCTTCCTCGGCAGACCTGGTGGTCGCCTGGGGCAACGCGCAGACGATTGCCTCGCTGGTCATTGCCATGCTCATGCCCATTCTGGGCGCGCTTGCCGATTACGCCGGCAACAAGATTAAGTTCTTCTTGGGCTTCTTCCTCACGGGCCTGGTTCTTTGCCTGGCGCAGGCTATCCCCATGTCCGCCATGGCATTTTTGACCGTGTACGTGCTGTGCACCATCGGCCTTAACTCTTCTATGACGTTCTACGACGCCATGCTGCCCGACATTACCACCGACGAGCGCATGGACGCCGTGTCCAGCTCGGGCTATGCCTGGGGCTACATCGGTTCTACCGTGCCGTTCATCATCTGCTTGGCGCTTATCATGGGTGGCCCCGCTCTTGGCGTCCCCACCATGCTGGCAACGCGTCTGTCGTTTGTCATCACTGGCGCCTGGTGGCTTATCTTTACCCTGCCGCTCATTCGCACCTATAAGCAAAAATACGGTCGCGCGCGCGGTCCCCAGGACACCATCGGCCACATCGTGGGCGGTGTGTTCTCCGAGGTCGGACACACCATGCGCGAGATCGCCCACAACAAGACCGTGCTGGTCTACATGATCGCGTTCTTCTTCTATATCGACGGTGTGCACACGGTCATTTCCATGGCAACCAGCTACGGATCGGCCTTGGGCATCGATTCGACCCAGTTGGTCCTGGCGCTGCTCGTCACGCAGTTCGTGGCCTTTCCGTCCGCCATCATCTACGGCAAGCTTGCCGGACGCGTGGGCACGCTCAACATGATCTTGGTGGCAGTCGCCGCCTATATGGGCATTGTGCTGTTCGCCGCGTTCTTCCTAAAGACCGCCTTTGAATTCTGGGTGCTTGCCATTATGGTCGGCCTGTTCCAGGGCGGCGTGCAGGCGCTCAGCCGTAGCTACTTTGGCCGCATTATCCCCAAGGAAAAGTCCAACGAGTACTACGGCTTCTTTGACATCTTCGGTCGTTATGCAAGCGTTATGGGCACCTTCCTGGTGTCGGTCGTCACCTCGCTGACCGGCAACCCGTCGCTGGGCGTCCTTTCCATTGGTGTGCTGCTGGTCGTTGGCTTTATGCTGCTGGTCCGCCTGTCCCGCATGACTCGGGCGGCAGAGCATGCCGCATAGGAGCGAGCGGCTATTGTGCCTGTCCACGGTACTCTTTTGGGGTTATCCGCAATAAACATTGCGACTTGCGAGCAATGATTTGCCCAAGTGGGTATGATGGAATCAGCTAGGTCGCGGGGCGTCGCCTGTGTTTGGCGGCGTCCCGTTTTTGTGTTGCAGGGAGGGTAAGGCATGAACGCCACAGTCGTGATTCCAACGTATTGGGCGGGCGATGACGCTTGCGCAAACGCCCCTGGCACTTATGACCATTCGACGCGACTCAACGCCGACAATCCCGAACTCGACCGCTGCCTGGCCTCGCTTGAGCAGGTGCGTGACATCCCACGCATCATCCTTTTGGTGGTCTGTCCCGTTTCTGCCACAGCCGATGTGTCGCTGCGCGTGCACGAGATTGTCGACGCGCATCCCACGCTCAAGGTCACCGTTGTCACCAACACCCAGGCCTCGCGCATCGCAGACCGGGTTGCTCAGATCGCGCCCAAGGGTTCGGGCGAGTGCGTGAGCCTGCGAGGCTACGGTGCCATCCGCAACATGGGGCTAGCCTGTGCCGCTGTGCTGGGGCATGACGCGGTTATCTTTTTGGATGACGATGAGACTGTCATCGACGCCGACTTTATGAAGCGCGCGACCTATGCGTTGGGGCAGCAGACGCGTCAGGGCTTGCCGATCTTGGTCAAGAGCGGCTATTTCTACGATCGCGACGGCTCGCCGCTGGCTCCCACGGACAAGGCGGGCATCTGCCATCGTTGGTGGACCAAGCGCATCGAGTTCAACCGTTGGATGAAAAAGGCGCTCTCGGGCACCCGCATCTCGCGCTCCAACTACGTGTGCGGCGGCCTGATGGCCCTGCACGCCCGCGCCTTTACGCGTGTGGCCTTTGACCCGTTTATCACCCGCGGCGAGGACTTGGATTACCTCTTTAACATGCGCATGTTTGGCTACGACGTGTGGTTCGATAACGAGTGGACCGTGCGCCATCTGCCTCCGGAGTCCGAAAAGCGCTCACCGCGCTTTATGCAGGATGTATACCGTTGGTACTACGAACGGGCCAAGTTGACATTCGCCGCGCATCAAAAGGAGCTCATTCCCGTTACGGCGGCATCACTCATGCCCTACCCGGGCCCGTGGATTTCGCGCGAGCTCGACGACCGCGTGCGCAAGAC
Organism: Collinsella sp.; assembly: GCA_014871655.1. Taxonomy (GTDB): domain Bacteria; phylum Actinomycetota; class Coriobacteriia; order Coriobacteriales; family Coriobacteriaceae; genus Collinsella. Next base: position 3,045 of record WGSK01000032.1, on the reverse strand, counting down.
CGCTATGGTCCGCAGCGTGTTTACCCGCGAGCATGAGGGCTACCTGCGCATCTGGCGCCATGGTATCGGCGAGGCAAAGGCCTATGCGCGCCAAAACGCTGCAAGCTATCTGCGTTTCCAGAGCTTTTGGCCCAAGATCATGGACGGGCTTTGGCGTGACGCACAACTGATCAGTATCCTGGAGGGGGCCGAATGATCGACCGCCGCGCCCAGCGCGATAGTTCAATATCAATCTTTCGCATCATTGCCGTTGCCTGCGCCATTTGCGTGCTGGTGTACTTTATTTTTGCCTTGGTGACCGGTATCGAGCCGATTGCCACGGTGATTGCCTGCGCGCTGCTGTGCATCTTTATCTTTTTGACGCTCAATCCCGATTCGGTGCGCTCCCAGTACACCGAGGAGACGCTCTCGGTGGCCTCGGCCATGCTCGAGGACATTAAGGGCGGTCTGACGCAGGAGTCGGCGCGTTTGGTGTGCCGGCGCATTTTGCCCGAGACGCGCGCCATGACGGTGGCCATCACCGACGAGGGCAACGTGCTTGCCTGCGCGGGAGAGTTTGAGGAAAAACTACTGCCAGATTCTCCCATCCACACGCTTGCCACACGCTACGTTATCGAACATGGCATCGTGCAGTCGTTCAACCGTATGGTGGATGTCGTGGGCTCGGACGGCTCGCACAACCAAGTTCCCGCCGGCATTATCGCCCCCATCAAGGTAGGCGATCGTACCGTCGGCACGCTCAAGTTCTACTATAAGACCCCGCGCGCCGTCGACCGTACCCAGTACGCGCTTGCCTCGGGCTTTGCCGAGATCTTGTCCACGCAGCTCGCCATCCACGAGCTCGAGGTGCAAAAGGAACTCACGGCGCGCGCCGAGGTGCGTGCACTGCAGGCGCAGATTAACCCGCACTTCCTGTTCAACACGCTGAACACCATTGCATCGTTTACGCGCACCGATCCGCTGCGGGCCCGCGAGCTGCTTCGTGAGTTCTCATCGTTCTATCGTGCCACGCTCGACAACTCGGGATCGCTTATTCCGGTCTCGCGCGAGGTCGCACAGACCAAGCGCTACCTTACCTTTGAGAAGGCCCGCTTTGGCGAGGACCGCGTGCTTGCGACGTTCGATGTGTCCGAGGACGTGGAAGATACGCTGGTGCCGGCGTTCGTGATCCAGCCGATTGTCGAGAACGCCGTGCGTCATGGTATGGGCGATGACGACGCCCTGAGGATCGACGTGACCGTTCACCAAGACGGCGAGGATGCAATCTTGATTGCCGTGGCCGATAATGGCGTGGGCATGGATGAGGGTACCGCCGCCAGACTGTTTGACGAGCGTTCTGCCCGTCCCGACGCCAGCTCTCCCCAGGGTGGCGGCGCCGGTGTGGCCATGCACAATATTTCGGAGCGCATCCATCGCTTTTATGGGCCGCACTCCTATACGCGTGTCGAATCGGCGCCGGGCAAGGGCACCAAAGTGCTCCTTCATCTTGATTTGTCAGAGAGCATCTTTGACATTCAAGAGTAAAATAAAAGGCTACGGGCTCAACGTCATGCGACGGATGCCCGGCGTAGTTAGTTGACGAAAGGTTTTATCCCTATGCTGCGTGCGATGATTGTGGATGATGAGGCGCCGGCTCGCTCGGAGCTTCGCTTCCTGCTCGAGCAAACGGGCAAGATCGGCACGATCACGGAGGCGTCGAGCGTCCGCTCCGCCATCGAGATGCTTATGGAAAGTCGCGTGGATGTCGTGTTTCTCGATATCTCGATGCCCGGTGCCTCGGGCCTGCAACTTGCCGAGGCGCTGCATAAGCTCAAAAATCCGCCGGCGATCGTGTTTGTGACTGCGTATAGTGACCATGCGGTCGAGGCATTCGACGTGGATGCCGTCGATTATCTGATGAAGCCGGTCGAGGAAGCTCGCTTGGATCGCGCGATCGAGAAGGTCATGCAACGCGCCAAGCCGGTTACGGACAGCAAGGTGACCATCGAGCGTATCCCGGTGGAAAAGGGCGGCCGCAAGGTGCTCATTCCCGTGGACGACATTCGCTTTATCATGGCCAAGGACGATTACTCCTGCATCTATACCGTCGATGATCGCTTTTTGTCGACGACCTCGCTGGCGCAGTTTGAGGCCAAGCTCTGCGACTTTGGCTTCTTCCGTGTTCACCGCCGCTATATCGTCAACTTGGCGTGCGTTACGGACGTCGAGACGGTGCCCTCGGGCGCCATCCAGCTGGGCATTACGGGCGTCGACGAACGCGTGCCGGTTTCGCGCCGCCGCGTCGTGCCGCTCAAGAAGGCTCTGAGTCTCTAGCACACTGGCCCCGCAGCCCTGTAGACCCATCGTCTGCGGAGCCGTGGGGCTTTTTTGTATGTATCTGCCGAATCGTTTTTTGCGGAAGGGATCCCATGAACAGCGCAAGCGCCAAGCGCATCGACATCATCTCGGACACCCACGGCTATTTATCGCCTGCGCTCTTGGATGAGCTTGAGGGCGCAGACCTGATCATCCACGCCGGCGATCTCACGTCAGAGATGGACTACGAGCACCTATGCACCATCGCCCCCGTGCGGGCCGTACTGGGCAACAACGATTACTACCGCGACTACGGTCCCGATGTAGACCGTCTTGCGCTCTTTACCTACGAAGGCCTCAAATTCGCCGTAGCCCACTACCGCGAAGACCTTCCGGTGGGATCCGTAGACGTAGCCATCAATGGTCACACCCACGTAACCAAAGAAGCCCAAGTGGGCCGTTGTTTAGTCCTCAACCCGGGCAGCGCCAGCTACCCCAGAGGCACCCGAGGCCCCACCATGGCCAGAATGCTCGTAAAAGACGGCAAGATCATAAGCACCAAATTTATTGACCTAGAGTAACCACAACAAAAACGGGGGATGCAAGCCGCACCTCCCGTTTTTCTTTAAGCCAAAGGCCAAAGTTCAACAAGATCCATCAGACCAACCCCGCCGAGGAGCACGCGGGCTAGCCGCGCAGCGGCGCACGCCCGCAAAACTGGTTGAACAAAGTGACGACAGGGAGGGTCTC
>WGSK01000031.1:0-28079 GCA_014871655.1 Collinsella sp. | reverse complement strand
CGGCTATCTCGTTTGAGGAACCACGGGACAGCGTCCTTTCTTCAAAATATATGGGTGAAAAGGAGCTCAGGGTTCTTTCATGCCCAGCTGGTCATCAATCTGTTGACGCTATGACCATTCGTGAGTTACTGGGCGGCAGGCTCGCTGTTCCCATTAATTTGTCACCCTGTCTCAATGCAATCAATCAATGTCCCGAAGCTCAGCTGGTTAATTTCCGCTTTCGCGATGTCGAATACGGAAGCAGGGCGCAGGCTGAGTTTCTTCAAGCCGGGGGATTGATATTGAGTTTTTCTGGCTCTTCTCTCGCATCAGATGGATTGGAAGTGAGCGAGTGCTCTATTGAAGGCTCGCATGACGTAGCCTTGCCCATCTACTTTTGCTATCGACAAAATGCCTGGACCGATCGACACCAGACGGTATTTCTTCACCTATTGCGTCATCTTGCTTCGTGAGGCCATTTGGCCTCGTGTTGTCAAGTGAATGTTGACGCCTTGTAACACATGACTGACGGCTTTGCCCTCATGCTTTTCCAAGATTCCGATTCAGATTGTTGACTCTTGGAGGGCGGAGCATGAAAAACCGTACGGTTTTGCTTTATATGACGTTCGTTTTTCTGTCGAACTTCAGCACCATTTTGTATTTTCTGACGGTTTACCTTGAATTCGTCGGATTCTCGATAGTGGCGATTTCTAGCATGATGATTGCATATCAAGTGAGCAAGTTCATCCTCGAAGTTCCCACTGGCTATATTGCTGATAGGTTTGGACGAAAGACAAGCGGTCTCGTTGGCGTCGTGGGGATGCTTGGATACTACGCTGCCCTGCTTCTCGTCCGTTTCCCTCTGCTTTTAATCGGTGCGTTCGCTCTCAAAGGTTTTGCCGTTGCATGTCTGAGCGGATCCATAGAAGCGATTTACATTGACAGCGTCTCTCAGGACCAGCTCGTAAGACTTAATGTCGTTGAGCGATTTGTTTTCTATGCCTCTTATGCCATCTCCGCTTGCGTGGGTGGTTTCATTTCGTCTGTCGGTGCATATCTCATTGGTCTTTCGGCAGATATCATCGCAATGGTGTTGACGTTGGTTGTCGTTGTCTGCATTCCTGAGATGCGAAGAGGGGGCACTGCGGGGGCACCTGAGCGTGGAATTAGCCCGAAGATGATCGGTGCCGCTATTGCGTGTAATGGCATTCTTCGTTCAGCGTTCATCATGGACTGTTCTCAGGCATTTGCTTTTGTCGCCCTGGAAGACTTTTTCTCACTGCTGCTTGCGGGTCGCGGAATGAATGCTGTCGCTTCGGGCGTGACCATTGCGGTCCAGCTCCTTGCCTCCGCCTCCATAGGGTTTATTGTGCCCAGTGTGATTGCTCGTGTCGACAAGGGCCGTTTTGCGTGTATTTGCGGCATTGTGCGCCTTTCCCTGACTGCTCTGTTTTTGATTCCCTTTACTCCGGTCTGTTTGCTGCCCGTGTTCTATGTGTTGCAGACGGTCGCTTACTCGTTATTTGCTCCAATTAAATACTCAATTTTTCAAAATGCTGCCGATTCTTCGATGCGCTGTTCATTGATTTCGGTTCAAAGCCAGATGGTGGCGGTGGGTGCTGTTCTTTTCTATCTGCTCAACGCTGTGTTGAGCAGCGCTGCGGGCATTCGAGTCGTATTGCTTGTCGCGCTCGGGATTTCTTCTTTGGTGTATATTCCCGCGCTATTTCGTCTTACAAGCCAAAGGACATGAGTATTTAGACACCGATAACTTATATATCAACGCAATAAACCCGAGCGCGAGGGCGTTTGGGTTTATTATTGAAGCGTATGTAACCTGGCGGCGCCACACCGCCTGTTAGTAGGGAGACACATGAACGTTCTGGTCGTCAACGCAGGATCTTCGACCCTTAAGTATCAGGTCATCGATACCAAGTCCCACAAGGTGTCCGCAAAGGGCTCCTGCGAGCGCGTCTGCTTTACCGGCGGTACCTTCACCCACGCTGCCAACGGTTCCAAGAAGGTGACCGAGAACATCGAGTTCCCCGACCACAAGGTCGCCATCGAGGTCGTCCTGAAGGATCTCGAGGCCAACGGCGTCAAGATCGAGGGCATCGGCCACCGTATCGTTCAGGGCGGTTGGTACTTCGGCGATTCCTCCCTCGTCGACGAGGACGTCCTCGCCAAGATCCGCGAGGTCGCTCCGCTCGCCCCGCTGCACAACAACCCCGAGGCCAACGTTATCGAGTACTGCCTCGAGCAGTATCCCGACCTGCCCAACGTCACGGTCTATGACACCGCTTTCCACTTCAATATGCCCGAGGTCGCCAAGACCTACGCCCTGCCCAAGGACGTCTGCGACAAGCTGCACATCCGTAAGTACGGTGCCCACGGCACCAGCTACCGTTACATCTCCAAGAAGGTCGCAGAGATGACCAACGGCGAGGCCCGCAAGGTCGTCGTGTGCCACATCGGCTCCGGCGCTTCCCTGTGCGCCATCGAGGACGGCAAGTGCATGGACACCACCATGGGCTTGACGCCGCTCGACGGTGTCATGATGGGCACCCGCTGCGGCTCCATCGACCCGGCTACCGTGTGCTACCTGCAGCGCGAGGGCGGCTACACCTTCGACGAGGTCGACGAGATGATGAACAAGAAGTCCGGCCTTTTGGCTGTGACCGGCGGCAAGACCAACGACTGCCGCAACGTCGAGGAGCTCGCCGCCGCTGGTGACCCCGAGGCTCAGCTCGCCTTCGACATGTTTGTCTACAAGATTGCCGCCAAGGCTGCCGAGATGGCTACTTCTATGTGCGGTATGGACACCCTGGTCTTTACTGCCGGCATCGGCGAGCACGCTCCGGCGGTCCGCGCCGGCGTCGCCGACCGTCTGGCCTTTATGGGCGTCAAGATGGATCATGCCCGCAACGCCCTGCGTGGTGACGGCGCTTGGTGCCTGTCTGCCAAGGATTCCAAGGTCAAGATTTTCGTCATCCCCACGGACGAGGAGTTCATGATCGCTTCCGACGTCGAGCGCATCGTCAACGGCAAGTAATTGCAAGAGGGGAGGGGCTGGACGACCGAGCGCCGTTCGGCCCCTCTTTTGCGCTCGTTGGGCGATATGCTGATAGCTATTTATCAAGATATGATAACTTCTTATTAAAATGCGGCCGCCTTAAGGGGTCTGCGTCGACCGTATTGCACTGCAAAGGAGTCTCATGAACGTACTTGTTGTCAACGCCGGCAGCTCAAGCCTTAAATATCAGCTTTTGGATACCGATACCCGAGAGGTTTTCGCCAAGGGCAACTGCGAACGTATCGGATCGGACATGGGCATCTTTGGCCACTCCGAGAACGGTGGCGCCAAGCAGACCGAGGAGGTCCCTTTCCCCGATCATCGCTCTGCTATCGCTCGCGTGCTCGAGGAGCTCGAGAAGACCGACTTTACGATTGATGGCATTGGGCATCGCATCGTTCAGGGCGGCTGGCACTTCGATGATTCCGCGGTCGTCGACGACGAGGTCATGGCCAAGATTCTCGAGGTGGCACCGCTTGCTCCGCTGCACAACTACGGCGAGGCCGCAGCAATCGAATATTGCCGCGAGAAGTATCCGGAGCTGCCCAACGTGGCCGTCTTCGACACCTCGTTCCACATGACCATGCCTGAGGTTGCCTACACCTACGCGCTGCCCAAGGACGTGTGCGACAGGTACCACGTGCGCAAGTACGGCGCCCACGGTACGAGCCACCGCTACGAGTGGATGATGGCCAAGGAGATCCTGGGCTCGCGCTGCCACCGCCTGCTTTCGTGCCATCTGGGCAACGGTGCTTCGCTTGCCGCCATTGAGGACGGCGTGTGCCGCGATACCACGATGGGCCTCACGCCGCTCGATGGCCTGATGATGGGCACCCGTTGTGGTTCCATTGACGCGGCCACCGTGTGCTACCTGCAGCGCGAGGGCGGATACAGTTACCAGGAAGTCGACGACATGATGAACGAGCGGTCTGGTCTGCTTGCCATCTCGGGTATCTCCAACGACGCCCGCGACATCCGTACGCGCGCCTCCGAGGGCGATGAGCGCTGCCTGCTCGCCTTCGATATGTTCGCATACAAGGCCATGCAGCAGGCCGGTTCCATGATCGCCTCCATGGCGGGCGTGGACACCATCACCTTTACCGCCGGCATCGGCGAGAACGACTGGTCGATCCGCAAGGCCTTCTGCGACTGCTTTGAGTGGCTGGGCGTACGCATCGACAACAACAAGAACCGCGAGGCTGTGGGCAACGGCCCGCAGGTTATCAGTGCCGCCGGCTCCGCCGTCACGGTCATGGTCATCCCCACCGACGAGGAATACATGATCGCCCACGACGTCGAGCGTCTGACCAAGAACAACTAACGCGCGCATTTGCAAGTAAACGAAAGGCCTCCAGAGCAACAGCTCCGGAGGCCTTTTTACTAGCAGGTGGACGGCGGAAACCCCATCCCATTTCGAGCGCAAATACTGGGACACGCTTTCCGGTTGAGGCACGTTGCGGAAAGTGCGACCCACAATAAAGCAAAATTCCGTCCCAAAGTTTCCCAAACAGGCCCCAAGCGGAAGCCACATCCCACAATCCGCCTCCAAACTGGGATGTAGTTTCCGGCACAACAACCGCCGAAGCCCACCGGCCTTTCAATCTCCAAAGTGATCATCATCAGCAACGCCTGCGCTCCCAGCAACGGCACCCATCCATTCAGATTTTCAGCTCCAGCTCGTAGCCAAGCCGCCGTCCACCCCGGATTCTCTGATTGCTACGTGGCGGCAGGGACCCTACAGGGTAAAGCTCTGAAAATATTCCGCAGGACGCATGAAACCCCCGCCGCACGAAGTGCGCAGCGGGGGTTTCATGCATGTCCGAGGACGTTTTCAGAGCTTTACCCTGTAGGGTCCCGAGGGGATATGTCCGCTACTCAGCCATCTGAGCCTGGACGGCGGTGATGGCCACGACACCCACGATGTCGTCGGCAGAGCAGCCGCGCGAAAGGTCGTTAACCGGCTTGGCGATGCCCTGCAGGATGGGGCCGTAGGCGTCGGCGCCGGCGAAGCGCTGGACCAGCTTGTAGCCGATGTTGCCGGCCTCGAGGTCGGGGAATACGAGCACGTTGGCCTTGCCGGCGACAGAGGAGCTGGGAGCCTTGAGCTGGGCGACGGTGGGGACGATAGCGGCGTCGAGCTGCAGGTCGCCGTCGATGGCGAGCTCGGGAGCCTTCTCCTTGCAGAACTTCACGGCTTCCTGGACCTTCTTGGCGACCTCGCCGCCAGCGGAGCCCATGGTGGAGTAGGAGAGCATGGCCACGTGCGGCTCAACGTTGCCCATGAAGGTGGACCAGGAGTGAGCGGAGGCGATGGCGATCTCGGAGAGCTCGTCGGAGGACGGGTTGATGTTGAGGCCGCAGTCGGCGAAGATCAGCGTGCCGTCGGTGCCGAACTGCGGGGTATCGGTGCACATCACGAAGAAGGCCGAGACCAGCTTGGTGCCCGGGGCGGTCTTGAGGATCTGAAGCGCAGGGCGCAGGGTGTCGGCGGTGGAGTGGCAGGCGCCAGAGACCAGGCCGTCGGCATCGCCCATCTTGACCATCATGGTGCCAAAGTAGGTGGCGTCCATCACCTGGGCGCGAGCCTGCTCGATGGTAACGCCCTTCTTGGCGCGGAGCTCGGCAAACTTCTGCGCGTACTCCTCGTGCTTCTCGGCATTGCGCGGGTCGATGACGGTAGCGCCGGGAACGTTGATCTCGTCGGGGTTGCCCAGGATGACGATCTTTGCCAGGCCCTCCTCGATGATCTTGGTGGCCGCGACAATGGTGCGCGGATCCTCGCCCTCGGGCAGGACGATCGTCTTAAGGTCGGCCTTGGCGGCAGACTTCATACGGTTAAGGAAATCGCTCATGTTACTCCTTACAAGCGTTTCGCTAAGCTCCAGGCGCCCGGCTGTTCACGAATAAACCCGCTGCTAGCGGGTTTACCTTTCAATTATGTACGCCGCGGTGCTTGAGCTTTCCTTGTGTGGCAAGCTCATTATAGGACGCATTAGCGCTATAATCGCTCTGATAAATGTGTCTCGAAGAATGTTCGAGAAAAGCCCAGCTAACGAGCCCGTGGCTTTTGACAAGGAGTATCGATGCAGATTACCTCAGGCCTGCCTGAAGGCTTTAACGCCGGCGCGTACGACATGATTGTCGTCGGTGCTGGATATGCCGGTGCCGTTTGCGCCCGCCGTCTTGCCGAGACCATCGGCTATCGTGTTGCCGTTTTGGAGCGCCGTAGCCACATTGCGGGCAATGCCTATGACTGCACTGACGAGGCCGGAATCCTGATCCACGAGTACGGTCCGCATATCTATCACACCTTTAACGAGCGCGTGCACAATTTCCTGTCGCGCTTTACCAAGTGGACGGATTATCAGCACAAGGTGCTCGCCAACATCAACGGCACCCTTATGCCCGTGCCCTTCAACCACGTGAGTCTCAAGCTCGCCTTTGGTGACGAGCGCGGCGAGGAGCTGTATCAGAAGCTCGTGGAGACCTTTGGCAAGGATGTCAAGGTGCCCATTATGGAGCTGCGTAAGAAGAACGACCCCGACTTGGCCGAGGTCGCTGATTACGTCTACGAGAACGTCTTTTTGCATTACACCATGAAGCAGTGGGGCCAGACGCCCGACCAGATTGACCCCTCGATCACCGGCCGTGTTCCCGTCTTTGTGGGCGATGATGACCGCTACTTCCCGCAGGCTCCCTTCCAGGGCATGCCGCAGGACGGCTATACCGCGCTGTTTGAGCATATGCTCGACCACGATCTGATTGATGTGTTCTGCGACGTGGACGCCCGCGACCTCTTCGAGATCGACGAGACCACCGTCAAGATCGACGGTAAGGTCTATGGCGGCGAGATCGTCTACACCGGTCCGCTCGACGAGCTGTTCAATCTCGACCTGGGCGCCCTGCCGTACCGTACGCTCGACATGAAGTTCGAGACGCTCGATATGGATCAGTTCCAGCCCGTGGGCACCGTCAACTACACCACGAGCGAGGATTACACGCGCATCACTGAGTTCAAGAATATGACTGGCCAGGTCCTGCCCGGCAAAACCACCATCATGAAGGAATACTCCAAGGCCTATACGCCCGGCTCGGGTGAGACGCCGTACTACGCCATTCTTGAGCCCGAGAACCGTGAGCTCTATGAGCGCTATCTCGAGCGCGTCCAGAACCTGACGAACTTCCACCCGGTGGGTCGCCTGGCCGAGTATCGTTACTACGATATGGACGCCGTGACCAACTCTGCCCTCGATCTTTCGGATGAGATTATCGCCTGCCATGCATAAAGTCATATCATTCGGTATTCCCTCGTATAACGCCGCCAAGGACATGGACCATTGCATCACCTCCATTCTGGAGGGGAGCAATTACGCCACCGACATCGAGATCATCATCGTCGATGACGGTTCCAAGGACGAGACGGCAGCCAAGGCTGATGAGTGGGAGACACGTTATCCCGGAATCATCCGCGCGGTGCATCAGGAGAACGGCGGCCACGGCATCGCCGTCCTTTCGGGCTTGCGTGAGGCGCAGGGTACCTACTACAAGGTCGTCGACTCGGACGACTGGCTCGATGGCGCAGCCCTGTCGACCATGCTTTCGATCCTGCGCGGTTTTGAGGAGCGCGACCAGCGCGTCGACCTCTTTATCTCGAACTATGTGTACGAGAAGGTTTACGAGGGTACGCATACCGCTATTGGCTACAAGTTTGCCCTGCCGCGAAAAAAGATCTTTACCTGGGACCAGATTGGCCATTTCCGTCTGGACCAGAATCTGCTCATGCACAGCCTGTGCTATCGCACGGATGTGCTGCGCGCGTCCAATCTGCCTATGCCGCCGCACACGTTCTATGTAGACAACATCTACGCCTACGTGCCGCTGCCGCGTTGCAAGACCATGTACTACGCCGACATCGACCTCTACCGCTACTTTATCGGTCGCGAGGGCCAGAGCGTCAACGAGGCAACGATGGTCAAGCGTCTGGACCAGCAGTTCCGTGTTACGCGTATCATGATGGAGTCGTACCACTTGTACAGCGATGTTGGGTCGTCGCGCCTGCGTTCGTACATGATGGGCTACTTCACCATGATGATGGCGATCTGCTCGGTGCTTACCAAGCTTTCCGAGGAAGATTGCGCCGACGAGCGCCTAAAGACGCTGTGGAATGATTTGAAGGCCTATGACGAGCGCATGTATCGTCGTGCCCGCTACGGCGTGGTCGGGTTCTTCACCAATCTGCGCGGTCGTGCCGGCGACAAAACCACACTCGGCCTATACCGTCTTGCCTCAAAGATCTTCAAATTCAACTAGCTGCTGAGTATTCGTTGCTGATAGGTTGACTGGGCCCCTTGGCCTTTAGTTTGCTACTGCGAACAGTCCTGCTCGCACGGAAAGCACATTTAGTGCTTTCCGGCTCGTGCGGAACTTGTATCAAACTAAAGGCCAAGGGGCCTCTGCAATAAGAATCGATTGTCAGGCTGCCTGAATTTGAAGATCTTAGACGCGCGGTACACAGGGGCCTGGGCTGAAAAAAATATTAGTTGGTAGTCGGTCGGAGGCGGGCGGGCATTACGTTTGTCGCGAGTTCCGCATGCAAAGAAGGCCACTTAATGTGGCCTTCGTCTTGCATAGGACTGTAGAGCAGCAAACGTAACGCCCGCCCGTCTCCGACCGACGGTCGAGTGGACTACTTCGCGGCGCCGGGGATGCTGTGGGAGGTTTTGGCGGTTTTGGCTCCGTTTACGATGGCAGTTTCCAGGGCCCTTACTGCGAGCATGCCCAGCAGGTCTAGGGGAACGGCGGCGCTTGCCTGGGCACCCAGTTTGCCGCTGGCAAGGGTGTAGATGGTGTCGCCGTCGTTGGTGGTGTGTGTGGGGCGGATGGCGTGCGCGTAGGCGTCTGCGGCCATCTGAGAGACTTTGGTGGCCTGGGCCTTGGTGAGCTCCACGTTGGTGACGATACAGCTGATGGTGGTGTTGGTGCGGTCGAGCGGCATCTGCATGGATCCGGCGGCGGCAAAGGCTGCGAGTTCCATGTCGACGATCTGGTCACTATCGGCTGCGGCGCGCATACCGGCGACCCACTCGCCGGTGAAGGGGTCGACCACGTTGCCGCAGGCGTTGACCGAAACCACGGCGCCTACCTTAACGGGACCGAGCGCCACGGCGGCAGCGCCAAGGCCGGCCTTCATGCAGGTGGCGGGGCCCATGAGCTTTCCGACGGTGGCACCCGTGCCGGCGCCCACGTTGCCCTGTTCGAGCTTGGTGGGGGTGTTGTCGAGTGCTTCGCGCACCGCGGCGATGCCGGCCTCAATGTCGGGGCGAACGGTGGGGTTACCAAAGGCGAGGTCGAAGATACAGCTGGAGCACACGATAGGCACCTGCGTGGGGCCGACGGGAAGGCCGATGCCGCGGCTCTCAAGCTCGCGAGCGACGCCGCTTGCAGCCTCGAGGCCAAAGGCCGATCCGCCCGAAAGGCAGACGGCGTGGACCTTGTCGACGGTGTTCTCGGGTCGCAGCAGGTCGGTTTCGCGCGATGCTGGGGCACCGCCGCGAACGTCAACGCCGCCGGTGGCGCCTTCGGGTGCCACGATTACGGTGCAACCGGTGCCGGCCTCCTCGTCCGTATAGTTGCCATAGCAAAAGCCATCGACATCGCAGACGTCAATGGCCTCGAGCAGTGTATCCATGTTTAACTCCTATCGGTTTTCCGCCGCGCCTTGTGCCCGGTCGGGATCCGTACGTTACGCCAAAATTGTAGGCGCCGGGGGATACCCAGCGCCAGATGCAATTACGAGAGTTTTTGAATCGCGCGCGCGACGCGGGCGATGGGTAGGCCCACTACGTTATAGAAGTCGCCCGAAATATCGTGCACGAGCATGCGTCCTCCTGTGCCCTGAATGCCGTAGGCGCCGGCCTTGTCCATGGGCTCACCCGAGGCGACGTAGTGCTCGATCTGCTCGTCGGTGAGCTCGTAGAACGTCACGTCGGTCACATCGACAAAGGACAGGCTCTCGGCGGCATGCGGGGCGGCCGTATCGCCTGCCTTAACGATGCAGACGCCGGTTGCGACCTGGTGCGTGCGGCCCGAAAGCTCACGGAGCATCGTGCGCGCCTCGTCCTCGGTTGCCGGCTTGCCCAGAATCTTGCCGTCAAAGGTGACGATGGTGTCGGCCGCGACCGTCAGCTCATTGGGCTCGGCATGCTCGGCGGCAACGGTGGCGGCTTTTGCGCGTGCCAAGCGTTCAACGAGCGTGAGCGGGGCCTCGCCGTCAAACGGCGTTTCGTCGATATCGGCAGGAATCACGCGAATGTTGTAGCCTGCCTCGCGCATCAGCTCTATGCGGCGCGGTGATTGCGAAGCCAAAATCATAGCTGAATGCCCTCGGCAACCTTCTCGACGGCCTTGTCGCCGGCGAGCGTGCGCAGCAGCTCCAATGCAAAGGGGAGTGACTGTGCCATGCCGCTGGCAGTGATGATGTTGCCGTCTTGCGTGACCTTCTCGCCGGTATAGGCGCCTTCGGGAAAGCTTTTCTCAAAGCCAGGGAAGCACGTGGCGTGGCGCCCCTCGAGCAGGTCGAGCTCGCCCAGGATAAACGGGGCGGCGCAGATGGCGGCGACGTGCTTGGTCGCGGCGAACTCGCAGACCACGTCGCAGACGCGCTGATCGGCGCGCAGGTTGGTGGCACCGGGTAGGCCGCCGGGCAGCACGACGCAGTCGTACTCGTCAAAGTTGATCTCATCAAAGAGTGCATCGCAGGTCACGGGGATCTGCAGCGAGCTTACGACCTCACGCGTGGGCATGATCGAGACGAGTGTGGCACGCACGCCGCCGCGACGCATGACATCGACCATAGTCAGGCATTCAATCGTTTCAAAGCCATCGGCGGCAAGAACGGCAACGCTGGGCATGAGGGTTCCTTTCATAGGCGGCATACAATTAGCCGTCTTATACCCCGAAGACCTCCGCTTGCCACGCTCGATTTCCCAATGATTTTCTGAGCAATGATTAAGCGGCTAGTTGCGCCTAAGGTGGACGACGGTCTCGCAGTGGAAGGTTTGTGGGAACAGGTCGACTGGCGTGATCTTTACGGGGGAGAAGGTGCCTTCTTCGACAAAGCGTTTGAGATCGCGCGCCAGGGTGGCCGGGTCGCAGCTCACGTAGGCGACATCGCGGGCACTCGTGCTGGCGATAAGGCCGATCGCCTCGGGGGCGAGGCCTGCGCGCGGCGGGTCGACCACCAAGATGTCGGCATCCTGGTCGGGGAACTCGCGCACCGCGTCTCCGCCAATGACGTCGACGTTATCAAGCTTGTTGATTTCCAGGTTACGGCGTAGATCGCGCACGGCGGGGCCGTAGGCCTCGACGGCAGCGACAAAGTCGCAGCGGCGGGCGAGCGGCAGGGTAAAGGTGCCGGCACCGCAGTACAGGTCCACGGCAAGCTCGTCTTCCTGCGGGTCGAGCGCTTCCATGACAAGATCGATCAAAATCTCGGCACCCTTGGTGTTGACCTGGAAAAAAGACGGGGCAGACAAGCGCATCTGATCCTCGGCGATATTCTCGGTCCATGAGCCCTCTCCGGCGAGCATTTCGACCTTGGAGACACGGCGGGCCTTCTTTTCGCCCTTGCTCATCACGCGTACGATGCTCGTAGGATGAGCGGCGTACGCCAGCACGCGGGAGACCTGCGAGCGCGGAAAAGAGCCTGTGGGCGTCCAGAGTGCGACCTCGAGTGCCTTGGTGCGGCGCGATGCGCGAATGCCCACGCGTTCGAGCCCCAAGTCATGGCTGCCGCTTAGATAGTTGAGTGCGCCGACGACCGATTTGAGTGCCTTCGGGAAGCGCTTATCGAACAGCGGACACATATCGACGGTCACGATTTTGCTGGGGTCGACACCGTGCATGCCAAGGCGCACGCGACCGTTGACGACGGTCGGTTCGAGCTCGATTTTATTGCGGTAGCCCCAGTCGTCCTTGGTGTGGCAGATGGGCTGTACCAACTCATCTGCCAGCTCAGGAGCGAACTTGCCGATGCGCTCGAGCGTGGAGCGCAGGTTTTGCTCCTTGGCGGCGAGCTGTGCCGTGCGTGAGAGATTGCCCCACGAGCAGCCGCCGCAGATGCCCACGAAGGGGCAGGGAGGCTGAATGCGATTGGGGCTTGGCTCCAGAATCTCGGTGGTGCGGGCGCGCATGAATGACTTGCCGTCCTGTACGACCTCGGCCTCGACGGTGTCGCCTGCCACGGCACCCTGCACAAAGACGGCCTTGCCGTTGTCGGCGTGCGCCAGCCCGTCGGCGCCGTAGGTCATCGATTCTATAGTGAGCTTCATATTCCTGCCTGTCATTCGCGTTGTTGTTCGCACCATGGTAGCAGGGAAAAGCGCCCCGCATCCGAGGCTTTCCTCAAATGCGGGGCGCTTCTACAAACTGCTTCTACAAACGACTATTTCGTCTTGCCGGTAATGAGCGTCTTAAGACCCAGGCCGATCAGACCCAGGCCCATGCGCACGCGGCCGGGGCGATGGCGCTCGATGGCCTTGGTCTTGCCAGCGGGCTTATCGCGACGGGCGCTCGTCTCGGGTGCGGGCTTGGTGACCTGCGGATCGGGCTGAGGTGCAGGTGCAGGCTCGGGCTCAATGACGGTCGCCTGGACCTCTTGGACCTTGGGTGCTACTGGCTGCGGCTCGGCCTCGGAGGCAGGTTCCGCCTCAATGACGGGCTCGGGCGCGGCCTCGGCGTTGCGATAGGCGCGCTCCAGCAGGGCTTCCTGTGAGTTGAAGGGTTTCTCACCCTCTGCACGCTCCACGGGGACCCAGGTGCCGTCGCTCGTGAGGCTGCGGGCCTTCACGTTGTCGCGCAGCTGCATGCCCATGTACTCGTGCACCAGGGCGCGGCAGGTGGGGTCGAGCACGGGGAAGGCAATCTCCACGCGGTGCTCGGTGTTGCGCGTCATCATGTCTGCCGAGCTCAGGTAAATCATGTCCGAGTCCACGCCGAAAGCATAGACGCGCGCGTGCTCCAAAAAGCGTCCGACGATGGAGCGGACATGCACGTTCTCGGTCTTGCCCGGAACACCGGGCTTGAGGCACGAGATGCCTCGGATGATCATGTCTACGCGCACGCCGGCACACGATGCCTCGGCGATCTTGTCGATAACCTCGCGGTCGGTCAGCGAGTTGAGCTTAAAGAACACGCGGGCGGGCTCGCCGGCAAGGGCGCGCTGGATCTCGCGGTCAAGCCCGCGCATGATGAGCGGTTTCAGTCCGACGGGCGCCACACCCAGGAAGCGGTAGTCGCCGCGCAGGTTGCCCAGCGACAGGTTGCGGAAGAACAGGTTGGCGTCCTCGCCGATGCCGGGATGGGCTGTCATGAGCATAAAGTCGCTGTAGAGTTTGGCCGTCTTCTCGTTAAAGTTGCCGGTGCCCAAAAGTGTGAGGCGCGTTAGCGCCATGCCCTCGCGATAGGTGAGCTGGCAGATCTTTGAGTGGCATTTAAAGCCCTCGGAACCATAGATGACGGTGCAGCCGGCCTCTTCCAGGCGCTCGGCCCACTCGAT
Source organism: Collinsella sp. (assembly GCA_014871655.1). Taxonomy (GTDB): domain Bacteria; phylum Actinomycetota; class Coriobacteriia; order Coriobacteriales; family Coriobacteriaceae; genus Collinsella. The sequence continues at coordinate 14,472 of WGSK01000031.1, read as the reverse complement.
GTTGTTCTGCTCGTCAAAGCGTGCGCGGAGCTCCATGAGCACCGTGACCTCTTTGCCGTTCTCGGCAGCATCGATCAGCGACTCGCATAGGCGGCTCTGCTTGGCCACGCGGTAGAGCGTGATGCGCAACGAGATGCACTCGGGGTCGTAGGCTGCTTCGTGCACCAGGTCCAAGAACGGGTTCATGGCCTCGTAAGGGTAGAAGAGCAGCTTGTCGTGCTGCAGCACCTGCTCGCGGATGGAGCGGGTCATGTCGATGGTGGGATTGGGCTGCGGCTTAAACGGCGTAAAGAGCAGCTCGTTGCGCAGGTGCTCGGGAATCTTGCCCTCAATGCCAAAGACGTAGCCCAGGTTGAGCGGGATATCGCAGGTAAAGACCGAGCGACGCGAAAGCTCGAGCGCCTTGCGGATAGTCTTGAGCGTCGCCTTCTCGAGCGATCCCGAGACCGCGAGCACTACCGGCTGCAGACGCAGGCGCTTCTTGAGGATGCGCTTCATGTGCTGGCGGTAGTCCTCTTCCTCTTCGACGCCCTCGCCGTCCGGATCGATGTCGGCGTTGCGGGTGACGCGGATCAGCGCACGATCCAGCGGCTTATAGGAGCCAAAGCAGCTGTCCAGGCAGGCGAGGATGACGTCCTCGAGCAAGATGTAGGAGTAGGTGCCGGTGGGCGAGGGGATCTCGACCACGCGGTTCATCGAGGCGGGAATCTCGATAAGGCCCAGCAGGCTCTCCTCGTCGGTGGCGCCGTCCAGACCACAGGCCAGATAGAGCGCGCCATTGCGTAGGTTGGGGAAGGGGTGGCGAGGATCGATGACCAGCGGCGAGATGACCGGCGACACGTAGGCCTGGAAGTAGCGGGTTACAAAGGTGCGCTCCTCGGGCGTAAGCGAATCGATGCGGGCGCGGTGAACGCCCAAGGTGTCGAGCTTGCCCTCGATGCTCTTAAAGATGGACTCCCAACGGGTAAGGAGCCCGGGCATTTCGGCCATGACAGCATCGACCTGTTCGGAGGCGGTCATATTGCTCTTGTTGTCGACAGGTTGCTTTTTGAGCTCTGCCAGATCGGACAGGCCGCCCACGCGCACCATGAGAAACTCGTCGAGGTTAGACTCGAAAATCGACACGAACTTTAGACGCTCGAACAGCGGAACGGTCTCATCGAAGGCTTCGTCAAGCACACGGTTGTCAAAGCGTAGCCAGCTGAGCTCTCGGTTCTGCGTGTACGAGAAGTCGCGAGGCGGTTTGCGCAGCTTTGCGGCGGCTTGCTTTTTTTCGATTTTGCTCGGCATATGCATCTGTCCGTTCAGTCCCCGCAGGGGACGGTAGCCTAACCCTATTCACTATTGTCTCAATTTAGTCGACTTGTGGCACGGACGTATTGTGCGAACGGTATCTTTACCTACTTCTTACGCTGACAAGTCATAGGACTGACGCCCTGCTCGTCTGCAAGCGGTCTATATCCTCACTCAACTGGTACGTAAGTGTGAATAAGAATGATGGATAGCTGAATATCATTGAATGCAGGCGGAAACGTAAACAAACATCATTTATATACATAAAACCGATTTAGGTATGCAATTCTGAATCAAAAGTTTAGAGATGCAATTGCAAATAGTTTTTAGGAAAAAAGAGCGTTTACCTTAGAAAAGTTACTTTAGAACGCCGAAGTACATTATGGGGGAATCTCATGCGATATACCGTTCATCGCACTTTGTTGACCGTTCGGGGGCGAGGTGGAATTGCGGGTGGAATTTGGATATAACTAGAGCTGTCAGCAAGCAGCGTCCGCTATGGAAGGGCGCTGAGAGATTCGGCCGAAAGGCCCGAAAGAAAGGTAGGAGGCCATGACGAAAGGTCTGCACGTGCCTTCCGAGATCGGCAAGCTCAGGAAGGTCTGCCTGCACCGTCCCGGCGACGAGCTCCTCAACCTGCCGCCCGACGAGCTCGAGCGACTCCTGTTCGACGACGTCCCGTTCCTGGAGGTCGCGCAGCAGGAGCACGACACCTTCGCCCAGATCCTGAGGGACCAGGGCGTGGAGGTCCTCTATCTCGAGAACCTCGTCGCCGAGGTGTTCGACCAGGTCCCCGGCGCCCGCGCCGAGTTCACCGACCAGTACATCGCCGAGGCCGGCATCCGCGGCCAGCACATGCCGCAGATCGTCCGTGAGAAGCTGGACTCCATCGAGGACAACCTCGAGTTCGTCAAGAAGACCATGGCCGGCATGACCAAGTCCGAGATCGACATGCCCCTCACGGCGTCCACGACCCTCGACTCCCTGGTCAACTCCGAGTCCGAGTCCGACCTGATCATCGACCCGATGCCCAACCTCTACTTCACCCGCGACCCGTTCGCGGTCATCGGCGAGGGCGTCAACCTCAACCGCATGTACTCGGTCACCCGCAACCGCGAGACCCTGTACGGCAAGTACATCTTCAAGTACCACCCCGACTACAAGGACGTCTCGCTGTACTTCCGCCGCGACTGCCAGTTCCACACCGAGGGCGGCGACGTGCTGAACATCAACGAGAAGACCCTCGCCGTCGGCATCTCCCAGCGCACCCAGGCCGCCGCGATCGACGTCATGGCCCAGAACATCTTCTGGAACTCCGACTCCAAGGTCGAGCGCATCCTGGCCTTCGACATCCCGGTCTCGCGCGCCTTCATGCACCTCGACACGGTCTTCACCCAGATCGACGTCGATAAGTTCACGATCCACCCCGCCATCATGGGCACCCTGCGCGTCTACGAGCTGACCGCCGGCAAGAACCCGGGCGACGTGAACATCCGCCTGATCGAGGACACCCTCGAGCACGTCCTGGAGGACGCCACCGGCGTCGACCAGGTCAAGCTGATCCCCTGCGGCGGCGGCGACCCGATCGCGGCCTCCCGCGAGCAGTGGAACGACGGCTCCAACACCCTGTGCGTCGAGCCCGGCAAGATCTGCGTCTACGCCCGCAACACCGTCACCAACGACGTGCTGTACAAGGAGGGCCTGGACCTTCTCGTCGTGCCCTCCGCCGAGCTCTCCCGCGGCCGCGGCGGCCCGCGCTGCATGAGCATGCCCTTCTGGCGCGAGGACCTCTAAGGTCTTCAAGGACCCGTACAGGTCATAATACATACATCTAGCTGCCATTAGATGTCTCCCATTGGGGCGGTGCGGGTTTTCGCACCGCCCCAATCTTGTATGAGGAACGTCAACACGATTGGATGACTGCTTTTGTAAGGAGCTTGGCCATGGACATCAAGACGATTGGCGTTGAGGAATGGCTCAACGTTTGGGAGAAGAGCGCCACGTGGGACATCGCCCAGTCGACGATCTCGTCGCTCACCATGGGCGAGCTGCGCGCGCTCGATGAACAGGACGGCGCCACGTTCTACGAGCGCCTGGACCGCGAGAAGATGAACTACGGCTGGATCGAGGGCTCGCCGGAGTTTAAGGCCGAGGTTGCCAAGCTGTATCGTCGGGAGGTCAATCCCGATCACATTCTGCAGACCAATGGCTGCACGGGCGCTAACCTCAACGCCATCATGGCTGTGGTCGAGCCCGGCGACCATGTTATCGCCGAGTGGCCCACCTACGCGCCGCTCTACGAGATTCCGCGCACGCTGGGCGCCGAGGTCGAGTATTGGGAGCTTCGCGAGGAACTCGGCTGGAAGCCCGATATCGAGGAACTCAAGCGCTTGGTGCGTCCCAACACCAAGCTTATCTGCATAAACAACGCATCGAACCCCATCGGTACGGTGCTCGATGCCGATATGCTCGGCCAGATTGCCGAGATCGCCCGCTCGGTGGGCGCCTACGTGCTGTGCGACGAGGTATATCTGCCGCTCGAAAACACTGAGTCCTTTATGTCGATGGTCGACGTGTACGAGAGGGCCATTGTCACCAACTCGTTGTCGAAGACCTATTCGACACCTGCGGCCCGCGTGGGCTGGGTCCTGGCCGACAAAGAGGTGTCCAACCGCATCCGTACCTATCGCGATTACACCATGATCTGCGGCGGCGTGTTCAACGATGCTCTGGCGACCTATGTGCTTGAGCACAAGGATAAGATTCTCGAGCGCAATCGCAAGATCGTGTTTGGCAACCGCGATATCGCGCAGGCTTGGATCGATACGCAGCATCGCGTTTCCTGGACGGCCCCGCAGGGCGTGTCCACCTCGTTTATCCAGCTGGATATTCCCGAGGATGACGAGGAGTTCTGCAGGCGCCTGCTGTCCGAGAGGGGAGTGCTGCTGGTCCCCGGTAGCCGTTTTGAGCTTCCCTGCGGCGCACGCCTGGGCTACTGCGCGAGCGAGGACGTTCTGCGCGAGGGCCTGAGGCCTTTGGGCGAGGCACTGGCGGAGTTCGATCGCTAGGATTCCGATGGTCTTCGGGGGCCTTATCCAAATTAGCCGAAGATAATCGAAAACGGACCCGTTTCCCTAGGGGAAGCGGGTCCGTTTTTCTATACCGAGAAGTCAAGTTGTTACAAATGGGGCCGTAAAGCGAGGCGGTATCCGCTGGGCCTTATACTGAGTTTCCGGTGAACGGTATCAAGCGTCTGGTAAACGGTAATTTATTTATCAGAAATGAATAGGACAAACTTTTTTCTGAATAAAAATGAAAATGGTTGAGACACGGTATGAACCGCTAATTCTATTCATAGCTTTATTGGAAATATGCAATATGAGGGTGGTTTAGCAAAGTTTAGTTCCATTTGATTTTAGGATTGAAAACGCGTTTAAGCACGTAAATACGCTTTATTAAGATGAAGTGTGCCATGCGTGAAGTATATGTGTATGCCGTTCACCCCCTATAAAAAACCGTTCGGGGGCAAGGTGGAAGTATGAGCTGATTTTGGATATAAATATGTCGTCAGCAATAACGCCTCACACGGAGGGGCGCTAACGAATCGGCCCTGACAAGGGCCCGAAAGAAAGGTAGGAGGCCATGACGAAAGGTCTGCACGTGCCTTCCGAGATCGGCAAGCTCAGGAAGGTCTGCCTGCACCGTCCCGGCGACGAGCTCCTCAACCTGCCGCCCGACGAGCTCGAGCGACTCCTGTTCGACGACGTCCCGTTCCTGGAGGTCGCGCAGCAGGAGCACGACACCTTCGCCCAGATCCTGAGGGACCAGGGCGTGGAGGTCCTCTATCTCGAGAACCTCGTCGCCGAGGTGTTCGACCAGGTCCCCGGCGCCCGCGCCGAGTTCACCGACCAGTACATCGCCGAGGCCGGCATCCGCGGCCAGCACATGCCGCAGATCGTCCGTGAGAAGCTGGACTCCATCGAGGACAACCTCGAGTTCGTCAAGAAGACCATGGCCGGCATGACCAAGTCCGAGATCGACATGCCCCTCACGGCGTCCACGACCCTCGACTCCCTGGTCAACTCCGAGTCCGAGTCCGACCTGATCATCGACCCGATGCCCAACCTCTACTTCACCCGCGACCCGTTCGCGGTCATCGGCGAGGGCGTCAACCTCAACCGCATGTACTCGGTCACCCGCAACCGCGAGACCCTGTACGGCAAGTACATCTTCAAGTACCACCCCGACTACAAGGACGTCTCGCTGTACTTCCGCCGCGACTGCCAGTTCCACACCGAGGGCGGCGACGTGCTGAACATCAACGAGAAGACCCTCGCCGTCGGCATCTCCCAGCGCACCCAGGCCGCCGCGATCGACGTCATGGCCCAGAACATCTTCTGGAACTCCGACTCCAAGGTCGAGCGCATCCTGGCCTTCGACATCCCGGTCTCGCGCGCCTTCATGCACCTCGACACGGTCTTCACCCAGATCGACGTCGATAAGTTCACGATCCACCCCGCCATCATGGGCACCCTGCGCGTCTACGAGCTGACCGCCGGCAAGAACCCGGGCGACGTGAACATCCGCCTGATCGAGGACACCCTCGAGCACGTCCTGGAGGACGCCACCGGCGTCGACCAGGTCAAGCTGATCCCCTGCGGCGGCGGCGACCCGATCGCGGCCTCCCGCGAGCAGTGGAACGACGGCTCCAACACCCTGTGCGTCGAGCCCGGCAAGATCTGCGTCTACGCCCGCAACACCGTCACCAACGACGTGCTGTACAAGGAGGGCCTGGACCTTCTCGTCGTGCCCTCCGCCGAGCTCTCCCGCGGCCGCGGCGGCCCGCGCTGCATGAGCATGCCCTTCTGGCGCGAGGACCTCTAAGTCTTTCCGTTTCCGGTGCGGTCCCCCTACAACCGCACCGGCTTCGCCCGTTAAACGGGCACCACTAATACTTACGTAATTCATTTCTTCGAAAGGAATCAAACCATGGGTGTTAACCTCTCCGGCCGTAGCTTCCTCAAGCTTCTCGACCTCACCACCGAGGAGATCGAGTACCTGCTCAAGCTCTCCAAGAACTTCAAGGATATGAAGCGCGCTGGCGTTCCGCACCGCTATCTCGAGGGCAAGAACATCGTTCTGCTCTTCCAGAAGACCTCTACTCGTACCCGCTGCGCCTTCGAGGTCGGCGGCATGGATCTGGGCATGGGCGTCACCTACCTCGATCCGGGTTCGTCGCAGATGGGCAAGAAGGAGTCCATCGAGGACACCGCCCGCGTTCTCGGCCGCATGTATGACGGCATCGAGTTCCGTGGCTTTGCCCAGGATGACGTCGAGGAGCTCGCTGCTAAGTCCGGCGTGCCCGTGTGGAACGGCCTGACCACCGAGTGGCATCCCACCCAGATGCTCGCCGACATCCTGACCGTCCAGGAGAACTTCAACTACGACATCAAGGGCAAGACCCTCGTCTTCATGGGCGACTGCAAGAACAATGTCGCTCGCTCCCTCATGGTCGTCTGCTCCAAGCTCGGCATGAACTTCGTGGCCTGCGGCCCCGAGGAGTGCATGCCCGCCGACGACGTCATCGAGGCCTGCAAGCCCATCGCCGAGGCCAACGGCTGCACCATCAAGCTGACCACCGACGTCAAGGACGGCGTCACCGGTGCCGACGTTATCTACACTGACGTGTGGGTCTCCATGGGCGAGCCCGACGAGGTCTGGGCCGAGCGCATCGCTCAGCTCACCCCGTATCGTGTTACCTCCGAGGTCATGGCTATGGCCAACCCGGGTGCTATCTTCCTGCACTGCCTGCCCAGCTTCCACGACACCAACACCACCATTGGCGCCGAGAAGTGCGAGCAGTTCGGCATCACCGAGCAGGAGGTCACCGACGAGGTCTTCGAGAGCCCCGCTTCCAAGGTCTTCGACGAGGCCGAGAACCGCATGCACACCATTAAGGCTGTCATGTACGCCACGCTCAAGTAAGAGCATCTAGCATCTCGCTCGGGGTGTATTGCTGCTCACCCCGAGCGGTTTTGTCTGGTAAATATCTCGCGTCGGGCGGTGGGCACGGCACGGAAGATCCGCTTCGCGCGAGACAGTTAAATGATTTATGAAGGGGGGGATGAGAACCATGACTGAGACCGCTAAGAAAAAGCGCGGTATGCCTTCATCGTTCACCATTCTTCTTGCTCTGCTGGCAATTGTTGCAGTAATTACCGTTATCGTCTCCGGCACGTCCGGCGGCGCGGTTACCGCAGCCCGCCTGAGCGATTTCTGCACCGCCCCGATTAAGGGCTTCGCTGACGCTCTGCCCGTCTGCCTCTTCGTTATGATTCTGGGCGGCTTCCTTGGCATGATGACCGAGACCGGCGCTCTGGACAACGGCATTGCCGTCCTGGTGCAGAAGCTTAAGGGCAACGAGATCATGCTCGTTCCCGTGCTGATGCTCATCTTCTCCCTCGGTGGTACCACCTATGGTATGTGCGAGGAGACCGTTCCCTTCTACGCCCTGCTCGCCGCTACCATGATGGCCGCTGGCTTCGACCCCATGGTCGGCGCCGCTACCGTCCTGCTCGGCGCTGGCTGCGGCTGCCTGGGCTCCACGGTTAACCCGTTCGCCGTCGGCGCTGCCGTCGACGCTCTGACCGGCGTTGGCATTGAGGTCAACCAGTCCATCATCATCGGCCTCGGTGCCGTCCTGTGGATTGTCACTACCGCTATGTCCATCGTCTTCGTGATGAACTATGCCAAGAAGGTCAAGGCCGACAAGGGTTCTACCATCCTGTCGATGCAGGAGCTCAAGGACGCCGAAGAGGCTCACGGCAAGGCTGCTTCCGAGGTCCACAAGGAGGTCAAGCTCACCGGTCGTCAGAAGGGTGTTCTGATTGCCTTCGCCTTCACCTTCGTCGTCATGATCGTCGGCTTCATTCCGCTGGCCGACCTCAACGAGGGCGTCGCTAACTTCTTCGACGCTGGCGCTGTCTACGACGCCGACGGTAACGCCGTCGTCCAGGGCTGGTCTGCCCTGATCACCGGCCTGCCCATTGGCCAGTGGTACTTCGACGAGGCTTCCACCTGGTTCTTCCTTATGGCCGTCCTGATCGGTATCATCGGTGGCCTGTCCGAGAAGCAGATCGTTAACACCTTTATCACCGGCGCTGCCGACATGATGTCCGTTGTTCTCGTCATCGCCCTCGCCCGTGGTATCTCCGTCCTCATGGCTAACACCGGCCTCGACGTCTTCGTCCTCGACGCTGCCGCCAATGCTCTGGCTGGCCTGTCCGGCGTGATCTTCGCTCCCATGAGCTTCCTGGTCTACTTCGGCCTGTCCTTCCTGATCCCCTCGACCTCCGGTATGGCCACCGTCTCCATGCCCATCATGGGACCGTTGGCTGTTAAGCTCGGCTTCTCGCCTGAGGTCATGGTCATGATCTTCTCCGCCGCCATCGGTGTCGTGAACCTGTTCACCCCGACCTCCGGCGCCATCATGGGCGGTCTCGCCCTGGCCAAGATCGAGTGGACGACCTGGCTCAAGTTTGCCCTTAAGCTCATCGTCGCGCTCTCTGTCGTCTGCGCCATCATCCTGACCGTCGCCTGCGTGTTGATCTAAGTACCCAACGGGTACCCCACGGAAACCTTGACGATCCTGTAGAGGATCACCTGGTCATCGTCTGTCCGGTGGGGTAAACCCACCGGTAGACTCCTACCTTTAGCCCCCTTCCGTTCCGTGCGCGGGAGGGGGCGACTTTTTGTTCCGCGGTTTTACCAAACCGCGGAACCGGTCGACGCTACGCGCCGTCCAGAACGACAATTTGTCATTCAAAAGGCAAGGCATGACCAAAAGGTCTATGCCTCGCCTTTTTCATGCCAACTTGTACGTTCTGGACGGCGCTCGCTGTCCGTCCTCTGCCTGCGGCGCTTTCCATTGTTGGTGCAGAGGGCGCTTTGCCTACTCTGGTGGGCTTTCGCTGGCTTATGCTCAACCTGCGACGTTTCCATTATTGATACAAAGGCCAGGTTTGTTTGAACCAAAAAGGGGAAGTTGCGGTGGAATAGTTCCTGTTTGGCCGTCTTGAGGGGTTAAACGGGAACTATTTCACCGCAACTTATCGATGGCGTGTTTGGTTGGTGCCAGTTGATTGCTTGGGCGTTGGGGAGGGTCTGCTCCGTTATAATCGCCTAGAACATTAAATGGAAACGGGACGGGAGCCATATATGCGCCAGGGTTTCGACAACGCGAAGTATATCGAGCTGCAGGCTGCTCACATTAAGGAGCGCATCTCGCAGTTTGGTGGCAAGCTCTATTTGGAGTTTGGCGGCAAGCTGTTCGATGACTATCATGCGAGCCGCGTGCTGCCGGGTTTTGAACCGGACAGCAAGTTCCGCATGCTCAAGAGCATCGCCGACGATGTCGAGGTTATCATCGCGATCAACGCGAACCACATCGAGAAAAACAAGGCTCGTGGTGACCTCGGCATTACCTATGACGAGGATGTGCTGCGCCTGGTTGACCTGTTCCGCGGCAACGGCTTTGCTGTCGCGGCTGTGGTCATCACCCAGTACGCCGGCCAGCCTGCTGCCGATGTGTTCCGCAACCGCCTGAACGCGCTCGGTATTCCCGCCAAGCTGCACTATCCCATCGAGGGGTATCCGCACGATGTCGATCTGATCGTGTCCGACGATGGCTACGGCAAGAATGAGTTTGTCGAGACCACCCGACCGCTCGTCGTGGTCACTGCCCCCGGTCCTGGCTCGGGCAAGCTTGCCACCTGCCTGTCTCAGCTCTATCACGAGCACAAGCATGGCACGGCCGCCGGCTATGCCAAGTTCGAGACCTTCCCGGTCTGGAACCTTCCCCTCACGCATCCGGTCAACATCGCCTACGAGGCGGCCACGGCGGACCTCGACGATGCCAATATCATCGACTCCTTCCACCTTGAGGCCTATAACAAGACCACGGTCAACTACAACCGCGACGTCGAGGCCTTCCCGGTGGTCCGTGCTCTGATGGAAAAGATCCTGGGCAAGAGCCCCTACCAGAGTCCTACGGACATGGGCGTCAATATGGTCGGCTTTGCCATCACCGATGACGATGCCTGCCGCGACGCTTCCAAGATGGAGATCGTCCGCCGCTACTTTACCGCGGTCGAAAATGTGCGCCGTACCGGCGTGGGCGATGAGCAAGTCGACCGTCTCAAGATCATTATGAAGAAAGCCGGCATCGATAAGAACTACTCACCGGCGCGCTCGGCGGCCCTCACCAGGGAGCAGCTGACGGGTGGTCCCGTGGGTGCCATGGTTATGCCCGATGGCTCCGTGGTGACCGGCAAGACTTCCACGCGCCTGGGCGCTGCGAGCTCGCTCATCATGAATGCACTTAAGCATGTCTCGGGCGTCGACCTTGAGCTCGAGGTCATTAGCGATGAAGCGATCGAGCCCATCAGCAAGCTCAAGACGCATTTCCTGGGCAGCAAAAACCCGCGCCTCCACACCGACGAGACGCTTATGGCGCTGTCGATCACCTCGGCCACGAGTGAGACGGCCGCTCGCGTCCTTTCGGGCCTGGAGCAGCTGCGCGGTTGCGATGCCTTCTTTAGCGTGATTATCTCGCCGACGGACGAGACGGTACTGCGCAAACTGGGTATCAACGTGTGCTGCGAGCCCAAGTTTGAGCGCCGCGGTTTCTTCCATCGCTAAGTTTGAAGCACCGCGGTAATTGCATTGCATTTTGGCCGTATCGGGTTAGCGCCCGGTACGGCTTTTTGATCAATAAAGCGCCTATTTCGGCGAAAAATAGCTGTTTACCTGCCTAGAAACAATTTGAGCGGTATACAATAACCGTAACTGTTTCATCCTTAGCGGGATGCCGCATGATGGATATTACCTGCCATCGTGAGGTGTGTCGGTCGCGCACGGCGCGTTAGATGCTCGTGCTCGGTTTGAGGAGGCTGCTATGGCGGGCAAGGGTCGTGCGAGTGTCAACGATATGAAGCGTGTCGAGGTGCTGGTGTTGATGGAGATCGACCAGCAAACCGAAGACAATGGCGGGCCGTATGGTTTCTCGCGCAAAACGCTTGCCGAGCGCGTGGGGGTTTCGCCGTATCGTGCCCGCGCCGCAATCGATCGCTTGGATTCCGAAGGCATGATTGATGTCGTCTCGCGTTATAGCGACGACGGCGGTCAGCTTGCAAATGGCATTTGCCTCACCGAACGTGGCGAGTGGTATCTTGAGGGCGTCCGTACCGGCATGCTCGTTCAAGAAATGCTTGAGGACGAGGTTGCTGATCGATAGCAGCATGTAACCCTTGCCATAGCGACGCCGCCTGGGAAACCGGGCGGCGTTTTGTTTCAAGATTGAGAAATGCAATCGCACGCGAGAAAAATTGCGAACGGTCCGCGGCGCGAGTATTACAATGAAGACCCGTAAGATGTGGATAAACAACTTCTACGGGAAGCGCAGGTAACTCAATATGACCAAGCATGTGTTCGTAACCGGTGGCGTGGTTTCGTCCCTGGGCAAGGGTATCACCGCGGCCTCGCTGGGCCGTCTGCTCAAGTCGCGTGGCTACAAAGTAACGATGCAGAAGGCCGATCCGTATCTGAACGTCGACCCCGGTACCATGAGCCCCTTCCAGCATGGTGAGGTCTTCGTTACCGAGGATGGTTACGAGTCCGACCTGGACCTGGGCCATTACGAGCGCTTTATTGATGAGAACCTGACCCGCGATTCCAACTTTACGACCGGCGCCATCTATAAGAGCTTGATCGCCCGCGAGCGTCGCGGCGACTTTTTGGGCGGTACCGTGCAGGTGATTCCTCACGTCACCAATGCCATTAAGGACAAGTTCCGCCGCATCGAGGAGCAGACCGGCTCCGATGTAGTCATCACCGAGCTGGGCGGCACGATCGGCGACATCGAGTCCCAACCGTTTGTCGAGGCCATCCGTCAGTACCGCAAGGAGGCCGGCCCCGAGAACGTCTGCTACATCCACGTGTCGCTCGTTCCCTATATCGCCGCCGCCCACGAGGTCAAGACCAAGCCCACGCAGCATTCCGTCAAGGAGCTCCGCAGCTTTGGCATTCAGCCCGATATCATCGTGCTGCGCTCCGACCACCATATCGATGACGCTATCCGCGGAAAGATCGCAAGCTTCTGCGACGTCGACACCGATTGCGTCTTTACCAACGAGGACTGCGCGAGCATTTACGATGTTCCGCAGCTGCTTGCCGAGCAGGACTTTGACCTGCGCATTTGCGAGCGCCTGGGTCTGGACCCGCGTGAGCGCGACATGAGCGAGTGGAACGAGTTCCTGCGCAAACAGAATCACGCCAACCATCACGCCGACAAGGTGAAGATCGCCGTCGTGGGCAAGTACACGCAGCTGCCCGATGCGTACCTGTCGGTTATCGAGGCCCTGCACCATGCGGGCGTCTTCTACGATCGCCACGTTGACGTGCAGCTGGTCGATGGCGAGAGCCTCGATGAGCAGAACGTCTCCGAGGTCCTGGGTGACGCCTCGGGCATCTTGGTCCCTGGCGGCTTTGGTAAGCGCGCCCTGGAGGGCAAGATCCTCGCGGCCGAGTTCGCCCGCGAGCACAAGATTCCGTATCTGGGCATTTGCCTGGGTATGCAGGTGGCCGTGTGCGAATTTGCCCGCAACGTCGTCGGCCTTGCCGGCGCCAGCTCTTCCGAGTTCGATCCGGATGGCCCGTATAGTGTCATCGACCTGATGAGCTCGCAGGAGGACGTGACCGAGAAGGGCGGCACCATGCGTCTGGGTGCCTATCCGTGCAAGCTTGCTGCCGATTCCCTCGCTCGCGAGGCATATGGCGAGGAGCTCGTCTACGAGCGTCACCGTCACCGCTTTGAGTTTAACAACGCCTTCCGTGACCAGCTCGAGGACGCCGGCTTGGTTATCTCGGGTCTGTCGCCCGACGAGCGCCTGGTCGAGATGGTCGAGCTGCCGCGCGACATGCATCCGTGGTATGTGGCAACCCAGGCTCATCCCGAGTTCAAGAGCCGCCCGACCAACCCGCAGCCGCTGTTCCGCGAGTTCGTGCGCGCTTCGATCGGCCAGCACGAGGGTGTCGACCGTCTGCAGGTGACGCCCATGAACCTCGCTACGGACTAAGGGTGCCGGCGAATAAGGAACATACCGAAGCTACTCCCTCGTCGCTCGCCGTGGCGGCGGGGGAGTATCTCGATTACCTCGCGGTCGAGCGGGGTTTGGCGCGCAACACGATTGCGGCCTATCGTCGTGACCTGACGACGTACTGCGCCTATCTGGAGCGGGCGGGTATTGTGTCTTTTGAAGAGGTGACTCGTCAGGTCGTGGAGGGCTTTGTCGCCGACCGTCGCGATGGGGGCTATTCCGATGCCTCGGTGGAGCGTGCGCTTGCGGCCGTGAAGGGCCTGCATGCCTTTTTGGTGCGCGATGGGGCTGTGGCCCAAAATCCAACGGCGGCGTTGCGCCTGCCTAAAAAGGCTGAGCGTTTGCCGGAGTATCTATCGGTGGAGGATGTCTCGGCGCTGCTCGATCAAGACTTCCCCGAGGGCGAGATGGGCTTGCGCGACCATGCCATCTTGGAAGTGCTCTACGGATGCGGTTTGCGTGTGAGCGAGTTGGTGGGGCTCGATGTGGGCGATATCCATATCGACGATGGTTTTGTGCTCGTTCGCGGTAAGGGCTCGAAGGAACGCCTGTCCCCGCTGGTGGGAAGCGCGGCGCGAGCTCTGACGCTCTATGTAACTGAGGGGCGTTCTCGCTTGGCGGCCCATGCCCGCGGAACCGAGACCTCGGCGGTCTTTTTAAATAAGAACGGCCGCCGTCTGTCGCGCCAGGGCATCCATGCCATCTGTGAGCGCTACGGGCGCCAGGTGGGGCTGGTGGGACTCCATCCCCACACGCTGCGTCACTCCTTTGCTACCCATATGCTTGCGGGCGGCGCAGACCTCCGTGTGCTACAGGAGATCTTGGGACATGCCGATATATCGACCACGCAGGTCTACACGCATGTCGATCGTACGCAACTGACCGAGGTCTATCTGGCGGCGCACCCGCTGGCGCATCGTTAACTCATCGCTGACCTGTATAATGATAGGTATTTGGGGACGGGTCCCAGATTGCCGCGGCGTGCTTTTGCGCGCGCATGGGCAATCTGGGGCCCGTCCCATTT
>WGSK01000030.1:0-29514 GCA_014871655.1 Collinsella sp. | reverse complement strand
ACACAAGCCGTTTCACATCGCGCCCCACGTCATCTACCCTCTCGTGCGATAATCCTCCGCAGAAGTCACCGACAGCAGAGGGAGTTTGTGATGAAGGTTCTTTTGGTCAATGGCAGTCCCAAGGCAAACGGCAACACCGCCCGCGCACTCGCCGAGGTCGCCGAGCAGCTCAATGCCGAAGGCATTGATACCGAGGTGTTTCAGCTGGGCGCCAAGCCCATTCGCGACTGCATCGGCTGCGGTCAGTGCGGCAAACTTGGCGGTCGCTGTACCTTTGACGACGACGTGGTGAACGAGCTCATCGCTGCCGCCGAGCAGGCAGATGGCTTTGTCTTTGGCTCACCTGTCTACTATGCGCACCCCAGCGGCCGCATCCTTTCGGCCCTCGATCGCGCCTTCTATGCGGGCGGGCATGCCTTTGAGCACAAACCCGGCGCCGCAGTCGCCGTCGCCCGCCGCGGCGGCACGTCGACCACCTTCGATGTGCTCAACAAGTACTTCACCATTAAGCAAATGCCCGTAGTTGCCTCCACCTACTGGAACAACGTATTTGGCCGCGTGCCCGGCGACGCCGATGGGGATGCCGAGGGCCTTGCCACCATGCGAAACATCGGCAAAAACATGGCCTGGCTCCTGCGCTGCATCGAGGCAGGTCAGGCCGCCGGTATCAACGCACCCGAGGCAGATCGAGCAACGACCAACTTCATCAGGTAGAACGGTGGAACATGAATATCCAGATTTTTGGCACAAAAAAGTCGTTCGACACCAAGAAGGCCCAGCGCTATTTTAAGGAGCGCCGCATTAAGGTGCAGTTTATTGACCTTAAGGAAAAGGAAATGAGCAAAGGCGAGCTCACGAGCGTGATGCAGGCGGTCGGCGGCATCGACAAGCTGCTCAACCCCAAGGCTAAGGACGAGGAGACGCTCGCACTCATTCAGCACCTTACCCCCAGTCAGCGCTTCGATAAACTGCTCGAGAACCAGCAGGTTCTAGCCGAGCCCATCGTGCGCAACGGCAAAAAGGCCACCGTCGGTTATTGCCCCGATGTGTGGGGAGCCTGGGAGTAGCCTGTGTTATTTGCCGGCGCGTGGGTATAAGAGCAGGCGTTTGGCATAAGATTTAACTGTAAGCCATGTCTAACAAAGGAGGGCACATGCCCAACAAACCCGTGAAGATCATCATGCTTACCGGATACCTCGGTGCCGGCAAGACCACGCTGCTCAACCACATCCTCGCTAACGACGGCGGCATCCGCGCCGCCGTGATCGTCAACGATATCGGCGAGATCAACGTCGACGCCAGCCTTATCGCCGACGGCGGCCTTTCCGAGACCGACGACCTCATCCCGCTCACCAACGGCTGCATCTGCTGCACGCTTTCGGACGACCTTGCTAACCAGCTGCAGGGCATCGCCGATTCGGGCGACTTCGATTACATCATCATCGAGGCTTCGGGCATTTGCGAACCTATCCCCATCGCCTACACCATCTCGAGCTTCTGCGACGAGGCCAAGGTGGGCGGCGAGCCCAAGCTCGCGCTCGACAATATCGTGGCCGTGGTCGATTGCGCCCGCATGTACGACGAGTTCAACGGCGGCCGCGACCTGCTGGCAGAGGATATCGACGAGGACGACATCGAGAGCCTGCTCATCCAGCAGATCGAGTTTTGCTCCACGCTGATCCTCAACAAGACCGATACCGTGAGCCCTGAGCAGATCGCCGAGCTCAAGGCCATCGTGCGCAGCCTGCAGAAAGACGCTGTGATTGTCGAGGCCCAAAACGGCGAGGTCCCCATGGAGGAGCTGCTCGATACCGACCGCTTCGACTTTATGCGCGCCTACAACTCCGCCGCCTGGATCGAGGCCATGGAGCACCCCGAGGAGCACGACGACCCCGAGGTGCTCGAGTACGACATCGAGACCTTTGTTTACTCGCGCCGCAAGCCGTTTGACCTGCAGAAGTTCACCGATTTTGTTGAGCAGGAATGGCCCGACGAGGTCATCCGCGTCAAGGGTCCGCTGTGGCAGACCGGCAATCCGGACATGTGCTACATGTTTGAGCAGGCCGGCCACCAGATGCGCCTGATGGAGAACGGTCTGTTTGTCGATTCTGCGCCCGAGGGCGAGAAGCAGAAGATCATCGACGAGAACCCCGAGATCATGCAAATTTGGGACGACGAGACGGGCGACCGCATGACGAGCCTGTGCATTATCGGCCGTCACATGGACAAGGATGCGCTCATCGCCTCCCTCGATGCCTGCCTGACCGACTGGCACCGCGCCTAGGTTTATCCAAGCGGGTATTTTTCCGCTTACGTAACCGCCAAACCACCACGAAGGTGCCCTTCGTGGTGGTTTTTCGTTCTGAGCCAAGGAGATTCATGTTCAACATTGTGCTGTATGCGCCCGAGATTCCGGCCAATACGGGCAATATCGGCCGCACCTGCGTGGTTACCGGCACCCGCCTGCATCTGGTGGAGCCGCTGGGGTTTTCGCTCGACGACAAGACGGTGCGTCGCGCCGGACTGGGCTACTGGCAAAACTTGGACGTGACGACCTATGCCAGCTGGGAGGATTTCCTTGCGCGTAACGGCCTCTCCCCTACCGACGAGCGTCTGCATCTGCTGACCAAAAAGGCGCGCAGGACCTATGCGCAAAGCACCTACCGTGACGGTGACTACTTGGTCTTTGGCAGCGAGAGCTCGGGCATTCCCGAGGAGCTGCTCGCCGCGGCGCCCGAGCGCTGCGAGCGCATCCCCATGCTGCGCGATTGCGACTCACTCGATAACGCCGAGACTTGGGAAGCTCACGAGGAATCGCTCGGGCATACCGAGGACAGCCACGAGGCCATCCTGCAGCAGGATATCTGCGGCAACTTCGTTAACCCCGACGACTACCGCATCAGCGCGCTCAACCTCTCCAACAGCGCCGCCATCGTCCTCTACGAGGCCCTACGCCAGGCAGGCTTTCCGGGAATGTGACAAAGGGACTATCCTTTTGCCACATTCGAGCGCCACGTCGATGGCACACACGCCTAATTGATGCTCTAGATAAAGGCCCTCACTTTTAATCAGAATTAACTAAAGTAAAATGAAGTTAAACGGCGGTGTGAAAGGAGAGCCGTGTGAAATATCTCGAGAACCCGTTTACCCCCAGTTTTGGTGAGGTTCCTGCCCATCTCGCTGGCAGACAACAGATTATTCGGGATTTGGACCGCGCCTTCTTGAGCCAGCGCAGGCGCCCAGAATTGACCTCGATCTTCTCAGGCGCGCGTGGAACCGGTAAAACCGCTCTCATGTCATCGCTCGCGACAAGGGCGGAATCCCACGGCTGGATAGCCGTAAAGACGACCGCGCTCCCGGGAATGCTTGAGGAAATCGAGTTCGGGACGAAACGCGCCGCAGCCCATCTCATCGACTCGTCCTACCACTTCGAAGTCACCGGCCTCGGAATTGCACCGCTCGGCAGCATCGAGGTCAATCGCGTTCACGATGCCTCAACCTGGCGTTATCGCATGAGCGATATCATCGACCAGCTCAACGGGGCCGGTACCGGTCTGCTCGTCACGGTTGACGAGGTGGACCCGACACTCGACGAGATGATTCAGCTCGCAGCGACGTATCAGCACTTTGTGACCGATGGGAAACGCGTCGCCCTGCTCATGGCGGGACTTCCCAACAATGTCTCGACGTTGCTGAACCACAAGACGGTCTCGTTCCTTCGCCGCGCCCAACAATATCATCTGGGTCGCATTGCCGACTATGACGTGCGCGAGGCCTTGATTCGCACAATCCAGGAAAACGATCGCCTGGCAGATGCCGAGGGAATCGATAGAGCCGTTCGCTCGATCTCTGGTTTTCCCTTCCTATTGCAACTCGTAGGCTACCGTGCCTGGGATCTCACAAGCGATTCGAAGGAAATCTCGTCACGCGACTTTGACCTGGGAATCAAAATCGCGCGCGACGAGATGGACGACCGAATCCTCGCGGCAACCTATCGGGAACTCACTGCAGAGCACAAGCGATTCCTCATCGCCATGCTCGATGACGAGGAAGAGTCCACCACCGCCGACCTTGTCGAGCGCCTTAAGCGTTCGCCGCAGCAGGTCTCCCGCTACCGACGCCGAATGATAGATGCCGGCATCATCGGGGAACGAGGACGAGGGCTCGTCGCATTTGAATTGCCATTCTTCCGCGACTATCTCGCGGCTCAATGCGTGAAATAGGCATCAATGAGGCAAAGGGGCTGTCCCTTTGCCTCATTGTCTATAGGTAGCGGCCGGTGATGCTTGCGGAGCAAGCTGCGATGTCGCCCGGCGTACCGGCGCAGACGATTTGCCCGCCCGCATCACCACCGACCGGACCCATGTCGATCACATAATCGGCGTTACGGATAAGGTCGAGGTCATGCTCGATCACGATAACCGTGGCGCCCTTGGCGACAAGGCCGTCGAACACACTCAGCAACACCTGAACATCGAGCGGATGTAGTCCGATCGTGGGCTCGTCGAACACAAATACGGCATCGTCCTGCACACGACCCATCTCGCTCGCGAGCTTAAGACGCTGCGCCTCGCCGCCCGAAAGCGCCGGTGTGGGCTCGCCAAGTGTGAGATAGCCCAGGCCCAGGTCGTGCAAGGTCTGCAAGCGCGTCTGAACCTTCTTGAGTCCCAGCGTGACGTCGATAGCCTCGTCCACACTCATGTCCATGATCTGCGGCAACGTAAGTAGACTCCCGTCCTTGCCCTCGCGATGGATACGCGAAGCCGCGTCTGCATAACGCGAACCGCGACATGCTGGGCAGACGATCTCGACATCGGGCAAAAACTGTACGTCGAGCGATATCGAGCCCGTGCCGTCGCACGTAGGGCAGCGCAACGCGCCGGTGTTATAGCTAAAGGCACCCGCCTTGTAGCCAGCTGCCTTGGCCTCGGGCGTACGGGCAAAGGCACGACGCAGCTCGTCATGGATGTCGGCATAAGTCGCCACCGTCGAGCGCACGTTGGCGCCGATAGGCGTGGCGTCAATCAGGTTTGCGCGGGCAATGCCTTCGGCATCGACCCAACGCACGTGCCCCGGCAGGCGCTCGCCGGCTGCCTGCGCCTTAAGCGCCGGGATGAGCGTCTCAAGCACCAGCGTCGTCTTACCCGAACCCGAAACGCCCGTCACCGCAACGAGACGGCCGCGCGGGATATCGACTTCGAGCGGTTTGACAGTATGGATGGTATCGGTTGCCATACGGATGTGGCCCTGGTCGAACATTTCGTCGTCAGTCACCTGTGGACGCAAGCGCTTGGGCTCTGCGCGCAGAAACGGAGCGATGCGGCTGCCCCGCGATTGCTCGACCTCGTCTAC
Organism: Collinsella sp.; assembly: GCA_014871655.1. Lineage (GTDB taxonomy): Bacteria > Actinomycetota > Coriobacteriia > Coriobacteriales > Coriobacteriaceae > Collinsella. Next base: position 24,162 of record WGSK01000030.1, on the reverse strand, counting down.
TGTACCGGCAGCGATCACGTTACCGCCGCCTGCTCCGGCGACGGGGCCCATCTCGACCAGATAGTCGGCTTCCGCCAGTACGCGCGTATCGTGGTCGACAACGACCACGGTGTTGCCGTCGCCTACCAGGTCGCGCATCACACCAACCAGGCCGTCGACATTTGCCGGATGCAGGCCAATCGAGGGCTCGTCCAACACATAAAGCACGCCTGTCGATCGGTTGCGCACCACGCGAGCAAGTTGCACACGCTGGCGCTCACCCGTGGAGAGCGTGGCACCGGCGCGGTCGAGTGAAAGGTAATCGAGACCCAGGTCGACCAGACGACGGGCCGTGCTCAAAAATGAATCGCAGATATCCGCTGCCATGGGCTGCATCTCGGCCGGCAAGGACATAGGCACCCCACGCACCCACTCAATCGCCTCGCCCAGCGTCATAGCCGCCGCCTGCGCCAGATTGATACCGCGCATCTGGGGCTGGCGCGCAGCCTCGGAGAGACGCGTGCCGCCGCAATCACGGCATGGCCCCTCGCGCAAAAAGCGTGCAACGCGTTTGAGGCCCTTATCGTCCTTGACCTTGGCGAGCGCATTCTCAACGGTATAGACGGCGTTGTAATAGGTAAAGTCGAGCGGCGTGGCGCCCTCCCCGTTTTTGGGAACGTAGAGAATGTGCTTCTTAACCGCCGGACCGTGGAACACGATGTCGCGCTCTTGAGGCGTGAGCTGGTTAAACGGCACGTCGGTACGCACGCCCATCTCGCCTGCCACCTGCTTCATCAGATCCCACATGAGCGTGCCCCAGGGAAGGACCGCGCCCTCGTTGATAGTCTTTGACTCGTCGGGTACCAGGCTCGCTTCGTCCACCTCGCGCATGACACCGGTGCCGCCGCAGGTGGGGCATGCACCGCCGCTGTTAAAGGCAAGGTCCTCGGCACTCGGCGCGTAGAACTCGCGGCCGCATGTCGGACACGTGAGCGACAGGCCCGCAGCCACGTTAAGGCTCGGCTCCACGCGTGCCCCGCAATGCGGGCACACGTGATGGGCGCAACGGCTAAAGAGCAGACGCAGGCTGTTGTTGAGCTCGGTCATGGTACCAAAGGTCGAACGCACGCCCGGCACGCTGGGGCGCTGATGCAATGCGAGCGCCGCCGGCACGTGCAGCACCTCGTCCACCTGGGCGTGTTCGGCCTGCGTCAGGCGACGTCGAGTATAGGTGCTGAGTGCTTCCAAGTAGCGACGCGAGCCCTCGGCATAAAGAACCCCCAGCGCCAGCGAACTCTTGCCCGAACCCGATACGCCGGCAATGCCCACGAGCCTTCCCAGCGGAATATCGATATCGATGTCCTTGAGGTTATGGACGCGCGCACCGCGCACCTCGATAGCCTGCGGGCCCATCTTCTGTTCCGTCACCTTTATCACCCTACTCATGCCATAAAACTCGATCGCGGATGTACTCGCCCAGCATGGGCACGGTAAACCGGACGAGACCGTATCCGGCAGCCCCGATGACGCGCTCGCGAATCAGGCTTGCGCGATATTTACTCGCCCAGCTCTGGGTGCGATCGCAGCGCTCAATGACATCCGCCATGCGCGTCGGTTTGCCCTCGTCAACCGCCATGGCCTCGATAAAGAGGCGCTGTGGACTGCGCAGCCCGTAATACAGGGGCGCGTCGACCGCTTCGTAGAACTCGGAGACGGCATCCGTATGGCCAGCCTCGACATCGCACCTTTCGATGACCTGCGAGCCACGCCGGACGGCAGAGCGCCACATGTAATATCCCACCAGCTGAACCATATAGGGATGCCCCATGCTCTTGCGCGCCGCAAGGTCCGCCGTCCCCGCGTCCACGTAAAGACCAGCGTCCTTGACCGTCTGGATATACGAATCGCGCACCTTGGGCAAGGATATCGCCCCCAACGTACGCTGCTGGGCACGCCGTAAAAACGTTACGCTCGGCTCTTCGAGCAGATCGTCAACCATACTGGGTAAGCCGGCGAACACCAGCGCAAGGCCGCGCTGCTCGCTATCGGGCAAGCCCGTAGCATCCTGGTCTCCGAGCACCTGCTGATAGAGAACGGCAAGAGCCGCCAGTTCCTCGATAGACGCCGATTGCGCCTCGTCAATCGCAAACAGTATGCCCTTGCCTGGACCGAGCTTCTTGAGGCGCTCGTTGACCAGCCCTCGCAACGTTTCGCCCTTTGCTCGCGCCGCCTCGACTGACATCCGGCCAAACGACGGACCGAACTCCATTGACGTCACAACGGGTTTATTCGAGCGAAGCGCGTCGGCCAATCGGTCGCATAAGCCAAGCGAAGCGGAATCGGAGACAACCGCCCATCCGCGCTCATTGGCTAGACGTTGCAGCTCCCGCAGGAGAACCGTCTTGCCACAGCCGCGGTTTCCCGTAATGAGCATGAGCCTACCCGGCGCTCCGGCGCCGTTATCGAGCCCTTCCTCGAAATCTTCGATGACCGACTCGCGGCCGATGAGTATCGGAGGCCGCTTGCCGGCCGTGGGCTTAAAGGGATTTGGATTCATGTCGGCCTCCTCGGATTGGCAAACCCTGGTAATAGTTATACCAACTTATACCGAGTTATACCAATAGCATGTGACAAAGGAACTGTCCCTTTGTCACATGTGGCCGAAAAACTCGGCGTCTGCTGCTCGCCAGGGGCGGAAGGTGGCGGGATCGATCTTTACGTGCGCCGCGGCGGGTACGTCGTACCATTTGACCGTGTAACCGGCGCCGTGAGAGCAAAAGACCGAGTCGGGCGTGTTGGGCAGATCGGCCTCGGGCCCATAGGCGGCCGTCTCGATGACGCGCTCGGCATCATGGCAAGCCGCATAGCCGGCAAACTCTAGGTACAGATGTCCGCGACCACTCGTGTAGGCAGCCACCTCTAGCGCGTAATTCTGCACTTCGGATGCCGGCACGCGACCCACAAGCTTCGCCCGGTCTCCCGCCATCGTCGGCGGCTCGTACTCGGCACCCATTCGCGTGGCATCCGAGAGCGCCCGGCCCACGCACTCCCCCGGCACCTCGAGCTCAAAGTGGTACCACGGCTCCAGCAACACGGCCGCGCCGGCCTCACGCGCCTGCATCAAACCCTGACGAATCGCGCGGTACGTGGCCTGGCGAAAGTCGCCGCCCTCGGTGTGCTTGGCATGAGCGCGGCCACCCGTGAGCGTAATGCGAATATCGGTGATGGGCGAGCCGGTCAGCACGCCCAAGTGATCGCGCTCCATGGCGTTGGTGAGTGCCAAACGCTGCCAGTTAAGATCGAGCTCATCGGTCGAGGTCACGGTGCCAAACTGCACGCCCGAACCCGCTGGCAACGGCTCCAGACGCAGGTGCACCTCGGCATAGTGGCGCAGTGGCTCAAAGTGGCCCACGCCCTCGACCGGCTGCGAAATGGTCTCCTTATAGAGGATGCCGCCGGGCTCAAACTCGACCGCAAGGCCAAAACGATCGGCCAACACCCGCTGCACGACCTCGAGTTGCACGGCGCCCATCAACTGCAAATGAATCTGCTCAAGATGCGTATTCCAGCTTACGCCGAGCATGGGATCCTCGTCCGCCAACTCAGTCAATGCTTTGAACACCGCATGGACATCGTGTTCGCCCGGAAGCACCGTATAGGTGAGAACCGGTGCAATGACGGGCGCATCGCCCGCGGGCTCCGCGCCCAGGGCGTCCCCCGGGCGAACGTGCGCAAGACCCGTCACGGCACAAATACCGCCAGCAGCAACTTCCTGGGTAAGCTCGTATTTCTCACCGTTATAGATGCGCACCTGGTCGATCTTTTGCTCCCAGGTGGAGGCGCCAGAGCATCCCTCGACAACTTGCTTTGCACGCAGTACACCGCCCGCCACCTTGATCCAGGCAAGACGCTCGCCACGGTCTCCACGACTCACGCGGTAGACACGCGCGGCGAACTCCTGGGGCCATGTTCGCTCACGCATCAGCGCGCATATGCCGTCCAGCAGCTCGTCCACGCCTTGGTCCTTGAGCGCCGAGCCGGCAAAACAGGGAAAGAGCTTGCGCTCGGCAACCATGCGCGACAGCGTCGCGACGGAAAGCTCACCCGTCTCGAGAAACTCGTCGAGCGCCACCTCGTCTAACGCAGCGGCGTCTTCCTGAACGGCACCGCCCGCCAGCAGTTCGTTGGCATCCAGGCAGCCCTCGGAAAGACGCTGCCCAAGCTGTGCCAGCAAAACATCGCGGCCGGGATTCTCCAAATCGATCTTGTTGATGAAGATGAACGTCGGGATGTCATAGCGCGCAAGCAGGCGCCACAGGGTTTCGGTGTGCCCCTGTACGCCATCGTTGGCGCCTACCACCAGAATCGCGTAGTCCAGGGCACGCAGCGTGCGCTCCGCCTCGGCAGAAAAATCGACATGGCCGGGAGCGTCCACGAGCATAACGTGGGTGTCACCATGGTCGAGCACAGCCTGCGACGAGAAGATCGTGATACCGCGCTCACGCTCAATCTCGTTCGTATCCAGATGCGAGTCGCCATCGTCAACGCGGCCGCGCTTGCGAATGCGGCCCGCGTTAAACAGCATGGCCTCGGCCAGCGTGGTCTTGCCAGCATCGACATGCGCCAAGATTCCAGCGACCGCTTGCTTCGACATGGCTCTCCTCTTATTGCAAGCCCATCGCACGCGGCAACGGGCACCCTCGTTCCACACTGGATGATACAATTTACGGGCCGGCGGGCGAAGCGGGCCCTATCCCCCGACCGAGCTCATCGCCCCGCGTTGCCGCGCGGCGATTTTCGTAGGTTCGCGCCTTGCGAAAGCCGGCACCTCCCCTTTTTGTCTGCCCGGGTTCATCTGGGGCAGTAACAACGCGAGCCCCACAACAACGCGTTTTACCAAAAATGGCCCCACTCGGGGCCATTTTCATTTCGGTGAAACGCTGGTATGTGACTCGGCCTTTATGCCTCGCGCAGCCAATCAAACGCGACGCGCGGCGTACCGTCCGACACATATACGATACCGGCGCGCTTAAACCCGGCCTTGGCAATGGCTCCCTGCATGGGCAGGTTGTCCTGATGCGTGTCGATACGCAGGTGATCGGCACGCTCTTTGGCAAAGGCAAACATCGCAGCCGCGATACCGTGTACGGCGCCATCGGACGCCACACGGTGCAGCACGGCGTACGGAGTGTCACTGCGCCATTGACCATCCTCAATTACGTCATAGCACCCGTCCGGGCCCGGTAAAAAGGCAAACGTCGCTACCACGCGACCGTCGACTTCGCACACATAGCTGCCACCGGCGGCGATATCGGCAGCCAGCTGCTCGGCAGAAGGCGTGCCCTCGGGCCATTGCGTGGCGTTGCCATGCGCGCGCATAAAGGCGCGGGCAGCGTCGTAGATAGCCATGACGGCGGGAATGTCGGTATCGAGGGTTTTTCTGATCATCACGCGGCGGCCTCACGTTTATTGGTATCACTTTGATTGAGCAATGATACCAGCGTTTGAAGAGGGGCGCGAAGCAGATGGGAAGCAAAAAGCGAGCCGCCTGGTCAAAGGCCAAAAGCGAGTTTTTGGGCGCTGCCACCGGCGGCGATATGAGCGACCTGTTTGCGCGCGAGGACGAGCGTCGCGACGCCTTGGACGCCGAGCGCGATGAGGCTTGGCGCTACAAATCGTGTGAGCGCAAAAACCGTTACGACACGCGCGCCGAGGCCGAGGCAGTTATGGCTGACTGCGAAAACCGCGGACGCCGCGGGCTGGCCTGCTACAGATGCGAATACTGCGGTGGCTGGCACCTGACATCGCACCCTTGGAAATAGGCCCCACATCGGCACGGCACTGACGGAGCGCCAACCATCGCACGCAAGCTACGGGCGCGGCGGCACCAAAACATCGTAGCGAACGGCCTTGCCCGCAAGCTGATAGCTCGGCTTAACGCCGGCAAGCAGTGGCCCCTTCACCGGCCGCTTGATAACGACCTTGCGCGGGTGCACCGCAAGCGCAGCTTCGACCAGCGTCTCCTCATCGGCACACGGCTGTTCCAGATGATGCAAAAGTTGGAACTTCTTTTTCACCGCCGCGCTCTTGGTGCGCTCGGGAAACATGGGGTCCAGATACACCACGTCGGGGGCGGCAAGCTCGCCCCGCCCGATCAGCTCAGCCGTATGGCGAAGGCCGGCAATGCTGTCCTCGCCCGCATGTAAGCGCATGCGCGACACGGCAGCCACAAGCGCCGGATCATCTGCCGCGCGATCCAGGGCATCCTTGAGGAGCGCCGCGATCACGCAATCCTGCTCATACAGATCGATGGTAAAGCCCGCGGCCGCCAACAGCAGCGAATCCTCGCCAAAGCCTGCCGTGGCATCAATCGCCCATGGACACTCGATGCCTTTTGCGCGCGCAGCCTTTACCAACAGCTCTTGCTGCAGACGGCCCTGCTTGAGCCGCGGAAGCATGCGGCCGAAATCGGCGCGCAGATCCATCGTGCCGTCGGTAAGCGTGAGGCCCTCGGGCTTCCCGGTCAGCTCAAGCCCCGCGGCCCGAGCAGCAGAAAAGGGATCGAAGACGCCCATGGACACTCCTTAACAAGCAAAACGAATACGTGAGCGCCGTTTATGCCAGCACCCAACCGTCCGCTATTGTCCCACATGCGACATGGTCCACAGCATCCCAATGCAAAGCACCGCCATCAATCCCGTGCACACGGCAGCGATCACGGAATCACTCATGCGCCTTCCCAACGACCGCGGCTCACGCACTTGCCCTGCTCCGTACATCATGGCTTCTCCTTCGGTCCAGCTCTTACCATGGCCCCATCATCGCAGCGCCGCGCATACGCTGCCATCGATTTGACTTACGCCCAGCTTTCTTTTTTGAAAGGTTGGACCGTGCGGGCAAGAGACGCTTTCAAACGCATGCATCGCCGCGTTGAACTACAATGTGCTTCACCATATGTGCAGCACATTGGGTGCGCCAAGTTGGCGTACTCGTATCGAAAGGACCAGCCATGAGCTTCACTCGCAAGACTCTCAAAATCCTTGCTCTCATCTACTTTGTTTTGGGCATCGCCAGCCTCGTCACCGCCGGCGTCGGTATCGCCACGGGCGGTCTCGATTCCACGTACGGTTCGTACGCCACGCTCGCAGCGGTCGTGCTTATCGCCAAGGGTCTCGTCGACCTTGCCGCAGGCGTCGCCGGTATCAAGGGCGCCAACAAGCCTTCGCAGGTGGACGGCGCGTTTAAGCTCGGTATTGTTGCCGCGGTCGCCACGCTTGCCCAAGCGGTGCTCACGCTTCCCGCGTTTGGCGGCGACGCCATCAACTTTGGCGCCTTTGTCATCGTGGTGTACGACCTGTTCTTTGTTCAGCAGGCACACGCCGTTAAGGCCGAGAACAAGGACCGCCTATAAGCGCTCGCTTCTCATAACCTCTGCAGCCAAGCAACTAAAAAGGGCCGATCGCGCATCTCCGCGGTCGGCCCTTTACGTTTACCCAGATAAAACCTACCAAAATAAACCTGTCCCTTTTTGGCAGGTTGTTAGCTGTGGCGGTACTCGGCGATGATGAAGTCGATGTCGGTTTGAAGGGTGTCCAAGTTTGCCAGGCGCTCTTTGTCGGCAGGGCGCGTGCGGTAGTAGTACGGCGTCATCTGGAACACCGCCTCGATGTCCGCCTGGGTCTGAAGCGTAATATTCGCAGACACCCGCTGCGTTCCGACTAACTCGAGCTCGGTGGTCTTCGGCAGCTTCTCATCGTTAAGGTACGGCGTGTCGTAGAGCACCTCTTTGAGCCCAAAGAGATGACGAGCACCCGGTACCACGGTATAGAGTGAACCCTCTGGCGCCAGCACGCGGGCAAACTCGCGCTCGTTAAAGGGAGCAAAGAGTTCGGTCACCATATCGAAGGCGCCATCGGCCACGGGGATGTCCTTCATGTTGGCCACGAAGTAGGTCGCATCGCCGCGCTTGGCGGCAAGGCGCACCATCTCTTTGCCCAGGTCAAAGCCGTAAGCATCCACGCCCGGCACCGCGCCCATAGCACTCGTGTAATACCCCTCGCCACAGCAAATGTCGAGCAAGGGCAGCGGCTTGTCCGACGTAGCCGCGCACCGCTGAGCTCGTTCGCGCACGAGCTCGACCATCGTATCGCGCAACGGCGCATAGTAACCGCGGTTCAGAAAGTCGCGACGGCTGCGCGCCTGTGACTTGGGATCGCCCATGGAGTCGCCGCTCTTGGACGAGCGCAGTAGATATAGATAGCCCTCACGCGCACGGTCAAACCGGTGTCCGCCCGCACATGCAGCACCGCGCTCATTGTCCACCAACGGCTCATGGCAAACGGGACACAACAACATGGCAACTCCTTAGCGCGAACAACACAACGCCCACCATTGTCGCACGCCTTTCCCACCTAGTCATTGGGGACGTTCTTGAATGACTAGTCGTTTAAGGACGTCCCCAATGACTACAAGGAGTGTCCCCAGCTGCCGACAGAAAAGGAACGTCCCTAAGTGCCGACTGGTTGCATTAGGAGTATCATCATCTGCGCAAATAAGCACGAAAGAGCATGTTAGAGATTGAGAGCGTATGGCTGACACCGTATCTAAGCACATTGACATGACCACCGGCTCGCTGTGGCGCAATATTCCCCTGTTCGCCTTCCCCGTGGCCGCCACGAGCATCTTGGAGCAGCTGTCGAACCTCATCGCCACGGTCATTATCGGTAACTTCTCGGGCGACCAGGGAACCCTCGCCATGGCGGCGGTCGGCTCCAATGTTCCGCTTACCAGTCTTATGCTCAACCTGTTTATTGGCATGTCGCTTGGCTCCAACGTGGTCATCGCCAACGCTATCGGCCGCAACGATCAGAACATGGTCAAACGCGCCGTCCATACCTCGATTTTAATGGCACTCGTGGGCTTTGTCGTCATCGCTCTGGGCGAGATCTTTGCCGAGCCCATGCTCGCCGCGCTCAACGTTCCCGCCGAAACCATGCCGCTCGCTTCGCTCTACCTACGCGTCTTTTTGCTGAGCATGCCCTCGATTTTGCTCTACAACTTTGAGGCCGCGATCTTCCGCTCCGTCGGAATCACCCGCATGCCGCTGCAGGCGCTTGCCGTGTCCACCGTCCTCAACATTGGCCTGGACCTCATCTTTGTCCCCATACTCCGCTGGGGCGTCGCGGGCGTCGCCATCGCCACCGCCATCGCCTACACCGTCAGCGCCGCTACACTCTTTATCCGCCTGCTCAAGACCGACTCCGTCGTCCGCGTCACCCCGCGCGACCTGGCTATCGACCCCGTCGCCCTCAAGCGCATCGTCAAGATTGGCCTGCCCGCCGGCATCCAGAGCGCCGTCTTTGCCGTCGCCAACATCATCATCCAGTCTGCCATCAACAGCCTGGGCACCGAGGTCATGGCGGCATCGAGCGCCGCCATGAGCCTGGAGTACGTGTGCTACAACCTGCTCAACAGCTTTAGCCAGGCTTGCACCACCTTTGTGGGACAAAACCACGGTGCCCGCCAGATCGACCGATGCACCAAAACGCTCAAGGTCTGCCTGGTCGAAGGCGGTATCGTCGCGCTCACCACGATTATCGTTATTGTCGGCCTGGGGCGCGAGATCTTGTCGCTGTTCAACAGCGACCCCAACATCGTCTCGATCGGCTATATCCGCGTGTGTTCGATCTTCCCGGCGTACGCCTTTAGCATGTTCTACGAAAACATGTCAGGCTACCTGCGCGGCTTTGGCATCTCGCTCACGCCCGCCCTCATCACCATGATCTGTGTCTGCGGCATCCGCTTCTATTGGGTGTTCTGCGTGTTCCCGCACTTCCGCACCTTTGCGAACATCATGATGGTCTACCCCATCAGCCTGGGTACCACGGCGTTCTTTATGGTCGTGGCGGTACTACTCTGCCACCCGGCACGCACCTATCGCGCCACCCAAGCCAAAGCGACAGCCCGCTAAACACCGCACTCAACGCCACGCCAGTCATTAACTGACAATATGCGAGCTCATATAGTCGATAAAGCGCCTCGTGGCGATGGGCATGGTGTCCCAGCTGCGCCAGGCGGCCACAACGTCGCGCGAGGGGGCATGTACGATGGGCCGCACACGAATATCGGCTCGCATGCCCTCAACGGTACGGCGATACAGCATGCTCACGCCTAGGCCCTCCTCCACCATCGCCATGATGGTGTAGTCGTCGGTGACCTCGCTCGTCACGTGCGGCGACAGTCCGTGCGTTGCGAATGCATCGAGCACCAGACTCTGTTCGCCCTCATCCAGCAGCACAAACGGCTCGGACGCCAAGTCGGCGAGCGTCACCTTTTCCTTTGCCGCCAGCGGATGCGCGGTCGGCAGCAATGCCACCAACTCGTCGTGATAGACCACGCGCTTCTCGAGCCCAGCGGTAAACCCGCGTGCCGTAAAGCAAAAATCGACCACGCCATTGTGCACCCACTGGGCGTTGCGCGTGTAATCGCCCTGCTTGAGGGTAAAGCGTACGCCCGGGTGCAGCGCACCAAAGTCGCGGATCACACGCGGCAGCACGGTACGACTCACGTTGGTAAACGTCGCGATGCGAATATCGGTCGACGAAAGCCCCAGCAGCTCCTGGCGCTTGCCCTCGAGCTCGGCCTCGGCGGTCACAATCTGGCGCAGGTACGGCAGATATTGCTTGCCGTCGCGCGTAAGCGAAACGCCCTGTTTACCGCGCTCGATAAGCGTGGTACCCAGCTCGCGCTCGAGCGCCTTGACGGCCTGGCTCACCGCACTTTGCGTATAGCCCAGCTCGTCCGCCGCACCCTTAAGACTGCCGCGATCGACCACCATGCAAACAATCTGATACCGCGATGCCATCGTGCCTCCACATCAATGCAGCCGTAAAACGTTTTGCCAGCGCTTTTCGCACCAACTTTAGCGTTTCTTAATCATACTGAAGATACATTCGCTTTACTACATCCAAATCTGGGAGCAGAATCCTTTTTGCGAAACCGTTCTGTAACAAAAGGAGTCCCATGGATCGCAAAAAAGCAATCGCGCTCTCATTTTCCGTTCCCGTCGCATGGGGCTTTTCGTACCCCCTCATGAAGATCGGCATGGACAGCATGAACGCCACGAGCATCGTTGCGCTGCGCTGTATCATCGCCTTCGCGGCCTGCCTTTTGCTCTTCCACAAGCGCGCGTTGCGCATCAACCGCGACCTTATGGTCCGCGCCGCCATCATCGGCGCCATTATGGCAACCGAGCTCACCTGCATGTGCCTGGGCTCCAGCCTCACCTCCGCCTCCACTGCCGGCTTTTTGCAGAGCCTGACGGTCGTGATCGTGCCGTTTGCCAACGCAGCCCTGCTGCGTCGCGCCCCCGAGCGCAAGGTGCTCATCGGCACGGCCATCGTCACCTGCGGTATGTTGCTGCTCTCGGGTGCCGACTTCACCAGCCTGAACCCGGGCGCGCTCATCATGCTGCTCTCCGCCTTTATCTACGCCGGACACATCATTGTCGCCAAGCGGTTTGTCGAAGAAGTCGATCCGCTGTCCCTGGGCGTTTGGCAGCTGGGCTTTGGCGGCCTGTTCTCGGGCATTGCCGCATGCGTCTTTGGCGGTTTCACACTTCCCAGTACGCCCAGCGAGATCGTGGTCGTCGTTGCCCTCGCGCTCATCTGCTCTGCCTACGGCTTTATCACCCAGACGCTCGTGCAGCCCCACGTGCCTGCCGAGACCACTGGCTTCGCCTTCTCGCTCGAGCCGGTCTGCTCCGCCGTCTTTTCGTTCTTCCTGGTCGGCGAGGTCCTGAGCCCCATCGCCTTCTTTGGCGCCGCCCTCATCCTCACCGGCGTCATGGCGGCAACCGTCGAGCTTCCGCGCCTCCGCGCACATGGACAGGCTCGCATGGCAGGAGCGCCCGAGCACGTCTCGTAGACCCCACTCTTCATACAGCCGCGGCATAAAGGCAACCGGTGCGCCTTTACAATAGATGACAACAGAGCATCTGCCATAAAGGAGCCCCATGGACGCCGCAACCCGCGACCACAACATAGCAACTTGGTTGGGCGATGCGCCGCAGCCGGTACGTGACACTACGAACCAGCTGCTCGGACGCATCGCCCTTTTGCGTGCCGAGCAGACTATCTACCCGGCACAAGACGACATCCTCAATGCCCTCGTCTATACGCCGGCCGACCAGGTCAAGGTTGTCATCTTGGGTCAAGATCCCTATCACGGACCCAACCAGGCCATGGGGCTGTCGTTCTCGGTCCCCGCGACGCAAACCAAGTTGCCGCCGAGCCTGCGCAACATCTATAAGGAACTCAATGCCGATCTGGATTGCCCTATTCCCGCCACGGGAGACCTAACCCCATGGGCACAACAGGGCGTCCTGCTTCTCAACACTACGCTCACCGTGCGCGAGCATGCCGCGAACTCGCACGCCAAACTGGGTTGGAGCACGCTCACCGACTACGTTATCGAACGCTGCTGCCAGCTGCCCCAACCGGTAGCCTTTTTGGCATGGGGCCGCTTTGCCCAGCAGATGGTCGAGGGCAAGCTCGCCGCGACCGGCGCGGGCAAGGCAACCGGCAAGTTCTGCCTGGCTTCCACGCATCCCTCGCCGCTTTCGGCCAACCGCGCCACGGCAGAACTCCCCGCTTTTATGGGGTCGCGCCCCTTCTCTGCCGTCAATCGGCTACTCGAACAGCACGGCTCGACCCCCGTCAACTGGACTTGCATCGGCTAAAAATCGATACATCAAAAAACGCGCCCGATGGCTTTCCATCGGGCGCGTTACCTATTCGGGCCAAATAAATTGCGTGCGGCCGGCCTCGCCGCCATCGATCAGCAGGCTCTGTCCGGTCATAAACTGGTTGGTCACGCCCACAAAGTAGATCCACTCGGCGATCTCTTGGGCGGTGGCCCAGCGCTTAAGCGGCGTGAGCTCCATAATCTGATTCCACAGGTGCTCGTCTTCCATCACGCAACGGTTGAGCGGCGTGATAACGCCGCCCGGGTCCACACTGTTGGCGATGGCCTGCGGTGCCAGGCGGTTTGCAAGGTTCTTGGTGTAGGCGATAACGCCGCCCTTGCTGGCGGCATAGGCGGGAAACTCCGATCCCGTATGTCCGCTCGCGGACCCCACATTGACCACGGATTTGATAGCCGGCGCAGGCTTGGCGGCGAGCCCCTCCCCCACAAAGGCGTAGCGCTCGGTCACGTTGATGGTGCCATACAGGTTGGCGGCGATGTCATCGGCCGAATCCTGCGTACCGGCAACGTTCACGATCACCTGGGGTTCAAGGTCGCCTGGAAACGAGCCCGGCTCGCGGACATCAACGATCAGATGGCGGTAGCGCTCGTGTTCGACCGCCGCCGGCAGCAGATCAAAGCCCACGACCTCGTGGCCCTCGTCCAAAAAGCGCTGCACGCACGCGGCTCCGATACCGCCCGAAGCGCCCGTGATCAAAACCCGCATACTTGCTCCTTAGGCGGTTGCGTGGCGCTCGAGGTACTCGGAGCCCACATTCTCGCGCTCCCAGCCGCGCACGACCTTGTAGCCCACGGGGCTCAGGAAGACCTCGCATAGCAGCTCGGCAACAGCACCCGTCAGCGAGCACATAAGGACCTGCACCCAGGTCCAACCAAAGAACGTGTGGCTCACTACAATGGCAAAGACCAGGTTGTCGATAAACTGGCCAACGCCCGTGGAGACATAGGAGCGGAAGGCAAAGCTCGCAAAATTATTCTTTTTGACCATACGGCCGAGCGACTGATTGAGCGTGGAGTTAACCACGGCAGAAACGAGCATGGCAAGCGACGAGCCAAGCACCACGTACCAGGTGCCACCGATGGTGGCGTTAAGGGCAGTGTTGACCTCGATCATGCCGGTGTCGTAGTAGGCGCCCCACATGCCGGGCGTGAGTGAGCATGCCCAAAAGCACAGGCTCACGGCCAGGTTGACCAGCAGCGCGAGGATAGAGATTTGGATGGATGCCTTGGCGCCAAAGCGCTTGCAGATCATGTCCTGGCACAAAAACGAAACCCAGCTCACCACAAAGCCACAGTCGAGCGCCAGATACGGCAGGCTGATAAGCTCTTTGTTGGCCAGCAGGTTCATCATGATGACGCTCACGAAAAACAGCGAAACCGTTGCCGCGGGAATGCTCCGCAACAGGACTTTATAGTCCTCCATGACCTTCTTGATCATTATGTACTCCTTTGGTTTTAGGTTTAACGAGCAGGATATCGGATCCGAACTGCTCGGACGCCCCGGTCTTGAGACGACGGTGGGTATGATAGCCGCTCACACGGCATCAGGCAAGCAAGCAGCGCGGTGGCACCGCAGGGCCCCCGCGGCGATGGGTTTAAACGCTACGTTGCCAAACTCCGACAGGATAAGGTCGGGGTTGTGGTCGGTTGCCCAATCCACGTTCCACGGGCTCGTGAACAGCAGCAGCTTGCCGCCGCGCATGTCCTCGACGCGTAGCGTGTCGCGCGTGAGCGAAAGAGCCGGGATATCGATGGTGTCGGGGTCGTTCTGGATCCAGCGGATGTCCGTATAGGGCAGCGGCTGGCGACGAACCTCAACACGGTACTCGGCCTTGAGGCGGCGCTCGAGCACCTCAAACTGCAGCACGCCGACCACGCCCACAATGACGCTCTCCATGCCGGCACCCAGCTCGCGGAAGATCTGGATGGCACCCTCCTGGGCAAGCTCCTCCATGCCCTTGACGAACTGCTTGCGCTTGAGCGTATCGACCTGCGTAATGCGAGCGAACATCTCGGGGGCAAACGTCGGGATCTGCGGATACTGCACGTGGCGCTTCCCGGAGCACACGGTGTCGCCGATGCTAAAGATACCCGGATCGAACAGGCCCACGATATCGCCCGCGTACGCCTCGTCCACGATGGCGCGGTCGTCGGCCATCATCGACGTGCCCGTGGCAAGCTTGAGCTTGCGGTTGCCCTGCACGTGGAAGGCGTCCATGCCGCGCTCGAACTTGCCCGAGCAAATGCGCACAAAGGCGATACGG
This sequence comes from Collinsella sp., assembly GCA_014871655.1. Lineage (GTDB taxonomy): Bacteria > Actinomycetota > Coriobacteriia > Coriobacteriales > Coriobacteriaceae > Collinsella. The sequence goes on along the minus strand of WGSK01000030.1, from coordinate 9,154 downwards.
TCACGGTGGTTCTTGTCCATGTTGGCCTGGATCTTAAACACAAAGCCGCTAAAGTCGTCGCGGCAGGGATCGACCGGTTCGCCGGTGAGCGTATCGGTATAGGCGCGCGGCGTCGGGGCCAGGCGCAGGAACTCCTTGAGGAAGGGCTCCACGCCAAAGTTGGTGAGCGCCGAGCCAAAGAACGCCGGGCTCAGCTTGCCGCAGGCCACGGCATCCAAGTCGAGCTCGTCGCCGGCACCATCGAGCAGCTCGATGTCGTCCATCAGGTTCTTATGGTTCTCCTCGCCGATGAGCTCGTCCATGGAAGGATCGCCCAGCTCGGCCTCGACCTCGGCGACCTTCTTGGTGGCGTTGGCGTGGCCGTCGCCCTCAAAGGCAATGACGCGACGGGTCTGACGATCGAACACGCCGCGGAAGTTGCGGCCGCTGCCGATCGGCCAGTTCATGGGATACGTATTGATACCCAGGACGTTCTCGATCTCTTCCATGAGCTCAAACGGATCGCGAGCATCGTGGTCGAGCTTGTTCACAAAGGTGAAGATGGGAATGTGGCGCAGTGTACAGACCTTAAAGAGCTTTTTGGTCTGGGCCTCGACGCCCTTGGCACCGTCGATGACCATGACCGCGGCGTCGGCGGCCATAAGGGTACGGTAGGTATCCTCCGAGAAGTCCTGGTGGCCGGGGGTATCGAGGATATTGACGCAGGCGCCGTTGTAGGTGAACTGCAGCACCGAGGAGGTGACGGAGATACCGCGCTCCTTCTCGATGTCCATCCAGTCCGAGACGGCATGCTTGGCCGAGCTCTTGCCCTTGACCGAGCCGGCAGTCTGGATGCTGCCGGTATAGAGCAGCAGCTTCTCGGTAAGCGTGGTCTTACCGGCGTCCGGGTGGCTGATAATCGCGAATGTGCGGCGCGACGAGATTTCATCCGACAGGCTTGCCATGCGGATCCTTTCTTGCATTGAGTGCATTACGTCGTTGTAACCGTACTATTGTAGCCGCGAAATCCCGCCATAGGGCACCTATCAGGACAAATTCATCAGTCGGGGCCTGGGTAGCAGTCGATGGCGGCACTCCGCAGCAGTTTGTCTCGATCTGTAACATCTAGACGGTTTTTGAACCTCTACCTGTTACAGATTTAGACAAACAGGTGGGCGTCCCAGAAAGATCTCAATCTGTAACATCTGGCCACTCAAAACGGGTCCATCTGTTACAGATTGAGATATAAGGATAGACGGGTGGCCAATGTCTCGATCTGTAACATCTAGCAGCCAAAATCTTCTCCAGTTGTTACAGATTGAGATGACCGAACGAACGGACAATCCCTATTTACCTCTTGCATAACTGTGCATAGTGTATATATACTGTGCTTACCGGTTATATACACGTGTAGCCCAACAGCTAAGGAGCCGCTGTGGACATCATCCTATCCAATTCGAGCGACAAGCCCATCTACGAGCAAATAGCCTCGCAGGTCAAAGCTCAGATCCTTTCGGGCACACTCGCTGCGGGAGCCAAACTCCCCAGCATCCGTGCACTCGCGAGCGATCTTGGCGTGAGTGTCATCACCACCAAGCGCGCCTACGCCGACCTAGAGCAACTCGGGTTTATCTGCACCGTGCAGGGCAAGGGCTGCTTTGTCGCCGAGGGCAACCAGGAACTCTTGCGCGAAAACCAGCTCTGCCATATCGAAGAGCTACTTGCGAAAGCGGCGAGCCAAGCCGAAACCCTGGGCGTCACGCGCGACAAGCTGCACGAGATGCTCGACCTGGTAGCCCCCGAAACTATGCAGTAGCTATCTGCAAGAAAGGCTATGCCATGCAAAACCTTTTAGAACTCAAAGGTATCTCACGCCGTGTGAGCGACCGCTTTTCGCTGCGCGACGTCACGCTTGCCGTGGAACCCGGCCAGATCGTCGGCTTTGTTGGTGCCAACGGTGCTGGCAAAACAACGGCGATTCGAGCTGCTCTCGGGCTTATAAAGCTCGATGCCGGCGAAGTGCACCTGTTTGGGCAGCGCTGTGGCGCCGACGCGCCCGATGAAACGCAGCGCCATCTACGCTCCCGCGTCGGTCTTGTCCTGGACACGTGCCCCTTCCCCTCCACGCTCAAGGTGGGCCAGATCGAGGCGCTCGTAGGCCCGGCGTACCCCACGTGGGACCGCGAAACGTTCGCCGGATTCATCAACCGATTTGGCCTCGATCCCAAGACAAAGGTCAAGGACCTCTCCCGCGGCATGGGTATGAAGCTGCAGCTCGCCTGCGCGCTCAGCCACAATGCCAAGCTGCTCGTTTTGGACGAAGCCACCGCGGGCCTCGATCCCATGGCACGCGAGGAACTGCTCGATGAGCTGCTCGCCTTTGTCGCCGACGGCCAGCGCAGCGTGCTGCTCTCGAGCCACATTACGTCTGATCTCGATCGTGCTGCCGACCGCGTCATCTGCATCGATAACGGCTCGATTGTGTTTGACCTGCCACGCGAGGACATTACCGACCGCGCCGGCATCGCCCACTGCACCCAGGCACAGGCCGCCGAGCTCATGGCTTGCGTCGAAGGCACCCGCGCCGCCCGCCACGCCTACAGCGTGGACGTGCTCGTGCCCAACCACCGCGAAGTGCTCGAGGCCTTCCCCGAGATTCCCTGCGATCGGGCAACCATTGATGACTATCTTCGCTTCATGCTGAAAGGGGCTTTGAAATGAAACGCGCCTTTATGTCCGAGCTCGCCATCGTTCGCACGCTTATCCCGAGCATTGCGGGCGTCGGCTTGTTCATCTTCGTCGTGTTGACCCTCGCCAACGCATCGGACGGTGACTCTGGCATGAGTGCTGGCGCCTGCGCGGTCAGTGCCATGTCGCCTATCATGGTCATGAACTCACTGGCTGGTTTCGACAATCAAAACGGTTGGGAACGCTACCGGGCAACGCTGCCCTTCTCGCGCAAAGACATCATCTGCGCACGCTACCTGAGCGTTATTGTCTTCTCCGCCGTCATGGCATGTGCAGCTACGCTTTTGAGTATCGTCGCTATCCCGCTCTTCAACGGCACGGGCATTCCTTCGACAGGACAAACCGTCTTTGAGATCGCTATAGCCTCGGCAGCATCGATGCTCATCTCCCTCATGATGGTGTTTTTGGCACAGCCGCTGTTCTTCCGATTTGGACACATGGAGGCGCTGCGCCTATCCGTCGGCCTGTTTGCCCTGCTCTGCTGCCTTGCCATTGCCACGCTGAGCTCCTCCAACCCCATCAGCAACTGGCTCATGTCGATTGCCGGAGCGAATCCCGATCCCGCCGTCCTTGGCTGTCTGTGCGCAGGAATTGCCGTACTGGCCCTCGTGCTATGTGCAATCAGCTGCACCATCAGCATCAAGGTCTATCGAACACGCGACCTGTAATCGACAGCTAAAGGGCTTGGGCGGCACCCCACCTCATTTACTAGATAAGAAGAAGCAGCAACAACGTCGCTACCACCCTTCACGACATGCCGTTTAGATCTCGGCAACCAAAGAGAAGCCGACAGCATATCTTCGATTCGAGCCTTAACCAAATGCCCTCTCGAACTATGGCCCCTGTCTCACCACAGCGATATCAAAGCTTCATGGCGGGACGGTATCATCGGACGAGCGCCGTAAATCTGGCGCGGTCGTTCTTTGGGGAGGCATTTCACCCGTGTCGTGGGTCGTCGCAGCATTTGCGTCAGCATTCTTTGCCGGCATCACATCCATCTTGGCCAAATGCGGCATCAAGCAGACCGACTCCGATGTCGCGACGGCCATTCGCACCTGCGTGGTGCTCGTTTTCGCCTGGGCAATGGCGGGCATTTCTGGATCCATTAGAACCATTGGCAGCATCGAATCCAGATCCTGGCTCTTTCTCGTCCTCTCGGGACTCGCCACCGGTGCTTCGTGGATCTGTTACTTTAAGGCGTTGGGCATCGGAGACGTCAATAAGGTCGTACCAGTCGACAAGATGAGCACCGTACTCGCTGCACTGATCGCCATCGTGCTTTTTGGCGAGACGAGCAACCTTGCGGTTAAGCTCGTGGGAACCGCTGTCATCACCCTCGGCACATTTTTAATGATCGAGAAGAAGCAGTCCGCCGGACCCGAGCAGCAGCAAGACCGGACCTGGCTCGCTTACGCCCTCGGTGCCGCCGCGTTCGCGGCGCTCACGTCCATCCTTGCCAAGGTTGGCATCGAAGGCGTCGAGTCCAACCTGGCCACGGCAATCCGTACCTGTGTGGTACTGGTTATGGCATGGGCAATCGTGGCAGCTAAAGGCAAGATGGGCCAAGCCGTGCACGTAGACCGCTACGAACTCGTATTTCTCGCGGCATCGGGCATTGCGACTGGCGCATCGTGGCTGCTATGCTACTACGCCATCGCCACAGGCCAGGTGAGCGTCGTGGTGCAGATCGACAAACTATCGATTGTCGTATCGGTACTATTTGCGCGCTTGGCATTCAACGAAAAACTCTCACGGCGCAGCGCCATCGGTCTCGCCCTCATCGTACTGGGCACCGCCGCGCTCGCAGTTTGGAAGTAGCGCGGCCAGCAGCCGCTACATCCTCACACCTGGCTTGGGATGCCTGTACTGACCGTGGGATGCCGTGCGTTTACCGTGCGAGATGGCAAATTTGGGACAACAGTGCAGGCAACGAAGGCAGGCTGCGCACTCCGGCTTTGTCCAGACGGGAAGGCCGTCGCGCATCTCAATCGCCGCCATGGGGCAGCGCTTGGCACACAGGCCGCAGCCGATGCAGCGATCGGCATCGACGGCAAACTTGCTCGTCTGTTGCATGCGCGGCAGCCCAATTGCGTGATACGCGCACGATGCAAACAGAGGCACGCGATGGCGCATCATGTTGCCCGTGCGGCGTGCCCGCACCGCCTCGATCACGGCATCAATCTGCGCCTCGGCAGCTCTATTGATGCCCTCAACCTTTTGAGGGTCAGACAGGTCGAAAACAGGCGTCCAGGTATCGGGCATCTTGACGCTCATCGCCGCATCTAACTCGAGCCCACGCTCGTGCAGCAGGTCGCGGGCAAACTTGGCCGATTGGCCGGTCGTCGAACCGTACGCCGAAACATAGAACGTATAGGGGCGCTCGCCGCCCTTTGCACCGGCAGCAATCGACAGGTCGGCAGTCTTCAAAAACTCGATCATCGGCGTCGGCAAGCCCCAGGCGTATACCGGGGCGACAAACCCCAGCCGACAGGGGCCTTCCATCACAGCAAGGTGAAGGATCTCGGCATCAAAGCGCTCAATCGACACAACCTTGTCGTCTGTCGCCGCTGCAATGCGACGCGCCACATGTTCGCTGTTCCCCGTCGCGCTAAAGTACAGGATCATCTCGTGCCCCTCTGGAGTTGACTCGCGATTAACCGTGCTACTTGCGCAGCGGCTTGGGCAGCGGAATGCCGGCGGCGATAACGGCGGCGATGATCATGCAGACGATACCCTTGAGTGGGAAGCACATGAGCAGCAGGCCCACGACCATGACCGGCTGACGCATGACCGCACCCATCGTCGATGCCGTGCAGACGGCGACGCAAAAGACCGGATCGGCGCCGGTGAGGATGGCCAGTCCGTAGCCCAGGCTTACGCCCGAGAAGATAACCGGGAAGAAGTGACCGCCGCGCCAACCAAGGTTGATGAGGGCGGGGGTCAGCATGGCCTTGACCAGACCGGTCGCGATAAGCACGCCGGCGGGAATGGTCAAGTAGGTTTCCATGAGCACGTCGGCCTGGGTCTCGCCGGCAAACATGGTGTAGGGCAGGACCGTGCCGCAGATGGCGAGCGCCAGACCGGCTAGCATGGCCTTGACGACAGGACGCTCCCCTATTGCATGGGCAAGCGCTTCGCTCGCGTGCTCAGAGACAAAGTACAGCCAGCCGCAGATTGTTCCGATCAACGACAGAGGGACGAGCCAGGTAAGCTCTAGGTTGCCCACCTCGGCGGACTCGAACCTGGGCATGCCCATGCCGCCGCCCACAAGCTGGCCAAGCAGCAGGTAGGTACCCAGACCGCCGGCAATCGCAATACCGTAGACCACCGTCTTTTGCGCCTTGGGCAGCTTGATGGTGATCTCGCCGGACGCGGAGCCCTCGTCGCCGTCGGCACTACCGGCAAGCGGCGCCACAAAGCCAAAGACGGGCGCGGTAAAGAGCGCCGTCAGGGCAGCCTGGGTGCCCAGCAGCGTAAGCTCCCTAAACTCGGCGCCAAAGCGACGCATGCGGTCGCCGACCCAGCTGCACAGACCCGCGATAACGCCGGTCAGGCCGGCCTCCGGTCCAATGCTTCCGCCAAACAGCAGCGGCAGCAATGCCGCGAGCGAAAGCTTGCCCAGGTTGTCGTACGGGTAGCGCCCGTCTTGCTTAACCTTAGCCATCACCTGGTTGAGGTCATCGGTCTTGGTGCCTGTCATCTTTTCGTACAGACCGATTAACAGGCCGCCCAGCAGGCAGACAAAAAACGGGTACGGCAAAAAGCCAAACGGGCCGCTGGCGAGCTCGGGCGAAGAGACGCCCAGCGCGTGCGGAATCTCGGTCCATAGATAGTCGATACCGTGCTCCATCGCAAAAAAGAACAGCCAGACCGCGGCACCCGCGAACGCACCGGTCACGGCAACGCTAACTAAAAACAGCGCGCGGTTTGTGGGTTTGGCAAGGTTATCCATCGGGTCCTCCCGCGGTCAAAGTCGACATAGATACGTTTTATTGTAGAGCGAGCGTTGCCCGAACGAGCCAACCATCCACGCCGCGAACGGCACCATTGGGAGTCATAGCGGGGCAGGCTCAAGGCTTATCCATTGATAATCGAGGCAATCTCGCGCAAATCGTCAGCAAAGTAGATGCCGTGCTGGCGCCTCGGGCTCGAAAGCCCTTTATCAATCATGTGCCCGAGCAGCGCCTTGAGATCGTTGTAGTAACCGTCCAGGTTATACAGGATGCACGGAGCACTCAGGTGCCCCAACGACACCACGGACATGACCTCGGCAATCTCCTCGAGCGTGCCCGTCCCACCGGGAAAGGCAATGAACGCATCGCCGAGCTCAATCATCTTGGCCTTGCGCTCCGCCATATCGCTCGTCACGATAAGGTCGTCGATACCGTCATGTTGAAACTCGGCCTCGATAAAAAAGCTCGGCTCAACACCCGTCACGCGTCCACCCGCCTCGAGTACGCTATCGGCAAGCGCACCCATCAGGCCCGACTTGGAGCCGCCGTATACCAGCGCGTGGCCGTTGGAGCCAATCCACGTGCCGAGCTCTCGCACTGCGGGCAGAAACGCCGGGTCATTGCCAGTGTTGGCACCCAGGTACACGGTGATGTTCATATTCAGTCCCCCTTATCGTGACGCGCGGCGCCCGTTCTAGCGCTGGCGTCGACGATACTCGCGCGCGCGACGCGAAAGATCGGCAAGCTCGTCGCGATCGAGCTCTTCCAAATGCTCCAGATCGTCCATAAAGCGCGCCATGGTGTCCTTTTGACGCATCTTGATAAGCGTATTGCAGTAGTTCACCGCCACGCCCGTGAGCATAGCGATGTAGAAGATGCTGATGACGCTCAAGACGACGGTAATGGCGCGGGCAACCGGCGTCTCGGCCGGAATGTCACCAAAGCCGATGGTCGAGACCGTCTCAAAGCTAAACCACAGGCCATCGCCAAAGGTGAGGGTCGTGGGCTCGGACAGCCAAACGGCCGTCGAGCATAGCAGGTAGAAGACGAGGAACAGCTCCGTAATGCGCACGAAGCCCGCCTGGCGCAACACGTCAGCAAGCGTCTTGAGCTTTTTCATCGCGACCCTTTCCACGGACAACCAATCACGTTCGCTCGGTATTGTCCCACGCCTCCCCCGCAAACGAAACTAATCATTGGGGACGTTCTTAAATGACTAGTCAAACAAGAACGTCCCCAATGACTAGTCGTTTAAGAACGTCCCCGATGACTACCAGCTGCCGACTGGGCAGGCTGAGCTGGTATCCTTATGCGGTAATGTCTCGATTCGTTAGGATTGCATGTGAGAGCTGCCACTGTCCTTCGTTCAGTTATATGTCGCGCCCTGGCCATTGTGCTCGCCGCGCTTGCCGTGCTGAGTTCTATCGCGCCTGTCCAGGCTTTTGCCGCTGACTCTAGCCAGCCAGTCAAGACGGTCCGCGTCGGCTGGCTCGTCAACAACGAGGGCTTCCAGGACGGCACCCCCGGCGAGCGTCTCTCGGGATGGGGTTACGAGTACCTCCAGACCCTGTCGTACTACACGCCCGGCTGGCGGTACGAATACGTCTCCGGCACCTTCACCGAGCTTATGGACATGCTCGAGGCAGGCGAGATCGACCTCATGCCCAACATCTCCTACTCCGAGGAACGCGCCCAAAAGCTGCTCTTTTCCTCGAACCCCGAGGGCACCGAGCGCTACTACATCTACGCCAAGCCCGACCGTGACGACCTGGCCAAGGGTGACCCTCAAGCACTCCAGGGTCTCACCATCGGTTACAACTCCGGTGTTATGCAAACCATCGTCGGCCAGCAGTGGCTCGCCAACGAGGGAATCGCCTGCACATACAGGGAGTATGACGGAGGCTCCGTTCTCTTTGACGCGCTCGCAAACGGCGAGGTCGACGCCATCATCATGAACGACACCATTTCGTCGCCCGAGGCGTCGCCCATGTTCTACGTCGGTTCGAGCGACTACTACTTTGCCGTTCCCAAAAGCCGCCCCGACCTGATGGACAACATCAACTCCGCAATGGCGGCAATCAACCGCGTCAACCCCCGCTATAACGACGAGGTCAAATCGAACTATTCAGCGCAAAACAGCGGATCATCCTCGCTCACCGGCGATGAGCGCGCCTGGCTCAAGGCGAACAACAGCACCATCACGCTCGGCTACATTACGGGCAAACTCCCCTACTGCAACGAAGACGAAGACGGCAAAATGGAAGGCTCGCTCGCATCGCTTGCGACGACGTTGCACGATAAATTTGGCATTACGGTCAAAACCGTCGCCTTTGATAGCTACAAGATGATGTCAAAGGCCCTGTCAAAAGGAAGCATAGACGTCGCGCTGCCGGTATCCCGAGATTACTGGTTTGCCGAGCAATCAGGCGTTGTGCAGTCGGGATCGTTGGGGACCATATCCCTCACCGCCATCC
>WGSK01000003.1:0-102164 GCA_014871655.1 Collinsella sp. | reverse complement strand
ACTTGCAGCGACGGACCTCAGGACACTCTTACACCACGTCTGCGCGCGCGACCCTCTGGAAAGGTTTCCGAGAGGGCTGTGGTCAAAAAAGGGCAAATATGAGTACTGCTACCTGTTTAGTAGCAGCGATTTTGATCACTTCAGGAACTATTCAACGTTCCACTCGTCCGCAGACGACGTTATTTCTCCTCATATGTTCAATAAAAGTAGCTCTTAATGGGAACAAATCTCATCAGGAGCTACAATTTATAGCAAATAAATGCAGCCATAATGGCAACAGTACTCATATTTGCCCTTTTTTGACCACGACCCTCCAGAATAGTCGCTGAGAGCGACACTAAATGACAAAATCCGACACTTGAACGTTCTTATATGAGTAGCCATTGAAGGACACCTAACGACTACTCCCATTCGCGACACACTGTGTCGCGAATTAAGCTGGCCCCATTACCGAAGACCAGTGAGAGCTCCTGCCCAGAATCTCAATAGCTTAATAAAGGGCTCCCCTCCGGAAGTTCAATGAGCATCCAAATTCCAAGCTGAAAAGCAAAGGAGTATCGAAGCCGTCAATGCTCATTTCCTATCGAACAGGCAGGTCAAAACAAGCTAATTAGCCCGATGAACTGCTTGTATTTTTGTCTACAAAATTGTATACAAAAAGAGAATCCGAGAACCGGCGCTCGACATTATGTCGATCGATAGGAGGCGCCATGGATGCTAAGCAGCTCGAAAAGATGATGGGGTTTGCTCCCGGAGAGTTGAAGAAAGCCGCGGAAGCCTACGAAAAAGATGAGTGGCCGAAAGGTCGCACCATCAAGTTGGGAAGGCCACCAATCTCCGATGAGCCGAGCGTCGTTATATCAGCACGTGTGGGCGAATCGATTCTTGAGGCGTTTGACGAAAAAGCCAAACGCCATGGGCAAACACGCACGGAGCGGCTCAGAGAGCTCATTACACTTGATGCACTGATTGCCTAGGCCCGCTCCCCCGTCGGACCCAAACATGTACGCCAGCATCCAAAGTCGACATTTTTCGACATCTTTGGATGCTGGTGTACAGCTTTTTGCTACATAGTCGTTGGGGACGTCCTTAAATGACCAGTCGTTAAAGAACGCCCCCGATGACTAGTTAGCCGTGGAAGCGAGCTGTGGGTGCAAGCGGCTGTTCGCGAAAGACGCGCTCGACGGCAGCGCGGTATTCGTCGACCTTTTTAGTCTTACGTACGAGCTTGTGAACGGTAGCGGGATCGGCGAAAGCGCACTTGGCGTAGAACCACCACTCCTTCATGCGGAAGACCGCATTGCCGCCAATCTCTTCTGCATATGCCGCAAACAGCGTGTCGTGGAAGCGCTGCAGCTCAGCAGCCGTTGCAGCAGGGCCGCCCTTGACCATGCGAGCCAGAGCGGGGTTCGCGAGCAGGCCACGCCCCAACATCACATGGCGCGTGCCGGGATAGGCCTCCACCAGCGCATCCATATCCTCAAGATCAAAAATGTCACCGTTATAGGCCACGGGGAACGGCGCACGCTCCAGCGTCTCGCCATAAAACTCTTTGCGCGGCGAACCCGTATAGCGGTCCTTTTGCACGCGCGGATGCACAATGAGCTCTGCCAACGGCATGCGGCAATACAAATCGAGCACGCGCTCGTACTCGTCATCACTTTCCAACCCCAACCTGGTCTTGACCGATACCGGCAGCGGAGAGCGCTCACACACGTCACTCAAGAACACCTCGAGCTCGTCCAAGTTTCGCAAAAAGCCCGATCCCTTACCCTTGGCGACAACCGTTCCCGAAGGGCAACCCAGGTTGAGATTGACCTCGCGGTAGCCCATGTCGGCGAGCACCTGTGCCGCCCACACAAACTCGTCCGCGTTCTTGGACATCAGCTGAGGCACCACGTTGAGCCCCTGGTTATTGGCAGGATCGATCTCCTTAAACGCCTTGCCGCCAAAGCGGTTTCCCACCCGCGGCGGCGGCAAAAACGGCGTGTAATAGCAATCGAGCGCACCGAAGCACTCCGCATGCACGCGACGGAACACATGCCCGGTAATCCCCTCCATAGGGGCAAGCGACAATATCACGTACGGTATCCCTCTCGATTCAGATGCTCTTTTGACCGAATCATCTTACGGCATTGCCAGGTGATATCCAATTGAGCAGCTGAATCCCATATCCGTTAGAGGAAGAGCTGGGGATCTTTCTTCACGGAACACGCGCTCTCGATCCTCGCGGCGATAGCGCCGGCAATCTCTTGATTCACGACGCGAGCATGCTTGGGGCACACGGCGGCACAGCGCATGCAGCCGATGCAAAGGTCCTCATCTGCCATGCCGCGCGGCAATGAGCCAATTGCCCCAACGGGACATACCTGAGCACAAGCACGGCATGCCGAGCACGCCGGAGTTGGCTGGGGAACCAACTTGCCAGCACCGGGATCTTTGTAAGGTTTATTGCCGGGGACCTCAACGTCGCCGGCAGCGCTGTTTTGAGCCTTCTCGAGAATCTGCCGTGCGAACGAATGAAGCATCGCAATCTGATCCGGACCAGGCTCGCCCGTGGCAAACTGATGTGCCAAAGAGTGCTCAGCGATACCAGCCACACCGGCAACCACCGTATAGCCAAGAGCAACGGCGCTGTCTTTGAACTCAAGCAGGGCATCGTCAAAATCGCGATTGCCGTAAACAATCGTCACGACCGCCTTTGCGCCATTGCTGGCCACCTTGGCAAGACGCTCCAAGACGAGAGCGGGCACACGGCCGGCAAAGCACGGCGCGGCGATAACGGCAAGGGCGTCAGCGTCAACGCAGAGATCAGCCTTCTCCATCGCGGGATCGGACAGATCGATCTGAGAGATTGAGCCCCCGTCCTTCGCCAGCTCTTCTGCAAGAGCATCGGCGACCTTCTGAGTTCCGCCTGTCGGGCTGAATACGATCTTTACTACGTTCATGTCGGTCAAACCCCTCCTTTTAGGATGTGCAATCCGGTAGACGCGTACCTCGGTCCCTCAGCGAAAATGCGACTTGCTGCCTCAACCGTGCTCACCATGAGCACGCTGTTCATTGTGTTCGCCAAAACAAGGAAATAGCAAGGAGATATAGGGGAACGGACGGTATCTCGTCGCATAGAATCATGGCAACGCAAGAAAGGGGCCTCAATGCTCAGGAAATCATTCTTCAACCCATTCTCCGCGCTGCTGCTCGCGCTCGCCATCCTCGCGCTTTTTGTCGATGTTCTCCCCCGGCCACGAGGCGAAGCAGATATATTCGCCCCCGCCGTTTTGTTCCTCATGTGGTTTGTGGGAGGCCTCGTTAGGCTCTTTTACGAAGAAGAAGCGAAGCGGACTTTCGAACGCCATATGTCCCGTGCAAATCATGCAATGGTCTGGAAGCAAGACGGCGAGTGCTGGACCCAGGTTGACGCAAACTTACTCACCCCGGGCAACGTGATCCGCATCAACGCAGGCATGCTGTGCCCTGTCAACGCCTCTCTAAACGCAGGCAAGCATGTCCTTGTGTCCGAAGCCTCCCTTACGGGCGAAAGCGGCTTCTCCATAAAGGAGGAAGGCGACGTCATCCTGGCAGGGACCACCGTCACCGACGGTCAGGCAACGGCAACCGTGCTTTCGAAAATCGATGACGAGACGCCTCGGGTGCGCCTCGATGACGGCTCGCATGCCAAATACGGCATCGGCGCGCGAAACGTCTGCCTCAGCCTCATCAAATGCATGCTCGTCGTGCTTCCCTTTGTGATGCTCGTCCGCGGCGCGATGCTTGGAGACTGGGCGCAGGCCCTGCTCTTCGCGCTTGGAACCGCCGTTGGCCTGGTGCCGGAAATGCTGCCGGTGGTCACCAGCGTTTGCCTTTCGGGAAGTGCTCGACGCCTCAAAAACAGGCAGGTCATCGTTAAAAACGTCGATGCCATGGAGTCCTTGGGATCCATGGATGTCGTGTGCGTCGACAAGACGGGCACCCTCACCGAAGACCTCGCCGTGCTTGAATATTACACGGACATCTTGGGAAACGAGAGCACTCGAACCCTTGGGCTGGCCTATCTCGAATGCACGCGACAGGGCACGAAGAGAAACCAGCTGGACCGCGCCGTGGCCACAGCTTGCAGCTCGGAGCATCTCTCCTTTCCGGCAAAAGACCTTTCAAAGGCATTCTCCCTGTGCGCGAGCGACCCCTTTGACCATGTGACCAAAGCATCTGGCGTGAAGCTCGCCGCAACGCCCGGCGCCTTTGGCTGCCTGGGATTTTCCGCAGCGGCCGATGCGCGCCTGACCATCGTTAAGGGCGAAGTCGAAAGCGTATGCGCCCGCTGCGCCTGGGCCGATTTCAAAGGCGAGCTCGTCCCCATGGATGCCGAAGGGAAGGCATGCGCCCTAGACGTTGCCGAAGACATGCGCTCAGACGGTATCAAGGTCCTGGCAGTTGCATATAGCACGACATCAACCGACTGGGATAGCCTGGTGCTCTGTGGCTTTTTGGGCTTCTTCGACGCACCCAAGGCAAGCGCCCGTGCAGCCGTGAAGGCGCTTTCCGACCTGTCGGTCGAGGTCCGCGTGCTCACCGGAGACTCGGCATCTGTTGCCAAGTCCGCATGCTCGAGGCTCGGCATCGCATCCGATACCGTGATAACCGGCGCGATGCTCGATACGATGAGCGAATCGGAAGCCCTGCTCCGCGTGGGCCGCGGGCGCATCTTTGCCGAGCTCACGCCCATCCAGAAGGCACGAATCGTCAACCTCATCAGGCTCTCGGGGCATACCGTCGGATACATCGGAGACGGCGTGAACGACGTTCCCGCACTCACCGCGGCAGATGTCGGCATCGTCGTCGATTCTGCGGCAGCGGAATCCAAGGAGGTTGCAGACCTTGTTCTTCTTGAGCGGGACCTGGGCGTAGTCGCCGAGGGCGTCCGAGAGGGCCGCCGTGCCTTTGCAAACGCCTCCAAGTACATTCGCATCGCCTCGAGCTCGAACTTTGGAAACATCTGCTCGGTTGCCGCCGCAAGCGTGTTTCTTCCGTTCTTGCCCGCGACCGCCGCGCAGCTGCTCATCTTGAACCTCCTCTACGATGCCGTCTGCCTCTCCATCTCTTGGGACAATGTGGACGCAGAGGAAATCAAGCAACCCAAAACCTGGTCCGAAAAGGGACTGGGCAGCTTCATGGGCTGCTTTGGCATTGCGAGCTCGGCATTCGACATCATCACTTTTGCCATCCTGTTCCTCGTTGTTTGCCCCGGTGCATGCGGCGGATCGTATGCTGCTCTTGATGCTGCGGGAAAAGCCTCATTCATAGCCCTGTTCCAAGCCGGATGGCTGCTTGAATGCATCTGGACCGAGTCGCTCGTCGTGCTCACGCTCAGAAGCCGGCACCTTGGGAACAAGGGCGGATACCCCTGCCGGCCCCTTGCCATCATGTCTGTGAGCATGCTCGCGCTCTCGGCGCTCTTCATGCTGGGAACAGCAGCGTCCTGGTTCGGGCTCGCCACGCTGCCTACCTGGTATCTAGGCATCGTCGCCCTGCTGAGCGCCCTATACCTTATCGTTGTCACCTCCCTCAAGAGGGCCTACCTTTCCCGTACGGGGAATCTGTTCTAAGGCGGGCTCATGGTTACTAGAAGAACTCGTATCGACATCACGCCGTCAGAGGCCGCAGAGCTCAGCCATGCACTCTTCTCATCCGGCAGCGCACTCGCCCGCGACCTCGCCCCCGTGTTCTCGGATATCGCCGCGGGCAGGCTCAGCGCCGTCGAGCTCGCAATCGATGGCGCCGCGCAAAGCGACGACGAAAACCTCATTGTCATAGATGAGCTTGCAATCAACACGGCATCAAGATCGGTTGCCCTCTCGGGCACCCCGGTCCAGCTGACCCCCAAGGAGTTCGACATCCTTGCGTTCCTTGCGGCAAACCGCGGGACGGTATTTAGCAAAGAAGAGATTTACCAGGCGGTCTGGAACGACCGCTACCTGCTCGATTCCAGCAACATCATGGCGTTTATCCGCAAGATCAGAAAAAAGATCGAGCCGGAACCTGACAATCCCCGTTATCTCCTGACGGTATGGGGCGTGGGCTACAAGATGTGCGAGTAGCCGCGCGAGAAACCTTATCGAATCGCAAGAAAGCCGCAAGAATCCAGCCATGGACCTGGTTCTGCGGCTTTTCTATTCTCTAGATAGTCGCAGATACGAAAGGGGGCGAGGAGCTTGAGCGACAGTGACAGTACCACCGCTGCAGGGCGGCACATACATGAGCAAACGCAACATCGCGCAGGCTCTTTTGAATAGCCCGTCCTGCATTCCAACCAAGAAAACGGAAAGCAGGCACATTGAAGACCATGAAGAAGCGCCGCGGCGCCACCTGCCGTGTTCAGCAGGATCAAAACCGCCTCGATCAGGCACAGCACAAGACCCAAGACCGCATTCCGTATGCGGCAACGCGCCCCCTCACCGAAGTCATGACCTGGGCGGGATCGAACCTCGGGGGCCTCACCCAAGAAGAAGTCCTGGCAAGCAGGACCAAGAACGGCCGTAACGTCATCGCCTGCGGAAAGAAAAAATCGCTGGCACGCAGGCTTGCAGACGCGTTTGTGAACCCGTTCACGGCAATCCTGTTCTTCCTGGCCGTCATCTCGGCGGTCACCGACATGCTCTTCCCCGCCCTCTCCCTCATGGGCAACACGCCGGAAGACTTCGATCCTCTCACCGTGGTCATCATCGCCACCATGGTGATCCTCTCCGGCACCCTTCGCTACATCCAGGAGGCTCGCAGCGGCAATGCCGCCGAAAAGCTCCTCGACATGATCACCACCACGGCGACGGTGAGCAGAAAGGGAGCCCCGCGCGAGGAGATTCCCATCGACGAAGTGGTCGTGGGCGACATCGTCCATCTCTCTGCAGGCGACATGATTCCCGCCGACATGAGAATCATCGAGGCCAAGGACCTCTTTGTAAGTCAGGCGAGCCTGACGGGCGAGAGCGAACCGGTCGAGAAGATCCCCGCAAGCTGCGAGGCGTCCGACTCGGCAACCTCTTACGAAAACATCGCCCTCATGGGCAGCAGCGTTGTTTCGGGCAGCGCCACCGCGCTTGCCTTTAGCGTGGGCGACGGCACGCTCTTTGGCGCGATGACGTCGAACCTCTCCGACGAGGCCGTGGAGACAAGCTTCTCCAAGGGCGTAAACAGCGTTTCCCAGGTCCTTATCAAGTTCATGATGGTAATGGTTCCCTTCGTATTCGTGATCAACGGCATCACCAAGGGGGATTGGCTCGAGGCGGGGCTGTTCGCCATCAGCATCGCCGTGGGCCTCACCCCCGAGATGCTCCCCATGATCGTGACCACCTGTCTGGCCAAGGGCGCGGTCGCGATGAGCAAGAAGCAGACCATCGTCAAGAACCTCAACTCGATTCAGAACTTTGGCGCCATGGACGTGCTGTGCACCGACAAAACCGGCACGCTCACGCAGGACCAGGTGGTGCTGGAGTACCACTGGAACATCGACGGCCAGGAAGATTCGCGCGTGCTTAGGCATGCCTACCTCAACAGCTATTTCCAGACGGGCTATAAGAACCTCATGGACTTGGCGATCATCAAGTGCACGGAGGAAGAGGAGCTGTGCGACCCTCGTCTCACCGACCTCTCCGAAGCATATGTGAAGATCGACGAAGTACCCTTCGATTTCACGCGCCGTCGTCTTTCCACCGTAGTGCGCGACCGAAGCGGCAAGATTCAGATGGTCACCAAAGGAGCTGTGGAAGAAATGCTCTCCATCTGCTCTTTTGCCGAGGTAGACGGAGAAGTTTGTACACTCGATAACGAGCTGCGCAATCGCATTTTGACCACAGTCTCCGAGCTCAACGACGACGGCTTCCGCGTACTCGCCATCGCCCAGAAGTCCAACCCCTCCCCGGTGGGCGCCTTTAGTGCAGCCGACGAATGCGACATGGTCCTCATGGGCTACCTCGCCTTCCTCGATCCGCCCAAGGAGTCCACAGCCGACGCCATCGAGGCGCTGCGGCGGCACGGCGTTGCGACCAAGATTCTCACCGGCGACAACGAGAAGGTCACGCGCACCATCTGCAAGCAAGTGGGACTCGAAGTCAACAACATGCTGCTTGGCCAGGACATCGCCGCGATGGACGATGAACAACTTGCCCGCAAGGCCGAGCATACGCAGGTCTTTGCAAAGCTCACGCCCGATCAAAAGACGCGCATCGTCTCCATCCTGCGTGAAAACGGGCACGTTGTGGGCTACATGGGCGACGGCATCAACGACGCCTCGGCCATGAAGTCCTCCGATATCGGTATCTCCGTCGATACCGCCGTAGATGTTGCCAAGGAATCTGCCGATATCATCCTGTTGGAAAAAGACCTTATGGTCCTGGAAGAGGGCATTGTCGAGGGCCGCAAGACCTACGCAAACATGATCAAGTACATCAAGATGACCGCCAGCTCGAACTTTGGCAACATGTTCAGCGTCCTCGCCGCCTCTGCCCTGCTGCCGTTTTTGCCTATGATGAGCATCCAGCTTATCCTACTCAACCTTATCTACGACTGCAGCTGCCTGGCGATTCCCTGGGACAACGTAGACGAGGAGTTCCTGCGCGTGCCGCGCAAATGGGACGCCTCAAGCATTGGGAAGTTCATGCTCTGGATTGGGCCTACCAGCTCCATCTTCGATTTTATGACCTACATCTTTATGTACTTTGTCTTCTGCCCGCTGTTTGTAAGCCACGGCGTGTTGTTCAACAACTTGGCAAGCGCTTACTCGGGCGACACCCTCGCCGCCATGCAGATCGCCTACATCACCCTGTTCCAGGCCGGCTGGTTTGTTGAATCTATGTGGAGTCAGACGCTCGTTATCCACATGATCCGCACGCCCAAGCTGCCATTTATCCAGAGCCGCGCCTCCGCACCCGTGACGCTGCTCACCATGGCAGGAATCGCATTGCTCACTGCACTGCCCTTTAGCCCTCTGGGACCTGAGCTGGGCCTGGGCGCCCTGCCGATTGAGTACTTCTGCTTCTTGATTCCGTGCATCCTGCTCTACATGGCGCTCGCCACGAGCATCAAGAAGGCCTACGTCAAGCGCTACGGAGAGCTACTGTAGCGAAGTCCAAACGACCAGTAAAGGAGAACGCAGATGAACTGGACTCAGATTTGGATGGATATGTTTGGCACCACCGAATGGTTTGGGCTGAACATGGGATTTTGGGTGTCCTCGGCCGTGGTTGCCCTGGTCGTTGTCATCATGAACGTGGTCCTTTGGAACATGAAGCCTCTATCGAAGAAGGGCTAAATGCTCGCATGCTCGGCTCGAAGCATCGCTTGACGGCAAGGCGGCTGCGCAACGACGCCGCGCGCCAGCCCAGCGTTTAGTCCCGGCACACCTCTTCCGGCTGCATACCGCCCGATACCAGTGGCGGTATGCAGCTTTTTGTTTATTTAAGACTCGCGTAAACTGAGCGAGACGATTCCGGCGCCGCGGTGCCGGCGCCGCCCTAGAGCAATACGGCAACAACGGCTTGCGCCGCCGTGCACCGTCGCAAGCACACCAAGGACCCATCATGCAAACGCTCACCGAAAAAGATCGCAAGCGCATCCTGCGATACTGCATCTGCCCCAAAGTCGCCATGGCAGCGCTGATCATGGCGTTTGTCCTGCCGTTTTTGATATTGCCGTTCGAGATGATTGACGATATGGTCTTTCATCACAAAGGCTTTCAACAAACCGGCATGTTCTGCGCCCTGGCGCTCACCGTTATAGAGGTTGTCATCTTTTGCTACTGCACTTTGGCCCCACGTCTTGGAATGCGCAGCAAGAAGGGAAGGGAACTTCAAAGCAAACTTGCCGTCGCGCAAAGCGAGCAAGACCGTTCGGCGCAAATCGCAGGCGTCCTTGGAACGCAAGCGGCCGCGCGCATGCTCAAGCGCAGCGACAACGAAAGCGCACGCAACCTAGGCGATGCGGCAGAGGTCGCCGCCGCTATAGGAGCTGTCGCCACCGCCGCAGAGGTGCTCGACGAGACCTACGCCAATGCAAAAGCCATGGCAGCAGCCAGCGGCATGCCCATCCCAAGTGCAAAGAAGTGGATCGTCGCGCTTGTGGCGCTGCCTCTCGCCCTCATGTTTGGCGCCTATATCCCCCAGCTAGTCCAGGGCAGCAACGAGATGCAGGCAAACGCTCGCGCCGCCGCAGAGCAAATCGCCCTCGTCCAAAAGGCACTAGAGCCCGTATGCGAATACGTATCTGCCGATGATCCCCATGAGCGCTATCAGGATTACAGCTATCACGTTCGAGGGTATCTGCACAAGGGCGACTCTGATTCGCGGTCTACCTATGTCTACCTGGACTTTGACACAAAAGGCACGCTCACCGGCGTTAGCTATACGGCAGAGATCGACCCCGGCCTAAGTCTAGAAGACAACCTCGCCCGCGCTGAGCAGGACTTCGAAACGCTGTGCGCTCCCATACAAAACATGAACGTCAAAACCCTAAATCCCGAGCTCATGGCGCCGCATGGCATTCCCAACGTATTTAAAGAGGCATT
This sequence comes from Collinsella sp., assembly GCA_014871655.1. Lineage (GTDB taxonomy): Bacteria > Actinomycetota > Coriobacteriia > Coriobacteriales > Coriobacteriaceae > Collinsella. The sequence goes on along the minus strand of WGSK01000003.1, from coordinate 91,612 downwards.
TTTGAACGGCTCGATCTACGATACAGTCAGCATCAAGATGAGCGACAGTCCCATCAAAGCCTATTGCTCATTTGACACAGAGCCCGAAGAAGAATTTGACGAGTACACCCATCCGCGCATTTACCTCATGTTGGCCGGAAAGGCACATTAACGCCTTTGGATCGTGCGCTCACCGCATTGGCCGACGTGCCTATTCGGAGCGCAGGGCTTCGACGGGATCCTTCTTGGATGCGCTGCGGGCCGGCAGCAGGCCGGCAACGACCGTCAGCAGCACTGAAATTGCGATGAGCACCAGCGCATCCTGCACGGGCAGGCTCATCAGATTGGGCACCTGTTTGGCCGCAAGCGCCCAGGTATTAACCGGAAAGCTCACGAGCACCACGACGACAATGGCAAAGACGCCGGCGATGAGGCCCTCGATAAAGGTCTCGGCATTGAATACGTTGGCCACGTTGCGCTTCGACGCGCCGATCGCGCGCAGGATGCCAATCTCCTTTTTGCGCTCCAGCACGCTGATGTAGGTGATGATGCCGATCATGATGGAACTCACCACCAGGCTGATACTCACGAATGCGATGAGCACCAAGCTGATGGTGTTCACGATGTCGGTCACCGAACCCATGATGATGCCCATGTAGTCGGTGTACGAAATTGCCCGATCATCATGGCCAGCGGCTTTGACCTGCTTGTTGTACGCATCGATGTGATCGAGTACGCGCTCCTTGGCCTCAAAGTCGCGCGGGAAAATCTTGACCGAGATGGGGTCGGCCTCGTCCGCATAACCCAACGTGGTCAGATTGTTGTCGTAGGTAAGCTTCGACGCCTTCGCATAGCTCATCATGAGCGAGCTCAGGTCCTCGGCGTCCATGTTGAAGTGAATGGCATGAGCAAAGGCACTCGCATCCACGCGCATGGCGCTCGCCAGGTTAGCAAAACTCGACGACATCTGCGTCGCCATCTGGCCCATGAGCCCTGCTGCGCCTGCCCTGAGCTGAGCTGACACCGTCGCCGCAATCTGATCGCTGATCGACTTCATCACCTGATCCATAGCCTGCTGCAGATACGGAGCCAACTGCTTTTGCACATAGTCGGTCATCGCCTGCTGCAGGCGCTCGGCCAGGGCATCGCCGCCGAGCGCTTTGAGCTGGGCCAGGATTTGCTGGGCTGCCGTATCACTCTCAAGATACGCCGAGAATGCGGCAGCAAGCTTTGACGCGTCCTTAAGATCATCGGGTGACAGCGCCCTAAACTGATCAGACTGCAAAAAGCTCTCAAACAGCTGGTTGGCTAGCGTTCCCACCTGCTGCATTTGCTCGGGCGTGAGTTCCAGGCCGTCAAAGATGCCCGAGAAATCTGGAGCCGGCGCTTTGGCCATGATGTCACCAAAGTCGATGTCCTTGCCAACGCCCGAAAGATCAATATCCAGGCCCGACAGATCGACGCCCGAAAGATCAATGCCGTCGCCGGCCGCACCCGAGAGCGCAGACGCATCAAACGAAAACGCACTCTTGAGCGCCGCCTCGTCCACACTGAACATACTGCCCAGATCAACGCCTTGCTTGGCCTCGCCTTGCAGTTCGTCGAAGGTTTTGCCCGTAAAGACATCCGTCTCGGGGTGGGCAAGCTGCTCCTGCACAATCTGCGAATCGGCGGCGCGCTCCATAAGCTGACGAGTTAGTGCATGCGTATAGGCAATGCCCGGGGTCAATGCGCTCGCATTGGCCGTCTCGTTAGGTCGCACCACGCCCACAATGTGCACGTCGATACCGTCGGCAACCTTGGCGGCCATAAAGTCGGCGTCACCAGACATGTCGGTCCACGTGCCAGTCTCTTCGTTTTTACGATAGGCATCGGCCGGCGACAACACCTTAAACGTCGTGGACAGCGCATCGTCGAAGGTAAAGTCGGTACCGGTCTCGGGCGCTTCGACCCCACCGTCGGCCGTCATGGCACTGTTAACCAGGTCGTTGAGCTCATCGATATCCAGCGCACCGATGCTATAGAGCGTGTAGTCGCCCACCGTACCGCGGCTCGAAAGCACCATCACGGCTTCGTTGGCAGACGTGGGCCAATGACCGGCGACGACATCGTACTGGCTGTCGAGCAGGCTCTGGTCGTCAATCATCTCGTTGAAGACCGAGGTTCCCATGGAGTCCATGCTCACCGTTGCCGCCGAGCTCGCGCCTCCGCTCATAGCCTCGGTCATAGCGTTGGGAACAAGCCGAACGGGCTTCTCGTCACCCTTGCCCGCACGATAGACAACCGGCGTCACGCCGTAGCCGTACTGGATAGCGTTGACTTCTTTATCGATGCCATCGCCACCGGCATCGAGCCATGCCTTAAAGCTCGTCATGTCGTTGGACTTAACGCTCGCAAACATATCCTTTACGGCCGTGACCACGGGAATCTTATCAGTTCCCTGAGCCTTGCCGCCAGCACTGTCGTCGGACGAATCCGCGTTTTCAGGCGAGTCATCATCCGCAGCCCCCTGCCCGCCCATCATGGACGACAGGTCGTAGTCCTGCTTGGAGATCGTAAGCGGGTAGCTCGAGAGCGTATCCTCCTCGACCTTTTTGATGTAGCCGTTTACGCCATTGGACAGCGCCAGAATCGCCGCGATACCGATAATGCCAATCGAGCCCGCAAAGGCCGTCATGGCCGTGCGGCCCTTCTTGGTCATGAGGTTTCGAGCAGAAAGCCCCAGCGCCGTCACAAAGCTCATCGAGGTTTTGCGCGTAGGCTTGGCCTCGCGGCGCGTGGCGTCAGCGACACCGAAAGGATCGGAATCGTCGGTGATCTTGCCGTCCGCCAGGTTGACGATGCGTGTGGCGTACTGGTACGCCAGCTCGGGATTGTGCGTGACCATAATAACCAGACGGTCGCGCGCCACGTCCTTGAGCAGGTCCATGACCTGTACGGATGTCGTTGAATCCAAAGCGCCGGTCGGCTCGTCGGCAAGGACGATCTCAGGATCGTTGATCAGGGCGCGGGCGATGGCCACGCGTTGCATCTGTCCGCCCGAAAGCTGGCTCGGGCGTTTGTTAACGTGCTCGCCCAGGCCAACTGCCTCGAGCGCCTCGCGCGCACGCTGGCGGCGCTCGGCATGCCCCACACCCGTGAGCGTAAGCGCCAGCTCCACGTTTTCCAAGATGGTCTGATGCGGGATGAGGTTATAGCTCTGGAACACAAAGCCGATGCGGTTGTTGCGATAGGCATCCCAATCGCGATCGTGAAAGTCCTTGGTCGAGATACCGTCGATCAGCAGGTCGCCGGAATCAAAATGATCAAGCCCACCGATAACGTTGAGCATCGTAGTTTTGCCCGAGCCCGAGGGACCCAGAATGGCCACGAACTCGTTATCGCGAAAAGACAGGCTTACGCTATCGAGCGCCACCTGCGTAAACGACTGCGTAACGTACCTTTTGCAAATACTCTTGAGCTCCAACATGGACGGCAACCTCTCCCACGCGGGCGCACTTGCCCGCTCTCCCCCGCCGTTCGTATTCGACGCGTTTGTCCTACTCTATCCCCATTTTTTGCCGGCGCCAGTGAGGAATGTAACGAAGCACGGTAAAAAACGAACGGGACGGCGCCTAAAAGAAGAGGCCCCGAACGGGACCTCTATATGGTGGAGATTATCTTGAAAGGCAGCGGACCACTCCGCGCAGCGGCGCACGATCCTCGCCATGCTTTACGCGTTTTTTACTGCTCGCTATTCGCAATCGCCTGGTCGATAAGCTTGTCGAGTGCTGCGCGCTGCTCGGCGGAGCTGATGGCTCCCACGATTGGATCCCCTACGATGTTGCCGTTCTGATCGATGACATACGTTGTCGGGAACGAGAACAAATTTGACGTGAACTTACCGGCCTCGCTATCCGACTTGAACCAGACGTTCTTATATGTCACGCCCTTCTTGCTCAGCACGTCCTTGGCATCTGCAATCTCGCCCTTGTTGCCATCGAGCGTAAAGGAATTGACGCCCACGACCTGGCCGCCCTTCTCGGCAAGCTCCTGATTCAGCTTCTCAAGATCGCCCAGCTCGCCCACGCACGGCTTGCAAGTAGTGAACCAGAAGTTCATGACGGTGACCTTGTTCTTAGAGAACAGCTCGTCGCTGTTCACGTCGTTGCCATCCAGGTCCTTGCCCGTAAAGCTGGGGAACTTCGTCGTCTCGCTCGAAGCATTGGCACCGGCCGTCATGCCAGCGGTCGAAGCGTCGACGCTCTCGCCTGCGCTCGGCGTGCTTCCACAGCCGGGGAACTCCTTCTCCAAGCTCTCGAGCTTGTCCTCGATCTCCTTGATCTGCTTCGCACCGGTCTTGAGCGTCTTAAGCTCATCCGCCGTGAACTCATCCTTGGCGCCGTCGATGGTCTTGAGCAGGAAATCGCCGTAATTGCTGCCGTCCTCAATCATTGCCGAGTCTTTATTTGCCGCATTGAATACCTTTTCCCACAGCGCGTTATCACTCGAAAAAATCTCGTTCTCCTTCTGCATGAGCTTCGCATACAGCTCGGCGGCCTCGTCGGCATTGGCCGGCTTCTGCGCAGTGAGTTCTGCGATCTTAGGATCGGAGCTCGCAGATTCGCTCGCATTGCCGCCGGGCGCCGAACATGCCACAAGGCACAAGGCCAGCACCGGCACCATAAACAGGGCCGCAATCTTAGAAAGCTTCATGGTCATTCCTCCGTTTTGTCGAAGCTTGTTTACTTTTTATCGGCAGTCAAGGGAAGCTTTTCCGCCGACACATCCAGGCCATAGCGATAGCTGATGGCATCGACGGGACAGGCCCCGATGCACTTTCCGCACCGGATGCATTCGGCATGATTGGGCGCGCGGACCACATCAACGTCCATCTGACAAACCTTTGAACACTTGCCGCACGAGACGCATTTGCATGCATCGACCCGGATCCCCAGTAGGGACACCTTATTCATGAGCGCATAGAATGCGCCGAGTGGACAAATCCATTTGCAGAAGGGGCGGTAGAACAAAACGCTCAGCACTACCACGGCAATGAGAACGGCAAGTTTCCAAGTAAAGAGCTGTCCCAACGCAGATCGAATGCCGGCATTGGCAGCCGCCAGCGGAATGGCGCCCTCGAGCACACCCTGTGGACAGATGTACTTGCAAAAGAACGGGTCTCCCATCCCCACGTCGTTAACCACCAAGACGGGCAGCAGCACCACGGCAAACAGCAGCACGACGTATTTGATGTACGTGAGCGGCTTAAGCTTTTTCGTGGAGAACTTTTTTCCGGGAATCTTGTGAAGCAGCTCCTGCAGCCAGCCAAACGGGCACAGAAAGCCGCATACAAAGCGTCCCAGCAGCACGCCGAGCAAAATGAGCGTACCGGTGACGTAGTAAGAAAAGTTGAACTTGGATGAACCTACCACCGACTGGAACGACCCGATGGGGCACGCACCCGATGCCGCGGGGCACGAATAGCAATTAAGTCCAGGTACGCAGACTGTTTTTCCCGCGCCCTGATAGATGCCGCCTTTGGCAAAGTTTGGCAGGTGAATGTTGGTGACGAGCGTCGCCGCCGCCTGAATGAATCCGCGAAATCGAGCCAAAACATGCGACGCAGTGTTTTCTCTTTTATCCAATTCCGATACACTCCAAGCACAGCCTAATCGCTTTGGCCAGCACGGCATCCGCCTCGCCACGCATAACGCCAAAGCACACCATGGCAATTCCGACGATCAACAAAGCGACCTGTACCACGGGTTTTACCGCTTTGAACAACCTGACCACTCCTTTCGTTACGCGACCATTGGACCATATCGGCTATAAAATCCGTGTTAAGCGCGATTTGAAATGTGCAAGGAGACTGTTATGCGTATTTTGATCGTCGAGGACGAGCGGGCGCTGTGCGACGCAATCGCGCGCAGCTTGCGAAACTTGGCGTACAGTGTCGACTGCTGTCGCGACGGACAGGAGGCGCTCGACCTACTGGACGTTGAGGCCTTCGACCTCGTGATACTCGACCTCAACCTTCCCCGTATCGACGGCATGACCGTACTCAGGGAACTTAGGAAAACCGACTGCGAGACCAAGGTGCTGATTCTGTCCGCGCGTGGCGAAGTATCCGATAAAGTCGCCGGACTCGATGCCGGCGCCAACGATTACCTCACCAAGCCGTTTCATCTGGACGAGCTTGCGGCAAGGATCCGCAGCCTTACCCTCAGACGCTTTACACAAAGCGACGTAGTTTTAACCTGCGGAAAGCTCCGCTTTGACACCAAGGCGCGCATCGCTTCCGTGGACAGCGAGACTTTATCTCTTACGCGCAAGGAAACGGGAATCTTGGAATACCTGATGCTTAATCAGGGGCGTCCGGTAAGCCAAGAGGAGCTTATCGAGCACGTTTGGGATAGCAGCGTGAACAGCTTTAGCAACGCAACCCGCGTTCATATCTCGTCACTCCGCAAAAAGCTACGCAGCGCTTTGGGATACGACCCGATTCGCAATCGGATTGGAGAGGGCTACGTTATGGAGGATAGCGAATGAAAAGGCTTTCGCTGCAATGGCGCATAACGATTATGACGGCACTGCTCACGTGTGCGGCGTGCGTGCTGACGAACTGCCTGGTCGGCTATACGGGCATGCGCTACATGGATGCCATCGGCAGTAACATCTCGGCCTTTAACGCAACCGGCGAAGATTCGCCCCAGGCGTTCGACCCGACGAAAGCGGTCCCCGATGACAGGGTCACGATCGTCGTAAACGACGCACAGGAGTCTTTTGGCACGACAGCCTGGTACATCACGGCTGGAGTCACACTCCTTGGCGGCGTGCTGGCATACTTTGTGAGCGGCCGTGCACTCAAACCGCTACGGGATTTCGCCGCCCAGGTAGAGCGCGTGCAGCCTGACAACCTAAGCGAAATCAGACTCAGTGAAGATGTGCCCACCGAGCTACAACGATGCAGCGCCTCTTTCAACGACATGATCGCCCGTCTTGGCGAAGGATTCTCTGCACAGCGTCAGTTTACCGGCAACGCCGCACACGAGCTGCGCACCCCGCTCGCCCTTATGCAAGCACAGATTGAACTATTCATCTCCGAGCACTCCGGTTTGCAACCCGAAACAGCCGAGCTGCTCGGCCTGCTACAAGAACAAACCGAGCGCATGTCTCGAATGACCAAGGTATTGCTTGAGATGAGTGAGCTCCGCAGCGTTCCTTGCGAGGACGATGTTGAACTCGGTCCCTTGTCCGAAGAGGTCCTCACTGACCTTGCGCCACTTGCCGAAAATAGGAGCATAGCCCTCAACTGTGCTGGAGACGCTTTAGTAATCGGGAGCGACACGCTCCTCTATCGGTTGCTGTTCAACCTGGCCGAAAACGCCATCCGTTACAGCCGCTCCGGCTCGACTGTCAACGTCTCCATCAGCGGCAGCGACAGCCACGTGCTCCTGCGAGTCAAAGATGAGGGCCCGGGAATACCCAAGCAGTACCGAGAGAGCATCTTCCAGCCGTTCTTTCGTCTAGACAAATCCCGCAGCAGGGCATACGGCGGCGCAGGACTCGGGCTAGCGCTTGTTTGGGAGATTGCAGCACTTCACGGTGGCACGATAGAGGTCGAAGCAAGTTCCGAGAACGGGACCACCATGCTCGTGACCCTCTCAAAGGGGGCCACCACGTGATCCGACTGTCCAGGGGTCCCACTCGGCATTGCGAAACGCGTCCCAAAACTTGGACATGAGAAATGGGAGGCAGTTCGCATCTGTGCCGAGGACGAAGTCCTGGCGGGAATTCAGGATGCGCAGAGGAAGCTTACGGCAGAAAACCCCGACAGAGTCGTGACCGTCGGCGGCAACTGTATGGCGTCGCTTGCCCTCTTCGATTACCTGCACGGGAAATACGAGAACGTTGGAATCGTCTGGATCTATGCGCATCCGGATGTATCCACGCTGAATGATGGCTACCCCAACGCTCACGCCATGGTACTTGGCAACCTTTTGGAACAGGGTGCACCGCAACTCGTTTCGCGGATGCGGCATCCGGTGTTTAAGCCGAGCGATGTCCTGCATGTCGGGCTACAGCAGCTCCACGACTATCAGGAAGTTTGCTTAAACAAGCATAGGTGTTGCGGTTTTAGCCGATGTCCTCATGGAGGAAAACGACATGCTGGGTCTGTCTGATTAAAGTCCAACAGTTTCCATGAGGCATCTAGCACGGTAAAAGCTAAAGACCCGGGAGACCCCAAACTGTCAACCATCTTTACGGGTGCAAGGGAAACGGGCAAGACAGCCCCCTCTCGCTCCTATCCGAAACGGCGCTTGAACACGGCTGGATTGCAGCGAATGTCTCCGCCATGCCCGGCATGCTCGAAGATATCATCGAGCACACAAAGGAGGCCGCAGGCCGTTACCTCTCGCAGCCCCATACACGCGTGAGCGGAGTTCAAGTTGGGCAGCGGGGCGGTTTAGCGCGCCAATATAATCAAATCGTGCACTTCCATAGCCTCTCGTCTACGTGGTGTACCGTCGTCTCCCCTTTTATCAGAGTTGGGCGATTTCAGGCACCCGAGCTGAACTCAAATTGAACTCAACGATGCCTTATCGGTCGAGGGCGTCCTAGCGAGAATATACAGAGGCGCACATTTCGCAGGGAACCTCCCATTCGTTATCATATCGGGATGCTGTCAAGGCAGCGTCAATGCGTTCGACCTACACCTTCTCGCTTTTCGAGGCTTCGCCTGCAGGACCATCGGAATCGATACGGAATCGATCGGCATACCATTCATCCGAAGCAATCACCTTATGGAGCATCTGGAGATGCAGGTCGACATAGTGGCAGAACGCCTTGCCGCATTCCACGAGAGGCGCATTGTTTCTCTCGTTGGGCTCGGCTCCAAAATTAAACTCGACCTCATAGCCCTCCCCAGGCACACCCATGCTCGGCAGAACATCAATGGAGAAGTGGACGAATCCAGACGTCACCTTGTATACATCTTTTACCTTTGGATCGAACTTCTCGAGTAAGTCTTGAAGTCTTCCATCGGACATCTTCTCACCCGAGAAATCTTTCAGCTTGTTCACAGGCACACCTTGAAACGCCTGCTTGAGAAAGTCATCCTGGTCTTCGGCGGCGAATAATGCGAATGTCCGCAGGCAGACTCCAACCTGTGCGCGGAGAAGCTGGGCGACGCAAACAAGATTCCTCGACTCGAGCATGGAGATGAATCCGTCTATCAGTCTCATCGCATACTCAGAGGAGGATGCCAGATATAGATCCCATTGGGTAAAGTCGCCGTTCATGAAGGGAATCACTGCATTGCGCTCGGCGACTCTCAAGGCACTCAGGCTTTGTTCTATTTTCTCAGCTTCTTGTTTGAACTGTTCGCTATCCAAAATGCCCCCAAATGCCGGCTTCTCAACAAATCAAAAAAGCAGGAGAGACAGAGATTAGGTTCCTGCTCCACTGAACCCGCGCTCCCAGTCGAGACACTCCTCCTCGAAGATCTCCCCAGAGTCCCGTCTCTCGCGCCCCTCACGGAACTGTCCATATCAGTGTAGCCAATCCAAGCACAGCCCCACCGCACGGCCCAGTCGCTTCCGGTCCTGCGTGGCCCCATGAAGGCGGAAGGGCGTGGTTGTCGTCATCGCGTTCCTTTCTCCTCATACCTTTTGGGCATGCGTCACGGGCCCCCGCGCGGCGCCGAGAGCGAATCGGCGCAGGCTTGGGGCCAGTTGCGTAGAGGTTGAGGTTCGGGTTTCGCCGGCTTACGCAGCTTGGCGGGCAGAGCGCCCGGGCTCGCTGCGCCTAGGGCGCGGCGGGATCCGCGACGCCGGAGGTGTCGATCTCCCCCAGATTGGCGAGCTGCTCGATGAGGGGGAGGCCCATCGGGTCGTCCACCTCGACGCCGCCGAGCACGATGGTGCTGTCGCGCGTGTCGATGTGGGTTGTGAACACGGCCGGGTCGAAGCCCGAAGCGATAAAGCCAATGCCCGCGAGGACAACACCCGCGGCAACGAGCCCGCCCGCCACGGCGAGGTAGATCTTCTTCGCGCTGGTCATGGTACTCACTCCTTTCTACGCCGCGAGATGCGCGGCAGCGCCGCCCTTCTCGCCCTTGCCCTTCCAGAAGGGCGAGGCGGCCTTCCTCGCCCAGAGCGCCGAAAGGCGCGCAATTTGTTTTGAGGCGGCCCAAGCGCCAGCACCAACGAAGAGCGCCACGCCGACGAGGCCGAGCCCCACGCCCGCCGAGGCGAGGGCGTACGGGAAGTGGCCGATGGTGACGCCGCTTACGGCAAGCAGGAGCTCAACTACGCCCACGCCCCCGAGTGCCGCCGCGACGATCCACACGCAGAGTGCCAGCAGCCAGATGCAGATATAGACCGTGACGGCCACGGCGGCGAAGGCGGCGAGCAGCGGCGCCCACACCGGGGAGCCCACGATGGTCAGCACCCACAGCAGCGTGGTGCTGCGCCGGCGCGTCCTCGCGATCGCGCGCGGCACGGCGGGCAGGTCGTCGAGCGTGGCCTCCGCCACCTCGCCGGGTGTGCCCATGGCGGCCACGGCCTCCTCCTCGCTCATACCGTCCTCCATGCGGTCGGCGATGGCCTCCGCATAGAACGCCTTGGTCTCCTCCACCTGCTCGGCCGGCAGGCAGGCGAGCAGCTCGCCCAACCGGCCCAGAAACTCATCGCGCGTCATGGTGCGCCCCCTCAACGTATGCGTAAATCTCCCGTACGGACGGCCACTCGGCCAGGAACTCCTCGATGCGTGCTCGCCCGTCGTCCGTGATGCGGTAGTACCGGCGCAGCCGCCCGTTGTGCTCGGCGGAGCGCGCCGTGATGCACCCGGCTTTCTCCAGGCGCTTGAGCAGCGGGTAGAGCGTCGACTCCGTGAGCCCCATGCTCGCCGGTACGTCCTTCACGATCTGGTAGCCGTAGGACTCCTCGCCGGAGACGGCCGCGAGCACGCAGGCCTCCAGGAAGCCGCGCTTCATCTGTGCCTCCATCCGCACACCTCCTCTCGTCATATACTATGCTATACACACTATACGATGCAAGGTATTAGACGTCAACTCTCATCGCGAAGATTCTCCGGCCCCTGCGCGCTGCGAACGTGATGTCGCGGGGCGGTTGGCATTATGCATGAAACGTCAAGTAACGCTCTTTTGATCCACTTCCACTCGGCCCCATTCGCCTTGTACAACGCCCCCTTTCAACCTTGGGTTCAAGAGAGCCGCTAGGCTGGACGTGCCGGACGGTAAAGTCCTGGACGCCATGGTGAACTTCTCCGATGCCATGGGGGTCATGGGTCTACGCCGATGGAGTCCCACGTACGCGGCAGGGCTCGCCCGTCACCGCTGGTCGCCGGACGGTCCCCACGCCCCGCTCGCCAACGCGCAGGCGACAGCAGCAGTCCAGCGCTGGCTGGAGACGCCGGAATGCCCAGAAGATGCGTTTCCCATCGCTGCGGCAGAGCTTTTTGCAGGGGTGGCAGTTTTTCTATATCCCAAGGTCAGATAGGCTTCGGTAGCCACCTTGGAAGCATCGCCAATAGACTCTTCCTTTATACGTTCGGCATAATCGTAGGCGATACCCACAAATTCCAGTCCCGAGCAACAGGAGTACAATTGCTGCAATTGTTGCCAGCTGTTGGGAGATGGAAGATGGACTGCGATGGCTACCCGCGCATTCCCATGCCGTTGATGTGCACCGCCTTTGTGCCGGGGCAGATTGACGCTGCGGTTGCAGGCATTTCCGACCCCGATTCACGCACCATCGCCACGGCAGAAGCGCTGTACTTTCGCGGACAGGCCACGCTCGCTGCCAAGACGGCGCGCCCCTATCTTGACGCCACCGATCCCGCACTGCGCTATTCCGCATGCCTTATCTGCGGATATGCCAGTCTGTCGCTCAACCGTATCGCCGACGCCCGCCGGTGCCTTGCTGGCATCCTCGATACGCCAACTGACGAGGAATCGCCCGCCGTCCACGCCACGCATATCCTGTTCGCCTCGGCCGCGAGTGTCCTGCTGCACTTGCCTTCCCCGTATTCTGCTGAAGAGTTTTATCCACTTGCGGCGCATCTGCCCGAAGGCCTGCGCCTATTCGCCAGCTACGTGATGGCGCACGCCTTGTACCTGCGCGGCGATTACGGCCGCAGCCTGGGCATGGCGGAAAACGCCCTGATTATGAAACAGGGAAGCTATCCCATCTCGGAGCTGTTCCTGCACCTGGCAGCTTCCATGGCATGCATGAGCCTCAAGGACATCGACGCCGCAAAAACGCACTTCGGAGCTGCTTGGAACGTTGCGCGCCCCGACGGCCTTGTCGAACTTATCGGCGAGCACCACGGCCTTTTGCAGGGGCTTATCGAGGCGTGTCTAAAAACGCAATACCCTGACGACTTCGCACGCATCATCGAGATTACGTATCGATTCAGCTACGGCTGGCGGCGCATCCACAATCCCGATTCGGGCGAGGACGTGGCCGACGATTTAACGACCACGGAGTTCACCATGGCCATGCTCGCCTGTCGTGGGTGGACCAACGCCGAAATCGCACGCCATATGGGAGTATCGCCGGGCACCGTCAAAAACCGCCTATCCGGCGTATACGCAAAGCTTGGCATCGGCACACGCGCCGAGCTGGTCGCGCATATGTTGCGTTAGCGACCGGGCTGTCAAACGCATCGAACGCGTTCCGGAACCCGGCGCTTCGCTCGATCAATTTGGACATTTTGACCCTTGAACGGCACTACCGCCACGGGGCGCCTTCTCGCAAAATTGGATTATTTCCACCGATACTTGCGGGATGGGAGCCCAAGATGCTTGATCGCCGTTCGTTACTTGTCGCCGGAGCGTCCTCGTTAGCGAGCATTATGATGCCGCGCGTGCCGGGAAGCGCAAACGCCTTCATATTGCCGTTCGCACCCACCGAAGCCCATGCCGACGAAAAAGACCCCTTCAGGGTGCTCGTTCTCTCGCGCACCATGTTCGGTGTGGTCGTGGTCGACGTCGCCAACAAGAATACGCCCATCACGGGTGCCCAGGTCACGCTCATATCGCGCTATGCCGCAGGCAAGCAGCTCACCGCCACGACCGATGACGAAGGCACGGCCATCTTTGAGGTCGCCCCTCTTTCAGAAGGCTACGTGGACGAGGCAACGCTTCTCGACGCGTACGACTTTAACGGCGGCATCTCCATTAGCATGGCAGGCTACCGCGATGTCGAGATTCCCCTTGCGCGTATCCAGGGCGGCACCGCTATTACCGCACCCACACGTCCGCTCTCCGATGGCGAGCCGTACTTTCGACAGCTCACGTTCGACGAATGGGACATCCAGTACGCCGACGCCACGTTTATGGCAATGCCAGCGGACGAAGCAGCAAACGACCAGCCCGACACGCACGCTTTTACCGTGCAGGCTCATCTGCCGCAGGGCGGGCAGGCAACGTTGCATATCAATAAAGTGATGCCCTCTGCGGGCAGCTCAACCGAAACCGTCACGCAGATCGGCCAGATCAAGGCCAGCGCATCGGGCGCGGATAATCTGGCGACGTTCACGCTCGAAGACACGTTCCTCGATGCAGCTTCGGGCCTTCTGGAGGAAGGGTGCAAGCTGCGCTTTATGCTCGACTACCAGGGCAAAACCTACACGCTCTCATCCCCTATGGCCGTTGTCACCGCGCCGGCCGCAAAGGCGGAATCGGGCTCGACCACCATCATTCCCACCACCATGGACCAAGAGATCACTCCGTTTGATTTCCCCGCGGCGTTTCCCGGTATCGGCGGCAATAAGTTCACGTGCTGGATGCCCTCATTCCCCATTTTGTTCGATTTCTCTTTTGCCGGGTACGTGCTGTTTGGCGGAGGATACAAACCAGCCAGCTATATGAACGATTCGGGCAACCCTGATCCGGAATACTGGAAGAAATCGCCGCGCGAGTCGGGCGCCAAGCAGGCAAACCGCTACCTCGACGAGATGGAGGGGAAGTGGAATCAGTACAAAAGTATGAGTGCCGGTTCGGGCACCGATCCAAGAAACACCAAGCTCCTTCGCCACCATTGCACGCCGCTGTTCACGATGGATATCGCCACACAGCTGTACGGCTCGCTCGCCTACGATTGGGTGGGCAAAACCTGGGGTAACAACAACGACCCCGCATACGGCAATATTAAGGCCCTCTTCCAGGTAAGAACCGACCTCAATTGGACCGAGCAGTTTACCCTAGGACCGGTGCCGTTTTTCCTAAACGTCAACCCCTGGGTGCTGGCGAAGCTGGCGCTCGCCGTGGGTGCCCACACGCACGGCAGCGGCGCGGCGTTTTTCAAAAACATTTCGCTCGACTATTCAAACACGTCGGGCTCGTTCACCATCCAGATCGGGCTTGCCGTCACCTTTGGCGCCGGCGTTGCAGGCGTCGCTTCGTCCGCCGTGCGCGGCGCCGCATCCCTCACGCTGTTCATTGGGTACGAGAAGGCAGATGGACACCAGCTTCCGCGACTGCGCGTAGGTGCAGACGTCGATGTCGATGTGATACTCCAGTTCGTGATGTTCAAGTGGACCACCAAGGCTTGGTCGGGGTCGTGGCCCACACTCCTCGATTCGTGGAATATGTCGGTGAACAACGGCGACCAGTATGTACTCCAGCGCTCTGAGCTCGCATTGGGTGGAGATACGCCCTATACACTAGATGCCTGCTTCGGCTCAGCCGGCAACGCCGAGGCGGGCGGCGTGCCGCAATTTATCGCATCGGCCACCATCGTCACCAACGCCGAGCTGCTCGCACGCGCCGAGGTTAAGGCCACTGCCGTAAACGTCGCTTCTGTCGTACGCGATTGGAATCAAGCGGTCACGCGTATTGAGCTCGAGGCGGATGCAGAGAGCGACGACACGGGACAGGTCGAACATTTCGTCCATGCACTGATGGAAAACGACGAAAACGCCGCGCCGATGTACGAGTACGCCTATATCGGCCAGACGACGAACGCCGTTGCTGACCCGAACGCCAATTCTGCCGGCGTGTCGGAGGACGAGCGTGGCGGCATCAAACCCTCGAGCGACAACGTGCTGTTTGCTGGCGTGCTCAGCGAAGCTCACATGAAGCTGGCAAGGATTGCCGGCGTAGAATGCCTGTTCCGTATCGCCTCGGTGCGCTACGGCGACAATGGTCGCTCGCGCCTGGTGGTGCACACAAAGGCAAACGGCACGTGGTCCGCTCCCACGCCCGTGGACTTTCCCCTTGGGTTTGGCGAGGGCGATGTGGAGCGCAACGGCATATTCGATTACGACTTCGACGTGGTGGAATATACAGACGGAAGAGGAAACCAGGACGCCTACGTGCTGCTGGTCTCGGGTGAGCGCCCCGCCGGCGACAACACCCTTTTCGATACGGCGAGCACATCCGGCATACTGTCCGTTGTGCGCCTGCGCATAAGCAACGACGGAGTTCGCGTGGTATCGCACACGTCGTGGCGCAGCATCTCGCGCGGCCGCCTTCAGGAGGATGGCTACCATTGCCTGCAGTGCCCACGCATCACGGTGGGCAAGACACTGGTCGACGGGCGCCTGTCGGGCGCCTACCTCCACCGCCGCGGAACCACCGCAGAAAAGGCGCTCGGCAGCGAGGCTCAGGTTGCACTGGAATGCTTTACCCTGTGGTCGGATGATTTGGGCGACAGCCTGACGTTCCGCCAAGTTCTCCGCTTTCCGCAAGCACCGTCGAGCATCGAGCTGGGCGCGTCCGAGAATATCAATGGCAAAATGGTGGTGCCCGTTGCATACGAGACTGCAGGCGGTTGTGGCTGCGCATCGTACGCCGTGATCGGCCAGTCCATTGCGGGCTGGGGCGTTATGTCGCCAGATGTCACAGTGCCCCACGCGGTGCCGTGGCCACAACATTCGGGCTTTTTGGCAACCGTCAATGAGCAACTGCAGCATATTACTTGGACGCGAGGCGCATCGGCCTTTGCAACGCAGCCCGTGGGTGCCGCAGGCTGTGGCCCAGCATCGTTTAGCGTAAGCAACAACGGCAGGTGCGTGCTCTATGTAGAGAACACCGATGGCAAGGTGGGACAGACCTACGACGAAGAAGGCAACCCGGTAGCAGTGATGGGCAAGCACTTCCGCATCTTCGCCAGCACCTTGGCAGGCGATCTGTTTACGGAGCCGTTCGTGATGTGCGAGCTAGACCATCCCGTCGATCAGATAACGACATTTTTAACGTCGGGAGGCATGCTCTCCGCGCTCGCCACGCACATTGTGAGCGCGGAGAAGAGCGAGGCAGAGCTGCACGGCATCGAAGTGCCCTTGGTGGCGTGTGCCACTCCGACGGGCGCGGTCGCTACCTCGGGCGCGGTGGTGCCCGGAGCGGCAGGCGAATCCTTCATGGTCACGGTGCGAAACGACGGCAACACCTTGCTGACCGCCGGCACGATCGATCTATACCGAGAGGGCTCCAGCCAGCCGTTCTCCAGCGCATCCATCGGATTCGGAATGAACGCACGCATGGCTTCGATCTACGATCCAGAGCTTGCCGAGGACGCTTCGGCCAACGACATGGCACATGTGAAGTACGCGCTCGAGACGCTGGGCGAGCGCTTCGCTACGCACCCGCTGGCAGCCGACAGCGGCAACGCCGTGCTGGCACCGGGTTGCACGGCACAGTTCCGCATGAGCTTCGCCATCCCCGAGAGTTGGAGCGACGAAGTGGGCAAACGCGTAACGCTGTATGCGAAGGCGCGTAATCTGGTGGCGCTCGATCCCGTAACGCTCGAGGAAATTCGACCGGGCGCAAACTCGGCGCTGGGTGCCGTGCTGCACGAGCTTCATGTGCCCGACGCGGCATGCGAACGCTCAGAAGTTCAGGTCGGCGTATGCGACAACGCGGATACGACGGGGCTTCACGATGCACCGATGACGGTCGACGGCGAGGGCGGCACGAGTGGAGGTGGCTCCGGCGGAAGCAGCTCCGGTAGCGGCAGTGGCTCTGGCAGCGGCAAGGATCACGGCAATAACAAGCGCCCCGGAAAAGCGGGCCCGCTCGCCGGCACGAGCGATGTCAACGCTCCCCTCATGGCAGCCGCTGCAGCACTCGCCGCAGCTGGTGCCGGCCTCGTCGCCTACAGCGCCCGCCGCACGGCGCTCGAAACCGACACCGCCAATGAGGTCAATTCGGATAGGCCTCGCTAGCTCCTAGTTACTTTTGTGAGAGACGCCGACTCGGCTCATTGAACATCAAAATGGGCTGGTTCTGGATACCCAGAGCCAGCCCATTTCGCATTAGATATCATCAGGGGAGTCGAGTTCTGCCTCGAGCTTGGCACGGCGTCTTTTCGCCAACAATCCGCACGACATGTCTTCGACAGCGTATCCAACCGCAAACGCAGCAAGACACATTCGGCCGTCTTCAAACTTACTCGGACAGAACCGACTCGGATTTGTCCGAGTAAACGCTGTTCCACCAAATTCCGAACGATTGTTCGATGGATTTCGTGTTGGGTGGAATCGTCTGTGGGCTGGGCTATGCTACCTTGACTATCTACATGACTTAAACGCAGCAAGGGAGCACCGAGAGAGCGAGCATGGCAAAAAACACCGCAAACTATGGCAACGACAGTATTCGTCAGCTCAAGGACGAGGAGCGCGTACGCCTGCGCCCCGCCGTTATCTTTGGCTCGGACGGGCTCGACGGCTGCGCGCATGCCGCCTTCGAGATCCTGTCCAACGCCGTTGACGAGGCGCGCCAGGGCTACGGCAAGCTCATCACCCTTACCGCTTTTCGCGATGGCTCTATCCAGGTAGAGGACAACGGCCGTGGCTGCCCGCTCGACTGGAACCCTTCCGAGAAGCGCTTTAACTGGGAGCTCGTCTTTTGCGAGCTCTACGCTGGCGGCAAATACAATAACAACCAGGGCGGCGACTACGACTTCTCGCTCGGCACCAACGGCCTGGGCTCCTGCGCGACTCAGTACGCTTCCGAATACATGGACGTCACGGTTTGGCGCGACGGCAACAAGTACTCCCTGCACTTTAAGAAGGGCAAGGTTGTCGGCGCCAAAAAGAAGGCACTCGAGATTGAGCCCAGCGACGAGAACCGCACCGGCACCACTATCAAATGGCGTCCCGATCTTGAGGTCTTTACCTCGATTAGCATTCCCCACGATTGGTATCGCGAGACCATGCGCCGCCAGGCCGTGGTCAACGCCAACGTGACCTTCCGCCTGCGCATCGAAGGTGACGATGGCGAGTTTTCCGAAGAGGATTTTTGCTATCCCAAGGGCATCGAAGACTACGTGCTCGAGAAGGTCGGTACCGACTACCTCACCGAGCCCTTCTTTATCGAGGCCGACCGTCGCGGTCGCGATCGCGAGGACCTGCCCGATTACAACGTAAAAATCACCGCATGCATGTGCTTCTCGCGCACCTTCATGATGCAGGAGTACTACCACAACTCATCGTGGCTCGAGAACGGCGGCTCGCCCGAGAAGGCTGCCCGCAGCGCCCTCACTAGCGCCATCGATGCCTACATCAAGCAACAGGGCAAGTACAACAAAAATGAGAGCGGCATTAAGTGGCAGGACGTCCAGGACTGCCTAGTGCTGGTGACCAACTGCTTCTCCACCCAGACGTCCTACGAGAACCAGACCAAGAAGGCCATCAACAACCGCTTTATCCAGCAGGCTATGACGGCTTTCTTTAAGGAGCGTCTCTCGACCTACTTGATCGAAAACAAGGACGCCGCCAACAAGATCATGGAGCAGGTGCTCATCAACAAGCGCTCGCGCGAGAATGCCGAGAAGACGCGCCAGAGCATCAAGACCAACCTGCAGCAAAAGACCGACATGGCCAACCGCGTGCAGAAGTTCATCGACTGCCGCTCCAAGGACAAGAGCCGTCGCGAGATTTACATCGTAGAGGGCGACTCGGCAGCAGGCGCCATTCGCACCTCGCGCGATGCCGAGTTCCAGGGCGTTATGCCCGTCCGCGGTAAGATCCTCAACTGCCTGAAGGAGGACTACCCGCGCATCTTTAAGTCCGACATCATCATGGACCTCATGCGCGTGCTGGGCTGCGGTGTGGAGATCAAAGACAAGCGCATCAAGAACCTTGGCGCCTTCGACCTGGACAACCTCAACTGGAACAAAGTCATCATCTGTACGGACGCCGACGTCGACGGTTATCACATCCGTACGCTCGTGCTCACCATGCTCTACCGCCTGGTGCCCACACTTATCGACGAGGGTTACGTGTATATCGCCGAGTCGCCGCTCTACGAGATCAACTGCAAAGAGAAGACCTACTTTGCCTACACCGAGCTCGAGAAGAACGGCATCCTTAAGGAGATCGGCGACCAAAAGTGCTCCATCAACCGCTCCAAGGGTCTTGGTGAGAACGATCCGGACATGATGTGGCTCACCACCATGAACCCCGAGACGCGTCGCCTGATCAAGGTGGAGCCCGAGGACGTCGCCAAGATGGAAACTATGTTCAACCTTTTGCTGGGCAACGACGAGGCAGGCCGCAAGCGCCATATCTCCGAGCACGGCAAGGAATACCTGGACCAGCTGGACCTGCAGTAGCAGTAAATCGATAACGACGGCCCATAAGAAGTTCAAGAGGATATCGTGGCAAAGAAGAAGACGAAGAACCAGCCAAAGAAAAAGCAGGTTAACGCCGAGAACGTCATCGGCCTGCACTCCGAGGTCACCGACCAGCCGATCACGCAGACGCTCGAGGTCAACTACATGCCCTACGCCATGAGCGTCAACGTCTCGCGTGCGTTCCCCGAGATCGACGGCTTTAAGCCCTCGCACCGCAAGCTGCTCTACACCATGTACAAGATGGGTCTGCTCAAGGGCGAGCGCCAGAAGAGCGCCAACATCGTGGGCCAGACCATGAAGCTCAACCCGCACGGCGATGCCGCGATCTACGAGACGATGGTGCGTCTGGCAACCGGCAACGAGGCGCTGCTCGCCCCCTTCGTGGAGTCGAAGGGCAACTTTGGCAAGTACTATTCGGGCGATCTGAGCTACGCCGCCTCGCGTTATACCGAGGCCAAGCTCTCCCCCATCAGCGCCGAGATCTTCAAGGACATCGACAAGGACCCGGTCGACTTCGTCGACAGCTACGACGGCGCCATGAAGGAGCCGCGTCTGCTGCCCACCACGTTCCCCAACATCCTCGTCTCGGCCAACAAGGGCATCGGCGTCGCCATGGCGTCCGACATCTGCGGTTTCAACCTCAACGAGGTCTGCACCGCCACGATGCACTACCTGCAGGATCCCGACTGCGACCTGCTCGAGTACATGCCCATGCCCGACTTCTCGACCGGCGGCGAGATTATCTATCGCCGCGAGGAGATGGAGAAGATCGTCGAGACCGGCCTTGGCAGCTTCCAGATTCGCTCCCGCTGGCGTTGGATTCCCGAAGAGCGCATCATCGAGGTCTACGAGATCCCCTACACCACCAAGACCGATGTCATTATCGAGCGCATCGTTAAGCTCTCCAAAGAGGGCAAGGTCAAGGAGATTGCTGACATCCGCGACGAAACCGACCTCTCGGGTTTGCGCATCGCCATCGACCTTAAGCGCGGTGTCGACCCCGACAAGCTCATGGCGAAGCTTTATCGCTCGACCACGCTGCAAGACTCGTTCTCGTGCAACTTCAACGTGCTGGTCGACGGCTACCCCCGCGTTATGGGCGTGCGCCAGATCTTGCACGAGTGGGTCAAGTGGCGTATTGAGTCCACGCGTCGACGCATTAACTTTGACCTGGGCAAAAAGTCCGAGCGCCTGCACCTGCTGCACGGCCTCGAGGCGATTCTGCTCGACATCGACAAGGCGATCGCCATCATCCGCGGCACCAAGCTCGAGGCCGAGGTCGTGCCCAACCTTATGAAGGGTTTCGACATCGACGAGACCCAGGCCGAGTTTGTTGCCGAGCTTAAGCTCCGCAACATCAACGAGGAGTACATCCTCAACCGCACCAAGGACATTGCCAAGCTTGAGGGCGAGATTGCCGAGCTTGAGGAGATCCTCTCCAGCGAGGAGAACATCAAGAAGGTCATCAGCGACGAGCTGGCCGCGGTCAACAAGAAGTACGTGATGCCGCGCCGCACGGGCAGAATCGAACCCCATGAGGTTATCGAGGTAAGCTTGGAGCCCGAGGTCGAGGAGTACCCGGTCACCATCATGCTCTCGCGCGACGGCTACCTTAAGAAGATGACGGACCGCGTGCTCAAGAAGGCGACCACGCTCAAGTACAAGGACGGCGACAGACCCTTTATCGAGTTCCCGTCCTCCAACACCCACGAGCTGCTGGTCTTTACCAACAAGAGCCAGGTGTACAAGTGCAAGGTCGCAGCGTTTGAGGACACCAAGTCGGCCCAGCTGGGCTCGTACCTGCCGACCGATCTTGAGATGGAACCCGACGAGAGCGTCATCTGGGTCATCGACCCCGAGGACTACAAGGCCGACGTGCTATTCGTCTTTGAGAACGGCCGCGTGGTGCGCGTCGCGCTTTCTGGATACGTCACCAAGACCAACCGCAAGCGCCTCAAGAACGCCATCTATGGCGGCAGCAAGCTGCAGTATGCCCAGGTGCTCAAGGAAGATCGCGACATCGCGCTGGTCTCGAGCGACTACCGCCTGATGAACTTCAACACGTCGTTGCTCAAGACCAAGACGACCACCAACACGCAGGGCGTCCAGGCCTTTACGGCCAAGAAGGGCCGCTCGGTCACCACTGTCGGCACAACCGAGGAGATTCTTGGCGCCGGTGTCTCGGCCGAGAAGTTCACCGCACAGAGCCTGCCTTCTGCCGGTGCCCTCATGAAGGAAAACGACATGCCGAGCCTGTTTGACTAGGTGCCACGGCAACGAGACCGTTAGATACTTCTCAAAGCGACGAGGCCCGGAACGCAACGGCATTGCGCCCGGGACTCGTCGTTTTTCTTCTCAACTATTTTTTAACGCAGATAAATTGATTTCTGCTTATTTTTCTGCGTAAAAAATGTCAGCGTCACTGCTTCGATGCCCTTTGGTCAGCTGTTAGCAAAACTTGCAAAAATTAGCAAAACTTGCAAAAATTAGCAAAACTTGCAAAGGAGTCACCATGGAGTACAGCAAGAACCCCTTTACCCCGACGTTCGGAAGCGTCCCTCCCTTTCTAGCGGGTCGCGAGCATATTCTGCGTGACATCAACCGTGGTTTTATCAACGGCCCGGGAGATCCAAACCTGTCGACTATTTTTACGGGCGCAAGGGGAACGGGCAAGACGGCGCTTCTCTCGCTCCTTTCAGAAACGGCGCTTGAACACGGTTGGATCGCAGCAAATGTCTCCGCCATGCCAGGCATGCTCGAAGATATTATCGAGCGAACCAAAGAAGCCGCAGATAGCTACCTCTCACAGCCTCATGCGCGCATAAACGGCGTTCAAATTGGTCCAGTGGGCATCGATTGGACATATGCTCAAGAGGTCCAGGGCAACTGGCGCACACGCATGAATGGCATCTTTAAGCAACTCGAAAAACATGACATCGGACTTCTCATTACCATCGATGAAGTCACCGTCGATCTCGAAGAAATGCTTCAATTTGCCTCTGTTTACCAGCACTTTGTACGCGAAGGTAAAAAAGTTGCCCTACTCATGGCAGGACTGCCCTACAAAGTATCGGCGTTGCTGCGTAACGATTCCGTCTCGTTCCTCAGGCGTTCCCAATATCATCAGTTAGGACGAATCACTGACGTTGAAATTGCAAACGCGTTTCGCAAAACCGTTGAGGCCGGAGGACGTTCAATCACACCAGAAGCGCTCGAGAATGCTGTGAAGGCCGTCGACGGATTCCCCTACATGATGCAGCTCGTCGGATATCGCACTTGGGATGTTTCGGAGAACTCGCCCCAAATCAGTGCATCCGATGTCCAGCAGGGTTCCCTACTCGCACGCATGGAGCTGCGTGATCGCATTCTCGAAACGACCTATCGAGAGCTTTCCGATAAAGACATTGAGTTTTTACTCGCGATGCTGCCCGATTCTGGCCCCAGCAGGGTCTCGGAGATAGCCAAACGCATGGGCGTCGCCAGCAACTACGCAAGCCAATACAAACGCCGCCTCCTGGAGGACGGCGTCATTGGAGAGCGCGGGCGTGGTCTCGTTGGCTTTGACATTCCCGCGTTCAGGGAGTTCTTGAACGAGAAGGCGTTTTAGCACGCCGGAATTGTCCGCGGAAGCATCAACGCATGGCAATCAGCATTCCTCTTGGTAAGGATAGCAAGCATTTTCCACCAACACCGATTGCCATGCGTTCTTCTTGCCCTTAGGCGAGCTTGCGAGCGAGCTCTCGCACCTCTTCCAACTTGGGCGAGGAGGCCATGCTGTCGCGCTCGGTCATACCGCTGATGGTGACAATGCCCTGGTCCTCCCACTTGCAGTACGCGCAGGCTGACTTGTACATAGCGATCGCCGCATCATAGACGCCCTCGCTGTGGCTATCGAGCAAAAGGGCCGTCTTGGTGAACGGGAAGCCCGTAGCACCGAAGGCGTACAGGCGGTCGATGGCGGCCTTCTCCTGCGCAGTGATATCAAACCAGTAGATAGGCGAAGCGAAGACAACCATGTCGGCGCCTTTCAGCGGCTCGATCACGTCGGCCATGTCATCCTTCTGCACGCAAGTGCCCTCATGGGCGAAGCAATACTGGCAACCCAAGCAACCAGCGATCTTTTTGCCGGCAACGCGGATGACCTCGACCGTATGGCCGGCCTCGCGCGCGGTCTCGGCAAACGCCTCAACCATGGTGTCGGTATTGGCGCCCTTACGCGGACTGCCGCTCAATACAACGATATTCATAAGAATCTCCCTTCTTCATGCCGCAGGCGCACGATGATTCGGGACAGGTTTTCGTTAGCACCCTCGTAGCGGTTCTCCGCCCCCTAAGCAGCGCGTCCGCTACGAAACGACCGTCTTGTAATAAGCGCCGAAGTCTGCCAGCGAGTCCACGACGGGCATCATCTGGCGGCCGAGCTCGGTAAGGCCATACTCAACGCGGGGAGGATTCTCGCCATAGTCGTGGCGAAAGACCAGCCCATCATCCTCCATCTGCCGCAGGCTGTCGGTAAGCACCTTCTGAGAGATCCCCTCAAGGTCGCGGCGCAACTCGTTGAAACGCCAGGGGCGTACGCGCAAGTTACGTATAATGAGCAGCTTCCACTTGCCGCCGATGAGCGCTACCGCCGTTGCGACCGGACACTCCGGAAGCTCCTCTTTCGCCATCACGGGAGACCCAACCTCCTTGACCATACCGGTTTCACAAAAAAGTACGCAGTTACAAATATGTGCGTACTCGTATTTGCATGCGCCTTCACGTTGAATATAACTCACGCAGGAGATGCCTGCAAGGTAAATCAACCCAAAGAGAGGAACCATAATGGCTAATTATGCAAAGACCCACATCGGTAGTGAGAGCCGTGTCGAGCTGCACGAAGTGCTCGGGCTTACCGGGGCAGAGGTGAGTGTCAACAATCTTCCCGCCGGCGCTGGCGTTCCGTTTGTCCATGCACACAAGGAAAACGAGGAAATCTATGGCGTGCTCGAAGGCGCCGGCTCGGTCACGATCGACGGTGAGGAAATCGAGCTTGCAGCCGGCGACTGGCTGCGCATTTCCCCCGCCGCACACCGTCAGTTCCGCGCCGCATCCGACTCGGGCATCACATACGTCTGCATTCAGGTCAAGCAGGGATCCCTTGATGCCTTCACGGCCGACGACGCTATCATGTTCTAATTCGCGATCGGTGTGCAAGGGGCCGATACCGCCCGCATGCCCCCTTCGGAATAGGCGCTGAGCAGCTCCTGGGCGTGGGCGAACTCGGGCCCTCGCCTCCAACCGAGCAGGCGGTTGACCGCGAGATTTCCCTGGACGTTGTGAACGAAGAGCAGATAGGCGTCCTCACGCGAAAGCCCGGTCTTCTCCATGATAGAGGGGACCATCTGCTCAGCGCCGCGCTCGACGACGCGCTGTGCCACCCGGGCGTACGCATCGTCATCCGAGTAGAGCAGATAATAGTCATCGTTTGCCGGCGGGCGCTGGCAGAGGGCCCCCGACTCCGTTCCCTCGAGTGGGGGCGCCGCCGCCAGGGCCTCGTCAATAAGCGCGTCGAGCAGCGCGAACTTGTCCTCGTAGTGCAAATAGAACGTGCCACGGTTGATATCGGCGCGGCGGCAGATATCCGCCACCGTCATCTTCGCGAAGCCGACCTCGGCCAGCAGCGCAAAGAACGCCTCCCGTATGACCGAGAGCGTATAGCGTCGGCGACGATCGGTCTTCCCCGATTCCATGGCCCCTCCAATTGCGGCGCTCAACAATATCCAGAAGCCGCTCGTTTATCGACAGCAGCTCGAAACTGTTCATTGCTCTGACACAAATCAAAACTAATACTTTTTATAGACACCTGTTCATTGTAGTTGAAAGAGAGTATCAAGTGACTCTATACGAGCGGCTCGTTATCGAACTCACCAACCAATCGTTTTCCCATCAGGCCGCCTACCGCACCGGCGGCACGCCCTATGAGCTGAGTGCCCGCGAGCCCGAGCCCTACGACCAGCAAATCGAAACGTTCGCCCACATGATCGAGGAAGCCGATTGCGTGCTGGTGGGCGGGGCCTCCGGGCTCTCCGCGGCGGGCGGCGGCGACTTCTACTACGAGGACAACGCGACCTATCGCAGGCATTTCGGCAAATTCGCCGAGCGCTACGGTTTCAAGGGCGCTTTCGAGGGGTCGTTCTACCGCTGGCCCACTGCCGAGGCGCGCTGGGGATACCTCGCCACCTTCCTCGACACCACGCTCAACGCCCCGCTGCGCAAGCCCTACAAGGACCTCGACGCCATTCTCGCCGAGAAAGACTTCTTCGTTCTCACCACCAACCAGGACACGCAGTTCATGAAAATCTACCCTTGGGAGAAGGTAGCAGAGATCCAAGGCGATCACCGCTTCTTCCAGTGCTCCCACTGTTGCACCGGCGAGGTGTGGGACGCGGTCGAGCCGGTCTCCCGTATGGTAGAGGCCATGGGAGACGGCCTTGAGGTTCCGACAGAATTCGTGCCACGCTGCCCGCACTGCGGGGCAGAGGCGTTCCCTTGGGTTCGCGGCTACGGCAACTTCCTGCAGGGCGAGCTCTACGAGGAGCAGTACCGCAAGGTGTCCGACTGGCTCGACGCGCACGCGCGGCAGAGGATCCTTTTCCTCGAGCTGGGCGTGGGCCGCATGACGCCTGCGTTTATCCAGGAGCCGTTCTGGGCCCTCACGGCGCAGTTGCCGCAGGCTGGCTACATCGCCGTGAACAACAGGACGCAGTTTCTCCCCCGTGCAATCGAGGATCGGGGGCTCGCCGTTCGTGCCGATATCGCCGACGTGCTCGCCGACGTGCGCAAGACGCTGGGTAGGTAGCGCATGGAAACGGTAAAAGCGGTTCGTATCGGCCAGGCACTTGCCGAGGCGGATCTTATCATCATCGGCGCCAGCAACGGGCTCGACATGGCAGAGGGGCTCAACCTCTTCTACGCCGATGCTCATTTCCAAGAAGCGTACGGAGACCTCGCCCAGGCTGATGGCATCGGCTGCATACTGCAGGGGCTCACCTCTCCGGATGCAAACGTGCGACGCCGATGGGCCGATCGATTCCATCAAAAGGAGTATGTCGAGTATGAGCCCGGCCCAATCATGAACGGGCTGCGGCATCTTACGGAGCACGCTGATACCTTCGTGATCACATGCAATATTGACGGGCACTTCGCACGCGCAGGGTTCAACGAGAACCACGTGCTCGAGACGGAGGGGAGTACGTGCACGTCGATTGACGAGCAGCGTCTCGCCCACCCAGATGCCCTCGCCATGGCGCAGCTCGAAGATCTCGCGCACCTTGTGCAAGCGCATCGCAACCACAAGGTTGCCATCCTCGAACTTGGCGTGGGGCTGCGCGACGGCGTCATAAAGCGCATGCTCGCTCGGGTCGCGAACGCCTGCGAACACGCCACCTACATCGTGTTCAACTACAGTCAGGCTCTGACGCCCGACGCTTCGTGCGAGACAATTCTCGTTGACGGCGATATGACCCCGGCTTTCGAGGAGATCGTTCGATGACACCTCTAGAAAGAGAAGCGATGAGGCTTCGAAGCCTCATCGACGATGCCGACGCCATCATCGTCGGCATCGGCTCGGGTATGTCGAGCGCCGCCGGGTTCAACCATTACAACCATGCGGGCATGACGTGTGCCGGAATGGCGGACTGGCAGAAAGCCTTTGGCTTCAAGAGCCTTTTCGACGGCTTCTATCACCTCTACCCCAGCCTCGAGCAGCAATGGGCCTACTACGCGCGATACATCGATTTCATGCTGCGCGAGCCGGCCTCACAACCCTATCTCGACCTGCGGTCCCTCATCGGCCATAAGGATTACTTCATCCTGAGCACCAATGTGGACACCCAGGTCGAAAAGGCCTTCCCCGCCGAGAGGACCTGCAACTACCAGGGAAGCTTCGCATACCTTCAGTGCAAGCAGCCATGCTGCGACGAGCTCTTCGACGCGAGCCCCTACGTTGAGCGCATGATTGCCGGGATGGAGAGGTTTGAGGTACGCAGCGAGGACGTTCCCCGCTGCCCGCATTGCGGCTGGCAGCTTGTGCCGTGGGTGCGCGACGACACATTTCTGCAGGGCGCGGCATGGCGCGAGAGTATCGAACGATATGAGCGCTTCGTGCGCGAGCGCAGCGATTGCCGCGTGCTGTTGCTGGAACTTGGCGTGGGCGAAATGACCCCCGGTATCATCACGCTCCCATTCTGGAGCATGACCGCAAAGCTGCCGGATGCGCACCTGCTGAGCGTAAACATCTCGGGCGACTCGGCTCCGCTGCAGCTCGGAAGCAAAGCAGAGGCGATCCAGGCCGACTTGCGCACCCTGCTCTCGGTGGCGCGGGTGGGAGACGAGTAACGTGGCGAGGCTTTTGCGCTTTCATCAGCCCGGACATCACGCCCATAGAAGCGATGGCTCTGATTCGGGTGTCAAAGTTTAAGCCTCCTTGTCAGTCGCTTTAAGGTATTGCTCGTCGTCCACGGGCTCCAACCACTCGTTGGAGGCCTCCTCGCCCGGAACCTCCACCGCGAGATGGGAGAACCAGCTGTCGGGCGCCGCACCGTGCCAATGTTTCACACCCGGAGCGATGTTGACCACGTCGCCAGGGCGCAGTTCCTGTGCCGGTTTACCCCATTCCTGGAAAAGCCCTCGACCGGCCACGCAGACGAGGATCTGTCCGCCACCGCTTTTGGCGTGATGGACATGCCAGTTGTTGCGGCAGCCGGGCTCGAACGTAACGTTGTAAATGCCGACCTGCTCGGTGGAAAGGGACGCGAGGTAGCTTTGCCCGATAAAGTACTTCGCAAACGCGTCGTTGGGGACACCGATAGGAAAGGCCATCTCGTTTTGATGCTCAGCTCTTGCATCAGCGGCATCATCATCTGCCCAGACCTCCTTCGCCATGCGAAAGGCCGCCCACGCCTTGGGCCATCCCGCATAAAACGCCACATGCGTAAGGATTTCCGCTATCTCCGCCCTGGTCACGCCATTGTTCTTTGCGGACATCAGATGGTATTGGAACGAAGAATCCGTCAGCCCCTGTGCCATCAAGGCAACCACCGTCACCACGCTGCGGTCTCGAAGGGAAAGCCTGTCTTCTCGGCTCCACACCTCGCCGAACAGCACATCGTCATTGAGCTGTGCAAATTTGGGGGCAAAATCCCCCAGGGCATCTCTGCCCGCCGTCTGTTTAATCGTCATGTTTGATTCCTCCTGTCGATGGTTTTGAGTACAAAACCGCTTCCGCGCAGCTAAGCCGCGTCTAGACTCCCATGCCCATTCGTCGCGCCTGCTCAAGGGCGGGGTGACCGGCGATTACTGAACACCCCTTGCGCTCCCAATTGATATTGACGAGAATGAAGGTAATACCTAAACCTAACTTTAGGTCAATGAGTTAATTCAAGACTCGTCCGGAGGGACCATGTACACAATCGGACAGGTAGCAGATATGTTCGGTCTGCCCGTTTCCACGCTGCGTTATTACGACAAGCAGGGATTGTTCCCGGAATTGGAGCGGACGTCCGGCATTCGCCGATTCGGCGATACAGAACTCGAGGCGCTTCGGGTCATCGAATGCCTGAAGAAGGCGGGAATGGAGATCAAGGACATCCGCCTGTTCATGGAATGGTGCGCAGAGGGTCCATCAACATACCCCCAGCGCAAGGCCATGTTCGAGGAGCGGAAGGCCCACATGGAGTCGGAGATCGCAAACATGAACCGTGCGCTGGATATGCTGAGGTTCAAATGCTGGTACTACGAGCAGGCGATCCAAGATGGTAACGAGGATAGACTGAAGGCGCTGATTCCCGACAATTTGCCGGAAGAGATCAAAGATACCTACGATAACGCCCACGCTCGATAATGCCGCCCGATGCTCAAGGGGCTTTGGCGAGGAGTCGTTTTAGGCAGACATACAAAAAGAAGGCCTCAGAACCAGAAGGTTCGGAGGCTATTTGGTTTTCCGCCAGGAGGGCTTCCAAGTGCCGGGACGTTTCCCTCGGCTTTTTCTTATCCGGCAGAATCCCGCGATATCCCCGTATGACGCTCAGAACTCCTGCTTGCCGAGCAGCCACCTCGCGAGGTCCAGCACGAGAACACCATCCCGGGTATAGGGTTCATGCCTCGTGCGGGCGATGAGAACCTTCGGGAACGCATCCCTGACGGATAGCAGCGGCGCGAGCTCCCTCTCGGTTTCGAAACTCGAGATGTTTTTAAGTTCCGAAACTGAGGGGCGATGCACGTAGGCATATTATCGAGAATTCGAAATTCCGACCCCAATCACAGCATGCCGGCAGCGAGGTCAATGCGCATTCGCACGTGCTACAATCCAACCACCAGAGATGAAAACACAGTCCCCGTCGGGTAGTCGTGGGCGTGCGCTAGTCCGCATCAGTAACCTGCCTCCTTGGTTGTCCCTTCTCTGCATGGTCATCTACATAAAGGAGGAACCAACCATGCAGATCAGCGTGTCGTCCACCCTGACCGTATATCACGACGGTCAATTCTGGGTCGGGCTGGCGGAGCACGTCGAAGGCGGAAGGTATGGCGTCGCCCGCATCGTCTTCGGCGCGGAGCCGTCCGATGAGGAGATTCTGCGATTCGTTACAAGCGAATGGGAGAAGCTCTCGTTCTTCGGCGACAAGGCCACTGAAACAAGCAAGCCCGCGAAGAACCCCAAGCGGCGCGCTCGCGAGGCAGCGAAAGCCCTTAAACGGCCCGCGGTGAGCACCAAGGCACAACAGGCGCTCGCGGCACAGCGGGAAACGATGAAGCGGGATTCAGCTCAAGCAAGAAGCCGACGCCGTGTGGAAAAGGCTGATGCGCGCTACGAACAGAGAAAACTGAAGCGCAAGCAGAAACATCGCGGGCATTGATCGCTATTTGCAGCAAGGCAAACCATATACAGCAGCGGCGCCAGTTCCACTTGAAGCCGACGCCGCGTAGACGCTGATGGTGACGGCTATGCACGGGCACGAGCGCGCCACCGCACTTCACAGCTTGTTTCTCAAGTATTTGGGACGCACACGCGGCGTTCAAAAATGCGGAGCGACTCCGCATGGCTCGAGACTGAGCCGAGATGCCCTACTTCTCGCCCTCCAACAGTCCCACGATGCGGTCGATGTCGACGGCAAAGCGAGGCCTTCCCTCGCGCTCGTAGCGGTCGAGGTATGCCTGGCACTCGGAGACAATGCGCTTGGTGTTGCCATCGATGATGCGCTGGAGCGTCTCGTAGTAGGCCGAGCCCTCGGTCCTGAAGCGGCGCTGGTAGGCCTTGGTTATGGGGAACATCTTGATGTAGTGGATGCCGTGGCGGCAGCCGGGGCGCGTCGTGGGGCGGGGTGGCAACGCAAAGTACTGGTCTTTGGGCACGTTAGGGGCGATGTTGGAACGCAGCGGCACGGCGAAGCCCCTGCGCTTCCCGCGGAAACGCAGCCTCACCACCACGATGCAGGGACGATTGTGCTTAAGCATGAGCTCACGGTCGCCATCGACGAGGTCGAAGAAGTCCTGGGAGATGGATACGATCTTCATCGATTACGCCCCCCCCTTCATACGAAGCGGGGCCCGCATCGCTGCAGGCCCCTACAGGTGGGCGATATTCTACGCCTTGCGGCACCCCGTCGCCCACGGAGGTTAAACGTACACGTAAGCCGTACTCTGAAAGCCGCGGCTTCCGGCAAGTAGTTTATACCACGAAAGGTCGCTTTCAATGCGCCTAGCTCGCAAAATAACACTCACTGGGCCGTTTCGGCGTGCTCAGCCTCCGCTCGATCTTACGCATGTTTTTTGGGAGGGCATGAATCGTCGCCCGTCACGGCGGCTTATACAGCCGTTTGCCTTTTTCGATTTAGCGTATTGCTCTTCAGATCATCGTGGTGTGCTCGTAGCCGCGCTCCACGAGGAGCCGCTCGGCAACGTCGAGAATCTTCTCGACCGTCTCCTCCGGGTACTTATTGCGTGCCACGGGCACCTCCGTCCTTGTTATCGCGATAAACATACCATGAGTGGCGTACGGGTCGAGAAGGGCTGGCGCCAAAAGAGCCCAACGGCCGTTACGGCTTCGTTAGAAACGCGCCCCACCATGGATGGTGAACCCGAAAGGTAAGGCGCGCGGGCACGGCGACTCGGCCCGCGCACCCGGAAGAGAAAGGACGAACCCATGGGTTACATGCTCGAGACGCGCGGGCTCACCAAGCGCTTCGGCCGCGGCGACCAGGCGCAGGATGCCGTGGCCGACGTGAGCCTTCATATCCGCGAGGGCGAGGTGTACGGGCTGCTCGGCCCCAACGGCGCCGGCAAGTCGACAACGCTCAAGATGATCTGCGGAATGCTGCGGCCGACGGCCGGGGAGATCCTCTTTGCCGGGCACGCCTGGCGCCGCGAGGACCTCTACGCAATCGGCAGCCTCATCGAGGAGGCGCCGCTCTACCCCAACCTCACCGCGCGCGAGAACCTGCGCGTGCGCACCACGCTGCTGGGCCTTCCCGAGAGCCGCGTAGATGAGGTGCTCGCCGCCGTGGACCTCGCGGACACCGGGAAGAAGCGCGCCGGGCGCTTCTCGATGGGCATGCGGCAGCGCCTGGGGCTCGCGCTGGCGCTGATCGCCCGGCCACGCCTGCTCGTGCTCGACGAGCCCACCAACGGCCTCGCCCCCATCGGCCTCGAGGGGCTGCGCGGCCAGATCCGCGGCTTCGCGGCGGCGGGCACGACGGTGATCGTCTCGAGCCACATCCTCTCCGAGGTGCAGCAGATGGCGGACACCATCGGCATCATCTGCGGGGGGCGCCTCGCCTACGAGGATGCGCTTCGGCCCGGGCAGGACCTCGAGGAACTCTTCATGAGCTTCTGCCGGGAAGGGCGACGAGCACGCGGGGAGGTGGCGGCATGACGGGCGAGAAAGGCGGCCTGCTCGCGGGCCTGCGCGCCGAGGCCCTGAAGTCGCGCCACGCGGCACCGGTTCGCCTGGCCGTGCTCATGGCGCTGCCGATGCCACTGCTCGGCGCGATGCCCTACCGGGGCGTGCAGATCTTCAGCGCGTGGAACTACTGGTACGCGCTCTTCCTGCCCGTGGCTCTCTCGCTCGTAGTGGCTTGCGTCGCGCGGGCGGACGCGCGCACGCGGATGCGGGGGCTTCTGGGCCTGGGCTTCCCGCTTAGGCGCGCCTGGTGGGCCAAGGCGCTCTGGTGCCTCGCGCTTTGCACGCTCTCGAACCTCGTGGTCTTCGGCATCTACCTCGCGGGCTCGGCGTTCTCCTCGCAGGGCCTCACGGCCGCGGGCACGCTCACGATGCTCCTCTGCGCGCTCGCCAACACGGTGACCGCGGCGTGGATGATCCCCGCAGGGCTCTTCCTCACGGCGCGGCTCGGCATGCTCGCGGGCATCTTCTGCCCGCTCCCCGCGCAGCTCGTGGGTGGGTTCGCCTGGTCGCTGATGCCGCTGCCGCAGCTCTTTCCGCCGTCGGCGAGCATGGTCATCCCCACGAGCTTCATCCCCGTGCTGCCGAGCGGCGAGCCACTCGCGGCGGACATGGCGCTCGGCGGGGCGCTCACGGCGGACGGCATGCTCACACTGGCGGGCCTTGCGGTCTGCGCGCTCGCGTTCGCCGCGCTCACGGCGGCGGGCGCGGCCTGGTTCGCGCGCTCCGAGGAGAGATGATGGCCATGACACGACTCTCCGACCCGACGCCGCGCATGACTCTCCCGCGGGCCCTGCTCTCCGAGGCCCTGCGCCTGGCGCGCTCCCCGCTCACGGCGGTGCACCTCGTCTGCGGCCTGGCAGCCGGTCTTGCCTGCGGCGAGTACTTCTCCGTTACCCGATGGGACCCGGCGCTGGGCGCGGACGCCTACGTCCAGTTCCTCGGCGCCCTCATGCCGCTCATGTCCGCCATCGTCTGCGGACTCGCCGTGGACGAAGAGCGTGCTGCCGGGCGCCTCGCCAACCTCACGGCGGTCCCCTCGCGCGGGCGCGCCGTCGCGGCGAAGCTGCTCGCCCTTGCGGCGCTCGGCGCGGGCGCGCTGGCCGTGGCGCTCGGCGTGTTCGGGGCCGTGCTCGCCGTCGCCGGGCGCCTGCCGCTCGGGCCCGCTCCGCTTGCGGCCGCCTGGGCGGGCATCGTGCTGGGCAGCCTGCCCCTCTACGCGCTGGGGCTCGGCGTGGCCCTGCGCCTCGGCCGCAACGCCGCCATCGGTGCCGGCGCGGCGGGGATGCTCCTCGCGTTCTTCTCAGTGGGCGGACTTGCGCACGGCCTCATGACCGGCGAGCTCACCGGTGCCCTGGCGACGCCCCTGAACTGGGTGCCGCTCGCCTGGCCCGCGCGCCTAGGGTCGCTCGGGGTGGAGGCCTTCATCGACGCCGCACGCGCGGCGGGCCCTCTCCTCACAACTGCGCTCGCTGGCCTCGTGCTCACCCTGGCAGCCGCCGCCGTCCTTCTCGCCTGGTTCTGCCGCTTCGAGGACGGGAGGGCAGATGCGTAGGAAGCCGTTCGCCGTCGCGCTTGTCCTCCTCTCCGCAGCGCTCGTTCTGGGCGGGAATGCCCTGCTCGACGCCGGCTGGGGGTCGGTGCTGCGCTCGATCGCCGACCGCGTGCTGCCCAACCCTGAGATCACCATGTGGGCGCCCGCGCCCGAGCCCGGTAGCCACGCGAGCTCCTACGCCGACGCCACCGGGGCGGGGGCGAACTACGTCTACCTGGTGGACGCGGCGGACGACAGGGGCAATGTCCGAGAGCTCCAGCTCATCTTCTTCGGACGGGAGTCGGACGGCGAGGGCTGGCTCGAGATCGAGGCGCGCGGCGGCTCGGGCGTGCGCTACCGCGCGTGCGATGCGGCCGAGGCGCCCGCGGCTGCGCGCGGGGCTCTGGACCGCTGAGCGCGGCGCTAGTACAATTCCGACGGAAGTTTCAGGAGGTCGAACATGGCGAGGATACTGGCAGTGGATGATGAGCGGGCGATCCTCGACGCGCTCGCGCGCGTCCTCGGCCGCGACGGCCATGAGGTCGTCAAGGCAGCGGACCCGACGGCGGTCCCGGGGATGGACCTCTCGCACTTCGACCTCGTGCTCTGCGACGTCATGATGCCGGGGCTCGACGGCTTCGAGCTCGTGCGGCAGATCCGCTCGGACTTCGACGGGCCCATCATATTCCTGACCGCGCGCGTGGCCGAGGAGGACGCCGTGGCCGGCTACGGCCTGGGCGCCGACGACTACGTCCGCAAGCCCTTCGGGGCCGCGGAGCTGCGCGCCAAGGTCGCGGCCCATCTACGCCGTGAGCGCCGGCCGCGCTCGCACGCCCTCTCCTTCGGGGAGGTGCGGATCGACCTCGGGGCGCGCGGCCTCGCCGTGGGCGGCGAGGCCGTACCGCTCACGCCCACCGAGTACGCCATCTGCGAGTACCTCGCCCGCCACCCCGGGCAGGTCATGAGCCGCGCGCAGATCCGCGAGGCGGTGCTCGGCTGGGAGAGCGACGCCGACGACGCGGCCATATCCATGCAGGTCAGCCGCGCCCGGAGGAAACTCTCCGAGGCCGGCGCCGATCCGATCGCGACCGTCTGGGGGATGGGGTACAAGTGGCAGCTTTGAGGACCGGGGCGCGAGGTCGCGGGGGCATGCCGCTCTCCTTCGTCATCGCGCGCTACTTCGCCTACGCGTTCGCGGCGGT
The DNA here is from genome assembly GCA_014871655.1 of Collinsella sp. Classification (GTDB taxonomy): domain Bacteria; phylum Actinomycetota; class Coriobacteriia; order Coriobacteriales; family Coriobacteriaceae; genus Collinsella. The sequence goes on along the minus strand of WGSK01000003.1, from coordinate 56,374 downwards.
TGCCACGGCGTGGCTCGCCTCGTTCATGGCACTCTCCGCGGCGATCAACGCGGGCTTCGTCTACGAGGCAAGCTGGGGGCCGGCCAATACGCGCGAGGTCGCGGAGGGCCTGGCACGCGACGGCGTCTGCGGGCAGCAGGACGTGCCGACGGCGTACCGCTACCTCATCCTGAATAAGGACGGATACGTGCTGATGACAGACCTCGAGGGCACGCGGCTCGAGGACGCGACGGATATGGCCCGTGCGGCACTCGCCGCGGCTCCGGGCACAGTGGAGATCGAGGGCGGGGGCTCGGGCCTCACCGACGCCGCGTTCCCGCTCAAGAGCGGCGGGGCCTGCGCACTCGTCAGCGAGTACCTGCCGCAGTGGGTCTCGCGCGACCTCGCCGGCCTGCTTCCCAACCCGCAGAACCTCATGCTCGTCGGCGCCGCGGCGGGAAGCGCGCTCGCGCTCGCGCTCGTGGCACGCCGCGCGAGCCGCGTGATCTCGCGCAAGATGGCGCCGCTCGCGGAGGCGGCGCGGCGCGTCGGCGCGGGGGAGCTCGACTTCGCGGTCGGCAGCACCAACGTGCGCGAGGTGAACGACGTCCTCGCCGCGATGGACGCCATGCGGGCCTCCCTCGCCGAGTCGCTCGAGGCCCGCTGGGCCGCGGAGCGGGGGCAGCGCGAGCAGGTGGCGTCGCTCGCCCACGACCTCAAGACGCCGCTCACCGTGCTGCGCGCCAACGCCGACTTCGTGGCGGAGGAGCTGGAAGACGAGAAAGACGCCGACCTCGCGGCCGCCGCGCGCGACATAGCCGGCAGTGTCGAAAGGCTCGACGGCTACGTGCGCCTGCTCATCGAGGCCTCGCGCGGGTCCGGCGGGGCGGAGAGGGTCCCCATGCGGCCGGCCGAGCTCTGCGAACAGGTCCTCGCCGAGGCCGCCCAGATCGCCCGGGCGCGAGGCGTGACGCTCGACGCGGCCACGGGCCCCGCTGTCGCGGGCGCGCCCGAGGCCCCGCTCGACCGAACCACCCTGACGCGAGCCGCCGCGAACCTCGTGGTCAACGCCGCCGAGCACGCGCGCTCGCGCGTGGCGGTCTCCTGCGACGTCGCGGGCGGACACCTCGTCATCGAGGTGGCCGACGACGGACCGGGCTTCTCTCCCGCCGCCCTCGAACGCGGCTGTGAGCGCCTCTTCACAGACGACTCCTCCCGCTCCTCGCGCGACGGAGGCCGCCACTACGGGCTCGGCCTCCACGCCGCCGCCGAGGCCGCGAGCGCCCACGGGGGCTCCGTCTCGCTCGCCAACAGCCCCTCGGGCGGCGCGGTGGCCACCATCGCGGTCCCCCTGTGCGGGGCCTGACGACTCAGGCCCCGCACAGGGGCGTGCCTCGCAACCAAACGCTTCCCGGATAATAATGCCCGTTGCGGGGATCGCCCTGGCTAGTCGCCGCCCATGTGCATGAGCATGTCGGCGATGCGAGTCGCCATCTCGTCCGCCGCTTCACGGATGTTGGCGACCCAGGACGCATGGCCGGCCTGATCGGATGCCTCCGCCTCAAGCACGTCGCAAATGACTGCGGCGACCGCCCCGGGAGCCGCCCGCGGCCGGGCACGCGAGGGAGCCTCGAGACGAAAGGAGCTCGAGGACGACCATGACCAAGAGCATTAGCAGGAGCCAGGTGGGGCTCATCGCATCGACCAACGCGATATTCGGCGCCGACGAGGCGTGCGCGATGCTGCGCATCAGCCGCGACGCCATGTACCGGCTCGCCCCCCTGCACTTACCGTCAGAGCATGCTATAAGGTTATTGGTGGCCCATTGAGCTACTTCCAAGTGCCGGGGGAGTCCCCCGGCTATTTTTTTATCCATTCCATTAGGAATCCCCATTGGCCAAGGAGCTCAACATCTTCGTCGACGAGAGCGGCGACCGCGGCGGCAAAGCTCGCTACTATCTGCTCACACTCGTCTTTCACGACCAGGCAGACAGCATCGCCGAGGCGGTCACGGGCTATGAGACCAAGCTCGCCAGGGCTGACCTCCCCAACATTCCGTTTCACTCCGAGCCTCTCATGAACGGACACAAGGACTTACTGCATGATTCGTGTGTTATAGTTAGATGTCTCTAACTATTTGGGGGCGATAGCAATGCACGAACGCAAGGGCTTCTGGGACAAGAATGCCGGTCGGTACGACCGTTTCATGCGAAAGGACCGGGCGGCGTATGAGAAGATGTATGAGCTGATCAGGCCGGTGGTGAAAGCAAAAACCGTACTGGAGGTTGCCACCGGCACGGGGCTTATCGCAAAGAGCATCGTAAATGCGGCGGCGCACATCGAGGCTACGGACGCTTCTGCAAAGATGATCCTTGAAGCAAAGCGGGACAATCAATCCGCAAAGCTGCACTTTTCCGTACAAGATATGTTCCGCCTGCCCTATGCACAGAAGTTCTTTGATGTGGTGATCGCGTCCAACGCGCTTCACATAGTGCCGCATCCGGAAAAGGCCCTGCAAGAAATCAGGCGGGTGCTGAAGGACGACGGCGTGCTCATCGCGCCAACCTTCACCCACGCGGGGAGCTCGGTTTCCGGCAAGGCAAAAGCTTTTTTCATGAGTATGGTGGGATTCCCCCTCCACAGCAGGTGGACAAGCGAGGAATACCTACGTTTCCTGCGTCAAAACGGCTGGGCAGTGCAGAAAAGCGTGGTGCTGAAGGCCTCATTCCCGTTGACCTATGCGGAATGCACGAAATCGGAGGGGCCAGATGTCGTTCTTTGAAAACACCCGCAAGCCCGTGGGCCTCGGCGGAAAACTTATGGTTGCCATGATGAATCTGGGCCACAGCCCTGTGGCGCGGTGGGGACTTCGATTTCTACGACTTGCACCAAATGCCAAGGTGCTGGATTGCGGCTGCGGCGGCGGGGCGAACATAAAACGGCTGCTGAAAAAATGCCCGCATGGCGTCGTTAAGGGCATCGACTATTCGCCCGTCAGCGTGGAGAGGACTAGAAAGCTCAACCGAGCTGCAATTCAGGAGGGGCGTTGCGCCGTTCTGCAAGGCAGTGTGGCGGATATGGCGTTTGAGAACGCCATGTGAGCATTTTTCATCCATCCTGCACATGGCGATAGGCATGACGGTCATAGCGGCTTTGCTGGCGGCAATTATGACAGTTTTTATTCACTGAGGAAGGAACCTATGAAATGTAAAATTGAGAAAAACACCGTGCAGGAGACGCTGATCCTCCCGCTGTATTCCCGAAAGCTGTGTACGGAGCTATACCCGAACCTTTACAGGGATGAAACAGCGGTTCGTCTGCTCGATCAGATCGACTACGACTTTTCAGAGGCAGAGAAAAACTCCCGCAGCCTGATGCAGCGCTTTGGTGCGCTGGAGGTGGCCATGCGGCAGAGTGATCTTGCTTTCGAGGTGTGGGATTACCTGAAAGGCCACCCCAATGCGGCGGTGGTCAATCTGGGCTGCGGGCTGGACAACACCGGCAGAGCCTGCGACAACGGTAGATGCAAGATCTACAATCTGGACTTCCCGGATGTGATTGCCTTGCGGCAGCAGCTGCTGCCCGCCGGGGAGCGGGAGCACAACATCCCCTGCGACCTGAAAGACCCCGCATGGTTTGGCAAAATCGATGCCTCCGGCGGGGCGGTGTTCTTTGCCTCCGGGGTGTTCAATTACTTTCTGACCCAGCAGGTCCGGGAACTGGTGCGGGGGATGGCGGACGCTTTCCCCGGCAGTGTGCTGGTCTTTGATGCTGTCAATCGGACGGCGGTAAAGATGATCGCAAAAACATGGCTTAAGACTGCAAAAATCAAGGATGTGGGGGCATATTTTGCGGTTTCGGATGCCGCCAAGGAAATCGGCACGTGGGACAGCCGTCTGCAGGTCACAAGTCGCGGCTATATGCTGGGCTACAACGATTTGAAAGACCCTTCTGTCAGCGGCTTTTTCCGGTTTCTCGCAAGGGTCGGTGACAACGGGATGAAAATGCAAATCGTGAAAATAAGATTTTGAGAGGCAAACATAAAGCGCATTCACTTTGACGTTGAAGAAGACGGCTTTTACGGCGCATATTGGGCGTGCAAGGGCACGCGAGGGAGGTCGGAAACGGCCTCCCTCGTTTTTATTCATGGACTTTAGTCCGTGCCGCACGGCACGCGCGGCATAGAAAGCCACCCGCTCAGCGGGTGGAGGCCAATTTCCGCTACGCGACAAAAACCTTCCCCCTAGCATGAGGATTGTTCAGGTCATCATGCTAGGGGGAATGTGATTGCTGTGGCCCAGAAAGCCAACAGCCTCGCGCACACGAAATGGCTATGCAAGTACCGCATCGCACCGAGGTCAAGCTCGTCGCCGCCATCGCCGAGAAGCACCCCAGGGTGCGCTTTGCCGTGAGCTACACCTCGGCCTACGCCGACCTTTACGACCGCATGGAGCAGGCCCTGCGCGAGCGCGTGGCCAACGCGGTGGAGATCGTCCGCTCCGACATCAGCCCCGCGCTTCTTGTCCACACCGGTCCAAACCTCGTGGGTGTGGCGGTTCAGGAACTCTAGCGGAGGCGGGGCGTTCTGCCCAAAAACAAATGCAAAAGACGAGCGCTTCTTGCCGCCCAATTGGCAAGAAGCGCTCATCTTTTCTTAACGCGTTGTATGGCGGAGAGAGCGCAAGTTACGCGAGCGCCCTTCTTGCCAGCTCGGCCGCGCCGAGGATTCCTTGGTCGCCGCCGCAGCCCGGGGCGCAGATGTAGCTCTCCATGTCCTTAAGCTCGGCGGTCTGGATGTAGCCACCCAGATATTCGAGGGTCTTCTTGCGGACGATGCCGTAGAGCTGCTCCTGGTGCATCACGCCACCGCCGAGGACGATGCGGCGAGGCGAGTACATGAGCACGAGGTTCGCACACATCTGCCCCAGATAATCCCCCTCGAGCATCCACACCTCATCGTTGTCCGCGAGCTCGGCCGCGGGCTTTCCCCAGCGCGCGGCGATGGCGGGGCCGGAGGCGAGGCCCTCGAGGCAGCTCGCGTGGCTCGGGCAGACGCAGCGTCCTTCCTCGGTGGGACGGGTCCTTACCAGCATGTGACCGGCCTCGGGGTGCAGCATGCCGTGAAGGAGCCTGCCCGCGCACATGACGCCCGCGCCCACGCCGGTGCCGATGGTCACGTAGACGGCGTCCTTGAGCCCCTTGCAGCAGCCGAAGACCACTTCGCCGAGGCAGGCAACGTTCACGTCCGTATCGTAGGCCACCGGAATCCCGAGGGCGTCGGCGAACGCGGCGCGAAGACCATAGCCTCGCCACGCGAGCTTGGGCGTTTGGAGGATGGAGCCGTAGCGCTCGTCGGCGGGGTCGACGCAGGTCGGGCCGAAGGCGCCGATGCCCAACGCGTTCACATCACGGGCGGTGAACCACTCGACCATTTGTGGGACGGTCTCGGCGGGCATAAGCGTCGGGGTCTCCATACGGTCGAGGACCTCGCCGTCGCCGGACACCACGGCACAGACCATCTTGGTCCCGCCGGCCTCGAGGGCGCCGAGCCTCATTTGATTTTCGCTCATGTGATCCTCCTTACAAAGGGACGCCCGCAGTCATGGTCAACCGCGGGCGCCCATAACGTTGGCTTGTTTCGAGGCGACCCTACCTGGGCACGCGGTCCTGCCTTGCGGCAAACGGGGCGAGCACGGCGTGCGGCTCGCTTTGGTACCAGTAGGCGACGGTGGAGATGTCGTCCTCGCGCTCGTAGAGCTTGATGTCGTCGTTGCCGAGGTCCTGGAACGTCACGCGCAGGTCCTCCTTGAACGAGATCGGGTCGGGAAGGTGCCACCTGTAGAGGCCATGCCTGGGCAGCGCGTCGTCGTTGGTCGCGAGCATCGGGTTCGGGTTCGGCTTGCCCGCGCTGAAGCGGTCGCGCGTGGCGTCGCGCGTCGAGCGGTACGGGTAGCCGGCGAACAGCGTGTTGAAGCACTGCGCCTCGGGCAGCGCGTGGGGCGGCCTGTCGAGGAAGGCCCAGGCACCGCCGAAGTAGTCCTCGGCTCCCGTCGAGGTGACCGTGGGGAACTCCTCGTCGCCGTCGAGGAAGAACTTCATCTCGCCCTCGCCCCACCAATAGCGCTCCAGGGCGCACAGGGCCATGTAGGTGCCGACGTAGTAGCCCTTACCGCGCACGCCGTCGAGCACGGTGTAGTCGACGCCCCTGCGGGTGCTGCGCTCGCGGTTAAAACGGGCGTGGAAGTACATGGCGTCGTCCGGCACGTCGGTGAGCGCGTAGTTGAACGTGTAGAAGATGTACTTAATGAACCCGGGGTGCTCGCTCGTAAGCGTGACCTTGGCGTGCTTCCTGAAAGGCATCTCGAAGTAGCAGTTCATGCCGCCCGTCGGGTTCACGCAGATGGGCATCGAGTTGACGATGGCGCGCTCACCGAAGCCGTTGCAGAAGAAGTCGCCGACAGGGCACTCGACCGAGGGGGTCTCCTCGTCGTCCCAGTAGAAGCGCAGCACGAGGTCGCGCATGACGAAGCTGCCGGCGGCGGTCTTGTCGGGGACGGTCATCCAGATGTGGCGGATGATGCCGGGGCCCTCGATGTCCGCGAGCGTGATGGTCTCGCCGGACTCAAGGGGCACGCAGCACGAGCCCTTGCGGCCGACGCCGAGGTGGCTGGCCGACATGGCGGCACGGCCCTTCTCGCCCGTGATGTTCTCGGGGGTGATGGCGCGGCTTTCCTCACCGCCGTGCATCCACACGTCCTTAAGGAACTCTCTCATCGTCGACCTCCTCTATTCGTCGTCTTCGCACTCGGCGGAACTGGCACCGTTCACGTAGACGATCTGCTGGCGCGCCTCGTCGACGAGGGCGTCGAAGTCGAGTTTCTCGTCGGGGCGCGCGAGCACGACCGTCATGGCGAGCGGGAGGTTGACACCCGCGATCACGTGGATCCGGTCGGAGGCGAAGCGGGAGAAGCGCTGGTTCACGCTGCCGCCGAGCGCGTCGGTGAGGACGACGACCTCGTCAGTGCCCGAAAGAGCCGCCTCGACCGCCGCGTCGAGCCCCTCGCCGTTGTCGTTCACGTAGGCGCACACGGCGTTGACGGCGTCGCTCTTACCCGTAAGGAACTCGAGGGTGTCCTTGAAGCCCTGGGCGAGAAGGGAATGGCTCGCCACAACTATCTTTCTCATTGATTCACCAATCTCTTGGGTCGAAGCTAGGCGAGGATGCCAGCGGCGGAGGCGACCATCGCGAGGACGATCACCACGAGGATGAGGGCCGTCATGCTCGCGTTCTTCTTGGTAAGAAGGTAATACGCGCTTCCCGTGATGGCGGCGGGGATCATGGCAGGCAGGATCTTGTCGAGCAGCGGCTGAATCTCCATCGAGACGTCGCCGAAGCTGAAGCTAATCGGGCAGGTGACGCCGATGACCGAGGCGATGAGGCAGCCGACCACGGTGAGGCCGAGCACGGAGGCGGCGGCAGTGAGGTTGGGAAGCTTCTCGCTGAAGTCGGTGACGAGCTTCACGCCCTGCTTGTAGCCGAACTCGAGGGCGTGCATGCGGACCCAGAAGATGGCCAAGATGAGCGCGAACCAGATGCCGGCTCCCACGGGGTTGCCCTCGATGGCCATGTAGGCGGCGATGGAGCCCATGATGGTCGGGATCATGGTCATGAGCAGGGAGTCGCCGACGCCGGCGAGCGGTCCCATGGTGCCGATCTTCAGGTCTTGGACGGCGTCCGCCGCCGCTAGGCCGTCGCGTTCCTCCATGGCCACGCAGGCGCCAAGGATGATGGCGGCGAGCCAAGGCTGGGTATTGTAGTAGCGGAAGTGGTTGTTGAGCGCTTGCTTATAGTCCTCGTCGTTCGTGTAGATCTTCCTCAGGACCGGCGAGAGGGCGTAGGCGACTGAGGCGCCCTGCTGGGTCTGGTAGTTGAAGGTGCACACGCTCATGAGCCAGCGCCAGTTCGCGTTGCGCAGATCCTTCTTGGTGACCTTGTAGCCGGAGGGCTTGCCCTCGGCGACGGCGGTGATGTTCTCGTTTTCCATGGTTACTCATCCTCTCCGATGAAGGCGTCTGCGGAAGCGTGGGCGGCGAGCTCGGTGTCCCTCTCGGCACGCTGGTAGAACGCGATCGCGAGGGCAACGCCGACGATGGCGGCGCCGATGATGGGCACGTTCAGGAAGGCCGAGAGGAAGAAGCCGACGAGCAGGTACTGGAAGTACTTGCCGGTGGGCATGTAGCGGAGCAGCATGGCGATACCGATGGCCGGGAGCATCTTGCCGGCGAGGGTGAGGCCGGAGAGGAACCACTGGGGCATGACCTCGAGGAGCCAGTTGACGGCGGGCTGGCCGAGCGTCACGGAGACAAAGACGGGCAGGGCGGCGCACAGGCCGAAGAGCGCGGGGCAGACCCACAGGATGGCGTTCATCTGATTGAACTTACCCTCGTTGCAGAACTTCTGGGACTTCTCGACGACGAAGCCGTTGAGGATCTTGACGATGACGTCGAGCTGGATGCCGAGCATGCCGACCGGCAGGCCGATGGCGAGGCCCGTGTCCGCGCCCAGGGTCACGCCGTAGGCGGTGGCGATGATGGCCATCGTGCCGTAGTCGGGAATCGACGAGCCGCCGAAGCCCGCGACGCCGAGCTGCATGAGCTGGATGGTGCCGCCGATGACGAGGCCGGTCTGCCAGTCGCCCATGACGACGCCGGTGATAAGGCCCCAGAAGACGGCATAGTTGACGAAGATCATCGGGATGCCGTAGTAGTCCACGTGCTTGATGAAGGCCAGCAGGGTCAAAAGGACGACCTGCAGGATAGTGAAGTTGACCATGATCCCTCCTTAGATGAGGTCGGCGACGGAGACGGGCTTGTCGGCGGGCACGAACTGTGCCGTCACCTTGACGCCGCGGGCGATGAGCGCCTTGTAGCTCTGGACGTTCTCGGCGGAGGCATAGGCGCGCTGGGTGAGCTGGACGCCGCCCTCCTTGACGAGCGAGCCGCCGACGATCAGCGACGGGAGCTCGATGCCCGACTCGACCAGGTGAAGGATCGTCTCGGGCTCCTTGGCGATGACAAAGACCTTCTCGCGGTCGTACTTGCCCGCCGCGAAGTTCTTGAGCGCGGTCTGCTCGGAGATGATCGAGACGGCCATGCCCGCGGGGCGCGCCATCCTCATAGTGGACTTCAGGACCTCGTCGCCGGCGACCTTGTCGTCGATGACCATGACTCGGGTCGCGCCCGACACCGGGGCCCACTGCGTCACGATGATGCCGTGAAGCAGGCGATTGTCGATTCGTGCCATAACAACACTCATGTTTGCTCCTATCAAATGAAGTTTTACGTTCGGTACTGCCTCGGCGCTATCCGGATTCGCGCCGGGCAAGGGGTTATCGGATTATTGAGGACGCGCGGTCAGCTTGCGGCGGCGCGGGGAAGGTCACTCGTCGAGCAGGAGGTCCGAGGAGCCGAGGCGCTCTTCTCGCGCCGGGGCGGCGCTCACGCTTATGTAGTCGAAGACATATGCGATCTCGCTTACGGGAACCTCTACGCGATAGCGCGTCGAGATACTCGAGAAGCTCTGCCTGAAGGACTCGATGAAATCGGCACGCTCCTCCTCGAAGCGGTCCTGGCCAACGTAGGTCTCAATGGGGTTTCTGGTAACAAGGCGCTCGACGAGACAGCAGAGGTGGACGTAGAGCCCAATGATGGCGTTGCTGCCGATCTTCTCGCCTGTCCTGCGCTGAAGCTCGTGCACGGCGCTCTCGATCTCGTGGAATAGCCGCTCCGGGTCGAGGATGGTGATGGAGCGGATGACGTTCTGCAGCGTCATGTTCGAGAGCAGCTTCTCGTGGAAAGAAGAGAGCTCGGAAGCGTCAAGCCACCTGCCGAACACGGCATCGACCTTAGAGGCGGACGCCGTCGACATGATGTCCTCGAGGGCGACGAAGGGGATGGAGGCGACCCCGGGGTCTCCCGTGCCGATGACGGCGCAGACGCGGTGCTCGGAGAAAACGGCGTCGTTCGACCCGTTCGCGACGAGCTGCTTGAAGGGCCTCGTGAGCAGGCGCGCGCCTATGGTGCGCGGGAGGCTCTGCGAGACGAGCTGGCGTATCCTCTCCGCGGCGTCGACCCCGGACTCGGAGCAGAAGACGATGGCGTCCTCACGGTTGACGCGCTCGATCACCTTGCAGTGCGTCACGCACGCGGCGGTCGCATCGGCAAGAACCTCGGCGATGGACTTGCCGCCGAGCAGCCCGACCCCGATCTCGAGCGCAAGACCGGTAGAGACGTTGTTCACCACGCCGATAGTGGAGTCGGTAACGTTCTCGAGGGCCTTATAGGCCTCCTCCAAGGAGCCCATGTCGACGAGGAACACGACCCCGGTGCAGTAGGAATGGCGGTCGACGAGGTGCTGGAGCGGACCGACGATGTCCTTCAGCTGCTGGTCGTAGGGCATGTCGACAGCCTCGTACACATGCATGCCGAGCATACGGTTCGCCGCGTCGGCGATGCTCGTCGCCGTTGAGTAGCCGTGGGACAAGATGACGCAGAGCGTCCGAAGGGCCTTCGCATCGCGAGACTCCGATGCGACGCACAGCGTCAGAAGCGTCTTCGTGAAGTGATCGAGCGAGATTCCCAGCGCCCCTTCCACGTCTGCGGCGACCTGATCGGAGACACTCGAGGCAAACGGCAATTCGGAGGTCACGGCACCGAGGAGATGGGAGATTTGCTCCGCACAGGCAGACTTTCGCTTAGCCAGGCCGATACCCGGCCACAACTGCAGGCAAATCTCCTGGGCCAGTAGAAAAGCGACCTTCCTCGAAAGCTCGATGCCATAAGAAGAGCCTGCGTCGGCAAGGACCGCGCCCACGACGCGCTCGAAGGCGCGCGACCTCGAGGAGGCGACGCCGTGGTCGAAGATCAAGTGATCCTCAACGCCGCGCACAGCGGAGACAGCTTGCGAGACGAGCTCGGAGACAGAGAGCTCCCCGGCGCAGAATCGCTCATCGAGGGAGCACAGGGCATCGAGCGCCTGCTCGACCGGCCCTGTGCTCTCGGCGGCATCCAGGGACGCGTCGATCAGAACGCCATCGTCGGGCTGTTGATCGATCTGCGCGGAGGAGAGGAGGCCGCTGGGAAGAAGATACGGGCGAACGACGACGTAGTCGCCCTCGCGATTGAGGAACGCTTTGGCGCAGCAGTTCGTCACGCAGGCGCGCAAGCCGGCGATGTTATCGGAAAAGTCCGCGTTCACGAGGCAACGGTATGCGCCGCGGCTGATCTTCACATCAGAACCGATTCGGCACCCCTCGCTGCGCAGGAAGCTCAAGATGAGATCCTCGCGCTCCTCGGGGGTCCGCTCCTTGAGTGAGGGGACGCGGGCACAGATGGGCATTTTGCTGTAGGCCGAGGAAACCTTCAGGTCATCGGCGGAAAGCGTCGTCGAAAGAACGAGGCGAGCGCGCGGCGCATCCTGGGAGGCATCGAGCCCGAGGGCCGTCGCAAGGCAGTGCTCCATCGCAGAGGGAGAGAGTGCCTCGATGCCGTTGACAAAAACCACACCCCCGCGCGATTTCGCGATCGACTCGTCAAGAAGCCCGTTGAACGAGGCGGCATCCGGGACCCCGGCGCAGTCGATGCGCACATAGGAGGAGTCGCGGGACAGCAAGCCCTGGTTCTTGCCGTACTCGTACACAAGGCGAGAAAGGAAAGACTTACCGACACCCACGCCGCCGCTCAAGAGGATGGGTAGGCCAAACGGAGGGTACTGAACCGCAGCCTTGCACTGCTCGACAACGGAGCTGAGGCTCAGGTCAAAGCCCACGGCACGCGCGAAGTCGCGGTGATCGGCGATTCCCGTCGCCTGGATGAGGTCGGCGAGCGAGGCGTACTCGCTTGCAGAGAGCTTTACCTGAAAACGCTTCTGGAACGCGCGGCGATGAAAATAACGGACAGGCCTGCCCGCCACCTTAACCACAAGGCCGGCGCGAACAAGGTCGTTGAGGTACTGGCTCGCCAGGCTCCTGGAGATGATGAGCGTCTCGGCGATGTCGGAGGTGGACAGACGGGCAAGGTCGTCGAGCGAGACGGCAGAGGTGAGGGCCTCGAGATGCTCGAGAATCCTGTCCCTCATGTCGACGGGCTTCTTTGCCAAGCTGTCCTGTGCGGTCTTGTCCATGACTTCTTACCTCCTCGTACAAGGAGTATAAGGGGAACACAGAGAACGGAAAGGGGCGCGTGGGGGAATCAACAGCCCCGAGGAAAAGTCCACCACTTGAGGGGCAGAAAACAACGGCCATTGAACATTCAGGGCCGACGCTCAACACTTCGGCTCGACACTTCGCTTTGGAAAGGGCCCTGCGCGATGGTGCAGCCCTCCATCTCGCAGCACAGGTCGCCGAAGGTCGCGAGGATGCGTTCCTCCTGTTCCGTGGGCGAGACGGCTCGGTGGGCAAGGTCCTCTCAAAAGGGGTCGTCCGACGCCGCAAGACCTCGATGACCGGCTACCGCCTCGAGCAAGTGGCGGATTACCTCTGCACCATCGAACTTGCCTTGGTCAAGTGCGAGGCCAAGGAGAACGGTGAGACGTACAACAAGTTCTTCGGAGGTATAGGCTCTTTCAAGAGGAACTGGCTCAAGCAAGCCCGCAGCAAGCGGATATAGGTGGTTCCGCAGTCTCGCAGGGAGCGGTCGTCTCTCCTCCGGCCAGGGCCCCAAGCGACACGCTTCGAGCAGCGATAGCGAAACGCAAGCAACGGCGTCGCGGGCGCCTCGTGCGCCATAGTGTCCATGTGGTCATCTCCTATCGTCTCAGCGTGGTAGCTGAAGATTCTAGGCGCTGGCCACGCCCCTTTTCCGGGGCGCCAACACCAACGTTTAGCACACAAGGAGTTTGACGAGATGACTCAGCGAGTATTGAATCTATCCGCCCATGCAGCCACGTCGAATAACTCCAGATTGGGGTAACTGACCGTTTCGCCCGTTTCTTTAAGACAGGCCTCCGCGGCGTTGCACAGCGAGCTCGCGAGCGGCGCCGCATCAACGCGGAACGTCACGCTCTTAGTCGCACGCATCCCGCTCTTGGGCGACGGCCAGGAAGAGCAGAGGGCGTTGCACCCGTGGAGGACAAGCTCGAACTTGTAGTCGTAGTCGAAGCTCTCGTCTTTCTCGGGAGCATCGACCGACACATCGTAGTCGCCTGAATGCAACAGGGAGCACCGGAGCTTCCAGCACATCTTCCCATTAAAGATTTGACCTGGAATCGTTTCACCTTCGTTCGAGGGGTCTCCCGAAAACAGGAAGTCGTTTGCCGCCCAGTCATCAAACCACTTCACATACTGCCGCCCCGCCGCTCTCTTCCCGTTATGAAGGACGAGATTGGGATAAAGAAGCTGCCCCATGGCGTCGGGAATGGTAAGGGAAGACATAAGGGCTGGAATAAGGCAGTCTTTCTCAACCGCATTTCTAATCGATTCGACGAGTAGCTTCATTTCGATGCCTCAAAAAGTCTATGCGGTCTTATGCGAAGAAACGGCCGATCGGCCATGAGCCGAGCGTCGTTCGTACCTCTTCGTCAAGTGACGCTCTGAGCGCAGAGGCCATGTCCGAGTCTCCGCGCAAGGCTGCTGCGCATGCTTTCGACAGCGCACTATCTGAATTCAGCTGGATTGCCATTAACTCAGATTTCTCCTCGCTAGTAAGATCTCGCTTTCGAGCGGCAATTTGATATCGATTTATCAGGGTTGCCTCTCGATCCGCAAAAGCTTCCAGGGCGTCTACGGTCATCTCGCAGCATTTCAGCAACTCTTCCTTACAGCACGCATCTTGATCGTAGGCCGATAGCATTTCAAGCATCTTGTCGTTGACGTAGGCAGAGCTAACTTCGGTGACTGGATACTGCTTCAGCGTAGCGGCAAACACCTCGGCATCGATATTGGCAAGCCTCATATAGTCCTGCATCGTTTGGACGAACAGAGGCGCGACGACTACGGGGGCATCCCCCTCGCCCCGGAAGAACACCGAGACCGTCAGGTCATCCAGTCGAAGCCCATCGACCATTCGGTACATATCTTCAGATACTTGGTAAAACACGAGCTTAATCGGATGGTTCCCCAGATTGATATATCCGAATCCGTTTTGCCGATCCTTGTAGTGGAGGGGTGCGTTCTCAACCAATCCCTTGTAAATTGTCTCGATGTTTCTTAAATCCTGAGTGGTCAACGCACTGATGTCGAGCTCTGGCTTGTAATGAAGAGCGTCGACAACCCGCTTGATAATCTCCAGCGACTGCAATCGACTCTCAAGGGCGTCGAGGTCGCCTCCGCTCAACTTGCACCCGCGAGCAAAGCCGCTTCCGTCTATGGAAAGCGTACCGGTTTGCATCAATGCGCGCATGAGGGCCAACTCTTCCATGCGCTCGACAAGAGTTCCGGTCTCGCTGAGGGTGATTGTGTTGGTGGAGAGGCATATGTCGAAACCCCTGAAGAAAACGTGCTCGCCATTCTCATTTTCTCCGGCCATGACCACCGCATTTAGGGAAACATCACCAGAGCTGACGTCATGCCGAGACCCAATCGCGACGCCAACTATGTTTTCAAGCTTATTCAAGGGATACAGCTCTCCCCAGGGGCTCTTCCCGTAGATATACAGCCCGTTCCTGTATGGAGCCAAGCTTGCGGGCGACTCGCCCTCGAGCAGCTCGATTCCAAACTCGCACTCATCAAAGCAAAGGCCGGCGTCCTTAAATTCCTCGATTGTCTTGGGGGCGATGCCAGCGACTGCTCGCTGCTTTGTTCTGTCCTTGACCGCCCTTCTGACAAGCCGCGTCAATTCCGCCGCATCTGATGGAAGCCGGTCGAAACGCAAAGAGATGCGCTCTTGTTGCTCCGGAATATCTGCCAGAATCTTCTTTAGGTCATAGGGAAGCAAAAGTCTGTAGAAAACCTCCGCTGAACGAGCCTCGCTCCCACAGTAGACGTAAAAATAGATGCAGCCTCCAGCAATGTTGAGATAGTGCTTGAGGTCTGAAACTCGAACTTGCCGCTTAGGTCGGTCCGATTTTCTTTTCGAAGTGGTCCCCTTGACCTGAAGCGGCAACTGGCCTTCAACGGTCTCAATCGTGAAGGAAGAAGACGAGTAGACTTGCAGGTGCCCGTCGGTGCATTCGGTCTTGTCGTTCTCATCTATATACGCATAGACGCAAGCGACATCGCCGAAAGCCTGCTTGACAGCATTGACCGCGTTCTGCTCGATTTTGCGATTGTCCAAGCTTCTCCTTACTGTTTTAGATCGTCAGCAAACCGATGTCAGGCATGTTTCTCACTTGACCTAACTGCCTCGCGATGAATCGCATGGCCCTAGAGGAAAAAGTCCCTCGCGCTCACGATGCGGATGCCGTCGATATCCGTGTCGTAGGAACCCTGCCTCACGACCACGATCTTCTCGTGGTTGTCTCGTATCGACTTCAGAGGGGCGATCTCTCGCTCCCTGGTCTCGCTTGCGAACATCTCGTCAGTCGCCTGCACGTAGAGCACGCGCCCGTCCTTCGTCGCGACGAAGTCGACTTCCTTGCCATAGAGCTTGCCCACATGCACGCTCCATCCTTCGTAGAGCAGCTGGAGATACACGGCGTTCTCGAACAGGCGGCCAGTATCCGTGACCCTATAGCCGGCCATCCAGGTCCGGAAGCCGGTGTCGACGATGTACTCCTTTGGGTTCGTCTTGAGGAGCGCCTTGCCGTGCAAATCGTAACGCGTGGCACGATAGAACAGGAAGGCCTCCTCAAGCGCACCCACATACGAGGAAACGGTCTTGTTCGTGGTCTTCGGCCCCGCAGAAGTTAACGCGCCGGCGATTCGACTCGACGAGCACTCGTTGCCGATGTTGTCCGCCAGGAATTCGGCCACATGGCGCAGCAGGGAAGGGTCAGTCACCGCACTTTTGCCCTTCCCGCGCTCACGGTTGACAATATCACGCACGGCGATGGCTTCGTAGACGCCGGACATGTACGCCGAGTGCTGCGCCTGGGTCGTCGAGAGGGATGCGATGGCTGGCATGCCCCCGTACTCAAGGTAACGAGTAAGCATGTCGTCGAAGAGAACGGGATCCCCCTCGGGAGTGAGAGCCACCGAAGTTCCCGATACGAACTCGATTCCGCAGAAGTCGGCGAACTCGGAGAAGGACAGAGGCAGCATCTTTACCTCTACGTAGCGCCCGGAGAGATAGGTGGCCAGCTCGCTCGAGAGAAGATACGCATTCGAGCCCGTGAGGTAGATGTCGCAATCGAAGTCGACCCTCATTGCGTTGACCGCATCCTGCCAGCCATCGATTCTCTGGGGCTCGTCTATGAAAACGTAGGTGCGACCCTTGTCCGACAGGCGCCCGCGAACGTAATCATAAAGCTGGTCCTCCGTCTTGATGCCCGTACCCTTGCTTTCCAGGTTGACGCTCACAAAGCCGCGGCCAGCGACTCCTTCAGACTCGATGGTCATCCTAATTAGATCGAGAAGGCTCGACTTGCCGCACCTGCGCACGCCCGTGATCACCTTGATGAGGTCGGTGTCACGGAAGAACATCGCCTCCTCGAGGTATCTATCGCGGTTCCTGAGTCTGCTACCCTTCAAAAGCTGCTCCTAAAACTCGAATCTGGTTACACTTTTAGGAGTATCGTAACCCCACGCCACAAGATGAGCAAAGAGCGCACCTCGAGACGGATCGACCAAGGGGATTACGCACCTGCCGGGAGGCAGGGCAGCTTGCTCGATCGACGCGGACTACCAATTGATAAACCCCAAAAGCCGGACCGCACGGCGGCGCTCGTTTCGCTAAATCGGCTTGATGGGATGGCGAATCACGGTCTTGAGCTTCTCCGGCGCGTACTTGCGCGGGTCGGAGAAGTAAATCTCGTGACAGAGGCGGAATTCGGAGAAGTCGGGCGCATATCCCCGTTCCGCCGCAAATGCACGCATGGCGCCTATGATCGTCAGCTCGTCATCGTAAGGCCCGTATAGCAATGGGCGCGGATTCGGAAGATGCCGCGCCCATTGGCAAACACTATAGCATAGAATCGAACGTCTGTTCTACTCCCACTCGATAACGGGTGCCGCAGGTAAATGAGGCGCTCGTTTTGCCTCAGTCCGTTCTATCAGGCATTCTCCCATCGCCGTTTGATACTCATTTGGTCCTCACGCCGGCTAATCTGACCACAACTAGGGCAGGGCATACCCCTTCTTAAATCGCTCGTCAAAGGGACAGAAATCGCTATAGACATAGCCGTCAATAAGCGATGAACCGTTCGGTTGGCGTATCTCATGCTGCCGGAACTTCTCGACATAGCCATCGGACTTATCGTGCTCGAAATAGTCGAACTGATCAAGCCATTCGTCGTATTCATCGGCCCGCTTCACGCGCGTTTCATACCTCTTCGCCCATTCAAAAAGAAAAGAGTCGGGAACAGGCGCTCTCGCTAGAAGCGCCGGCCCCTCTTCCAGCTGAACCGGAATCAATCCATATGAAGCCGAGAGCTGAAATAGCGCATGAGCAGCTTGAACAGGACTACCGAAATCGGTAAATACAAGCGCTCCCCTCTTCACCTCAAGAGCGCTGGACAGTTTTTGAAGCGCCGCATATTTCGGCACCCTAGCCCCCTGCTCATACGAACGTAGCGTTGCGAGGGAGAGATCGGCCTCTCGAGCCAAATCCAGCTGGGTCTTTGCAGGGGTACACCGCGCCCTTAGCTCTGGCAGCTTCTTGGACTGCATCCTATTTTGCCAGGGCGTAATCGGCACCCAGGACTCTCGCGGATCATATTCATATCGAAGGGGAAACTGGGACGGATCAAAGTCTGCTGCGTAGTTGTCCTTCCATCTTTCATAGTCGTCTCGGTCGGAGTCGCTCTCGATCTGAGCATACTGAGCGGCCCACTTTTTTAGAAACGCCTTCATGAAGGGCGAGGTCGGCTTGAGCGCAGAATAGTGCTCGTTTGCAACAGGCTCGAATCCGTATGTCGCGGCGAATTGGAAAAAAGCCTGAGCAATCAGATCCGTATCACTGAAGTCGTAATAGTGCAGCGACTCGGCCCGTATTCCGAAAGCGTTCGCAAGTCTATCCAAATGCTCCTCCTTCGGGGCGGACTTCATCAGCTCGTAATTTCTTAAGGCCGATTCCGGGATTCCCGCTGCCTGCGCGGCCACCTTTCGAGTCCATTTTCGCGTCGAACGAAGACGAAGCAGCTTCTGAGACAGCTGCTGCCTTCCCCAGCGTTTACTCGTCTGTTCCCATTCCCTATCGACCACATATGACGACAAAGCTTCCGAAATTGCACCGACGCAGTCGACGGCAGTCATCCAAATACACCTCCAACAAATAGTTGCCTCAAGTGTACACGTGAAACCTTATGTGTGCAGAAAATGTATTAGATGCGACTTTCGCAGCAAGATTGAAGCCAATTTCTAATTTTTGTAGCACTTAATGCTTTTTTTGGACATAATCAAGACAAGGGGGCAACCGGTGCCCCACCCTGGAAAGGAGACTGCATATGACACGTCAGCTTATCGGCGCGGAGGAGGTTGCCGAGATCACGGGCATGAGCAAGTCCTATTCGTTCAAGCTGATCAAGACTTTGAATGCAGAGCTTGCAGCTCAGGGGATCATGACCATCCCCGGGAAGGTCCAGCGCTCGTATTTCGAGGCACGCCTTCTCTCCACCCCTTCTAAGCAGAAGGTGGCGATGGCCCATGTCGGTTAGCCGCGATAAGAAGCGCGGGACCTGGACAGTCGAGGCTTGGTATCGCAACTCTATGGGCGAGCGTCATAAGAAGACGAAGCGCGGGTTCGCCTCCAAGAAGGAGGCTGTGGCTTGGGAGCGCGACTTCCTCGCCTCCTGCGACGAGCGTGTCGAGGTCACCGTCGAGGCCTTCGTCAAAACCATGTACGCACGTGACATCTACCCTCGACTGCGAGTCGGCACCAGGCTCACCAAGGATGCCATTATCGACAAGTACATCCTGCCCATTTTTGGCTCCATGCGCCTTTGTGACGTCAAGGCTGCGGACGTGGTGCGTTGGGAGAATTGGCTCCTTGAGCAGAACCTGTCGCAGAGCTATCTCCACACCATCTGCAACCAGTTCTCAGCCATCTTCAACCACGCCGTCCGATTCTACCGCCTGCCCCAGAATCCCATGTTGGCAGCGGGAAAGGTCGGCTCCAAGCGCCCCGAGAAGGAGATGCTCTACTGGACCCCTGCCGAGTTTAAGCGCTTCTCCCAGGCCATCGAGGACAAGCCGCTCATCTACCTTGCATTCCTCACGCTCTACCTCTCGGGCTGTCGCGAGGGCGAGCTCCTCGCCCTCCGTCCGGAAGACATCGACTTCAATCTCAACGTTATCCGTATCCGTCATTCCTACGCCCGCATCAAGGGCGAGGACGTTATCGGTCCACCCAAGACGCGCGCCTCGAAGCGGGACATCGTCATGCCGAGCCTCCTTCGTGAGGAGCTGCGTGATTATCTGTCGACACATCCCGAGATCGCCCCTACCGACCGGCTCTTCCCCGTCACGAAGCACGCGTTGTCGCATGAGATGAAGAGGGGTTGCGAGCTCTCGGGCGTGAAGCGCATCCGCATCCACGACATCCGCCACTCGCATGTCAGTGCGCTCATCAACAGCGGCTACTCGCCCACGGCGATCGCCGACCGCATGGGTCACGAGACCGCCGAGGTAACGGAGATGTACTCGCATCTTTTCCCCTCGACCCAGCACGACCTCGTGGAGGCGCTGGACGAGGTGATGTCGGATGTCTAGGCCGATTGTGGACGCCAAGGGACGCCGTCGCTGCAAGACCATCGCCTTCCGCATGTCGCCCGCAGAGGCGGACCAGCTCGACCTCCGCGTCGCTTTGAGCGGTCTGTCGAAGCAGGAATTCATCGCGAGAAGCCTGCTGGAAGGCACTTTTACTGTGGTCGCAACCACCCGTATGCGCAAGGCGGTTAAGGAGCGCATGGGACCTGTCGTAGCGGAACTCCGGCGTATCCGGCGCGCAGGAGATATGGACGACGAGCTCGTCGAGTCGCTTGAGACGCTCGCCGCCTTTGCCGGATCGTTCGCGCCCGAGCGCTCCCCTGTGGAGCTTGAAGACGCCCTAATCGCAAACCTGGGTCTGGACGACGGCCTCCCCTACCAAAGCTCGGCCGTCGCCCAAAAACATGAGCCCACACGTAAGGAGGACTCTGTCGATGAATCTTAGCATGATGAATTCCGCCCGACGCCGCGCCGTCTTGCGCGACTACCGCCTCGACCACCCCTTGTCGGAGGAAGAGCTGGTCGAGCGCCTTATCGACACGGAGCTTCGCCTCCGCCGGCTCGAAGCACTTGCCTCCGCCAAGAACCACCCCATCAATGGCCCTCGCCGTCACCATTCTTGTGAGGCGATCTGATGGGCACGCAGAAGCACGACGACGCCCCCGAGCCGCAGTCCCCGGAGCGCCGCTCCCCGCCGACGGTCAACGAGATCGTCGAGGAGCTCAAGTCTCTTCCCCTGAACGTCGGCTACAACCGTCTCGCGAACGAGCTCTTCAAGACTGGGCCCCTGCCCTGGGATGCAGATTCGCGGGAACGCCGGTGGCGCGATAGCGACGACGCACGGCTCTTCGCCCTCCTCCAGCAGATCATCTCTCTCCAGAAGGAGAAGTTCATGCTGCTCGCGCTGACCATCGTCGGCGAGGACAACGCCTATGACCCGCTCGTTGCCATGCTCGATGCCCTCACCTGGGACGGCATCCCGCGCGTAGGGACGCTCCTCAATGTCTACCTTGGCGCGGAGAGGAACGCATACGTCTCGGAGGTCGAGCGCATCTTGTTCTGCGAGGGCATCGCCCGCGTCTACAGCCCGGGCTGCAAGGCCGATTACATGCCCATCCTGTGCGGTGCCGGAGGCATCGGCAAGTCCTCCTTCGCGAGGGGCCTCGCCATGCGCGACGAGTATTTCAGCGACTCCGTGATCAACCTCGGCGACGTCAAGCTCACGGGCGAGCAGAACCGGGGCAAGTGGATCATTGAGATTCCCGAGCTCAACGGCATGTCCGAGCGCTCTATCGAGAGCGTGAAGGCTGGGGTCACCCGTCAGGTCGATGAATTCCGAGGGGCCTATTGCCGCAGGACGGAGGCGTTTCCCCGACGCGTGGTCTTCGTCGGTACCACGAACGAGGCCGACTTCATCCGCGAGCGGACGAGTGGCGCAAGGCGCTTCCTCCCGGTGCTCTGCGGCATCGAGCGCACGGAGAGTTCCGTCTTCGACGAGAGCTTTCCCGCCGCCGTCCACCAGGCATGGGCAGAGGCCCGCACGTGGATGAAGACGGGTGATCCCCGCTTCTCGACCGTCCTAACGCCTGAGATGGAGACAGAGGCGGCCGCACAGCGCGGACGCTTTGTCGAGGAGGACCCCTGCGTGCAGAAGGTCCTCGCGTATCTCCCCGACAACACCGACCGTCCCATGTGCACGTTCGAGATCCTCGACAAGGCCCTCCATCTCGAAAAGACCAAGGCCAACTGCAAGATGGTCAGCCGCATCCTGTCATCGCAGTGCCCTGGATGGGTTCCGGGCAACAAGCGCCTCTGTCCCCCGTACGGCAAGCAGCGCTGCTGGGTGTACCGGGAGACGGATTAGGGCCGATGGAGGTGCCGCAGCATTCCGTTGCGGCACCTCCCTCGCCGCCCCTCACCTGCAAAGTCTCTCGATGGTGCCAAAGGTGCCATTGGCCCAGAAACTCTTTCCTGCTCTTTGGCACCTTCGGCACCGCAACGTTTCGCCGCAGCTAGAAGCGTTACCAACGAAGAAGCTCAAATGAATCGCCGGTACCCATACGGCACCGGCAGAGAGGAAAACCATGATGGAACTTGTCAAGAAAATCAAATCGCATCTCGACGACCTCCTCGGGACCTTCCCCAAGCACAAGGACGACGCCGTCGGCTCCGTGCTCACCCATCTGCTGGAGTCCGACCCCGACCTGGGCTTCGCGCGCGCGGCGCGCCCTGTCGAACACCCGGGCTTCACGCGCATCGTCCGTGCCGGAATCGCCTACTACGCGAAGCCGGATTTCAAGATTCTGAACCCGTTCAAGGAAGGCGGGAACGGCGTCTACTTCGTCAAGGGCTGCAACGACGACCCGACCGGCATCTTCTTCACCGATGCCTACCGCGTCAACGATGCGGAATACGGCGACGCCATCGAGGCCTACCTCTTCGCCTACGGCATCCCCCGCGATGACCTCGCTATGGTGCCCGTCACCTTCTGGCCCAGGACCTACGAGCGCACGCCCGAGAACATCGCCGCCCTCCGCGCCGTCGGTGCGCCCCTCCCGAACGAGGGACTCTAAAATGGCCATCGGAAAAGACGGGTCGAAGGTCATGAGCCTCCGGCTCCCTGACAAGGCATATCGCCGCCTCCACGCCTACGGGGTTTCCAAGGATCTTAGCGACAGCGCAGCCGCCCGCGAGCTCATCGCCGCCGGGCTCGCCTCCGACGGCCTGGCGCTCTACTCGACCGAGCTCGGCACCTATCTCCGCGGCGTCATGCAGCCGTTGCTGGAGCAGCTCGACCGTACGCTTGACGAGCGTAACGCGGAGCAGGACGACCGCATCGCGCGCGTCGTTCACCGCGCGACGCGTGCCTCGATCGTCGCGGCAATCGCGGCAGTCGAGGTCGAAAAGGGCACGTTCGAGGGCCTGGATGGCGTGAGCGCCTCGGACATCTACGCCGCTTACGACAAGCAAGCCGGCCTCATGCAGCGCGGTATGACGCTCTCGGAGGCAAGGGAGCGTCTGTCTGATGGTAAGTCGTAGCAGCCTCGTCGTGAACGCCCGCGTGCACCTCCCCGGGTCGCGCGGGCGTTCCGCCGTCATCACCAACAACATCGAATACGTCGCCACGCGCGAGGGGGCCGACAAGTCAGCCACCGTCGACGACCTCAGGCGCTCCGAGCTCGCAGAGAGGATGGGGCTCGTCGGCTACTACGCCGAGAGGCCCGGGTCGACCGCGCTCTTCGACCAGAACGGGGCCGTCCAGCTCCGCGCGGCCCGCAGGGAGCTCGAAAAGGCTGACGGCGCGATTGCTACCGTTGTGCTCAGCGTCCGCAGGGACGAGGCATGCGAGCTCGACCTCGCGTGCAAGGAGGACTGGCAGCGCTTCTGCCGCCGAAACCTCGCGCCGGCGCTTGCCGAGGCAATGGGCATCCCCGAGTCCAGCGTCCGTTGGGTGGCCGCCGAGCACGAGAACCACCCGAATTCCAAGCACGTGCACGTTATTGCGTGGTCGTCCGATGGCTCGTTCGATTCACTCATGGCCCGCAACAGGCTCGACCGGGCAAGAAACGCGCTCACCGACGCGGCCCTGACCCCGGCGCTCGCGGCCGAGTATGAGGCCCGCGACCTCGCGAGGTCGCGGGCGGTCGACGCCGTCCGTCATATCCCCGCCGCCGAGATTGGCGTCGCTCTGCCTGCGGACGGCCGCATCTCCTACGCGCACCTCCGCCGCTGGCACCCAGATGTCGCCAAGGCTGTCGATGTCGCAATCGCGGAAGCAGGGTCGAGGCATCCTGAAATCAAAGGGGCGAGCGCCGCCTACAGCAAGTCCGTGGAGCGCTGCGCCGGCCTCAAAGGCCTCGAAAGCGTTGCGCGGGATCTCTACGTGAACGACGCCATGCAGGAGCTACGCGCGCGCCAAGGCAACGCCCTGCTGAGGGTCATCGCACCCGACCGGACAGCGGGGCCCGAAAGGGAACTGATGAGGTCCGCAAGGCCGGACGGCGGGCCTGCAACGGAGCGCAAGCGCATGAAACCGCTCGTCGGCGAGGTCCGCGCCTGCGTCACCAGTGAAGATCTGGAGGGGGCAAGAGAAGCCGTCCGCGAGCTCAGGCCTATCCCGGAGAGGTGTCTCCGGTCATGTCCGTCCTACGCGCTTTCTATGGCAAAAGCCCCGGTTGCCGTGAGCAGAGCCCTTACCAAAGCGCTCGCATTCGCAACGGAGAACCCCAGAAACAAGAAGGATCTGTCAGATGAGGTCGGTCAGAAAGCCGAGCACGCGCTCGCAAGGGCGCTCGCAGCCGCTGTATCGGCCGCGATCAGGGGCGATGCGGCGGGCATCGTGCTGGAACCGGCGAAAACGATAGTGAAGGGAATGATTCTATGAGCAAGCAGAAGAGTTTCAACATCGACGAGGCCGCGCACCTCAAGCGCTGCGTCGCCTCCGGCGCAATCATCGGGGCCATGATCGCGCTCGTGCTGCTGCCCGCGATATGGCGTTGGTTGAGAGTGTGGATCGTCGGCATGGCAGTGACGCTCGCCAGCTTCGGCACCGCCATGGCGCCCGAGCTGCCCGAGACCATGCTCCAAAACCCGCTCGAAGTCCTGCCGGAGCTGATCCAGGACGATGCTTTCCTCGTGGGATGCGCGGCAACCCTCACTGTCTCAATGGCTGCCGGCATCTGGAACCATCTCGATTGGTCCCGTTGGCTCCACGACGGAACCTGGGTCGGCGGACGCCGCGCGCCCGGCGCGCCCATCCACGGCGACGCGAGGCTCATCTCGGCACACGGCGAACTTAAGCGCCGGAGCGAATCGTGGCAGGAAGGCGGCAAGCCCTCGGGCGGCACACTGGTCGTGGGCGAGATCGGAAAGAGCGTCAGGCTCATCGACTCAGTCCACGCTTGCATCCTTGCCGAGAGTGGCGAGGGCAAAAGCCGTCGAGTCGCCATTTTGTCAGCCTTGGCTAACTTCGAGCAAGGCCGTTCCCTCGTCATCAACGACATCAAAGGGGAGCTCCGCGCCTTTCTCGAGCCGACGTTTGAAAAGGCCGGCACGCATCGCATCGTCGACGTGATGTTCGATTCGCCCGCCTCTTCGGCGCGGTTCGACCCGCTCGAGAGGGCGAAGGAAGCCTTTAATGCGGAGGGAACCGGCGGATGCACCCGCGAGCTGCGGGAAGTCGCGCGCTGCATAGTGCCCTCACCGTCGAAGGGACAGCCGTTCTTTTATGACGGGGCCCGGAACCTGTTCGTCGGCATCTCCCTCGCCCTCATCGAGGGTCCGTCCATCCCCAATGAGGAAAAGACCGTCATGTCCGTCGCCGCGGCGATCTCGCCCTCGGGCGAGAAGGGAGCGCTCGAGCGCGTCGCCGCCCTGGCGGCATCTCTGCCATCAGGTGACCCCGCACTCCCCTTTCTCGGAGGCCTCAACGGCGAGCACGGAGGCGGCCCGGGCATCGTCTCGACCCTCAGCAATTGCCTGACCGAATACATCGACGGCAACGTGGCGAGGATGCTGCACGACGACGAGTGCGGGCTCGACGGCATCGGCGAGGAGCCCACGGTGGTCTTCGTCTCGTCCTCCTCAGCGACCGGAAACTACAAGCGGCTCGTGCAGACGTTCGTTTCCCAGGCGCTCTCGGCGCTGCGCTCCTGCGCCGGCGCCCACGCCGGCCGCTGTCCCGTAGAGACCGTCCTCCTCCTCGACGAGGCGGCCTCCCTCGGCCGCAACGAACGCATCGTCCAGGACCTCGGTGAAATGAGGTCAGAGGGGATCCGCGTCCTGTGGTTCTGCCAGTCGCTACTTCAATTGCAATCGGTCTCCGGCTACAGCCGCGAAGAAGCCGAGACCATCCTAGACCTCCTCAAGGACAAGGTCGTACTCTCGTGCTCGAACCTCGAAACCGCCCGCAAGCTCTCCGAGTCCATGGGGTCCTACACAGCGGTTGCGCAATCCACAAGCCGCACAAAAGGAGTGAACACTGGCTCGACGGGAACGAGCGAGGGCCTCGTGCGCAGGCCCCTCATAACTCCAGACGAGATCCAGCGCTGGACGGGCCGCGAAACAGGCGCGCTCGTGATCCACGACGGCGTACCTATGGCCTTCCCCAGCCGAGACGTTACCGAAACGTTTGTGGGCGGCATGCTCGGCATGACATCGCCCGAGGCCGAGCGCACGCTTATGGAGCGGTCCATCGCTTCTCGCAGAATGCGAAACAAGGAGGTACCGAGGGTATGGAATGGCATCGTTGTAAACAACATCGCAGCGGCGGGGCGGAAAGCGGCCGACAGCTACGTTCCCGAGGGGTTCTAGCCCCCCCATAATCGCCCGTTACCAGCAAGAACGTCCCATAAGACTACGCGCCCGCACCCGTGCACTACGCGCGGGCGCGGGCCCTTTTGATGCACCGCTCAGGCTTTGGCCTGCGCATTCGAACTCGGCTCGCCGAGTTGCGCCGTTCGCCTTCGGCCAAACGTAGTGGAGCCTTATCCTGCACCGCCACTTCGTGGCGGAAAACCGAATCCAAAGCGATGCGTAGCATTCGAGCCATAGCGCCGAAAAATGACGCCAGAAGCCGGCAGCCGAGCTAGCCATCGAACAGGTCTGAATCGAAAAACTCTCTCAAGGAGACGCCGAGCCCGCCTGCGATGCGCTCGATATTCTCGATGGAGACGTTGCGCTTGCCGGTCTCGACTTCGGCGAAATAGGTGCGCGACATCTCGATGGAATATGCGAAGGCCTCTTGGCTCACGCCAAGCCCGGCCCTCAATTCCTTGACGCGAAGCCCCACGCGCATCTTGGGGCCCAGTTGAGTCATCGGCACCTCCTTACCGTCGGTGTCAATGATTCGGCCCTGTTCTATATAAGTCACACCTATATAAGTGACAATTTGAAATACAATACGGGAATCAGAGGATTTCAATCTGGGAGGAAGCACGATGAACATTGAAATCTCTAGGAGGGCGTTTCTCGCAGCGGGACCCCTCGCCGTCATGGGCTCGCTCGGGCTCGCCGGGTGCGGCAAGAGCAACATCAGCGGCAAGACCCTCTACTACTACTCGGTTTGCGGCAGCGTGGCCCTTGGCAAGGTGTGCGCGAACAAGCCCGGATCCGCGTCGACGATCAAGTTCGAAGAGAGCACCTGGCACTATGTCGGCTCCCAGGAGCTCAGCGGCGATTGGGAAGCCGAGGGCGACGATGTGGTTCTGTCCTCCTCGCAGCTAGGCACCGTTACACTCGTGAGGCAGGACGACGGGAGCTACGTGCCCTTGGGGTGCGAAGACTACGGCGAGAGGTACTTCGAGGACGAGTCGGCGGCAAAGTCCTACTACGACGAATACACGGCGGCCACGCCCGACAGGGTGAGAGACACACTGGAGAGTGCCACCTGGTCGGTGAAGAACCCGCCCTCGACCCAAACCGTCGCAGAGACGCTCTCGTTCGACGACGGCTCGCTCGCATTCACGAAGGGCGAATACCAGAGGAAGGGCTCTTACACCGACGCCCCGCGCGAGAGCTCATGGCTCGCCTCGGACCATTCCGGCGAATACGAGCTCGACGTGACCTCCCAGTGGGTGAGCTCGGACGGATCGTCGCCGCGACCCTTAATCTACGAGGGGACGATGACCGTCGGGGGCGAGGCGACAAACTTTAAGCTGTCCGACCGCAGGGGCTCCCTCACGCTAACCCTTTCCTCCGAGTGGAGCGCGGTGGTGTTCGTCAATGGAGAGTAGGCGCGACAGGGGCACCGAACCATGCGGAAACAGGCGACTCGTTGCGGCAATCATCACGCAAGCGAAGTCGAAGAGGAAGGCGATAGCGACGGCGGCCGTCCTGCTCGCCGCAATCCTCGCTCTCGCCTGGCCGCACGCCATGCCCGTGGGAAATAAAGACGAAGGCAATTCGGCTGCGTCCATGCAGGGAGAAGCCGCGGGAACAACCGAAGAAGACAATGAGACGAGCTCCGTCGCGCGAGGCGACATGAACGAAGTCTCCGGACCGACGACCGAAGACGCCCAGGCTGGGGAAGCCGCTGCGAACGAGAGTAGGACGACGGGTAACGGCTCGAACGTCCCGTCGTCCGGGAAGAGCGGTAAGGACTCCGGCGGATCAGGATCGGGAAACTCCTCCGCGCAGGGAGCCGTCTCCCATCGGCACAACTGGGTTGCCCAGACCAAGACCGTCCATCACGACGCGCAGTACAAGACCGTCCACCACGATGCGCAGTACAAGACCGTCCACCACGATGCGGTTGTGAAGTATGTCAACATTTGCAATAACTGCGGTGCGGATATTACCGGGAACGAAGCTGCTCATATTAAGAACTCGTTGTTTAATGGCGGTAACTGTGGTTCTTGTCATTCAGAAACTCGTACTGTGCAGGCGGCTTATGACGAACAGGCAAAGGTTTCCGATGCTTACAACGAACAGGTTCAGGTAAGTGCGGCATGGGACGAGACCGTGACCACCGGGTACAAGTGCTCGGGCTGCGGCGCCACGAAATAGCCCCCCGCCACCGGATTCCGGGGCAGAGCATGTATATGCCGGACAGGAGCCCATCGACGGCAAACGCATAAATCCCAAAACTCGTCACGCACCCTCGAGTTTCCTTAAGCAAGGTTCCAAGGGGCAGCAGCCACTTGGCGCGCAGGGGTGCGGGGATGGCGCGAGACATCCCCGGAAAACCGGCGTGGGGGGGGCATTGGGGGGCCCCCCCCCCGGCCTGTTGATGCAACTCACTCCCCTCCGGCGATGTACACGGTCCGGCCGCTCTCGCAGTCGATGCTTTCCACGTCGCCGCGCCCGATGCGGACGGCGGCCCATCCGCCCTCATCCCCCACCAGGGCATCGGCCTCGCCGCGCGCCTCTGAGACGAGACGCTCGAGCCCGGGCGACCCTTCCGGCGCGACGCCCACCTCATACGCCCCTCCCTCGAGGTCCGTCTCGTACTCAACGACGACCGTCAGCCCGTTTCCCTCGCCCGGAACCTCGTCCGAGCAACCTACGGCGCTGCACTCGAACATCCCCATGGAGTTACCTCCTCCTGACGGCGCTGAGCGGTTTCGGGGAGAAGCGCTCGTCGCGCTCGACGACGGCGAAACCCATCGAGCGGTTCAGCTCCTCCATCTCCTTGATGCTGAAGTAGCCGAGCTCGTCGTCATAGCCTTCGACGAGGCCGAACGCCTCGTCCGTCCCATCGAACTCGAGCAGCCACCAGTCCCATCCGTTCACGCACGAGAAGTAGTGGACGTATACCGTGGGGTCTTCCGCGCAGTCTTGCTCATAGAGCCTCGGCAGCTCCTCTGCAATCTCCCTCGTCATCAGCTCCTGCATGTCTTCCTCCGTTTCCGGGCACGCTGCCCTGAACATCTCGCCCTTGCGGGCAAAGCCGAATGGCGACACCGCGCGTCGTCGTCGGCTTTGCTCCCTGCAAAGCCGCACCGGAGCGAAGACGGGTCAAGGGAGTCCATGACGACCTCCACCAACCGGAGCGGAGCGGAGGTTTGTGCGGGGTCTCATGGGCCCCTTGACGCGGCGTAGCGGAGGTGCCACCCACGTAACGGATACGAGGTCATGACCGGCGAATGCCACCGAAACGCTTGAAATCATTGGTCAAGACTGAAGAGAGGCGGCCGCCCCTAACGGACGGCCGCCTTAGCGAGCCTTACTAATTCGGTTCTTGTATATAGTCCGAGACGCCCGCCAGGCAAATCCCGATAATCCTAGTGATAGTCGTTTGCGAAGGAGCCGTAGAAGAGCGCCTTACAGTCGACATCGCTGTAGCCCATCACGGCATCCTGCACATCGGATCGCAAGAGGTTGAGCACCTTGTACACGCCCTCGCCCATATCCCCGACGAAGAGTACCTGCTTGAACACATCGGGATAATCGCGCAGATAGGTCACATAGCCCCTAAGCTTTGCTAGCGTGTCGCCGAGGAACTCGCCATGAGGGTCAACGATGGACGGCCTGATGACGCCCGCTGCATCCTTCACGAAGAAGAGGAAGTCTGGATGCAGGGCCTTGCGTCCCACCGAAGACATGTACGGAATCGAAAACGCCTTAGCAGACATGCTGCCCGACGGATTGCGATAGAAGGCAACCGTGCGATTCTTTGCCAATTCGTTCCTAACGATATAGTCTTCCGCCGGGTTCAGGTCGAGCGGGCAGAGGCCGTCCTCTTTCTGCACGATATGGCACGGATATTTAGCGAAGTCGTCCGACGTGCTGGTAGACGTGGGCCACTCTATCTTTGTGAGGCGCTTGCCCTCAGTTTCACGGGCCAGCTCGTCGTAGCGCTGCTTTGCCGCGTCGTTAAGGTAGTCATAATCGCCAGATCCATCGACCTTATCGAAGTATTCCTTTCGGCATTGAGCCGCCCAGCCCTCGAGCGCATCAACGATGGCCTGCGTGCGCACCGCTGCGGCAAGGCGCAGGTCGCACTCGGGCCGCCCAAGCTCCTTGAAGTTGGCGCGACGATACTCATTCGCAAACTCCTTAGTGAAATGCATGTCAGCGTCGCGGGCGGCCTTTCTGAGGCCCTCGGCGTCCGTGCGGGCCTCCCCCTGCTCCTGGTCCTCGGTCTCGTTGAGCTTGTCGAGCGTGATCTTGACGGTCTCGGCAACCTCTACGTCGTGTTTGGCTTCGCGGTACTCGTCCTCGTTAGCAACGATGTATCCCTTGAGCTTCTGGACGAACTGTTTTTTCACGTCGGCCGCGGCATTGACATCGAGGCCAGTCTCGACAAGCAGAGTCGCCGTCTTAACCAGGCTCTGGAATTCGTTCCTGGCCTTTTTCGGAATGCGCTGCACGGGGATGGAATCGAAGGCTGTGCGGATGCCCTGCCACTCCTGATGCGTGAAAGACTGCTCGCGCTTGGTGGGCGGCTTGGGCTTTGCCATGGGCACGGGTATTACGACCGAGACGGGCTGGGTCGGCTCGGTCTGTGCGGAACTTGGCTCAGGTGTCGCAGGTTGCTGCGGGGCAGACGCTGCAACGTAGTTGCCCGTTGCGGGCTGAGGCGCCAGCTCCGCTTCTGGCGCCGGGACGTCGACGGGCCTGACCGCCGAGGCAAGCGAGGGCTGCGCTCCCTGCATGTCCAACGGCTCCTGAATCGCGATGCCGGCAAGCGGCGCCTGGTAGCCGGGTTGTGCCTGCCGCGCCGCCTCGATGGCTTTCTCGTTCTCCTCGTACGCCTTGAGCTCCTGTTGGTAGTCGGCTTCGGACTTGGGCGCAGCCGCCGTGATAGTCACGGGGTTGAGAACGATGTTCTGCTTGCCGATGGAGCTCTCGCCCATGTCGTCCTTGCGGCCCATGAGGTAGTCGACCACGTCCTGAGTGCTCTCGGGATTGAACTGGGGCAGGTAGCAGGCGACGGAGTTCAAAAGATCATCGGATTCGATGCGCCGCGCAAGTGGAGTGCGTACCATACGTCCCACGAGCTGTGCGATATAGGTCGAGTCCGAACGCCTGCGCTGCGAGAAGATGACCTCCGCTCGCGGGCAGTCCCATCCGTTGGAGACAGCCTCCTTGGCGAAGAGCACGCGAATGCGCGAGGTGTCCTGAACGAACTCGGGTTCGACATAGGGAATAAGGTATTTTCCCGCCGCGATGTCCTTATGCTCGCCGAAGACGTTGGCGAACGACATCGCCTCGGAAAGGCCGGGGACCAGGCCCGTGATCTGGTCGCACATCTCAGCCAGGGCCGAGTTGCTCACGTTGTCCGCCGCTTGGATGAGCAGCAGCGGGTTGACGGGGCTCTCGCCCTCACGGGCACAGTACTCGCCCCATTCGCGGCAAGTCAGGGCATAGCGCTCGCACGCCATAGTGAGGTACTGGTGCTCGACCGGGTCGTCCTTCTCTGGCACGCGCAACTCGATGATGTCCTTGAGCAGACCTGACTCCTGGACCTCGCGAGGGGTCACAGCGACCTTTGGCATACGTACGCGATCGGCGCGCTGGTCCATGGCCGCCTCGAACCTCTGCGGCGTGGCAGAGACCCCGACGACGATGGGCATCGCTGCACGGCCGTCGAGCCCATCAATGAGGCTGGCGTAGATCGTCGCGGTGCCGCGCTCGCTCGAGGCATTGGCCCCCAGACCGCGATGGGCCTCGTCTATGAACAGATAGAGGTTACGCTCCGGGTCCCTGATGGTGCGGTCAAGGATGTCCCAGAACACGCGGCCGGAGTTGGCCTCACTACCCTTGGTGAGCAGGCCGTTCTTACTGAGTAGGTCCTTGCTGAGGAAATAGACGTGGCGCGGCTCGAGAATGTCGTGCGCGGCTCCGAAGTCGTTGGTAATTGTGACCAGGTGGCGCCTGTCAAGGATGCTGTCTGCCAGCTTGTCCGCCACGTTTGAGAAACGCACGCTCGTCTGCTCGTTCAGGCTCGGGGAATCCGAGAGCCAAAGAACGACGGCATTCTCGTCGGGCATGAGGCTCAGATCGTCGTCTCCGAAGAAGAGCGCTTCGATCGTCGCTGCGCACATGACCGTTTTGCCCGACCCCGTGGGAGATGCGAGGCATATCGAGGACAGCTCGCCGTCCTGCTCGTAGCGTCGGCGCATCGACTGCAACTTGTTCGCCAGGGTCGCGACCGCACCGGCTTGGAAATCCTTAAGTTCGACTCTCATGTTTACCTCACCGCATCCTCGGCGGCAATCTTGAACGATTGCAGGTAGTTCTCGTACAGGCGGACGACGTCGAGCCCAGGCAGTTGTGCCTTGACGGAGGCGTATCGAGCCGTGTCGTCCGTGATCACATAGGCGCACCCTATGCTGGCATTCTGCTTGACGGCGTCTATGAAAGCGCCGACCGAAGCAAAGTCGAAGAGGACGGCGTAGGCGTCGGCCATGGCAAAGCCCGGCTGCTCGTGCTTGATGATGCTGCCACGCGAACCAGCGCGCAGCCAGAGCAGGGGCGCGATCTCCTCGAAGGCCACGCCCAGCTCGACGGCGTCCGGGTCTTCGTAGGTGAGGTCAAAGAAGACGGCGTTTTCCTCGAAGCCGTCGGCCATGGGGAACTCGTCGGTGAACTTGTAGTCACCCTTGATGGAATCGCCCTCGGGCGTCTTGCCCGTGATGGCCGCCGTGACGCGTGGTTTGGTAACGTACTGGCAGATGCCCAGCGCCTCCCATTCGGGGTCGCCCTGGCGAAGACCGCGCTTGGTGAGCTTTTTGGATTCGTCCTCGGAGACCTCGTTATTCGTTACGCTGATGGAGCGCCTGCGCCCGCCGTCCTGATGGTTCAAGCGCATGACGGCATGTGCCGTGGTGCCCGATCCTGAGAAGAAATCGACTACAAGGGCGTCGGGCTTGTCGGCAACAACGGAAGCGATTGAGAGCTCGGTCGCATAAAGGGACTTTGGAAATGTGAAGCGCCTATCGCCGATGAACTTTTTGATATATCGGCTCCCGTATTCACCGGCAGAGAACTGCGTGCCACTCCAAACAGTTGTTGGAATGGCAGAGCGCTCTCCCTGCTCTTCGAGAAGCAAGGACCCATCCTCAGCCTTGCCGATGAGTTTTATTTCTCCATTCTTGAGACGCTCCTCTTGGGAATCTCCTAGGTAAAGGAGGGAGTACCGATCACTCTTTTTGTTGTACTCACCTACTTTTGCGCACCCGCGATCAAGCTTGGCCTGTAGAGCATTCTGGGAGATCCTCCAAGTCGCCTCTCGGCCATCGGTCCTAATAGGCCAAACTGCCCTGAGACCCGTTTTTGTCGGTATCTTTGTCCAGTCTTGTTCAAGGGGGAGAGAAGCGCCGAGCTCCTTAATTGTCGCGGTCTCCTCATCGATATAGATGGGATAGAAGAGGTTCGGCCTTGCGGTGCGAGCGGCATTGGGACCGCCCCTCAGCAGCCACTCCCAACGTACTTTACGTTGGGAGCGGCTGCTCGACGCGTCATCAGCCACTTTTTCCTCAAGTTCTCCGAACTCAACGGAATAGAGTCTGCGGTCCACTTGGCACGGCGCGGCGGTGCCAAAAAAGCAAAAGACAGCGTACTCGTCAGCTCTCTTGAACTGGTTGCCGCGGGCAACCCCGTTCTTGTTTATGGTGATTGAAACCGTCTGGATACCGGTCGCGTTGGGAAAAACGCTCTCTAAAAGAAGCTCAAGCCTTGCGTACTCCTTCTCGTCGATCGTCACGATGAGTACGGAATCGTTGGGGTTGAGCAGCTGCTTGGCGAGCTTGAGGCGGCGCTCCATGAAGGCAAGCCACTTGGAGTGGCGATAGGCGTCGGAGCCGTCGACGTAATCGTTGTTGTACTTCCAGTCGCGGGCGCCAGTGTTATAGGGTGGGTCAATATATATGCAGTCCACTTTGCCTGCATAGGCAAAGGCCAAGGTTTCAAGAGCATGGTAGTTTTCGCCGTTAATGACTACTTGATAGGGCTTATCGCCAGCGCGCTCGACACGCCCAGTCTCTTTGAGGCCAGCATAAATCGGCTGGTCATATTCAGCAACAGGCACGACATCGTCGACAGCAACGGAGCGGGGCTCACAATCGTTTTCGTCATATGAGGGCGATTGATATGGCTTTAGATCAGCAACCCCCCCCCCGAACGGCATTTACCAACCATAGCAGTTGGGAGCTAGAGTCCTCTTTTTTACCACGCTCGGGAAGCACCTGTACGACATCGCCCTCCATGATAGGCTTGCCATAAAGGCGAAGTCGCTCTGGACGGTTGTGTTCAAATACAAGCCCAAACTGGCGCTGCGCAGCAAAGGCGCGGATGTCGGCAGCGAGCTGACGATCGCCCAGCTTGACAGCGCGATCAACAAGGTTCTGAACGACCGCTTGCGCCGTCTGAGACATCACTTCTCCCCCTTGCACTTCTCGTCAATCCATTCGCGCAGGACTTTAGCCACCGTCTTAT
Source organism: Collinsella sp. (assembly GCA_014871655.1). Classification (GTDB taxonomy): domain Bacteria; phylum Actinomycetota; class Coriobacteriia; order Coriobacteriales; family Coriobacteriaceae; genus Collinsella. The sequence goes on along the minus strand of WGSK01000003.1, from coordinate 21,716 downwards.
CCTGGCGCGCGGCATAGGACTTAAGAGCCCGCTTATCCTCGCGGGTTATCGAGAGCGTGAACTTATCTAGCTCCCTTTCGGCATGAACAGCCTGATCTTCCTCCATGATCGCCCCTCCGAATTGACCTGTTCTACGTTCCTTAATTGACCGAAATCATTTTACTTCAGAATACGTAATTACGTAATTACGTATGCAAATTTGAGCCATGCATCACTCAATCACTAGTCAGTATTCGTTGACGAATCGTTGGGGATAACGAATATATCGAGGTAGACAGTCGTTTTTACCGTCTGCGAGTACCAGCAAATCGATACTCAAAACGTCGTGAGTACATTTTGAGTACCAGTCCGAGCGGCCTCTTGCGGGCGGACGCGATCTGCCGGTCAGCATTAATTGAAATAAATTGATGGCGTTGCTTCGGTAATTGAAAACACTTTAAAAAATACCAGCAAACAATAATCCCAGCTAAACAGCTTGAGAGATTGCGTGACTGGTTTGCATGTACCACATACACCACAGCACACACGCGCCCATGGCAGGCAAATAAAAAACGAGGGAGGCCGTTTCCGACCTCCCTCGCAAAGGGCTATTTACTATTCCCACTCGATGGTCGCGGGCGGCTTGGACGTGATGTCGTAGCACACGCGGTTGGCACCGGGAACCTCGGCAACGATACGACCGGAAATGCGGGCCAGCACGTCGTAGGGCAGCTTGGCCCAGTCGGCGGTCATGGCATCGCTGGACTCGACGGCACGCAGGATGATCGGGCGCTGATAAGTGCGCTCGTCGCCCATAACGCCCACGGACTTGATGTCGGGCAGGACCGCGAAATACTGCCAGCAGCTGTGCTCGGAGTTGCGCTCGCCGGTCTGCTCAAACAGACGCTGGTTGTAGGCGTCGAGCTCCTCGCGCACGATGGCATCGGCGTTCTTGAGGATCTCGAGCTTCTCCTTGTCGACCGCGCCGATGATACGGATGGCCAGACCCGGGCCCGGGAAAGGCTGGCGGAACACGATATGACCCGGCAGGCCCAGCGCCAGACCGAGCGCGCGGACCTCGTCCTTAAAGAAGTGGTCGAGCGGCTCAATAAGGTCGAAGTGCACGCCCTCGGGGAACGGGATCAGGTTGTGGTGGCTCTTGATGGTGGCCGTCTTGCCGCCCGTCTTTCGAGCGCCGGACTCGATGATGTCGGGGTAAATGGTGCCCTGAGCCAGGTACTTGACCGGCTTGCCATCGGTCTCGAGCTGCTGCGCCACGGCGAAGAACTCTTTCCAGAACTGCGTGCCGATGATGCGGCGCTTCTCCTCGGGCTCGGTCACGCCGGCCAGAAGCTCGGCATAACGGTCCTCGGCGTGGACGTGGATAAAGTCGACGTCAAACTGCTTGGTGAAGACCTCCTCCACCTGCTCGGGCTCGCCCTTGCGCAGCAGGCCGTGGTTGATGAACACGCAGGTCATCTGCTTGCCCACGGCACGGGCACCCAGCGCAGCCACGACGGAGGAGTCGACGCCGCCGGACAGGGCAAGAATCACGCGGTCGTCGCCGACCTTCTCGCGAAACTCGGCCGTCATGGTCTCGACCAAGTTGTCCATGCTCCAGTTGGGCTCCAGACCGCAGATCTCAAACAGGAAGTTGCTCAGCAGCTGCTGACCGTACTCGGAGTGCTTGACCTCGGGGTGGAACTGCGTGGTGAAGATTTTGCGCTCTGGGCACTCCATGGCAGCAACCGGGCACACGTCGGTGCTGGCGGTAACGGTAAAGCCCTCGGGCACCTCGGAAACGGCGTCGCGGTGGCTCATCCACACGGTCTGCTCCATGGGCGTGGAGTTAAAGAGCTTGGCGCCGGCCGTGCGCGTGATGGTGGCGCGGCCGTACTCGCCCACCTCGGAGTGACCGACCTTGCCGCCGAGCGTCACGGCCGTGATCTGATGACCGTAGCAGAAGCCCAGGACGGGAAGGCCCAGGTCAAAGATGGCAGGATCGATGGACGGAGCGTCCTCGGCGTACACGGAGGCCGGGCCGCCGGAAAGGATGAGCGCAGAGGCGTTCATCTCGCGAATCTCGTCGGCCGAGATGTCGCAGGGGACGATCTCGGAATACACGTTGAGGTCGCGGACGCGACGGGCAATGAGCTGACCGTACTGCGCACCAAAGTCGAGTACGAGGACCTTTGCGGAAGCCTTTTGATCCATGGTTCCCCCTCTTGTTGGCGGGGAGCCGGTGCCCACCCGCGCGAATGAACGAAAATAACTTCCATAGTGTACACGTTATATGGGGTTTCTCGTCCCTCGCAGCCATCAGCGCACGGCAAACGCACGACCTAGGCCCCTGTTTGACGACAATTGAAGTGTTACCAAACGTTACGGATGATGTAATACGTTTGAACATTGGACGCCCTGTGCCACAATACTGCCGAACGATTCCGCCTCTGCGGCGGCAAATACGATAGGAATACCAGCATGAAACGCATCCTTCTCATCGCCACGGGCGGCACCATCGCATCGACCGAAGACGGCAACGGTCTCTCCCCCGCCCTGACCGGTGAGGAGCTCGCCCAGAGCGTCCCCGAGATCTCGGGCCTCTGCGAGCTCGACGTGGTACAGCCCATGAACATCGACAGCACCAATATGCGTCCCAGTGACTGGATGCGTATCCGCGACGTCATCGTCGAGGGTTATGCCGACCACGACGGCTTCGTGATTCTGCACGGCACCGACACCATGAGCTACACCGCGGCAGCGCTTTCCTACCTGATTCAGGACAGCCCCAAGCCCATCGTGCTCACCGGCTCGCAAAAGCCCATGGGCAACCCCTTTACCGACGCCAAGCTCAATCTGTACCAGAGCCTGCTCTATGCGCTCGACGAGCACTCGCACGATGTGTCGATTGTGTTTGGTGGCGTCGCCATTGCCGGCACGCGCGCCCGCAAGCAGCGCACCATGAGCTTTAACGCGTTCATTAGCGTCAACTATCCGCCCATTGCCTACATCCGCAACGACCGCATCGTGCGCAACGGGCTCCACGGCACTCATCAGGGCGAAAACCCGGTGCGTTTCTACGACAACATCGACCCGCACGTGTTTGTCCTTAAGCTTACGCCCGGCGTGAACCCGGGTATCCTGGACGCCCTAGCCGATAGCTACGATGCTGTAATTCTTGAGACCTTTGGCATTGGCGGTATTCCCGAGTTTGGCGAGTCCGGCGAGTCATTCCAGGAGGCGATTTTCCGCTGGGTCGATTCGGGCCGCACCGTCGTTATGACCACGCAGGTCCCCGAAGAGGGCCTCGATCTGGGCGTTTATGAGGTCGGCCGCGCTTATGCCGATCATCCGGGCATTCTGCGCGGCGATGACATGACCACCGAGACGCTTGTGGCCAAGACCATGTGGGCACTCGGCCAGTCACGCGATGCCGCCGAAATCCAGCGCCTGTTCTACAGCCAAGTCAACCACGACCGTATCCCGATGGCGTAATCTCTAAGGCAGCTCCATTTATCGCAACCTTAAACGACAGGTGGTCCCCCTCGGGCCGTGCAAAAATCGGAGTATTCTGCAATTTCTCCGCCGGAGGCATAGAATCGACCGATTGTTAGACGAACTTTTAGGACGAGGGTTCCGTCTAGTAAATATTTATTCCTCATTTTTATTTAGTATGTGGATTAACTACTGCCAAAAAGGCAAAGCCAGCCGCTCGAGCTACCATCTACGGCCAAACTGGTGCTGAATACTCGCGATTTTGCACATCGCAACCAGGGGGACCCGCCCAAAGAGCGTCAAATACAGCGGGGGAACGCCCTATCCGATACCCTCGAGAAGCTCTGACACCGTCATGCCGAGTGCGGGCGCGATCTTAAATAGAACCTTGAGCGTGAAATTTGCCGTCCCATCTTCGATTCGGTCGAGGTAGGGTCGGCTGATTCCTGTCGCCACACAAAAATCAACCTTGGAGATACCAAGGTCCCTGCGTGTCTCTTCGACCCGCCTGCCAAGAATCTGTTTCGCACGTTCGTCCATGCAGCCGAGTTTGAAATGGAGCCGAACATAAACGTAAACTATAGTTTACGTTTTCCCGAATACACAGGAGTTTTCTATGTCGGGTTCTTCGGTCCGCACGTACCGAGCCACGCTTCGCACAAACAGCGCACCGCCCAAGCTCGTCGTCGTTGAAGCAGAATGTCTTTCGCCCGATGAGCGCACAGCATTTGCATTGTTATCAAGTCGCGTCGCCGCCATTCTGGTCCCTTGCCCGGCACAAGGTGAACTTGCCATCCAATGCCAAACGCATAGCTGCTCGCTCAATCAGGCTGCCGTAATCGCAACCAGCCAACGCGGCCTGCCGCTCCTTTTAGAAGCCGGCATTGCACTCGCCCTTCGCGGTGCCGGATACGAAAACGAGGCCGCCGCCGACATGGTCTTTAAACCACGATCGAGCGGCGGCCTCGCAGCAGCCATTGAATATGCGTGCAGGCTCGTTGCCTAAAAGGACAAGCTAGAAACCAAAGCCAAAGCCCGTTCCAGTAATCGCCGAATACATAAAGTAGACGTTGATCACATTGAGGAACACACCCGTGATGCAACCGTTGCGCAGGTAGCGCTCGCACGCAAGGCGTGCCATCACAGCGGAGTCCTCGTTGTTCTTTGCCTGACGTCCCGCCGTAAAGTACGTTGCCACGCTCAGCAGCAGGTTGAGCACCGGAAGCGCCAACAGCTCATAGCTCTTGCCCCAGCGCGTCACCTCGCCGGCGGCATTAAACTTCGTTGCCACCTCGGGACCAATGTTGGGGATAACACACGCTGCGACCACCAGCGGAATCACCGCAAGTACGAGCAGCGCAATACCCATGTAGCCAGCTTTTTTGCCATATTTAAACATATGCGTCGTCCTTACACGTTAAAGCGGAAGTGCACGACGTCGCCATCGGCCATGACATAGTCCTTGCCCTCAATACGCAGCTTGCCGGCGGCCTTGGCGCCCTGCTCGCCGCCGAGCTCAATGTAGTCGTCGTAGCCAATGACCTCGGCCTTAATAAAGCCGCGCTCAAAGTCGGTATGGATGACACCGGCAGCCTGCGGAGCGGTCGCGCCCTGACGAACCGTCCAGGCCTTGACCTCCATCTCGCCAGCCGTAAAGAACGACTGCAGGCCGAGCAGCTTGTAAGCTGCCTGCGCGAGCACGTCCAGACCGGGCTGCTCCAGGCCCAGGCTCTCCAGGTAGTCGGCGGCGTCCTCGGGGTCGAGCTCGGAAAGCTCGGCTTCGATCTTGGCGCAGATGGGCAGCGGCTTGACACCATCGATGGGCGCCAGATCGTCGTTGAGCATATCCTCGTCCACGTTGGCCACGTACAGGATGGGCTTCATGGTGAGCAGGAACAGGCCCTTGGCGGCGGCACGCTCCTCGTCGGTCATCTCCATGGCTGCGGCACGCTTACCCTCGTTGAGCCAGGCGAGTAGACGCTTGGCGACCTCAAACTTGGGCATGAGCTCCTTGTCGCGCTTGGCCTCCTTCTCGAGCTTGGGCAGCTGCTTCTCGAGCGTGCCCATGTCGGCCAAGATGAGCTCGGTCATGATGGTGTCGGCATCGCCGGCGGGATCGACGAACTCGCCCGTGCGGCCCACCTCACGCATGACGTTGGGGTCCTTAAAATAGCGCACGACCTCGCAGATGGCGTCGGTCTCGCGGATGTTTGCCAAGAACTGGTTGCCCAGGCCCTCGCCCTCGTTGGCGCCCTTCACCAGGCCAGCGATGTCGACAAACTCGACCGTAGCCGGCACAATGCGGCCGGGGTTAACGATGTCGGCGAGCTTTTGCAGGCGGCTATCGGGCACATCGACGATGCCCACGTTGGGGTCGATCGTGGCAAACGGGTAGTTGGCGGCAAGGCCGGTCTTTTTGGTAAGCGCGGTGAACAGCGTCGACTTGCCCACGTTGGGCAGGCCCACGATACCGATGGAAAGGGACACGACAGCTCCTTTTGGTACAGGTACTTCAAACTGCATAAGTATAGCGCCGCCGCAGCATCCGGGCGAATCCGGACACCACGACGGCGCAAATGAAGCAAAGATTGGGGTCGCTGGCTAGTCCGCGAGCTTTTCCACCTGGTCGAGCATCTTGTCCAGCTTGGCCTTTGCCTCGGCCTTGACCTTCTCAGCTTCTTCGTGAGCCTTCGCCTTCTGGGCGGCCTTTTCCTCGGCTTCGGGATCGACGACGACCAGATTGGACGCGTCATGCTCAACCAACTTGAGCGCATGCTCGGGGCACACCTTGACGCAGGCACCGCAGCCCAAGCAATACGTCGACTCCAACGCAAAGCGACCGCTTCCCACCAAATCGCAGGCAAACGTGGGGCACACGTTGACGCACTCGCCGCACGACGTGCACTTGTCAAAATCGCATTCCGGCGTGCTCACCTGCATGTTCTGGGCAAGCTCGGGGTGGTTTTGCAACGTCGAGAGCACCAGTTGGCGCCCGTGCGTGAGCGAACGGCGACGCTTGGTCGTCGTGGTGCCGCACATGGTGTTGAGCGTGCGCTCCAGCTGGGTAATCTGATGGCGATGAGCCTTGAGCTTTTGCGTCACCGAGGCCAGCGCCGCCGTCGCCGGATTGAGCTTGGTCACCGTCAGGCCCGTGGTGCGGGCAATCTTTTCCATGTACTCCTTGCGCTCGTACTCGCGACGCTTATGGCATTTGAGGCTCTTGGGGTCGACCTCCAGGCCCATACCCGTGCCGGACCACTCCTCGGCCTTCGCAATCGCCTCGCCCAGAATGTCCTCACCGCCGGTGTTGCGGCATTTATCGCACACGCCCAACGGCAGGTACACACTCACGTTGGGATAGTCCGCCAGTACCGAGAACCAGGTCTCAGCCGTAATATCGCCCACGCAGGCAACGACGACCTCGTTTTCGCGCGGCATGCGCTTGAGGGCGCGCGTGCAGGTGACGTAGGCGGTCTCGTGGCTCGTAGCCGCCGAGACAATATCGTCATACAGGTTTTTGGGCGCCAGGCGCGGCGAGATGATCGCCTCGGTCGGACAGACAGCGGCGCACAGGCCGCACTTGCGACAGGAGTCGAGGATCTCGATGGAGTCTTCCTCGACCTCGATAGCGTTGACCGGGCACACATCCATGCACGCGGTGCAGCCGCTCTTTTCGTTTTTGCAGGTCAGACACGGAATGGTGTTGCCGCGCGGGCGCTCCTTGTAGTCGGCAGGATTCCACTGCGGCGCCGATGGATCGAGTGCATCGGTCACACCGCCAAGCGGGTTTTTAAGAAAGTCGAAACCCTTGCTGATCTCGATAATGTCATCAAACAGATCGTGTTCCTGCGCCATGCGCGGCCCCTCCCTGAGCAGTGCAAACAAGCAAGAGATAATGATACGCTATCGGCCCACGCCTCGGGCAAATTACACGCGGAGCATCTTTGCGGCAAATAGCCCATGGCCTATCGCCGCCTCGATTGCACAAGGTCAATCAAAAGCCAAACTATGCCTCGCACATGAGCTGCACGAGCTTTTGCTTGGTCACCTTGACCTGCTCGTTGGCCATGTTACGCTCGTTTCTAAAGACCGCATTTGCAACACTCTGCAGATCGGCATCGGAAATCTCGCCAAGGCCCAGCTCCTCGAGCGTCGTCGGCAGGCCAACGCGCTGGCAAAACTCGAGTACCCGATCAAGCTCGGGCGCACGCTCCAGGCGTAGCTGCACCACCAGACCAAATGCCACGGCCTCGCCATGCATGGCCTTGCACTCGGGCAGGATCGTCAGACCGTTGGCGATAGCATGCGCCAACGCCAAGCCACCGCTCTCAAAGCCGACGCCCGAGAGCAGAATATTGCACTCGATCAGGCGCTCAACCGCTGGCGATGTACGGCCCTTTTTGAGATCGCGCTTGGCAGCGACACCACACTCCATGAGCGTATCGTAGCAGGCGCGAGCCGCGACCAGGGCCAAGTGTCCCGGCGTGCCACCGTGCTCGTTGGCGCCGTGCGCCGCGGCGCACGAACGCGCCTCGAAATACGTTGCCAGTGCGTCGCCCATGCCAGCGACCGTCATACGCAGCGGGGCCGCCGCGACCACGTTGGTATCGACCACGACAAGGTCTGGATTCTTCTCGAGCATCAGGTAGCGGTCGAACGACCCATCCTCGTGATACAGAACCGAAATCGCGCTGCACGGACCGTCCATCGAAGCCGCCGTGGGGCATACGCACAACGGCAACTCGGCATAAAACGCTACTGCCTTGGCGATATCGAGCATCTTGCCACCGCCAATACCCACCACCATGTCGCAATACACGGCCCGGGCTTCCTTGGCCATTTCGACAACGGCATCTTCCGTACACGGACCGTTGTAAATCTTAAAGAACGGCTCGCTTAGATCTTCATCCAGAAATCCATCGACGATCTGCCTGCACAGTCGATCCTCGGTGCCCTGGTCAAACAAGACATAGGCGGCGCAGCCCAACCATGACAAATACCTGCCCTGACGCGAGAGCTCGCCCGGCCCCTGAACATACCGGCCGGGACCGCCATAAACCATGGGAAGCGCCATACGAGAATCCGCCCTTCATCAAACAACGATTGGTGCAAAGTAACCTGCCCCCTGCACCAACTTGTGCATTGGGGACAGGTTACTTTGCACCATAGCAAAAAGGGGCAAAGCCATCTGCCGGCTTTGCCCCTTCCTTAGCTTGATTTACTCATCCATGAGATAGTAGTGGCCCAGCGCGTCGGCACCCAGAATGGCGTTTGCGACCATCTCGGGCGTCACTTCAAACGGCATGTTGCACATGGTGTCATCGGGCGCGCAGGCGGCCTCAGCAACAATCATGGCCTGCTCGCGCGTAAGCTCGGCAACGCCAAGTTCCTTCATCGTGACCGGCAGGCCCAGCTCAATGCAGAAGCCCAAAACTTCCTCGAGTTTCTCAGTCGGAGCATCCTCGAGTACCAGCTGGACGATGGTGCCAAAGGCGACCTTCTCGCCGTGATACATGCCGTGGCACTCGGGCAGCATCGTCAGGCCATTGTGGATGGCATGAGCAGCAGCAAGGCCCGAGCTCTCAAAGCCAATGCCCGAAAGCAGCGTGTTTGCCTCGATGATGTGCTCAACGGCAGGCGTGAGCGCACCCTTCTCCAGCGCGACCTTGGCCTTGACGCCATCGGCCATAAGCGTCTCGTAGCAGAGCTTGGCGAGCGCCAGACCAGCCATACCGCCCTTGCCGCCAGCGCAAGTGCCACCGTCGGCATCGTGCGTCGCCTGGGCCTCAAAGTAGGTTGCGAGCGCATCGCCCATACCGGAAACCGTCAGGCGCACCGGGCTCGCCGCGATAACCGTCGTATCCATCAGGACAATGTTGGGGTTTGCCTTAAGGAACAGGTACTTATCGAACTGGCCGTCATCGGTGTAGAGCACCGAAAGTGCCGAGCACGGTGCATCGGTCGAAGCGATGGTGGGGCAAATGATAACCGGGGACTCCAGGTAATAGGCGACGGCCTTAGCGGTATCGAGGATCTTGCCGCCACCGACACCGACGATGATGTCGCAACCGTTGTCGCGAGCGAGCGCAACCAGGCGATCGACCTCGCCCTTGGAGCACTCGCCGTTGAAGTCCTCAAACAGCAGCTCGGCCTTAGCCTCGGCAAAGCTGCCCTCGATCTTGGCACCAACGCGCTTCTTGCCCGAAGGCGTCACGATGACGAGGGCCTTAGCGCCGAGCGGCTCGACATAGGAGCCGAGCTTGGCGAGCTCGTCCGGACCCTGGATGTACTTGCTGGGGCTATTGAAGATTGCAGCCATTTTTATCCCATTCTCTAAAAGAAAAAAAGGGGCTCCGTACAGATACGTGCGGAGCCCCTCGTTACGATAACAAGAGTCGATTAGAAATCGATGTCGGTGTCGTAGTAGCAAGCCTTGAGAATCTTCTCGAAGTCGGCAGCCTTGGTCTCACGCGGGTTCTCGGGCGTGCAGGCGTCCTGCTCGGCGTTCGCGGCGATCTCGGGCAGCTTGGCGAGGAACTCCTCCTCGGAAACCATCTGCGGGTTCTCGGCGTCGACCTTCACGCCACCATTCGCGTAATCCTTGATGGACTGCGGAATGTTGAGCTGGTCGTTGAGGTCGCGAATCTTCTGGACGAGCGCAGCGATGAGCTCCTCGTTGGTCTCGCCGGGAAGGTGCAGGATCTCCTTGGCCACGTAAGCGTAACGCTCGGCAGCGCGCGGGTCCTTGGAGTTCCACTGGATAACCTTGCCCAGGTACATTGCGTTGGCAGCACCGTGGATGATGTGGCCGTTCTCGAAGGCAGCGCCGGTCTTGTGAGCCATGGAGTGAACGATGCCGAGCAGGCCCGAGGAGAAGGCGATACCGGCGATGCACTGAGCCTCGTGCATGTGCTGACGGGCCTCATGGTCGCCAGCATAGGACTTGGGCAGCCACTCGACGATCTCGCGGATGCCGTGCAGAGCGTTGGCGTCGGTGAACATAGAGGCGCAGGTGGAAACGTAGGCCTCCATGCAGTGGGTCAGAGCGTCCATGCCGGTATGAGCGCACAGCTTGGCGGGCATGGTGTAGGTGAGCTCGGGGTCGACGATGGCGACATCAGGGGTGATGTTGAAGTCGGCCAGCGGGTACTTGATGCCCTTGGCGTAGTCGGTGATGACGGAGAAGGCAGTGACCTCGGTAGCGGTGCCGGAGGTAGAGGAGATGGCGCAGAAATGAGCCTTCTGACGCAGCTCGGGGAAGCTGAACGGCTGGATGATGTTATCGAAGGACTCCTCGGGATACTCGTAGAAGACCCACATGGCCTTAGCGGCATCGATGGGCGAGCCGCCGCCGATGGCGATAATCCAGTCGGGCTCGAACTCGCGCATGGCCTCGGCGCCCTTCATGACCGTCTCGATGGACGGGTCGGACTCGACGCCCTCGAACAGCTTGACCTCGAAACCGCCTTCCTTAAGGTCGGCCTCAACGTCCTGCAGGAACCCGCCGCGGCGCATAGAGCTGCCGCCAGAAACGATGATGGCCTTCTTGCCCTTGAGGTTCTTCACCTCGTGGCGAGCGCCCTCACCAAAGTACAGATCGCGAGGATTGGTAAAACGTCCCATACTGTGCCTCCTAAACAAGCCCCTCTTAGACTTGCGTATATAACGGAGCACCCGATTGGCTCCGTTAGGACCGGTTTGCGCGTTGCCGGCGATGACAATGCGCGATGTCTAAACGTCTCAACGCTCAGACAAACACTATTTTACCGTTCTGGTTGGTCAGTTATTCACCTAAAGCCGCCAATGATGAAACGTTTTTTCTATCCCTGAAGACCCTTGTGCGGCATTCATACTCCCAAGCTGGGCAAACGTTTTATCAAGGTTGACTACATATCCCGGGCAGGACGGTGCCCCTCCAAAATATGCACCGTTCGCCGCCAAAAATCGACCGTTTGCGGCACCGTGATACCACTCGGTCGTCCAAGGTGCCGACATTTGTGCGACATCCGTCTTCGTGGTGCAAAGGTGCAAGTCCAAGTGCGGCACCCCCGGTGTGCCACATGCGGGTAAACTAGAACCTTATATAGAGATATTTGAACCCTAACCGCAGCAAAGGAGGCCCCATGGCATTCGATCCCATTCAAGAGGATTGCCATCGCCTCGTTCTTGAGGCCTTGCACCGCGACAATATCCCGCTCACCGACGGTGCTGCCGTAGAGCGTCTGATGGAACAATTCACCCGCAACCCCGCACCGCTCATCGTGCACGACCGCGACCGCGCCGGGCACCTCATTGCCAAGGTGGTCGAGGCTGTCGACTACCGCATTCCCTTTATCCCTGACGATACCCAGGCAGAGCAAGAAGAGGCAGCTGCCGAGAACATGCTCCGCGAGGCAGCCGCGCTCGATCCGGCCAACTGGGATGCCCAGCGCATGCTGACGGCGCTCACCGCCAGCTCCAACGAGGAATACGTACAGTACTTGGCATCCAAGCGCGATGAAGTCGAGCATGACCTGGCGCTCAAAATCGCCTCGGCGCAGGACCCCTACGAGCGTGAGGCCGCAGGCGACCTCATGCGCCGCCCCTACCTGCGCTGGCTTGCCGCCCTTGCGTCACGCGCCCTCATTAGCGGCCGCTATCGCATGTCGCTCGAAGCCGCAAATCGCAGCTTGGACTTTGCGCCCAACGACCCCGCTGGTGTCCGCCACACCGCAATGCTCGCCATGGCAAAGCTCGAATACCCCGCCGAGGAGCTCAAACGGTTTCGCTCTGCACACTCCGTCCCCTATCTCGCCAACACGCCGCTGCGCCGTCGTCCCAAGGACGCGGAGCGCGACTTGGACCCGTGGACGCTCATCGCACTGATGAGCGCAGCCTGGCGCGAGCTGGACTACGAGGGTGCCGAGCACTACCTGCGTATCCTTGCACGCTCGTGTCCGCACGCGGCCGAGGCGCTCTACTTCCAAACCGAGTTTCCCGATGGCGTCTATGCCCGCGTCAACGTGGGTGTGGGCTCCACCGACGAGCTCGTCCTTGCGCTGTCCGAAGCGACGCCGGTACTGCAGGAGGGTCTGGGCGCCCCCGACAACGCCAGCTTTGCCGCCTGGGTCGCCACCAACGACATCGTGCGTTCCCAGATCGACGAGCGCATCCTGCGCGCGGCCGAGCAGGGCCTGCCGTTTAAGGGAGGAGACCTCTAATGGATCCGAGCGTCTACATCCCCGCCTACCTGGAGCGCGCCTACGTTGCGTCGCACCCCGAACTCACCGATGCAGCGCGCGATCTTGTCCATAACGACGTGAACGTCAACCCTCATAAGTATGCGCAGACCGAGCATGCCCAGGCGCTGCTGTCCTATGCCGGCGTCCACCGCCACCTGCTCGACGAGCTCCATCGCATCGAGGACATGGGCAGCGACGAGGAGTTCGAGCAGACGCGCAACCGCCTGTTCGACGATATGCGTGATGAGCTGCTCAAGATCGTCCGCGTCGATGCGCATGTCCTCGATGCCCAGCTGCTCGCCATCATCCTGGCCGACACGCCCGTTGACGCCTGCCTGGGCGACCTGATGAAGCTCGAGGCGACCACGGCCGATTACCTGCAGCAAAGCGTACCCGGGTTCGACATGGAAGCCCCGCACTACTGGGCCAACAAGGTGCTGGCAGACGGCGTGACAGCGGCCGATCTCACCGTAAGCGAGCCGGCTCTTATCGGGTGGCTTCATACGCTCGAGGCCATCTCGCAGCTGTGCATGGCGAGCGCCCGCTACCGTGCTGCCGCCAACTACGCCCGCCGCGTCCTTAAGGCGGAAGGCTACCCCACCCGAGCCGCAGGCACCGTGTTGCTCGCCCTCGCTCGCCTGGAAGACCAGGACGGCTTTTTTGCCCTGGCCCACCAGCTCGAGGAAGAGATCGGGGCTGACGCGCTCGAGAACTCTCCTTGGTATCTGCTCGCCCGCACGATTCTGCTGTTCAAAACAAACAAGATGCGCCCGGCGACGCGCGCGCTGCGTGAGTTTGCCAACCGTTGCGAGGGCGGTGCGTTCTTCTTACTGAACCCCATGTACCAGACACCGTACCTTCCCTGCCGGCCCGAGCCGCACGATCCCTGGGATCTTTCGCACCAGGCCGTTTGGGAAGCGGACGGTATTATCTCGGACACTCCCGACTTTGCCCCCTGGGCCAATGCCTGCGAAGACGTGTCGCAGCTTGCCCAGGAATTTGCGCGCCGCTACGGTTTTTAGTGACGCACTCGACCCGACCATGTCGTTTACGTTAGGAACGGTTTCATGAACCTCCGCTCATCTCTTGCCGGCACCTCGAGCGATATCGCCCGCTGGGGGCTGCGCTCCGTCCTTAAGCGCCAGGGCGGCGTACTCCCCGGCCGCATCGCCATGAAGATCAACCCCGAGCTGCTGAGCGACCTCGCAAGCCTGGTCGACCGCAGCGTGGTGATCACCGGCACCAACGGCAAGACAACCACTTCGAACCTGATCGCCGACGCCGTTGCCGCCAGCGGCGCCACCGTGGTATGCAACCGCGCCGGCAACAATATGGAGCCTGGTGTGGTAGGTGCTCTGCTCGAGGCCCGCGGCGGCCTTAAGCACACCAGCAGCGGCAAGCGCGTGGGCGTTTTTGAGTGCGACGAGCTCTACACCGTACGCGTTCTGCCCAAGCTCAAGCCGACGTACTTTGTGCTGCTCAACCTGTTCCGCGACCAGCTGGACCGCTACGGCGAGATCGACCATACCCAAGACGTCATCGCCCATGCGTTGGAGCTCTCTCCGGCAACAACGCTCATCTACAACGCAGACGACCCGCTGTGTGCCGCGATCGCCGCGCGCGTTCCCAATGCAAGCATCGCCTTTGGCATCGACGGCGCCACCAACACCGAGTCCGACCGCATTAGCGACTCGCGTTTTTGCTCACAGTGCAACGCACCGTTGGAGTACGACTACGTGCAGTACGGACAGCTTGGCGCATACCATTGCCCTTCGTGCGGCTGGGCCCGCCCCGGGCTTGTCCGTCGCGTGACGGGCGTGGAGCTCGGCTGCGACGGCTACGGCTTTGACCTGGTCTTTGGGCCTGCGCCCGACGCGGCTGCCGTACACATCGCCACACGCTACAACGGCCTGTACATGGTCTACAACGTTGCCGCCGCCTTCTTTGCGGCGCGCGAGCTGGGCGTGGACGCGGCGCATCTGCAGCCCACGCTCGATGCCTACGTCCCCGCCGGCGGACGCATGGGCCGTTGGGATATCGCCGGCCGAACCGTCGAGGCAAACCTGGCCAAAAACCCCGTGGGCTTCGATCGCCAGATTCAGTCCATTAAAACGGCGGGCGGCAGGCTCTGCGCCTTCTTCCTGAACGACAACGACGCCGACGGTCACGATGTCTCGTGGATCTACGACGTCGACTTCGAGCGCATCGCCGATACGCCAGGGCTTGTCGCCTTTGCCGGCGGCACGCGTGCACACGATATGCAGGTACGTCTAAAGTACGCCGGCATCGACGCCGCCATCATCTCGAATATCGAGCAGGCGATCGGCGCCGTGGCAGACGAGATCGCCGATGACACCTTCTACGCCGTCGCCAACTACACGGCCTTCCCGCCGCTGGTCAAGGAACTCGACGAGCTTAAGGGCACCGATGCGAGCTCGGTTGCCTCCCACGCCGCAACGCGCGCCGATGGCAGCGCCGTCCCCACCGATATTGCGCCGGTCGAGCTCTCACGCCCCCTGCGCATCGTCTACCTGTATCCCGATGCCCTCAACCTCTATGGCGACGGCGGCAACGTCATTGCCCTCGAGCGCCGCTGCGCCTGGCGTGGCATCCCCGTGCGCGTGGACGAGGTCCGTATGGGCGAGTCGCTCGATCTCACCGACGCCGATATCGTCATGATGGGCGGTGGCTCCGACCGCGACCAGTTGGCTGTGGCACATGAATTGCTCGCTCAAAAAGACAAGGTCGCGGCCTATGTTGAGGACGGCGGCTCGCTGCTCGCAATCTGCGGCAGCTATCAGCTGCTCGGCCGTTCGTACTACATGGGCGACGATCGCATTGAGGGTCTGGGCGTCATTGCCGCCGAGACCGTGCGCGGCTCCGACCGTCTGATCGGCAACGTCGCCGTCAAAACCGACCTGGCACCCGAGCCCTTTGTGGGATTCGAGAACCACGGCGGCCGCACCCTGCTCGATGCAGAGGCCACGCCGCTCGGAACGTCCGTCGTCACGGGCACCGGCAACAACGGCGACGACGGCTTTGAGGGCCTCATCTACAAGGGCGTCATCGGCACGTACCTACACGGACCGGCACTGCCCAAGAACCCCGAACTCGCCGACTGGCTGATCGCGCACGCCCTCGAGCGCCGCGGCGATGCGCAGGCCACAGCCCTGCTGCCGCTCAAACCCCTCGACGACACCTACGAGCACGCCGCCCACGACGCCGCCATGAAGCTCCTCCCCTCACGCCCCAACCACCACACAAAGGACAGGTACCTTTGTGGTGGTTTTTCAGTTTGCCAACGATATGTGAACGGCTAAAAAAGTCTGCTATACTCTTTCCCGCTGTCCCCATCGTCTAGCGGCCAAGGACGCCACCCTTTCAAGGTGGATATCGCGGGTTCGAATCCCGCTGGGGGCACCACAGCATTTGAGCAGGTCAAGGCGTGTTTTTCGTCTTGGCCTGTTTTCGTTTTTAGGGGCTTGCCGCAAAATGCGCCGCAAAATCGCCGCAAAACTTCGCCGCAAACGTGCCGCCAAATCTCGGGCGGTATCGCCTCGACACTACGCCGAATCTCCTTTTTAGGGCTTCGCATTGTTCGCATTGAACACCCCGCCCCGCTCTTTTTTTGGGGCGTGACATTCTTGACATTGAACGCACCGCCCCGCCTTTTTTAGGCTTATGAAAGTTATGGTTATCGGCATGAAAAGGCCCCGCCGTGGCGGGGCCTGCTGTTGTCTAGGGGACGGGAACCTCTTTAGCCTCCCACATTTCAAGCTCGATAGCAGATGGACTCTCACCTCTGAGGAAAAATGGAATCGGGAAGAAGTCAATCCTCCCCGTTTCCTTGTCAATGGCATATGGAGTGTCGCCCGGGGCCATCTTTCCATCGAAACCGAACCCGACGAACCAATGGTATTTGCCCTCGTATGCGCACACCGGGCCGTATCCGTCTACGGCCTCCTCTTCCAGAATCGGCTTTATGGCCTCTTCCAATGTGAGCATAACCGCCAACCTCCCCAATCGCCCGCACTCGGCACGGCACGCCCGAAACGTCCCGCAGGTAGTGAACGGAGAACCTGCGGAGAGACGTGCCGCCTCGGGAACGGGCGCGATTGAGCGCCCAAACCCCTATTCCTCTGGTAGGGCTTTGAGGTTCACGCCCCTCACGGGTTCGTACACCTCCACCAGCGTACCCACGAACATTATACCGCCCTCGCCTGCCCGCTTCTTTCCTAGGGGCCTCAAATCGTCTTTATAGGCCCTATTGTCGTGCGTTAGCAGTACTCGCCCGCCCTCGGCCTCAAACGCCTTAATTCGAGCCAATCGTTGCGTCCTCGGGCTATATGGCGGCAACCTGTAAAGCCCTATCTCCCCAACCTCGGGTATGCGAGGAACCCAAACGCCCATCATCCCCGCCGTTAGCGTCGGCTCCATGCAATCGCCCGTGAGCCACGTAGAGAACACCCCGTTCCCTCGTCGTGCGGGGATAGACTGCCCCGAGCACCCCCCGCATCGTTCGGCGTTTCCCGTTCTCGTCCATGTCGGCCTCTTTCCTCTCGTGGGCTTGTCTCCGTTTCGCCCGCATCGAGGTTAGAGCAGGGAACGCGCCCGTTCCCCCCTCCCCGCCGGGAACGCCCGAACCTACCGAACCCCTGCATATGCCGCGCCGCGCGGGTTGATACACCGCCCCCCGTTGTTGATCGAGACGAAAAGCGGGGCGCACCCGTTCCCACAGTGCGCCCCGCCTCACATCTCGGGCATTTTCCAATCGTCGAGCTTTTCCAGCTCACCCGTAAAATCGAACTCGCCCATAGCGGCCTCACCTCCTAGCTTTCCTCTGCCTCGTGGCCTGAGCCTCGCCCAATAGGTCGTTGACCCGCTCCATGCCCTCACGCGCCTCGGCTATGAGGCGTTGACGCTTTCCCGTGGCCTCGGCCTCCGCCGCCTCGATCTCTTTGAGGGTGTGCGTAGCGCTCCACCGTGAACGGCTGAGGGCATCGGGCACCCATTCGGCATGGATAGCGGCTCTAGCCCTCTCCATGCCTAAACCCGTTAGACGACAGTTCTACCGCCCCTGAGCTTCGCCGCCAATTCGGTATCAATCGCGTACCTATCGCCCTCCGCTCCTTTCTTTTTAATCTCTTTATCCTTTAGGCTGGTGCCACCGCACCACCTAACTTGCCCATTCGTACTAGCTAACTCGTCCGTTCGTACTACCTTTCTTTGGCTGATAGGTAGTACGCCCGCACCAGCTAACCGCGCTATCGTCGCGGCGTCTGGGGGCGTCGGCGTCCCGTCCTTTGCGTTGAGCGTGACCGTCTGCACCGCCCCCGGTTCGTTCTTCGCCCCTATCACGTAGACCGCCGCGCTACCTCGCCTGCCCTCATGCCCCGGCATAGTTTCGAGCAGCGGGGCGCTCGTCCCGTCCGGGAACCAAACCGTATAGCGTTTGAGCCTCTTCACCGCGTTGTTAACCTGTCCCTCAGTTATGCATAGCTCCGAGGCAATGGCGGATACCGGGGCAGACACGGCCCGCCCCTCGAATGGCGTACCAATTGCCACGCTTGGCGAATATCGCGGTTTGCCCAGATAGCGTACAAGAACGGATAGAACCGCCGCCGCAACACCCGAGCTTAGCCTCGCCGAAACCTGCAACATGCTGGGGTAAAGCGTTGTGAACGTTCCATCTCTCCGTTTCGTAGCCACGCTGCTACCCAACGCCCGCACCCGCCAATGCTAGAACCGAGCTACGGGTTACGAATACGCGCCGCCCAACCCTCGCCGTCGCTAGGGCACCCGTGGCGATGAGCCGCCTAACGGTGCGTTCGCTCATGTCGAGCACGGCCCCTGCCTGCAATACCGTGAGCAGCCGCCCCATCTTGACGGGTACGGCTCTAACGTCCTCGTTCCACATCGCCGCCACCTCCTAGGCGCTTGCGGCGCACCAGCTCGCGCCCTATGGCGTGGAACCTGCCCATAGCCCAGCGGCGATATAGGGCGCCCTCGCCAATGCCGCACGTTCTAAACGCCAACCTGTCGCACTCCGCCGAAATCTCGGCTTGGCTCATGCCCTGAACGTCTAGGTTGGCTACATGCCTGATAGCGGCAAGCGCCGCCTTTAGTGGCCTCATGTCCGCCCCCCTAGATGAGCGCCGCGTATGCAAGCAGCGAATCACGGTTGATCTTCCAGCGCATACCCGTATTAACGGCTTTGAGCCTGCCCGACTTGCACGCCCTCGTGATAGTTGGCTTTGAGCAACGGGCAATCGCCGCCGCCTCGGGCGCTGATAGCGGGTTGGGCAGTTCCTCAAAACGCCCCTCCTGCGCGATAGCCGCCAACCTGTCTAGCTGTTCCTGAGTACACATTGCAGCCCCTCCGTAGGTAGTTACTGAATCATTCACGCGCGTTTGATTCAGTTTGTACCGCGCGTAACGCGAACAGTCCACAATGCCGTTTACCTGCGGAAATGCTGAAACGTTCATTTTGCTGTTCATTTTTCGGCGCATAAAACGAACCGTAGGCGCGGATAGTGCGTCTACGGTTCGTTTTATAGCTATTTCGTTCGGTTTAGCGCTCTCGGATTAGGCCCCAAACCGAATCAATTTCCCCGACGCGTGAGGTCAAAACGTCGCTATCTTCACCGTTTGCCAACAACATTGAGCGCACCACCTCGGTTAGGGCTGATAGCTGGGCATCGGTGAGATACCAACAGGCATCGGCTATACCAGCTATATCCTCGGCCCTGTCCTCGTTGGCGGTAAGCTCCCCGCTTGCCCTGCTGGGCACATCGAGCAACCCGACTATAAACTCGTTGAACGTCTGGGCGCTTTCGCCCCCACGCCCTAGCCGCTCTGCGAGGTCAATTATCTCGCGCACGTGTCGGGGCTTGGCTTTGCATGGCTCCTTAGCCCATGCTGAGACGGTGGACGGCTGGATACCGCACGTCCTCGCTATAGCCGCCTGCTTTAGGCCGTATCTCTCGCATATGCGCTTGATCGCGTCCGAATCGGCGGCGAATCTTGGTCGGCTCTGCGTATCGAGGCCATGCGAGCTGAGCCACTTAACCGCATCATCGGGGAACGTCGCGCGGTACCCATCCACCTCGCGGTAGAACTCCCCCGCCCGCCTCGCTCTAGCGTGGAACTCGTTCAGCCCCTCGGCACCTGCCCCCATCACTCGCCGCCCCCTACGGTAAGCGCGTTCTCAACGGCTAGTGCGGCGCGGCGCTTGCCCTCGCGCGTTGCGTCGGCGTAGGTATTGAGCGTCATAGCCGCGTTTGAGTGCCCGAGCATGGCAGAAACGGCCTTTACGTCAACGCCGCTCTCAATGGCGATGGTTGCGAACGTGTGGCGTAGGTCGTGGAACGTAGGACGCGTGCCTTGAGTGCCCTTTATCTCGATAGCGCCTGCAAGTTCGCGCCACTTGTTGCCCAAATACTGGGGCCTGAGAAAACCGCCGCGCATGTCCCCGAGGACGAAGAACCTATCATCGAACGGAACCCCGGCGGCGCGGCAATCGGCCTCCACCTGCTCTCGCCTCGCCCTCAAATCATCGGCAAGGGCGTTACCGAACGTGACGTATCGGGCGCTATCCGTGGTCTTTGCGTCTTTGAGGTAGTATGCCGCGCCGTCCCTGCCCAACGCCTCGTCAACGTAGAGCGTGCCGCGCTCAATGTCCACGTTCGACCATCTGAGGGCGCATATCTCCGCCTCTCGCATCCCAGTGAACAGGGCAATTTTGATACCGAGCAGCTGGGGCGTGAGGTCGAGCGCGTCGAGTACTGCGAGGACGGTGCGCACGCCCTCGACCGTAAGCGCGTTCGGCTTGGGCCTCGTCCCCTTGGGCGCTTTCACGCCGCGCGTAGGGTCTTTGATAAGCAGATCGGAATTAATGGCCTCGTTCATGGCAGACCTGAGCAGGGTGAGCGACTTGCGAACGGTAACGGCACTGTAACCCTCGGATAGCTTCGCTACCCACGCCCTCACCGTATCGGGGTTGAGCTTGGATAGCTCAATGTCCCCCAGTGTCGGGGTTATCTGCTTATCGAGGTAGCGCGTATACCCGTTGAAGGTGGACGGCTCTATCTCGTGGCGCTTTCCGTCCAGATAGCGGCGAACGTAGGCGCTCACCGTGAGCGGCGCGTCGGCATCCAGCCCGAGCGCGGTAAGGGCGCTCGCCTCCTGCTGTTTCCTCTGCCACTCGGCTTCAATCTCACTTAGCCACGCCTCGGCCTCTTTCTGGGCCGCACGCTTGCCCGTGGCCTCCAAACCAGTTGAGACTTTGCGCCACTTTCCCGTTGCCTCGTCCTTGTATGAGGCCTCCGCAATCAGTCCGCGCCCCTTGCGCTCCCTGATCCGTACGCTCGTATAGTGCATCGCGGTATCTCCGTTCACTCGCCGCGCCGCAAAATGCGCCGCAAAACCGCCGCAAAATGGAGTGTACTACTTTGCGGCGCTTTGTACCGCGTTGTATCAAAACCCCAGTTGAGACGTTCGCCTTTGAACCGCCGTTATCTGCTTGCACGTTCGGGTGCAGCTCTTTCAAGGTGGATATCGCGGGTTCGAATCCCGCTGGGGGCACCATTTAAACTGAGAAGCCCGTTGCCCTCGCGGTAACGGGCTTTTTGCTGCCGATATGCCGGGATTCGAACCCGACAGGGTGCGGAGCTGAAGAAACGCGTAAGCGTTTTCCGGCGCAGCACGCAAGGAGCGGAGCGACGCAGCGAAAGCGGGCGGCGCCAGCCGCACGCGGACATCCCGCTGGGGGCACCACAGAATCTGAGAAGCCCGTTGCCAATTCGGTGACGGGCTTTTTGCTACCCATACGCCGGGATTCGAACCCCGAAGGCATAAAATCACACTGTCATCCAAGGGCCCGTGGACAAAAAATGGCAAATATGAGTACTGTTACCAATTTAGTAACAGCGATTTCATGCCTTTAGAAGGCGATTTAGACGTCAGGCGGGTAGCGCGCAGAGATGTGGTGTAAGAGGCGGGGCATGCCCCGCCTCTTCTCTT